>NZ_MUNX01000117.1 GCF_002001005.1 Flavobacterium sp. A45
ATATTTAAACTATTTATTGTTATAGCGTAAATATAAAATTAATTAGATAATAACATAAATATTATGACGTATATCAGTTAATTAATTGCAAATAAACCCCAATGGCGCGGATTTGTCCATGCCCGAAAAGTACATCCCTTGATTTTAGGGCATAAAAAAAGCTTCAGATTTCTCTGAAGCTTTTCTAGTAGCGGGAACAGGACTCGAACCTGTGACGCTTCAGGCCCATATACCAGTACTTTACAAGCTTTAAAAATTTGTGTATGCCTATTTGTATCCATTTTTTACCTAATACTTCCTACTAGCTCTTTAATTAAGCTGTTGCTAGCGTAAATAATATATATGTTTTTGCTTTTGTAGATACAGGATATCTGAGCGTCAAATTTAGTAAATTCTTCAATACAAAAATGATGTTTCTCTTCCTTGTTCCTAGTAGTAATAAGATTTATGCTTTTATAGAATTGTGAACTTTTATCTGCAAAGGTTATGACTACAGCTTCTAATATGTCTAGGCTAAAAAGAAGTTCAGTTTCATCTGCATGTTTGCTTAGGAACTTATTTAATTCAGTGCCTACATATTTATAGCTGTCATAGTACTCAATTCTGTCTTGTATTACTTCTAAATCAAATTCCCAGTTATCATACTGCATTCCTAGTTTAAAAGGCATGTCTATCTGTTTCATAGTTTATGGGTATAAAAAAACCACCTTGTTATGGGTGGTTAAATTTGATTCTAGCTAATGTAGTATTGGTGTAAGTTTTTGTCTATTTATTTATTGTTGGTTAGGATAAGAGATATAAGCATAATTATACATTTCACTCATATCTTCTGATTTGATTGTGAACGCCGTTTTACAAATACCATTATGCTTAATAGCACCGCTATTTAATGATATTTCATATTTAATACCATTAAGATTTACTATTATTCGGTTATCAAGAACATTGCTAAAATCTACAGCGTTTCCATTAAGAAGAAATTTATGAGTCCCTTTGGGATATGCTATAGATAAAGTTTGTGTAAATATACTTGGCTTATTTGATGCTTGATAACATATTAATTCAGCAGTTGTAGTATCAAAGCCTTCATAGAAATGGAGTTTTGCAACACCACATTCACTAATTTCAGAGTTTACATATGTAAAGCAAGGTGTATTATCTTCGTCATTGTTATCTTCTTTTGATGTGCAACTAGCTAATGTAATACTTGCTAGTAAAAATAGAGTAATAAGTTTTTTCATTTTAGACTTGAATTTAAATTAGTGAATATTTGTTAGTAATATTTTTATTCGAGGTTATTAAAATTAATTAGTGAATTTAATTCTTTGTGTAGTTCTCATATTCTTCTGAATAATAGTGTTTTCTGTAAACATCTTTGAATTTCCAGAGGTTAGGAAATTCAGTTTTATCTAGTATCATTATCTCATAATAATAGAAAGGGGCTATTGATATACGAATTTGGATTTCAGAGCTATATATGTGTTTTTCTCTGAAGTATTGCTTATTGTCTGTTAGCCATTTGAACACATCTATTTGGCTATTTTGGATTTTGTGATATTGCTCAAGTAGCTTTATATAAATATCCTCATTTCGTACAATTTGTACATACTCCTCTAGCCTTATATAAGTTTCTTTTAAAACACACTCATCTTTACGGGTTGGACAATTACAGGAAAAGCAATACTTAGAATTGTCCTCGTGCCATTTCTTGCATTGGTAAGATTCTGGATCTTCTAATGCACTATGGAAGTTATCTCTGTTATCCAATAGCCAATGATTGATGCAGTCTAATTTTAGAGGTTGATTGTTTAGCAGATTATCTAAGAAAGGCAATTTTGCACTGTCTGGGTAATCATTAAAATCCGTATTGTTTAATTCACAACCAATTTTGGGTAAACGGAAATTCATCTCATTGGGTATTTAACTGTTATTTATATGTGGTGCATCCTAAGAAAAACAAATTATTAATGCACTCTAATTAAGAGGTTGGTTGTTTTGGAGTTCAAGAATTGAATCTAAATTGTTTTTGTTTTTTTTATCTTATTTAGAATAAAATAGGTCACTCCTCCAGTGACAATAAAACAAATTATTCCAAGTGGGAAATTAAAACTAGGGTAAGCATGAGCATAAGCACGTCCACCTCTGGAAAATTCTGTACCTCTGGTATATGCTGTGTAGTGTGAAACACTAGGATATAAATAGTTTCCGAAAACTACAGCAGATATAATTCCAAGGGAAATTGAAATTGCAATAATTTCCTTATCACTTAGCTTGAATTTGAGTGTCTTTAAGTTTATCCTTTTGGCTTTCATAGTGAATGTATTGGTAAGTTGACTGAAGTTAACTGATGTTTTAATCTTTTGGATTATATAGTATAATCCGATTAAGATAATTGCTAATAAGAAATAAGATAAAATCTTCTCTATAGTATGTGTGTTTTCTTGTTTTTTTAACTCTAGTTGTTTCGTAACAAGATCCAATTTAGCTTGAACCCTTAAAGCTTCTTTATGTTTTCCTTCTTTAATTGAATCCTCCACAGCTTTTTTAGCTTCTTCTTCTTCTTGTATCTCTTTTAGATTAGCTTGTAGTACTTCATCTCTATCCCATTCATCCATTAAAGCTTTAGTTTTAGCTACAGAAGCTTTATCTGTTTCTGCTCTAGAATCTTGTAACCCCTGTCCAGTAAGACCTCCGTTATAACCATCATACTGATGATCAGTATATCTTTCCCTTCCCTTGTTTTTATTAATTGGCTGTTGAGAATAACCTATGCAACTAATAAGTATTGATGTAATAACTATTTTTAATTTCATAATAATTTTAGTCTGCATTTAATTTAGAAATAACTAACTAGTTTTTTAAAGAGGGAATATCTATTTAATTGTTTAATCAAACTTCGTATTGATGGCTTAAATTAAATCCCATATTGCCATATATGGCATTCGTATAATGCAAATATACTCCTTGATTTGACTTGTGAAATATGTCAAGTATGAATAAGTCGGATTTGCTTAAAAATGTTGGTAAAAGAGTCCAGGACTTAAGATTAAGCAAAGGCTTAACTCAAGTAGATTTAGTTGGAAAAATAGATGGGGATATTGATACAACTAATATCTCTAGGCTTGAAGCAGGTAGAACCAATCCAACATTATACACTCTTTATAGGATTAGTCAAGCTTTGGAAGTTGAATTAAGTGATCTATTAAAGACTCCTACGGACTTGTAGTATTATCTTTTGTGTTGCCAGCAGTACAAATCGCCAGCATTAGAAATACAATGTTTACATTGTTTTCCTGTGCTTTTTGCAATGGCTTTACATTGTCCATAATGACAATTTTGGCTAGTTTCTACTAGGGCTAAGTTTGTTGTTGATGTTGTACTTACATAACTAGGGTTAGCAAACAATACAGTAACTGCCAATCCAAATACTACTAATAATTTTGATTTCATTGGGTTTGTGCTTCATTGATTATGGAGCAAACATACAACCTAATATCACATGACTTCTACTCTTGCAAATTTGCAACCTTAAAAGGGCTGTTCTTCAAATTCTTCCAAGATTGGAATTCTTTTAATATCATTCCCAAAGCCATTTCCTGTGATGATGTAATTTTTAGCATAGACTTCATCCATGCCCCTATAAAAGGCAGATTTAATCCTAGAGATATGTGTGTAAATTGCTTTGCTACTAGGGTCTATTAAGTCTTCTATGCTTTGCATCATCTTATCATAATCTGATTGATTTGATATACTTGAATAGAAATCTTTCAACTCTTCTTTGTACCTGTGTAGTTCTTTTATGTTTATCCCTTTTGGATGGTTGTAAAACAGGATATATACAGCTTTGGTTAAATGACTTAATGGAATCTCGAGGTTATTAAAATGTGGTAGTCTAATGTTGAAATCTTCATCAATATGTATTTTACTTACTGAACCTAGGTCTATACCATTAGCTGTGTCAGAGATGATTTTCTTGAGTATAGGTAATGCAAACAGCAGTTGTCCATTACTTTTTAACTCCTTTAACTGACTCTCAATTTGTTTCAGTTTATCTATTGTTTCAGTGTCAAGGTCTTTATAAGGGTTAGCTTTTACGAGAAATTCCCTTTGAGAAAAACATATGTCCTCAGCTAATCTTTCATTTTCTTCCTTTTGCAGACTAAAGTAATCAAGTAATTTCAAGCATGGCTTTAAACCTAAATTATTATCACACTCTATAATGCTAATCTTCTCATTGTTAAAAAAGATATAGCCAGACTTTATACTGCCATTATATCCTAGGTAATCTAGTACTTCTTTTGATTTAGCATTAATATAGGTTGTATCATTGAAGAATATTTCAGCCGTCTTTATCAAGTTATTAGCTGTGATACTCCCTGAAAGTTTCTTTTCATCTATCTGAGGGAAATAAAACTTAATAATTTCAGTAGTGTAAAGCTCCGGATATTCAACATTGGGTAAGTAAATAAAGTTTTTTCCAACCTCTGTGAATTGAGATTTTAAAAGACTGTAATTGTCTTGTATGTATTTCTCAAGATGATGATTGTCTTCACTATCAAAATATAGAAGTATGTCTTTATCAAGATCTAAGCTAGATAGTTTAGAGTCAAGTTTGAATGGGGTAAATTCATCTATTTTAAAATCCTTAAAAAGATCATTTAGAGATAACATTGCTTTTTTGCCAAAAGTAACAAAATTTAGCTATAATAATATATGATGACTAAAAAGTAAAAAGTGCATTTGTGATAAATATGGTCAGATAATAACACGCTTGCACCTTTACTTTTTGTAAACTACTAGCTTGATATGGAACAATGCTAGGTTTATAAAATACCATTGTCACTAAAGCTGTAATATCCCTCTTTAGTAATAATTAAATGATCTAGTAGGTTTAAATCTAATAATTTGCTAGCTTCTTTAAGTCTTTGTGTAATTGACTTATCTGGTTCACTAGGTTCTAAATTTCCACTGGGATGATTGTGTACTAACACAATACTAGTGGCATTACATTTTAAAGCAATTCCTAGAATGATTCTAATATCAACAACAGCCCCTGAAATACCACCTTTTGACAATTCATGCATTCCTAGCACAATACTAGCTCTGTTTAGAAGTACAATCTTTACTTCTTCTTTGAATTCTATTAAATCTAGATTCCATTGTTTTAAAACCAGACTGTATAGAGCTTGGCTACTAGTGATTTTTATCCTTTCAAGATTTGTGTTTGAATATGAGACTTTTATTTCTGCTACTTCCATAGGTCTAAAAATAAAAAAATCCTTCCTGTTTTGTTTCTAGACTATATAGATATAGAAACAGAATTGGAAGGATTTAAGATTTTACATTGCGAACTCTTCTTTGTGATGCCCATTCTTTGAGAATGTGTTTTCATCTGCTAGAAGTCTTTTAATAGCATTGTCTTCTTTGGTGGAGATTGACTCTTCTGGCTTGTATACAAACCTATGAGTTAAAGTAACTAGTTCCCCAGTGTCTTTTACAACGTATTCATAAGCTTCACATTCTTGTTTTATAACTCTACCAGGCATTTCTGTGCCTATAAGTGCTTTACAAGTTTGCTCATCAAATGTGGATGAAATAAATGCTTTTTTTGAGGTGGCATAAAACTGATTAGTTGTTGTAGATTTTACCATTTCAATACCTCCTGAGAGTTCTAATACAAAGAATGCTCTACCATTCTCTGTGTGTCTTTGTTTGTAGTCAATAATACGTACCATTGTTTTTGTTTTTGAGTTGAACATTTGTTTAACCTAAAGCATTTAGATAGACTTATTAAAATCACAGCTGTCAACTTGGATTTATAAAGTCTAGAGATAATGAATTAGCATTAAACACAATCTTTCTAGACTGCCAGAATAAGTGTGGGTAATTAGTGTGAGTGGTTCTAAAAAAGAATAGAAGAGATGCCTATTTAGATTTATTTTCCTTGTAGTCACAATAGTCCTAAGACTTTAGCTTTACGATCAATCATAGCAAAAGCTATAGGCTACAAAGATTGAGAAAGTGTACATAGTTAAACTAACAATTGTAGCCACACTTTAAAGTCATTGAGAAACTATAAGCTAGCCTATAGATTTAAATGGAAGAATTTATTCTAGGGACAAAAAAGTAAATTGGTTTAAAATGTGGGTGGGGGAGATTTTCTTTTAAAAAGTGGTGCGGGCGGTTTTGTAGGGACGTATACACTTATGTAAAAAACATCTTAAAAATTTTAAAAAAAATATATCTTTACAAGATTGTATATAAAAGTTTTAAGTATGGAAATTAAAAGTATTTTTCTGCATCATATTGATG
>NZ_MUNX01000054.1 GCF_002001005.1 Flavobacterium sp. A45
GTATAAAAGTGTAAAACTTTATATCTTAAAATTTTTTTTTGAATTTCTTAACAAATATATTTACAGTCTTGCAGCATCAAAAAATTAATAATAACCAAAAAATTAAATTTTAAATTATGAGTTCAGAAAATGTGCAAACCAAATGGGGACAATTCATCCCCTTAGTCATCGTATTCTTCTTTTGGGGATTTGTTGCTGCAAGTAACGATATTCTTATCCCCGTTTTTAAAACAGCATTTAACTTAACGCAAGGTGAAAGTCAATTAGTAGCTTTTGCATTTTATATTGCATATACAGTAGGTTCTCTTATTTATATGGGAATTTCATATTTAATAAAAGAAGATTTAGTAAATAAAATTGGTTACAAAAACGGATTGTCAGTAGGGTTATTCATTTCTGCATTGGGAACACTTTTGTTTTATCCAGCAGCAAATACTGGATCTTTTCCCTTAATGTTGGCAGGTCTTTTTATTGTTGGCCTAGGATTTTCACTGCAACAAACCGTTGCAAACCCTTTAGCAATTGCCTTAGGACCTATTAAAACTGGTTCTCAGCGTCTAACTTTGGCTGGAGGTATCAATAACCTCGGTACAACAATTGGACCATTAATTGTAAGTTTTGCCATTTTCGGTTCCAATACAAATGAGAATACAACAGCAAGCATTGAAAGTGTAAAAATCCCTTACCTTGTATTAGGATTTGCATTTTTATTGGTAGCGATTTTATTAAAATTCTCATCATTACCTGAAAGACCAGAATTAATTGAAGAAGATGATTCTCAAGACAAAACATCTGTAAAAAAATCAGCCCTACAATACCCACAATTGGTTATGGGGATGATTGCCATATTTTTATATGTTGGAGTTGAAGTTTCTACGGCAAGTAATTTACCTGCTTATATGGAAAGTAAATTAGGCTTTTTGACCAAAGATGTTGCTCCATATATATCTTTATATTGGGCGAGTTTGATGATTGGTCGTTGGACTGGAGCAGTTGAAGCTTTTACCGAGAATATGAGCCTTTTAAAAATATTGCGTTTTATTGCTCCTTACTTGGCTTTTGGCGTATTTTTAGTTGTAAACGCTATTGCGAACCACGATTTAACTCCTTTTTACATCTACGGATTAGTGATTTTTGTATTAATTGCTGCTGATATGGCGAGTAAAGGAAATCCAGCCAGAATGTTGTTAATTTTTTCTTCATTAGGTATTTTGGCAACAGCCGTCGGTATGGTAACTACAGGAATGATCAGTGTTTATGCTTTTACGAGCGTTGGTTTGTTTTGTAGTACTCTATGGCCTTGTATCTTTACTTTGGCAGTAAGCGGATTAGGAAAACACACTAGTCAAGGAAGTAGTTTCCTAATCATGATGATTATGGGTGGTGGTTTTGTTAGCGTATTCCAAGGTTGGGTTGCCGAAATCATCGGAATACAATCTAGTTATATAGTAGGTATAATTTGCTTTGCTTACCTTGTATTCTATGCATGGAAAGTAAGCAGAATTCTAAAAGCACACGGTATCGATTTTGACCAAAAAGTATCCGGCGGACATTAATAAACATTCTGTTTCAAAAATACAGTATTCATTAAAATGAATACAAAAAAATCTCATTCACGTTTGTGAATGAGATTTTTTTTTACCCACAATCCAAATCGATGAGAATCCCATATTTGAATTTTATTTGAACCTATAATCAAATATTGAATTTTCAGCCAATTTCAGTAAAAACTAAAAAAGGTCTCATTTCGCAATAAAATGAGACCTTTTATTTATAATTCTCTTGACTGAAACTGCAGTCAAAAAACTGAAAACTTTCTTCCTTACTTGTTTCCTTTTTCGAAATCAGCAACAAATTGAGCCAAACCGATATCTGTCAATGGGTGTTTCAATAAACCGTAAATCGCAGAAAGAGGTCCTGTCATTACATCAGCTCCAATTTTTGCACAGTTTACGATATGCATAGTGTGACGAACAGAAGCTGCTAGAATTTGAGTTTCATAACCGTAGTTATCATAAATCTCTCTAATTTCCTCAATCAAAGCCAAACCATCTGTAGAAATATCATCCAAACGGCCAATAAAAGGAGAAACATAAGTTGCCCCTGCTTTCGCAGCCAATAAAGCTTGACCAGCAGAAAATACTAGAGTTACATTCGTTTTAATTCCTTTATCAGAGAAATACTTAGCAGCCATTACACCTTCTTTTGTCATAGGTAATTTAACAACGATTTGTTCGTGCAAATCGGCCAATTCTTCACCTTCTTTTACCATTCCGTCATAATCCAAAGCATTTACTTCGGCACTCACATCTCCATCAACCAAATTACAGATATCAACATAATGTTTCAAAATGTTGTTTTTCCCTGTAATTCCTTCTTTAGCCATCAATGACGGATTAGTAGTTACACCATCTAAAACACCTAATGCTTGTGCTTCTTTAATTTGAGCTAAATTAGCCGTATCAATAAAAAATTTCATAATATATTATATTTAATTGTGTTCCTTTCTTAGGCGTGTTTGCCGAAAAAGCAAACCAGACTTTCCGCTGTATCTTTTATTTTTTAAAGAAAAAAATAAAAGGATGCCGCTTCAATCCTTCACGCAAATTTTGTGCAAAATTACAACTTATAATTATCTATCAGAATTCTTTTTATTTAATTCTTTCAATTCATCTCTAATTTCTTCAAGAACATTGAGCATATCTTCTTTATAAAGCTCTGTATTATTAATTCTATTACTCAATCTTTGCAAACCTATTCTAATAATAATCCATGAAATAAGAATGACAAGCACCCCAAGAAATACTGGCAAATAATTACTAATACTTTCCATATTTTTATAGTTTATAATGATTCATAAGCATTTTTTCATACACTTTGTCCGGCAGGATTCTCTTTAGGACAATAGAAAACTTTTGCATAAAAGCGCCTACTTTATAATGAATTTTAGGAGACGGATTTTGAATAATTGCAAAAACTGCTTCCGCCATTTCATTTGGATTGCTTCCACTATCAACATGTTCATCCATAGTTTTTAAATTATTCCCATATGAAACCTCATAAGCAGAACCTTTTATGACTGGTGCATGAAAACGGCCTGCAGCAATATTGGTTGCAAAATCACCAGGAGCAATATTTGTAATATGAATACCAAATGACTTCACTTCCATACGCAAGGCTTCGGTAATTAATTCCAAAGCTCCTTTTGAAGCCGAATAAACACTGCGGTAAGGCAACCCCATATATCCCGCAATTGAAGTAACATTAATAATTAATCCCGATTGTTGTGAACGCATTTGTGGCAAAACTGCTTTCATTACTTCAATTGGTCCAAAAAAGTTGGTTTCAAAATTATTTTTGATTTCTTCCATCGGAATTTCCTCCAAAGGTCCCGTAATACCAACGCCAGCATTATTAATCACAACATCTAACCTCCCTGAAATTGCTACTATTTTGGCCACAGCCAATTGAATAGTATCTGCATCCCTAACATCCAAAGCAATTAATGGGAAAATAGAATTAAGCACCCGTTCTGGATTACGGCTCGTTCCATATACCACAAAACCTTTATGATGCAAAAATTCACCGATAGACTTCCCTATTCCCGAAGAACCTCCTGTAATTAATACTACTTTATTCATTTTATCAGTTGTTAGTTATCAGTTGTTAGTTATCAGTTGTTAGTAATATTAATCAGCAAATAATAAAACCTAATTTTTGTTTTTTAATATTCTGAAATCTAAATTTCGGTTTGGGTAAAAATAAAAAAATCCTCCCGAAGGAAGACCACTTTTGTATAATTCTTGTAAAAATAAAAAAAATGGCAAGCGATCTACATCGCACCGCTCAACCACGTACCCTTGCTATGTTCCCATCCTGGGGGAGTCTGCAGGAGCTGGTCGTGTAGGACTTGCCGGTGCAAATATACAACCTTTTTATATTTTTGCAAGCGCTTTGCTCTAATAAAATAACGTTGTATATTGGTCTCTTCAAAATTTAAACCATGAAAAAACATAACTTATTAATTCCCATTTTATTAGGAATAACATTAATTGGGTGCGGAGACACAAAAAAAAGTGAAAATTCTTTATTTACCATCGATGATTCTGCTTTTCCTGCTCATTTTACCTCACCAGAATCAGTTTCCATAGGTGTTTTAAACCCAAAATCGAAAGAAATTGACAGTATTGTTTACTTTGTAAACGATAAAAAAGTTGGAAGCAGAAAAGGTTCTGAAAAATTTAAATTTGAATTAAAAGATCAAAAACTAGGTTATCAATTCTTAAAAGCTACTATTTATTTTGGTTCAGATTCATCAGATGCAACCAAAAGAATTGAACTGGTTTCGAATGTGACTCCAAAATTATTAAAATATAAAATTGTAAATACTTATCCTCACGATACGGCTTCCTTTACCGAAGGTTTAGAATTTTACAATGATACATTATATGAAAGTACAGGACAAAAAGGAACATCCTATTTTAGAAAATATGATTATAAAACCGGTAAAGTTTACAAACAGATTGATTTAGATTCAATGTATTTCGGAGAAGGAATCACTTTCATAAACGGTAAATTATATCAATTGACTTGGGAAGAAAAAACAGGTTTTATATATGATGCCAAAACTTTAAAATTAGAAAAAAAATTCACTTACGAAAAAGATATTGAAGGCTGGGGAATGACAAATGACGGCACTTATATTTACCAAACCGACAAAACAGAAAAAATTTGGAAAATGGATCCAAAAACCCAAAAAATGATTGATTATGTCAACGTATATTCTGGAAATTCCAAAGTTAAAGCCATCAATGAATTGGAATGGATAAATGGTAAAATTTACACTAATGTTTGGCAAAAAGACGCAATTGCAGTCGTAAACCCAAATACAGGAGCAGTTGAAGGAATTTTGAATATGTCAGGTTTACGTAAATTTTTGAAAGTTACACCTGACGATGTTTTAAATGGAATTGCCTATAATCCAAAAACTAAAACCATTTTTGTAACTGGTAAGAATTGGGACAAAATGTTTGAAATAACTATTTCTGAATAAATATAAATGACAACATTAATAGTTAATATAAAAGAACTGCTTCAAGTTCGCGAAAATTCCATTTTAAAAGTATCTGGAGCTGAAATGGCTATTTTGCCAACAATCAAGAATGCTTTTTTACTTATCAAAGACGATTTGATCGCTGATTTTGGGTCTATGAATGATTTACCAAAGATTATTGCAGATACCACTATTGACGCCACAGGAAAAATAATACTCCCATCTTGGTGTGATAGCCATACACACATCGTTTACGCTGGCAATCGCGAACAGGAGTTTGTTGACCGTATTAACGGGATGACCTACGAAGAAATCGCCAATCGTGGCGGCGGAATCTTAAATTCAGCCAAAAAGTTAAACGAAACTACTGAAGAAGAAATTTACAACCAATCGAAAGCACGTCTTGAAGAAGTAATTCGATTAGGAACTGGAGCTGTTGAAATTAAATCGGGATACGGGCTCACCATTGACGGAGAACTCAAAATGCTTCGCGTTATTCGACAATTAGCTCAAAACTACCCCATAACAATAAAAGCAACTTTTCTTGGCGCTCATGCCTACCCTACCGCTTTTAAAGACAATAAAAAAGGATATATTGACTGCATTATCAATGAAATGCTTCCTGAAATTGCCAAAAATAAATTAGCTGACTTTATTGATGTCTTTTGCGAAACAGGTTATTTTTCCGTTGAAGAAACTGAAAATATCATGGAAGCAGGAATTCAGTCTGGCTTAAAGCCAAAAATCCATGTCAATCAATTCAATTCAATTGGCGGAATCCAAGCTGGCGTAAAATACAATGCCCTTTCATTAGATCACTTGGAAATCATGAATTCTGAAGATATCGAATCTTTAAAAAATACTGAAACAATGCCAGTTGCATTGCCTTCCTGCTCTTATTTTTTGAGCATTCCTTATACTCCGGCTCGTGAAATGATAGCTGCGGGACTTCCATTAGCTCTTGCAACTGATTACAACCCTGGCTCTACTCCATCAGGAAATATGAATTTTGTTGTTGCCACTGCTTGCATCAAAATGAAAATGACTCCTGAAGAAGCCATTAATGCAGCCACTATAAACGGCGCTTATGCTATGGGGATTTCAAATACTCATGGAAGTATTACAAAAGGAAAAAAAGCCAATTTAATCATTACAAAAGCGATACCTTCCTATTATCAATTGCCTTACGCTTTTGGTAGTAACCTAATTGACAGCATTATACTCGATGGTCAAATTATAGAGTACTAATT
>NZ_MUNX01000137.1 GCF_002001005.1 Flavobacterium sp. A45
AGTGTTTTTAAAATTTAAAAAAATATTTTTTGAAGATATGTCAATTCAGAAAGGGAAATTCAGCATTATTATCAAATATTCATACCTTTTTTAATTTTATAGCAAAAATAGAACCTAAACCCCGTATTCATTAGTTATATGTTATGAAATCTTTAATTTTGTAGAAAAAAATATCAAGCATGAGAGTTAAAGAACAAGGCCTTTATTTACCCGAATTTGAACACGACAACTGTGGCGCAGGATTTATATGTAATTTGAATGGAATTAAGTCTAATGACATTATTCATAAAGCGCTAGATATCCTTATAAAGTTAGAACATCGTGGAGCAGTAAGCTCTGATGGAAGAACTGGAGATGGTGCTGGAATCTTATTTGATATCCCACATGCATTCTTTAAGAAAGTTTGTGATTTTGAAATCCCAGAAGTTAGAGAATATGCTGTAGGAATGGTTTTTATGCCAAAAAGTCCAAACCAAGTAGCATTTTGCAAAACCACTTTTGAAGACGCTATAAAAGATCAAAATCTATCTATATTAGGATGGAGAGATGTTCCTGTTGATGTTTCTAATTTAGGACAAATTGCCGCAGAAAAAGAACCTACCGTTAAACAAGTATTTGTTGGTAAAAACGGTTTAGATATTACTGAACAGCAGTTCAATGCTAAATTATTCTTGGCCAGAAAAATTGCTGAACATAAAATTCGCAATTCAAGAACTTCGGAAAGTCATATGTTTTACTTTTCAAGCTGTTCTACTACAACTATTATATACAAAGGTCTTTTGATGCCGGAAGACATCAGCAGATACTATACTGATTTATTAGATGATGATTTAGTGACTAGACTAGCTTTGGTTCACCAACGTTTCTCTACAAACACTTTCCCTTCTTGGGATTTGGCACAACCATTTAGATATATGTGTCATAATGGAGAAATCAATACTTTAAGAGGAAACGTGAGCAGAATGCGTGCTCGTGAAGAATTGATGAAAAGTGATGTTTTTGGAGAAGATCTAAAAAAATTATTCCCAATCATCTTGGAAGGAAAATCAGATTCAGCTTCTATGGATATGGTTGTTGAGTTATTATTAATGACTGGTCGTTCTCTTCCAGAGGTAATGATGATGGTTGTTCCTGAAGCTTGGGAAAAACACAAAACCATGTCTGATGAAAAGAAAGCATTCTACGAATACAATGCCTGTATCATGGAACCATGGGATGGTCCTGCTTCTATTCCATTTACAGATGGAAACGTAATTGGAGCATTATTGGACAGAAATGGATTGCGTCCTTCTCGTTATACATTAACAAAAAGCGGTTTTGTTATCATGTCATCAGAAATTGGTGTTCTTGACATCAAGCCAGAAGATGTAGTACAACACGGAAGATTGGAACCAGGAAAAATGTTCTTGGTTGACATGAATGAAGGCCGTATCATTGAAGATGAAGAAATCAAGCATTCTGTTGTAACCAAACGTCCTTATAGAGAATGGTTAGACAACAATATGTTGCAATTGGCTCAAATTCCTTATACGAATAATCCAATTCCAACTGAAGAAACTGATTTTGAAACCAGACAGCGTTTATTTGGTTACACTATCGAAGATTTAAAAACCATCATTAATCCAATGGGTGCTCAGGGCAATGAAGCCTTGAGTTCTATGGGTAATGATACTCCTCTTGCGGTATTATCAGATCAGCCACAATTGCTGTATAACTATTTCAAACAATTATTTGCTCAGGTTACCAACCCTCCATTGGATGGTATTCGTGAAGAAATAATCACTGATACAAGTTTGGCTATTGGCGGAGATTACAACATCTTTGACATCACTGACATTCACTGTAAAAAAATTAAAATTCAAAACCCTGTTATTTCTAATGAGGATTTGGATAAAATAAGAAGCATCGAACACAACGATTTCAAATCGGTTACTATTTCTACTTTATACAAAATAGAAAAAGGGGTAAACGGTATGGAACGTGCATTAGAAAAATGTGTTCAAGCGACATTCAAAGCGGTTTCTGAAGGATGTAATATCGTTATTCTTTCGGACAGAGGCGTAAGTGAAAAAATGGCTCCAATACCAATGTTATTGGCTACTTCTTACATACATCACTCTTTGAATATTTTAAAAGTACGTTCTAAATTTGGTATCATAATCGAATCAGCAGAACCGCGTGAGCCTCATCATTTTGCTTTATTATTTGGATATGGTGCCAGCGCAATAAATCCTTACATGGTAAATGAAATTCTTCATGACCAAGTTAAACAAGGTTTTATTACAGGAGTAAAAGCTGATTATGCTATTACAAATTACAATAAAGCAATTGCAAAAGGGATTCTAAAAATCATGAATAAAATTGGTATCTCTACTTTACATTCTTATAGAGCTGCACAAATTTTTGAGATTTTAGGTTTAAACAAAACCTTTACTTCTAAATACTTCCCTTATACACCTTCAAGAATAGAAGGTATTGGTTTAATGGAAATTGAAAGAGAAGTTAAAAAGAGACACCAAAATGCTTTCCCAAAATCTAATATCGCAAACCTATTGCCATTAGAAATTGGAGGAATTTACAGATGGAGAAGAAACGGTGAAAAACACATGTTCAATCCAACTACAATTTCAAAATTACAACAAGCAGTTCGATTGAACAGCCCAGAAAGTTATAAAGAATACTCCAAAATGGTTAACGAGCAAAGTGAAAACTTGATGACCATTAGAGGTTTATTCGAATTCAACAATCTTGACCCTATTTCTATTGACGAAGTAGAACCATGGACTGAAATTGTAAAAAAATTCAAAACTGGTGCTATGTCTTACGGATCTATCAGCCAGGAAGCTCATGAGAATCTAGCGATTGCCATGAACAGAATTGGAGGTAAATCTAACTCTGGAGAAGGCGGAGAAAATCCAAAACGTTTCCAAAAAGAATTAAATGGGGATTCTAAAAACAGCGCCATCAAACAAGTAGCATCTGGAAGATTTGGAGTTTCTATTAACTACCTGACAAATGCTCAAGAGATTCAAATAAAAATGGCGCAAGGTGCAAAACCTGGAGAAGGTGGTCAATTACCTGGTGAAAAAGTTGTGCCATGGATTGCGGAAACAAGAAATTCTACTCCTTATGTAGGTCTTATCTCTCCTCCTCCTCACCACGATATTTACTCTATTGAAGATTTATCTCAATTAATTTTTGATTTAAAAAATGCCAACAGAGAAGCTAGAGTTAATGTTAAATTAGTTGCTGAAGTTGGAGTTGGAACAATCGCTGCGGGTGTTGCTAAAGCAAAAGCTGACGTTATCTTAATTTCTGGTTACGATGGAGGAACGGGTGCTGCACCATTAACATCATTACAACACACAGGTATTCCATGGGAACTTGGTCTTGCTGAAGCCCAACAAACTTTAATCTTGAATGATTTAAGAAGTCGTGTGGTTTTAGAATGTGATGGTCAATTAAAAACAGGTCGTGACGTTGCTATTGCTGCCTTGCTTGGAGCTGAAGAATTTGGATTTGCAACCGCACCTCTTGTAGCTTCTGGTTGTATCATGATGAGAGCTTGTCACTTAAATACTTGCCCAGTAGGTATTGCAACACAAGATCCTGAATTGAGAAAAAATTTCAAAGGAACACCAGAACACGTTATTAACTTCATGTACTTTATCGCCGAAGAGTTAAGAGAAATCATGGCTCAACTTGGTTTTAGAACATTGAAAGAAATGGTTGGACAATCTCAAAAATTGAATGTTAATAAAGCAATCAAACATTATAAAGCAAATGGATTGGATTTATCTAACATTCTTTATAAACCAGAGAAAGCAAAAACAGTTCCAAACCATAATACTACTACACAAGATCACGCATTAGAAAACGTACTTGACTTTGATATTATAAAAGCTGCTATTCCTTCTATTTATAGAAAAGAAAGAACTAGAGTTACTTTTGATATCAAAAATACAGACCGTTCTGTAGGCGCAATTTTAAGTAATGAAATTTCAAAAATATATGGTTCTCAAGGTTTACCGGAAGACACTATCCTTGTTGACTTTACAGGTTCTGCTGGACAAAGTTTTGGAGCTTTTGCAACTAACGGATTGTCATTTAAAATTCACGGAAACTGTAATGATTATTTAGGAAAAGGGCTTTCAGGAGGAAAATTAATTATCAAAGTACCACCTACAGCTACTTTCGTTCCTGAAGACAACATTATCATTGGTAACGTAGCTCTTTACGGTGCAATCACTGGAGAAGCCTACATAAATGGTATGGCAGGAGAACGTTTTGCCGTTAGAAACTCAGGAGCGACAGCTGTTGTAGAAGGAATTGGAGACCACGGTTGTGAATACATGACCGGAGGAACAGTAGTTGTTCTTGGTAAAACAGGCAGAAACTTCGCAGCTGGTATGAGCGGTGGTGTTGCTTATGTTTATGATGCCAAAAAGAAATTTGAAGATGGATTGTGCAATATGGAAATGGTTGCCTTAGAAACATTAGAAGATGAAGATTTAGCCAAATTAAAACGCTTAATCAAAAATCATTCGATGTATACCAATAGCCCTTTGGCGAAACGCCTTTTAGCTGATTGGGAAAACGAAAGCAAACATTTCATTAAAGTGATGCCAACAGATTACAAAAAAGCATTACAAAGATTGGCAGAAGAAAAGCAAATTGAAGAACTAATAGCACAATAGTCATGGGTAAAATAGGTGGATTTAAAGAATATAATAGAGCCGACGAAAGTAACGTTGCTGTTCTAGAAAGAGTTACAAATTATAATGAGTTTACAATTCCATTATCAAAAGAAAAAATCAAAGAACAAGGTTCCAGATGTATGGATTGCGGAATTCCTTTTTGCCACAGCTCCTGTCCATTAGGAAATTTAATTCCTGATTTTAATGACATGGTGCATCAAGAAGAATGGGAAAGTGCATTGCAGATTTTACAATCAACAAATAACTTCCCTGAATTTACAGGTCGTTTATGCCCTGCTCCTTGTGAAAAATCATGTGTATTAGGAATTATCCAAGAACCAGTTGCTATCGAAAATATTGAAAAAAATATCATCGAAAGAGGTTTTGCTGAAGGTTGGATCAAACCACAAACACCAGAAAAAAGAACAGGAAAAACAGTTGCAGTCGTTGGATCTGGTCCTGCCGGATTAGCTGCTGCACAACAATTGAATCGTGCAGGTCATACTGTTACCGTTTTTGAAAGAGACAATGCAATTGGTGGTTTATTACGTTACGGAATTCCAAATTTCAAATTAGAAAAAGCCATTATCGACAGACGTGTAAAAGTATTAGAGGCTGAAGGAATCACTTTCAAAACAAACGTGAACGTAGGTGTAAACTTTAGCGTAGAAGAATTAAATTCTTTTGATTCTATCGTTTTATGCGGTGGAGCAACCGAAAGAAGAGGATTACCTACTAAAGGCGCAGACAGCAAAGGTGTTGTTCAGGCTATGGATTTCTTGACGCAGCAAACCAAAGTATTGTACGGAGAAAAAATTGAAGACCAAGTATTAGCAACTGGAAAAGATGTAATCGTTATTGGAGGGGGAGACACAGGATCGGATTGTGTAGGAACTTCAAACAGACATGGTGCAAAATCAGTTACTAATTTTGAAATCATGCCAAAACCTCCTGTTGGAAGAAGCGAAACTACACCATGGCCATTTTGGCCGTTGCAGTTAAAAACATCTTCATCACATGAAGAGGGTTGCAACAGAAACTGGTTGATTAATACTAAAGAATTCCTTGCTAACGAAAAAGGAGAATTAGTTGGATTAAAAACCGTTGAAGTGCAATGGAAAATAACACCTGGTCAAAGACCTGAACTAATAGAAAAAGAAGGTTCAGAAAAAATCTGGCCTTGTGATTTAGCTTTGCTAGCGCTTGGATTTACTGGTCCGGAAAAAACATTAGCGGAGCAATTAGGTTTAGAAATAGATTTTAGAAGTAATTACAAAGCCACCAATTATCAAACTAATGTTCCTCATATTTTCACCGCAGGTGATATGAGAAGAGGTCAATCCTTAATTGTATGGGCCATCTCTGAAGGACGTGAAGCAGCTAGAGAAGTTGATTTATATTTGATGGGATATAGCAATTTGCCAACAAAAGGCAATGGTGATTTACCAGCTTTATAATATTTGAAATAATTAATTTAAAAATCCCTTGATATTAATTTTATCAGGGGATTTATTTTTTTAGCTAAATCAAAATTTCAATTCGTTAAAAATTTAATTATTTGACAAAATAAATGTTAACTAATTTATATTTATACTGTTTATAGG
>NZ_MUNX01000130.1 GCF_002001005.1 Flavobacterium sp. A45
GTCTGATTGTATTTGTTAAATGGTTTTGAAAATATTCAAATTAATTAAAAATATAACAATTGGGACACTAATAAATAATTTTACATATATGAAAAGGATATTGTTTTTTGTTGTTATGATTGGAATGTCCTTAAGTGGATATGCCCAGGAAGAATTCAGTGCTAAATACAAACCAATTCCGCCGAAAGAAACCAAAAAGGAAAAAGAGATTCCTCCAAAAGAAGTTTCACCAAAAGTTATGCCACCGGCTGTCGTAAAAAAAATAGATTCCTTAGCAGTTGATCCAAAAGAGCTTTTTAATAATCCTTATTTATATAAAAAAGCGGCAAATACAGAGGGGATTTATTATAGACAAAATCAATATTTGGGCAGTTTCAAAACTAAATCTTTGACCTCTAAAATTAATTACCGTGACGCTGCATTTCTTGACGGAGACAAAGTAAAAATATATTTGAATAATAAAGTCATTGAACCTGAAGTTGTTATGGAAGGTGAGTTCAAAGGTTTTGAAATAAAATTGGAAAAAGGTGTTAATAGGATTGATATTGAAGCTTTGAATGAAGGCTTCGCTTCACCCAATACTGCTGAATTTGAGGTTTACGATGATAAAGGAGTTGCCGTTATGGCAGACCAATGGAATGTGGGCACAGGTTATAAAGCGTCCATAATAATTATTAAGGAATAGTATTCCATACTATTGCAAAACATAATTATACAGGGCAAACACATGAGTTGATTTTTTTAGCTTATGTGTTTGCCTTGATAGTTTTTAGAGTTTGAAACTTTAAAATTTTGTACTTTTAATAGAAAATTCAATCCGATGAATACTCCAATAACCATTGACCGAAATGAAATTCTAAAACGCTACAAAACCATTGACAAATACACTCACAAAGGCATTCAGGGTCATGTTTTGCTTATTGGCGGAAGTTATGGAAAGATTGGAGCTGTATGTTTGGCTTCGAAAGCTGCACTGAAAACGGGTTGTGGATTGGTGACAGCTTTTGTTCCGCAATGTGGGTATGAAATTGTGCAAATCTCTATTCCAGAAGCGATGGTGGTGACGGATGATCACGAAAAATATATTTCGGAGATTGCTTTGAATTTGGATGTCGATGCGATAGGTATTGGCCCTGGAATGGGACAGAAAATGGCAACACAAAAAGCACTTCACGATTTTTTGTCAAATACAAGTCTTCCGTTGGTTATTGATGCCGATGCCCTAAATATTTTATCTCATAACCCGTCTTGGGTAGCCTTGGTTTCTCCCAGAACTATTTTGACTCCACATCCAAAAGAATTAGAACGACTGATTGGGAAATGGTATACTGAGGAGGAGAAGTTTGGTAAAACCGTCGTTTTTTCGCTTGTGAATCAAGTTGTGATTGTGATGAAAGGCGCACCAACTTACATTGTTGACGGCGAAATGATTTATGAAAATACCACAGGTAACGCTGCTTTGGCCACAGCCGGAAGCGGGGATGTCCTGACAGGGATTATTACGAGTCTTTTGGCACAATCCTACAAAGCTGTTGATGCGGCTATATTGGGCGTGTACCTTCACGGTTTGACTGCCGACATTGCTTTGCCAGAAACAGGTTATCAGTCTTTTATAGCTTCGTCGATTATTGAAAATATTGGGAAAGCCTATTTGAGTTTGGAGGGTTAAGTGTTTGAGATTGTTTAAAAGTTTAAATTGTTTAAGGATTTGAACTGTCTAGTAAAATCTTAGCATCTTAGTTTCTTAGTAGCTTAGCGTCTTAAAGAAAATAGTTATTTGTAAGTTTGTAGTTCGTAAAATTGTTATATGAAGAAACCACTTGAATTAAGAACTGTAAATGTTACGCGCTATATTTCGCCGCTGCGTGAAGGTGGTTCGTTGCCCGCTCTTGCAGAAGCGGATGATGATTTTAAATATGTTTTGAAATTTAGAGGTGCGGGACATGGCGTAAAGGCCTTGATTGCCGAACTCATAGGTGGAGAAATCGCCAGAGTTTTAAAATTGAAAATGCCAGAATTGGTGTTTGCCAATCTCGACGAAGCCTTTGGTCGCACCGAAGGTGATGAAGAAATTCAAGATTTATTACAAGGCAGTCAGGGACTGAATCTAGCCTTGCATTTTTTGTCGGGAGCTATTACTTTTGATCCTGTGGTGACAAAATTGCCTGCGGACTTGGCCTCGCAAATCGTTTGGTTGGATGCCTTTATTACCAATGTAGATCGTACGTTTAGGAATACCAATATGCTTATTTGGCACAAAGAATTGTGGCTCATTGATCATGGAGCGTCATTATATTTCCATCATTCTTGGAATACTTGGGAAACGCATGCTAAAAGTCCTTTTGCTCTGATAAAAGACCATGTGTTACTGCCTCAAGCCAGCGAATTGTTAGCAACAGATCTTGCTTTTAGAAAGTTACTCACCAAAGAAATATTACAGGATATTGTCGATTATATTCCGGAAGATTGGCTCCATTGGGAAGACACCGAGCAAACCCCAGACGAAATTAGAGATGTATATTTTCAGTTTTTATGGACAAGATTGAACCATTCAGAAATTTTTATAAATGAAGCCCAAAATGCAAGAGAAAAACTTATATGAATATGCCGTTATTCGTGTTGTGCCTAGGGTAGAACGCGAAGAATTCCTGAATGTTGGCGTTATTCTGTTTTGCAAAAAAGCAAAATATATAAAAATGCTCTATTCTGTTAATGAAGCAAAATTGCTGTTGTTCTCGGAAGATTTTGATTTGGAACAACTCGAATCGAATTTAGAATCCTTTCAGAAAATTGCTCACGGAGACAAAGCCAGCGGGCCTATTGGTGAGTTCGATATCCCGTCTCGTTTTCGTTGGTTGACCGCTATCCGAAGTTCGGCGATACAGACTTCCAGACCACATTCGGGTTTGTCAACAGATTTGGATAAAACGATTCAATGTTTGTTTGAAGAATTGGTTTTGTAATTCCTACTGTTTTATAATATGGGCGTAACCCCAAAGCAGAAAATTTCGTTTTTGATTCATCAATCTGCTACTTTGGGGTCGGGCTTTTGGCTTTATCTTTATTTTTTTAAAGAAAAAAAATAAAGGATATCGCCGCAAATGAAATTCACTGAACTCCAATAAAAATAATTATAATGTGAAGTAATCCCTTACGCGAACCCAATCAATAATGAAGAAGATTATTTTTTATAAAAGAATCTGTTTAATAATTTCCTGGAAAGTATATCTTTTCACAACTTTTTAGCTATTTTACTTTCAAAGCTTTAATCAGCATTTTGTTGCGTTTATCAGCTCTTGAGTTTTGTAATGAAATAACAGCCCAAACTGCTGCTGGAATCCAGCCAATTAAAGTAATTTGTAAAATCAGGCAGAGAATAGAGGTGAGTATTCTTCCTCTCAAAAAGAAAGAAACAAACGGAAAAAATATTGCAATTAATGTCATAGTATTTCAGGGTGTCTGAAAATCAGTTATTTGTTTATAGTTCCTTTTACTATTCTGCTGGAATTTTTGACATATCCATATAGAAAAATTCCCAAGTGTGTCCGTCAAAATCTTCGATAGTACGCATTTGCATAAAACCGTAATCTTTCATTTCGCTTGGCTCTATTCCGCCTGCGTTTAGCCCATTTGTCATAATACTGTTCACTTCATCAACACTTTCAGTCGATAATGAAAAAAGTCCCGCTATGTTAGATTTTGTGTCTGCAATAGGTTTGGCAGTAAAGCTTAAAAACTTTTCGTGTGTCAAAAGCATTACATAAATGCTTTCACACCAAACCATACATTTTCCGGTGTCGTCCGAAAATTGAGGATTGTTTGTAAAGCCTAATGCAGTATAAAAGGCCATAGATTTTTGCAAATCAGTTACTGCTAAATTGATGAAAATTTGTTTTGCCATTTTTTTAGTTTTTAATTCTTGTTGAATGTATTTCTGTTTGAATATAAAGTTAAACACATAGACACATAGATTTAATATCAAATCATTAAAGAATGAATAGAAATAGCAACATTTTTCACATAGATTAACTATGTGAAAAGTAAAACGTCTATCAAACTCTTTTTAAAAAATTACAAATTCTATGTTTCTATATGTTTAAAAATAATTAAACCCAATGAGTTTTTTTACTACTTAGTTAAGCATCCGGGATATTCGGTTCTACCAAACGTTTTAATTTGTCAAGCGATTCCTGCCAGCCTAAATAACACATTTCTGTTGGTATTGCATCAGGTATTCCTTCCTGTGTTGCAAAAAGTTCTGTACCGCATAGTACTTTTCGCAGTTCGATTGTTGTGATCATTTGTCCCGGTAAATTTGGGTCGTCAAATTCGTCTGTGTATTTTAATCGTTCATTAGGTACAATTTCTAAATATTCGCCACCAAAGGAATCACTACTACCTGTAGTAAAATTCGTAAACGACATTTTGTATTTTCCGCCAATTTGGAAATCCATACTATGTACTTTGCAGACAAAACCATAAGGCGGAAACCAAGACGCCATCGCATCCGCATCTGTGAATGCTTTATAAACTTTCTCAACAGGTGCGGAAAAAACTCTGTGAAGCGTAACTTTATTAGTTGCCATGTTGTTCTTTTTTAGAGAGTTAAATTTAATGTTTTTTGGATTAAATTTTTCTGTTTGGTAAAATTTTTTTCGGTTGATGTGTGTCGTTTTACAATGATCCCCAAAACCTTCAGAATATCTAAGCTAATAGAGATAAAACTTAATTGACATGGATTTTACCTGTCGTTATTAAGAAATTAACAGCTAGTTTAAAACTAAATCATTTAGAAAGAAGTAAATAATTTTTCGCATAATTCAATCATTTTTTCTCCTTTTGTAGCTATTTCTGCAGGAAGAACACTTATAGCTACCCAATCTTTAATTTCTTTAGCTTTGTTAAAAAACTTTTGCAGTTTAGATATAGATTTCTTTTCATCAATTTGATCATTAGCTTCTTCTAAACGATACAATTCCTTCAAAGCATTACTAAAGTTTTCTTGCCATTCTTTATTATCTTTTGATACATCTTCAAAATCTTCTAAAATATCTTTTAACTCTTGAATCTGAGTGTTATTTGCATAAGTATTTATATAGTTGTTTTGGACATTATTTTTACCGCCAATTTGTGTCTGTCCAGTAGTAATAAAATCACCTTTAACATTGAAAACTTGTCCTTCTTTACTCATTGCATTTATTATTTTTTGTGAATCTTCAAAATTATCTATTACTTTTAATACATCAATATTACGTATTCTATATGTTGGATGATAGGCAATTGTACTAACACCATTTCTTAAACTATCAATCATTTCGTCATAAGACAAAAAGACTGGTGTTCTATTTTCTTTTGAAGAATATAATATTTCTTCTTTATATTTTAATGAATATTTAGAATTAATATCTTTAATATCTCTTCGTAACACTTCCCATAATCCTCTAATATTATCCCCTTTTATCCAAAAATCAATTATTTTTGAATGTTGATTTGTTTCTACAAGAGCAAATGTATCACTATGTTGATCTTTAATAACTATGCCAGATTGCCAGTAGCCATTTTTAATACATTTTGAAATGTTGCGTGCCATAAAACGATATATAATTAACATTTCGAATGAAGATTCGAATTGAAATCGATACTGTCTGCTTTCTCTTTTGTACTTATCAAATTCTAGAGGTTTTTCACCTTCAAAAGCACACGGCACTAAGTATTCATCTTTTTCAAATGGATTAGGGACACATAAATCATAATCAGTCATTAATGCCAAAATGAATTGAAAGTCTTTTTCTTTATATTTTAATTTGATTCTTTCATTCGCAAAAAGACATTTTTCATCTTTGAAAATTTCTTTCAAGTTATTATAATTTAAATGTCCTTTTTTATTTCTTGTTATTTCAGATGTTATAACTGAATAGGCACCTGTTGTTATCCAATCAGGATTTAGAACTTGTAAATCATTTAATATTGGTTTGTCAAAAAAAACTATTGAACCAATTTTATCTAACTGTTTAAGAAGATTTTTTTTATTTGTTTCATTTGTATAATTG
>NZ_MUNX01000119.1 GCF_002001005.1 Flavobacterium sp. A45
ATTATAACTTTATAAAAATAGTGTTTTATAGTATACTCCATTACTGGAACACAGATCATTCATTCTACTCAAAAAAATTCGAAGAAACATTGAATCCTTTCAATTAAGGAATTAATCTTTTATTATTTTCAAAAAAAGTCTTTTCGTTAACCTTTTTTTTAAAAATTAAACATCTTATAATAAACCTTAAATCTATTAATTATGAAAACAAAGTTTTTTTTCATTGCTTCATTTATAGCAACAGCCTTATTTATCAGTTGTGACAATTCAGACAATAATACTGATAACACGAATCCTACTTCTCCAACCAGCCAAGTAGCTGTAGATAATAAAATTGACGCTTCCATTGAAGACGTTTCAAATATAGCGGAAGATCAATTTTCTATGAAACAAAGCAGTTCTACTGGAAAATCTGAAACAGTAAAAAGTTTTTTACCCGCCTGTGCTGTGACAACATGGACGTATGTAGACGGAACATTTACAGGTTCAATTGATTTTGGGACTGAAGGTTGTACTCTTGAAAACGGAAATGTATTAAAAGGAAAAATTACTCTTTCTTTCTCAGGGAATTTCATGACTCCAGAGCAGACGATTACCTATTCCTTTGATCAATTTTACCACAACGGCAACAAAATTCAAGGTAGCAAAACCATTATAAGAACTCTTAAAAGCACCGAATTGCTTGCCGCAGTGCATCCTGTATTCACTTGCACCGTTGACATGACAATAACTTTTGAAGATGGATCTATTTATACTAGAACAGGAAATAGAATAAAAGAAATGGTAGAAGGTTATGACACAAAAGGCAATTGGAGCGATAATGTTTTCTTGGTAACAGGAAGTGAAACCACAGCCTGGCCAAATGGTGACACCAGTTCAAGTACAATTAAAACACCGCTGCGTTATGAAATGGCCTGCAAAAAACCATTCCCTGTTTCTGGTACAGTTTCAAAAGTTAAAAATGGTGTTGAAACATTGGTTGATTATGGAACTGGCGAATGCGACAATCTTGCATCTGTAACTGTTGATGGTGTAACAACTACGATAGAATTAAAAAAATAAAGCAACAACTTTCTTAAAAGCAAAAAAGCATTAAAATGAACTTAACTGTTCTTTTTAATGCTTTTTTTATTTCTCATAGTTTGACATTTAAGCTTCTTTATTGGCTAATTGTCCACAAGCTGCATCAATATCTTTTCCACGACTTCTTCTTACTTTCACCACAATTCCTGTGTTTTCAAGTGCTTTTATATAGGCATTTATAGATTCTTCCGAAGCTTGTTGAAATTCTCCATCATCAATAGGATTGTATTCAATCAAATTTACTTTACAAGGAACATATTTACAAAATTTCACCAAGGCATCTATCGAGGCTTTATCATCATTAATTCCTTTCCAAACTACATATTCATAGGACACCTTACACTTTGTTTTTCGATACCAATACTCTAAAGACTCTCTTAGATCAGCTAAAGGAAAATTTTCACTAAACGGCATGATACGTGATCGAATTTCATCAATTGCAGAGTGTAATGATACCGCCAATTTAAATTTCACATCATCATCTGCCAATTTCTTAATCATTTTGGGAATTCCAGAAGTCGAAACCATAATACGTTTTGGAGACATTCCCAATCCTTCTGGAGAAGTGATCATTTCAATCGCTTTCAAAACATTATTATAGTTCATAAGTGGTTCACCCATTCCCATAAAAACAATATTCGACAGTGGATGATTGTGATACAGCCTGCTTTCTCTATCAATCGCGATTACTTGATCGTAAATTTCGGCCGGTTCCAGGTTACGCATGCGTTTCAATCTGGCGGTAGCGCAAAAATTACAATCCAGACTGCAGCCCACCTGACTAGATACACAAGCTGTAGTTCTAGTTTGAGTTGGAATCAAAACACTTTCAACCACCAATCCATCATGCAAACGAACCGCATTTTTAACCGTTCCATCTTCACTGCGTTGCATTGTATCCACTTTGATGTGATTGATAACAAAATTATCTTCCAGCATGGCACGAGTGCTTTTGGCGACATTGGTCATATCTTCAAAACTGTGTGCGCCTTTACTCCACAACCATTCATAGACTTGATTACCCCGAAAAGCTTTATCACCATTGGTTACAAAAAAATCTCTCAATTGGTCTTTGGATAGTGCCCGTATGTCTTTTTTCTCAATTTGCATGGTGCAAATTTAACGACATTTTGTTGATATCGCAATTTTAAATAAATGACCCTAAAATTACTTATATACTGAAGAGCAGTTTCGGCTTTTTAAAATTCAATAGTATTCATTGGCGATTGTCTCAAGAAAAAAAGTACCCATCCAATTTATATAAATCCTCTTGATTATTTATTCAAGTCGTCAAAAAAGAAAATCTCCCAATTATTTTTAAAACATTAAAACATTTTTTTAAAATATTAACAAAATAATTGGAGGAAATAAAATACATTTTTGATTCTAAATTTTAAATAGATCAAATAAAGAACAAATCAAATAACAGAGAAAAAGATCCTTCATTAAAATCTTACAAAAAGACCCTAAAGTCTTATATACAAGGATGTTACTATTATTTTTACATCAAAAAAATATAACAAAAAGCAGTAAAAAAAACGATATAGTCAACAACTCAGCCCAATCTTTGAATAAAATACATTTTTTATATTTTTCTTAACATGATTTATATCATATTCCTATTTTGACTTCCATCCTAAATTTGTACCAGTTAAGTAAGTAAAAAGATTTTAAATGAAAAATCAGAACGAAATCTTACTGCTCTAACAAACTTTAATTACAATCAATTTAAATAAAAAGTCATGAATTCAAAAATTAAAACAATTATCACCTCAATGGTTTTGTTTACAATGACCTTATCAGTAAACGCTCAAAAAAACTACACTTTAGATGCAAAAACAAATTTTTCAGTATTAGGAACCTCAACGCTGCATGATTGGGAAATGAAATCACCTTCTAGAACAGGAACAGCTAATCTTACGATAGTTGACTCAAAATTGACCGACATCAACAGTATCGACATTACGCTTCCAGCTGAAAGCATTAAAAGCGAAAAAAAGAGCATGGATAAAGTAGCTTATCAAACTTTGAAAACAGACAAATTCAAAAACATAAAATATATTTTAAAATCTGCTGAAAAAGTAAACGAAACCACTTGGAATCTTACCGGTACCTATACCATTGCAGGAGTTTCTAAAGTATTAAAAACACAAGTAAAAACTTCCGTTTCCAATGGAGTTGTAAACTTACAAGGATCCAATAAAATAAAATTCACCGAGTTTGGCATGAAATCTCCAACTGCCTTATTGGGAACTATTAAAACAGGAGAAGACTTAACAATAAAATTCAATTTAAACTTTAACTAAATACCATAATCATGAGAAAAATTTATCTCTTAGCAGTAGGTCTATTATCTATGGCCTCAGCAAATGCTCAAGTTTCATTTGGGCACATACAAAACCAAATTTCAAGAGGAAAAGACGGGATTAACGTTTTTGATGTAAAAAAAGACACTGTTGAATTCAAAGGAATCAGTGTTGATTTAGGTGGCGCTTTCGCGATGCAATTTCAAGCATTGAACTCTTTCAACGATCAAACTGAAGGTACTCAAGCTGCAAGTGGTACCGTTAAAGCATACAGCAATTACAGATTAAATAATTTAGAAAACAACTTCAATTTACCTGAAGCCAACATGGTTATTGGAGCTCAATTGGCAGATGGAGTACGAGTAAATTTGGATATTTATCTTTCTGCAAGACACCACCAAGAAACATGGGTAAAAGGGGGATACTTACAAATTGACAAACTAGATTTCATTAAAAAAGATCTTTTGGCTGATGTTATGAAATACACTACCATCAAAGTCGGTTACGGGGAGAACAACTACGGTGATGCCCACTTCAGAAGAACTGACAACGGTAATGCCATGATGAACCCTTTCATAGAAGGTAACATTATGGACTCTTTCCAAACTGATATGGGAATGGAAGTTTACTATAACAGAAACGGATGGGTAAGCATGTTAGGAGTTACAAACGGTAAATTAAACCAATCTGTAGCAGAAACATCTAGTAATCCATCTCCAACAATCTTGGCTAAATTTGGATATGACAAACAATTGAATGATGATTTAAGAGTAAGATTAACTGGTTCTTACAATCACAATGCTAGAATGAGTTCAAACCCTTGGTCTTCTGATAGAAGTGGTTCTCGTTACTTTGGCGTAATGTCTCACCAAGCATATACATATGGCGGAGCTGCTGTAGCAAACAACTTTGATCCAGTTGCAAACAAAGATACAGGAAGATACCAACCTGGTTACAAACAATACTATACAGCTTTTATGTTCAACCCATTTGTAAAATACAAAGGATTGGAATTCTTCGGAACTATTGAAACAACTTCAGGTGGAGCCAGCGCTACAGACCGTTCACAATCTAAAAGTGTTAACCAATTCGTAGGTGATGTAGTTTACAGATTCGGAAACACGGAACAATTCTATTTAGGTGCCCGTTACGGTACAGTTACAGGTGAATTGGAACAACAAAATGTTGACGCAAGTATCAACAGAGTGGAAACTTCTGCAGGTTGGTTTATGACCAAAAACATCTTGGCAAAACTTGCTTATGTTAATCAAACTTACAATGACTTCTCTCAATCTTCTGCAGCAGCATTGAATGATAATTATGGAGGTCATTTTAACGGAATTATGTTTGAAGCAGCAATTGCATTCTAATATGAATCAAAGAATATCATTACTATTAATGGGTTTAGTACTTCTATTTTTATTGGGAAGTGCTAAACCCATTTCTACATTAATTGACTCCAACATCATCATCATTGATAGACTTGAAATAGAAATTCTGGGGAATTCGACTGTAGGCAAATACAGTTGTTCCAATTACCTTCCTTACAAAGACACAATTTATTTAAATTCCACTATTAAAAACAGTTTGAAGTCCGAAATCTCGATGAGCAACTTTGAGTGTGGAAACCGAATTATGAACAAAGACCTTAAAACCACTGTTAAAGCAACCAAATTTCCTAAAAGCACAGTAACCATTACCAACATAAAACCTTTTGGAACCAATTACAAATGCACTTTAAATTTTCGTATAACGGATAAAACTCTTTCCTACCAAAACTTAGTTTTAAAAAATACAAAAGAATACTTAGAAGGAAGTGTGGCAGTAAAATTTTCGGAGATTGCCCTTGAGCCACCAACAAAAATGGGAGGCATCATAAAAGTAAAAGATGAATTTGTGATTCATTTCAACTTACATAAATTATAATTTAACCTCATACTTAATTTCAGTTCCTAATTAAAACAAATGTTTTATTAGGATTTTTTTGTTTTAAAAAAGGTTCAAAAAATCAAGAACTACGTAATTTAACAAAACATCAAATAGCATATTCAGGAAGTCTCCGATCCTCTAATACACCTGAAAATAGTGTTAAAATCAAACTTGGGAATACAATAAAAAAGACAAAATTGTTAATATTCAGAAAAATAAGTAGCCAATTTAGCATTTTACTCTTTTTTATATCTTTTGTTTTACTAAATTTGTCTTAACTCAAATCAAAATAATAATTTGTTTGTCAATTAATTTAACTCATTCTGACCAAGAAAAAAATGGTAGTGTGACAAAAAAAATGATCTAAGACTATGTTAATACCCCCAAAATTAACACTTAACCATTATATGACACAATCAAACAATTTCTATACTAAATAGAAC
>NZ_MUNX01000153.1 GCF_002001005.1 Flavobacterium sp. A45
TAACAAGATAAATAATACTTATTTAGATTATTAAAATATTTTAATCAAAAATTAACAAGTTATAGACTACGTAAATATCCCCAAATTACTATTAACCAAGTCAATAAAATCAATGATTTCAAAAAAAACGTAAAAAAATAGTGTTAAATTAATTTTAAAAAATAACCAATTTGTTATAAAATTGTAAAATAATTAACCAAACAAACTTTTTTTAACAAAATGATTAGTATTATGAAAAAATTAATTTTATCGGCAGCAGTTTGCCTATTGTTGTTTTCTTGTCAAAACGAACAATCTGAATCCACAAATGAATCTGTTAATGCTAGCACAGAAAGAAGCTGTGCTTCTCAAGATGTATTAGAAGCACAATTAAAAGCTGATCCAACTTTAGCAATTAGAATGAATCAAATCGAAGAGTTTACACAAAATGCAATATTAACAAAACGTTTGGTAAACGGAAAAATTGAAATCCCAGTTGTTTTTAATGTATTGTACAGAACTACTGCTGAAAACATTACAACAGCACAACTTCAATCTCAAATTGACATATTGAACAAAGATTTTAATGCATTGAATTCGGATTACAACACGCCAAACAATCCATATAGTAGTGTTAGAGCAAATGTGGGCATTACGTTTGTACTTGACCAAGTAGTTAGAAAAGCTACTACAAAAACATCTTGGGGGACCAATGATGCAATGAAGAAAACAAACACAGGCGGACTTGCAGCCATTTCACCAACTACAAAACTAAACTTTTGGGTTTGTACAATAGGTGGTGGTATTTTAGGATATGCTCAATTTCCTGGTGGAGCTTCTGCTACAGATGGAGTGGTTTGCGATAGTAAGTACGTAGGAAATACTGGAACAGCTACTTACCCTTTCAATTTAGGAAGAACAGCAACTCACGAAATTGGACATTGGATGAATTTACGTCATATCTGGGGAGATGCAACTTGCGGAAGTGATTCGGTATCAGACACCCCTACTCACAATGCTGCAAATTCAGGAGTTCCAGCGGTAGGACATAGAAGTACATGCTCAGGAACTCCGCTTGAAATGTACATGAATTACATGGATTACACTGATGACAGAGGAATGTATATGTTCTCAACAGGGCAAAAAAGCAGAATGTCAGCAATATTTTTATCAGGCGGTTCAAGAGCGTCTTTTAGGCTGTAATTTCTTTTGTTTTTAAAATTAAACTCACCACATCTTGGTGAGTTTTTTTTTTGATTAATAATCTCCCGTTTAAGAAATAATGATGCACAAAAAAGTATTACAACTATTGATAAACCTTTCATTTACAATACTTTTTAATTAATTATTACAGACTTCACTTACTACAAACAGTATTTCAACGGACAAATCATACCGTTTAACCGTTTTGACTCAAGTAACTTGCAACTATTGATTAATTGTTATAAAATTGCTATATAATTAACCAAACAAACATTTTTATAACAAAAAACCAATTATTTATGAAAAATTTATTTTTTTCGGCAGCAGCTCTACTATTGTTTTTCTCGTGCCAAAACGACCAAACTGAATTAACAACTGATGCTACTACTGCAATTACTCAACGAAAATGTGCTACACAAGATGTATTGGAAGCACAATTAAAAGAAGACCCAACTTTGGCCATTAGAATGAATCAAATTGAAGCTTTTACTCAAAACGCTCTATTGACAAAACGTTTAGTAAATGGAAAAGTAGTAATTCCAGTAATTGTAAACGTATTGTACAGAACAGCAGCAGAAAATATTTCGGATGCACAAATACAATCACAAATAGATGTATTAAACAAAGATTTCACTGCAACAAACTCAGATTTTTCAAATACACCAGCAGAATTTGCAGGAGTAGCCGCAAATGTTGGTATTACGTTTGAATTAGTAAAAATCAATAGAAAATCAACAACAAAAAGTTCATGGGGAACTAGAGATGCAATGAAAAGTACGAAAAAAGGAGGTCTCAATCCAACATCTCCTACAACAAACCTTAATTTATGGGTTTGTACAATTGGTGGAGGAATTTTAGGTTATGCTCAATTCCCTGGAGGTTCTTCTGCTACTGATGGAGTTGCAATTGATTCTAAATATTTTGGTCTTTCTGGTACGGCTAACTATCCTTATAATTTAGGAAGAACAGCTAGTCACGAAGTAGGTCACTGGATGAATCTAAGACATATTTGGGGTGATGCATCTTGTGGAAGCGATTTAGTTTCAGATACTCCTGTTGCTAAAACTGCAAATTATGGGGTACCTGTTTATCCATACGTAAGTACATGTCTTCCTGCTCATAATGAAATGACAATGAACTACATGGATTACACTGACGATAGAGGAATGTTTATGTTCACAAATGGTCAAAAATCAAGAATGAATGCATTATTTGTTTCTGGAGGAGCAAGATCTGGATTCGGTATATAATTTTTCTGTTTTTTTTTAGAATTTAAAACTCGCTACTTGTTAGCGAGTTTTTTTATCTTTATAACCAAATAAGACTATATGATTACATCAAAAATAATTTCAAATGGAATTTTAAGAGCAATTGGCACTTTAATTTTAGTCGCTTTGCTACTTTATTTTCTATATCAAGTTCAAAATGTATTAATTTATTTGTTGGTATCATTGATACTAACCTTAATTGGCATACCAATTTTGGATTTTTTCAAGAGACGATTAAAATTTAAACATACATTTGCATCTATTATCGTTTTAATGATTTATATCCTAATCATCTTTGGTTTTATAATAATGTTCATTCCATTGATTATTTCACAAGGTCAAAATTTGTCTCTTTTAAATACAAATGAAATTGAAAAGAACACTTTAGAACTTTTCAAGCAATTAAATGTTTTTTTGGAGCAACATCATATTGACTCTGCAGCTGTTTTTGATCCAAAAAACTTTAAATCAATACTAAATTTTAATATAATACCTAATTTTTTTAATTCTGTCGTTGGAGTAATCAGCAATTTTGGAATGGGTCTCGGATCTGTACTCTTTATTACCTTTTTTTTTCTCAAAGACAAATCTATTTTCGTAAAAGGCTCAAAATTGCTTATTCCTGACTCTCACGAAGAAAAAATATTAAACTCTATTGAAAAAATAAACGTATTACTTTCTAGGTATTTTATAGGCTTACTAATTCAGCTTTTCATTGTTTTCATATTATACACAATCGTTTTGTCTGTTTTTGGAATCCCGAATTCATTTGTAATCGCTTTTTTATGTGCCGTTTTGAATATCATTCCTTACCTAGGCCCATTAATTGCTTCAATCCTAGCAGCAGTTTTAACAATGTTAAGTAACTTGGGTTCCGACTTTCAATCTGAAATTTTACCCACTACTATTTATGTATTGATAGGCTTTTGGATCGTCCAGGTAATAGACAACAACTTTTCTCAACCAATCATTTTTTCAAAAAGTGTTAGTTCACATCCTTTAGAAATTTTCCTAGTAATATTGATTGCAGGATTCCTATTTGGAGTTATGGGAATGATTATTGCAGTTCCTTTATACACTATAATAAAAGTAATTAGTAAAGAATTTTTTCCTGATAATAAATTTATTCAACTAATAACAAAAAACATATAAATTGAACCTAGACATTTTAGACTCTAAAATTCAAGCTTTTATTGATTTAAATATTGGAGCCTCAATTTCAAAATTAGCTCTTCAAAAAAACCCATTTCCTACTGTAGAATGGATTTCTATTATAAATCAAATTGCCGCTAAAGCTAAAGCCAAAGACAAACTTCCAACTTGGTTTTCGACTTCTAACATTATTTATCCAAGCAAAATCTCCGTAGAACAAACTTCTTCGGAGAAAACTGCTTTATACAAAGCTTCCATTGTTTATGGCGAAAATTTAATTGATTTAACAGGTGGTTTTGGTATTGATGATTATTATTTTTCAAAAAAAATAAAAAACATTACGCATTGTGAAATCAATGCTGAATTATCCAACATTGTACAACACAACTGTAAACAACTAAACAGTAACAACATCACTTGTCATGTAGGAGATAGTTTTGAGACTTTATCAAAATTAAACATCAAATGGGATTGGATATACATCGATCCATCCAGAAGAAACGACACCAAAGGCAAGGTATTCATGCTAAAGGATTGCTTGCCGAATGTGCCAGAAAAATTGGATTTTTATTTTGAAAAATCAAATTCAATCCTAATAAAAACAGCACCAATACTAGATATTACAGCAGGTATTTCAGAGTTGAATCATATAAAATCCATACATATAGTAGCTGTTGAGAATGAAGTAAAAGAATTGTTGTGGGAATTAAGCAAAGAGTACATCGGTGTGACTTCCATTAAAACCGTAAATCTCACAAAGGAAAAAGAAGAGAATTTCGAATTTATTTTAGATAAAAACCTCAAACAGCCCAACTTTAGTCTGCCACAGAAATATTTATACGAACCCAATAGTGCCATTATGAAATCCGGTGGTTTTGACCAGGTTGGGCTTTTTTATGAATTGAATAAATTGCATAAACATTCACATTTATATACTTCAAATGACTTAAAAAAATTTCCTGGCAGAACTTTTGAAATTAAAAACTGTGTCGCTTATAACAAAAGTGAGATGAAACAACACCTACAAAACCAAAAGGCAAACATTACAACACGAAACTTTTCTGATTCGGTTGAGAGTATTCGAAAAAAATGGAAAATCATAGATGGTGGAGATTTATATTGTTTTTTCACAACAGATGAAAATAACACTAAAATTGTTTTAATTTGCACCAAAATAAAATAGAATCGCCCTTAAAATAAAATTTATGAAATACATATTTGTTACTGCCTTATGCATATTAAGTTTTAATCTTTTTGCTCAAAAACCTTGTGAATATTCATCAAACATTACCGATTCTATTGGAACTTACAAATCCACTAAAGAATATTTAATAAGTGAAAAAGTTTTTGGAGGAAATTCAAATTACATTTTTTATTCTTTGATACTAACGGATGGAGTGCCAACATTAAATGTACAATTTATACAAAAAAGCAAAGAATTTGTAAAAGCAAACTGTTTTGATAAAGATTCGAAGATTTATTTACAACTTCAAAATGGTAAAATTTACACCCTCTTACATATAGACCAAGAAAGTTGTGGCACTATGATACGAGATGACAAAGGCTTTGACAATAGAGTAAAAACGGGAATTTTCATGTTCACAAAAGATAATTATGAAGAATTAAAAAAATCTCCTATTTCCTTAATGCGAATAAAATACCTGACAGATGTAGAAGACTATATTTTCAAAAAAGAATTCACCGCAGAGCTGGATGGAAAAACATACCGCCCAGAAACTTATTTCATTGACAACTTACGTTGTGTAGAATAAATAACTATTTTTCAAAATAACAAAAAAAAAAGACATTTTCAAATGATTAATATTCATTTAAAAATGTCTTTTTTTTTATGCATTATAACTCTCTTGAGCATCGTTTTGTCTATCAATGTTGATGACATAATTTTTAACATTTCTAACCACTAATGGAACTAGCAATCCTATAACAACCACTTCAACAAATGTAATTCCTGATTTATTTTCGGGACTGATACATTTAAAAAAACTATTCTGCAATATCCTTTTCATCTAACGATTTGTATTTTCTTAATCTGATAGCTAAAACTAAAGATGTTTTTT
>NZ_MUNX01000154.1 GCF_002001005.1 Flavobacterium sp. A45
GATATAATTATGTGTAGTGCAAAAAATGTTATTGTTTTTTTTATAAATCCTATTTTAATTACCCAAAACCTTTGTTTTTATGGGTATAAAGACGTTAGCACCCCTAAAAACGAATGTATTCCTCCCGTGGGATCATTAGTAAATATTGAATTTTGGCCTATAAATCAAAACGATTTTATAAAACTAACCAAAAACATTAATTAAAAATTTTAACAATGAAAAACAGCAAAAATGTAAACATGCTTTTTCTTGGAGGAAACTATTTGAGATTAAGCTTGATTTTATTCATCTGCATTATTTCACAGAGTGTGAGTGCACAAAAAAAGATGATTTCAGGCAAAGTAGTCGATAACACAGGTATGCCTCTGCCAGGAGCGAATATTGTGGTAAAAGGCGAGTCAAAAGGTGTCTCAACGGATTTTGACGGTAAATTTAGTATTGAAGCCGATCCTAAAGAGACATTAATTATTTCTTTTGTAGGAATGGATAATACTACAGTTGTAGTAGGGAACAGAACAAGTTTGAATATTAAACTTCAATCGAGTGCTCAATCGCTTCAGGAAGTAGTTGTATCTGTAGGATACGGAGTGAAGAAAAGAAGTGACGTAATTAGTTCGGTGGCGACTGTAAAAGCGGCGGACTTATTAAAAGTTCCGACATCAGATGTAGGTGAGATGCTTAGAGGTAAAGCTGCAGGAGTCCAAGTTACTTTGGCAGATGGTGGTCCAGGAAGTTCTTCGAGTATACAAATTAGAGGAAAAAAATCTATCAGCGGATCTAATGATCCTATTGTAATTGCTGATGGCGTTGTGATTGGAAATATCAATGATGTTAACGCAAACGATATTGCTTCTATGGAGATTTTAAAAGATGCCGCTGCGCAGTCTATGTATGGAGCTAGAGCAGCAAATGGGGTAATTTTAATTACGACTAAAAAAGGTAAGTTAGGAAAAGCAAGAATTTCGTATAATGGATTTTCTGGAATTCAAACCATAAATAGAAATTTTGATATCTATAGTGGTGAAGAATTTGCCCAATTAAAAAGAGAAGCATACAGAACTTCAAATGCAGGTGTTTACAGACCCGACAATCAAGTGTTCACTACTTTGGAATTGGAATCGGTTACTTCTGGCGAATATATAGATTGGGAGAAGTATATGCTGAAAACAGGTAATACGAATAATCATAACGTTAGTATTTCATCTGGTACAGAAACGTCAAGTATTTTTAGCAGTATTAACTACATCAATGTAAATGGTGTGATTCCAAACTCTGATTATGAGAAAGTTTCTTTGAGACTAAATTTTGATCAAAAAATCAATGATTGGCTGAAGGTAGGAATGAACACTTCATATCAATATTCTGAATCCAATGACCCAAACAATGGTGGTGTTTTATTAAATTCTATCACGACTTCTCCATTGGGTAAAATATATAATGATGATGGTTCTTTCCGACATTTACCGGGTGGTGTGCAGGAAACTCCAAACCCGTTAATTGATCTTTATGAGACAAATACTAATGAACTAAATAGAAACGATCTCTTGAATGTATATTTTGATGTTACTCCTTTTAAAGGCTTCAGTTATAAATTGAATACAAGCAGACGATCTTGGAATTATAAAGCGATGGCTTATAATTCTTCAAAATCTCTTGCGGGTATTGGGAATTCGGGACAAGGATCTGGCAGCATTCGTTTTCAGGATAATGTAGAATATCAATTAAGTAATATATTCAATTATAAATTAAACGTTGCAGAGAAAAATCACTTTGGTTTGACAGCAGTTCATGAATTAACCCAATCTGAATACAATGATTTTAGAAATACTGCTACCCGATTGCCAAACGATATTCTTGGAATTTATGGATTGGAGGCTGCTTTTTTGAATACACCTGATATTGGAGGAAGCGAAAGAGCATTGGTTTCCTTTGCGGGTAAATTTGAATATGACTTTGATAATAAATATTATTTTGCTGCATCTGCTAGAGCTGACGGTTCATCAGTATTTGGAAAAAATAATAAATGGGGATACTTCCCAGCAGTTAATGCAGCTTGGAATGTAGCTAAAGAAGAATTTATGGTAGATCATGTGCCAGTTCTTAATGTTTTAAAATTAAGAGCCAGTTATGGACAAGTAGGAAATCAGCCTAGAGATCCATATCAGAGTATGGCATCAGCAGATCAAAGAGATTACATAATAAATGGTGTTAAAGTATCAGGTTATGTTCCAGGAGGAGCTTTATCTAATCCTGATTTGAGTTGGGAAACTTCGACTCAGTTGAATCTTGCTGTTGATTTTGGATTATTAAAAAATAGAATTAACGGAACAGTGGAAGTTTATGATACAGATACAGATGATTTACTGATTAGAGAATTGCTTCCTTCAGGTTCTGGATATACTGAAAAATTGTCTAATCTGGGAAAAGTTAACAATAGAGGTATTGAAGCTACTCTAAATACTGAAATTGTTAATAATAAGGATTTTAAATTAAACTTAGGATTTAGCTTTACAAAAAACATAAGTAAAATTGTAAGTATTTATGGTAAAGATGCAAATGGTGACGGTATTGAAGATGATGATACTGCAAATAGATGGTTTATAGGACAGCCTATAGATGTGTACTGGCAATATAAAGCCATTGGAATTTATCAAGAAGGAGAAACTATTCCGACAGTTACAGGTACAGTTTTACAGCCAGGCGATATAAAACTATATGATGCTAATCCTTCAAATGGAGCTAATCCGGAAGATGCTGATAAAATTCTTACTTCAAGATTACCAGATTGGTATGGAACAGTTTCGTTAAATATGCAATATAAAAACTTCGATTTATCAGCAGATTTTTATACCGTTCAAGGAATAACCAAAGATAATCCATTTTTATATGGTTATAATGAAGGAGGTTCTTTGCGCGGGGTGAAAAATGGATTAAAACAAGATTACTGGACTCCGGAAAACCCAACTGGGAATTGGCCAAGACCAAGAGATGGTAATGATCCGCCATATATGAATTTTATGGGATTACAAGATGCTTCATACATTAGACTGCAAAATCTTTCTTTTGGCTTCACAATGCCAGATCAGGTAATTAAATCCACAGGGTTAAGCAACATGAGAATGTATGTAACAGGAAGCAATTTAGTAACAATTACAGATTTTCAGTCATATAGTCCAGAGAAAAATCCAAATGAATATCCAGAACCGGTTTCTTTTGTTTTTGGACTACAAGTTGGGTTTTAATAGTACAATTTAGTTAGAATTTAAATTATAAATAATTAAGATTATGAAAAGTATAAAAATTTTATTGGTTTTGGTACTCTTACTCTCTTTAGGATTTTCTTCTTGTGAAGAGTTTTTGAAAGAAGAGGTAAAAGACAAAATATCTGTAGATTATATCTATGATTCTCCAGACGGTTTAGATGTAGGTGTAAATGCGCTTTACAATCTAATGCGTAAGTATAATTTGCCATCTGGTGATAATGCTGATTTGTGGTCTAATGTTTTCTTTATGGTGGGGACAGACTTAGGTTTGCATAGAACATGGAATACACCATATGGTACAGGTCACAATCCTACTGCTTTTACTGGATCCAAGTGGATTCAAGGGTATAAGATTATCGATAGATGCTCTGCGATTATTACAGCTGCTAGAAAGGTCGAAATGGATGCTGCAGTAAAAAATAAGCTAGTGGCTCAAGCCAGAGTTATAAGAGGTGAAGTGTATTTGGATTTAAAAGAAATGTATGGTAATATATTAATAGATACTATAGCAACTACTCCAGAAAATATAAATGATCCTGTTGAATACAAAGTGGCCAGTGATGCCGATGTATATAAATTAATAGATGGAGATCTTGACTTTGCAATAAAGTATCTTGATTATAAAGTATCTCCAGGAAGATACGGACAAGGTGTGGCAAGACATATACGTGGAAAAAGCGCCATGTGGCAAAAGGATTATGCTGGAGCAGCCGCGCATTTTGACGCAGTGATTAATGAAGGAACTCATGCTCTGGTAACATTAGGAGAAGTTTGGGGACAAAATGGCAATCATAGAGAGTCGCTGTTTACTTATCAAAAAGATCAATTGTTAGGAGCTAATGATGATCTTGCTGGTGGTGGTGGTTCTTGGTTAAGCAGTGTTTTTACTCACAGAACTTATGAATTGAACGCTAATGAGCTAGTACAGGATGTAGCTTATGGAGGTCAGGCTTTAGGTTGGTTTTACCCAAACAATTATTTGAAATCATTGTATGATCAAACAAATGATTTGCGATTTAAAACATATTACTATTCTGACAATTATTTAGATTATAAAATCAATGTTCCAACTAATCCTAAGTTTGGTCAGCCTATTACTAATCCTGCAATTGCAGCTCCAAACGGGAATTATAGAAGATGGCACTGGAGTTTGAAAAAATACCATGACACCGAAAAATTACCTATGACTTCTGATAGTTATAAAGATTATATGTATTACAGACTGGCTGAGACCTATTTATTAGCTTCTGAAGCATACCATTATTTGGGTAACGATACAAAAGCACTTTTGTATCTAAACAAAGTGAGAAGAAGAGGGTATACAGGTAATCCAATAAGTACTGTTAGTACATATGATATTACATCTTGGACTTTAAACACCTATTTGGATGAGTCTGCACGTGAATTAGCTTTTGAGAAAAATAGATGGTTCTTATTGAAACGTTTGGGTTTACTGGTAGAAAGACAAAATTTATATTTCAAGTCTAGTACTGCCGGTACTATCTCAGGGGAGAGACCTTTAAATATGACTCCAGCGATGGTAAACATGCCGATTCCACAAAGTCAAATTAATTTGATGGGTAATCCACCAGGTTTCAATGTAGGATATTAAAAAAAATAAGTTAGGTTAAGTTGAATTGGTAATTGAGGTTAGTTTATTCTAACCTCTTTTATTTTTTTGTAAATAGAATATTGAGCAGTCTTATTTAGAT
>NZ_MUNX01000157.1 GCF_002001005.1 Flavobacterium sp. A45
AAAAAAGAATTACTTAAAACTACCAAAAACAAATTATACAATAAAAATATACTTAATAACCATTTTTTAAGATTTAAAGATTTATCAATTAATATTGGCCAAATAAGATAAAATTGTTCCTCAGTTCCTATAGACCATGTTTGTGTAGCAAATGGAATTAATTTTAGATTAATCAAAACATTTGGAAGAAAAAAAACAAACATAAAACAAACCATAAAAAGTTGATAATTTGTATCCAAATCCAAATGAAAATAGGGCATTTGAAATACAGAAAGATTAGGCAATACAAACAATGAAAGTAACACTACCAAATAATACAATGGCCAAATCCTTAAAACTCTTCTTAAATAAAATAACCTAATGTTAATTTTTCCATATTTCCCTTTCTCTCTTAATAATAAATAAGTAATCAAAAAACCACTTAAAACAAAAAACAAAGAAACTCCTAATTCACCTAGCCGCTTTACACTTTGAAAATTATTAGGTAAACCAAAATAGGATTTATTCAATTCAATATGCCCCACAATAACCATAAAAGCAGCAATACATCTAACCCCATTAAGATTTGAAAAATAAAAATTATCTTTTTGCATGTGTTTTTTTAAATAAGTACTCAGCATACTCCAAATCCTCTGGAGTATCAATATCAACATCGACAAAAATATGATTTACTTCGAATGGAAAGGCATTTTCAGAGATAATAATATCTTCCAAAATCAAAGAAGCTTTGGTAATATACAATAAACCATTTTCGAAAAACAAAGGTTCCAAATCCTGACTACGTTGCCCGATACTATAATTAAAAGGTTGGAATTTGTTATCTAATATTTTGCCAAATTTTTGATGATTTCTGGTAACCGTAAACAAGCTCTCGCATTCATCTTTTTGATAGACTTCAAAAGCTTCTTTTAGTAAATTATCAGGTCGTAATGGATTAGTGGGTTGTAATAAAATTACATTTTCTACATCCGACTTGATAGATTCCAAAACGTGTTTCAATGCAGATACTGTAGGCTCAAGATCACCTGACAAGGCTTTTGGTCTATCAATCACTTTGACTCCATAAGCCAATGCTGTTGTTTTTATAGTTTCATCATCCGTAGAAACATAAATAGCATCAATAATTTCGCTATTAGCTAAAGCATACTGTATTGAATGCACCAATAATGGCAAACCGCCAAAGAGTTGAATGTTTTTTTCCGGTATGCGTTTCGATCCGCCTCGAGCTGGAATTATGGCTATGGTTTTCATTTATACTTAGTCATTAAAACAGATACTTCCCTTTAGTTTTTTTCATAAATCAGAAATAGAAGCCTTCGCATTGGCTATTATACTGTTCATTCCTGCAGACCAACTTTTGGAAGAATATAGTTCGGTGGAAACAGTAATTTCTGTAACGGGATTTTCAAGAAAATCAAGTATTGCATTTTCCCATGCAGAAACAAAATGTGGATTTTCAATTAATTTTCCCAATTTCCCATATTGCAGCACTTCGGGAACTCCACCAATAGCCGACGCAATACAATAATTACCACAATGCAACGCCTCAATCAAACTCATTCCAAAACCTTCATGACAAAGTGTTGGAAACAAATAACAATCTGAACTTTGAAAATAAACGGGAAGTTCATCATTAGGAATTCGACCAAAATACACCACGCCTTCTTGTGGTGTTTTAGGTTCACAACCAATAACCCACAACACTATATCTTGCCTAGTTTTATAAACCCGCTTCCAAGCCTCTAATATAATACTCAAACCTTTTTTGGGACGATCTTGCGAGCACCATACAAAAACGGTTTTAGCGTTTGTGTTTTTTGTCTGCTTAATTGCTTGCTTCTCTTTTAACGAAAGCGGGAAAAACTTTGTGGTATCAATACCATTGTGCAAAACCGAAAATCGAGTTGGCAAAACCGTATAATAAATTTTATGTGCCAAATAAGAATCATTCGTTAATAACACCATTTCATCTATTGACTCAAAAAACCATCTACCTTGATAATTTTCATAAAAAGGAGGAAAACCATGATAAAAAAACTGAACATAACAATTGGATCGCAGCCCTTTTGAAACCAAAAAAGCAGTAAGTGTCTTTACAATTCCAAAATTATCTATAATTTGAATAATGTATTTTTCATTTGGCTTCAGGATTTTATCTAAAGCCTCAAAATAGCCTAAGTACTTATTTTTCCTTATTTTTCTTCTTATTTTAAAAATGAGATTATTGGCAATCAAACTGTACTTAACATTCTCAAACTGTATTTCCGGTGGTTCGCACACGATAAAATCTATTTGGTGTTCCTTTTGCAAATAATTTTTATAAAGTGTTGTCCAACTACCTATTTTAGAAAAAGGAAGTGGGGCTTGTGATATGAGAATTACTTTGGTCATAGGCAAAAATTTTATGGCTTAGTAAAGATAGAAAAAGTAGTTTAGTCTTTTTTTATTTTTAATTGAATCGATTTTAAGTCACTTCCCACTATATAGGAATAATTACAGTCCCTATAAAAACTAATAAGATGCAGCAATACTTTGTCATTTATTTCTTTTAAAGAGTAATATGTTGGGACTGTTTTGCCTAAACATTTTTTCACATGGTATTTCAAACTATTTTGAAAATCATCTTTTTGAAAAATCACATTTAGTACTCCTCCCTTAAAATTAGGTAATGTCACAAAAAGAAAATGACTAATACTTTCTTTTCTATTCCCTATAAAAAAAGTCTCCGTACTATTTTCTAACACCTCATATTCAGTTTTGGAAATACTTTTTCCCCATTTTTTCAAATTTACAATTGTTAGTTTTCCTTTATTGCTATCTAATAAATGCTCCTGATTAATTCTAGTTATGTTTGTCAATTGCAAGTCCTGACTTAATTCTTTTGACTCTCCTTTTCTATAGGTTACATGCCATTGGTGTAGCATTAAAATCTCTTGATCATAAAATAGGGATTGATAACCTGCATTTTCTAATCGATTATGAACATCTTCATCTTCGGCTCCCCAAAAATGTAAAAATTCATCAAAACCATGTATTTCATTCAAAGCCTCAAGAGGAAATAACGACAAGCCTTTGGCTCCAACTTGACTAAAAAAACTTATTTTATATTGATCAAAAGATTTGAATTGTACGCTTTCATTTTGATCCAGAAAACCAACTTTAAAAAATACTGCTTGATTAGGATTTTGTATCTGTTTCAGTTTTTCTATGAAGTCGTGACTAAAAATCATATCGACATCCGCAACAAAAACATAAGGAGTTATCACGTGTTGTAACCCAATATTAATTACCTTAGCTCTCGACCAAGGTTGATGACAATGATAGGAATAAAGATAGGTCACAAAATCATAATTCTGAGTAAGCTCCTTTATTGTTGTTGCTGTGGCAAATACAGAACCATAATCTATAAAAACAACTTTAAAATCGCGATTGCTTTGTCGTACCAATGAATCTAGAGAACGTTTGACTCTACTTTCTTCTCTATCACGGTAGGGATATATAATAGTAATCATTTATTCTTAAATAATTTTACAGCAAATACTTTTGCTCTTTTTTTCCAATTAAAAAATATATTCTTAAAAACTTGGATTTCTTTCCAATCAACCGATGCGTCTTCAATATTATAATCCTTCAAAAAAGAGTTCAACCGAATGGTTTGATCATTATGAACTTCGTAGGCCCTAGCATACCAACTATGTAATGCCATTTTTTCTCCTGTTGGAAAAAGAACTATATTCCCAACCATATCATCACCAACTGGATTTACAGTATCTAAATATAAAAATTTAAAATTATTTAAATGAGCCCAAAAGTAAAAACAATAATAAGGTTCTTTTAAACTCTCCTTATTGTATGAATATTTCAAAGTTGAATACTCTTTGTTAGAATACAATTCAGGAATATACTTTTGACAATCTATAATAGAACGGTAATTATATTTATCCGATATTTTTTTAAAATTTAAAATGGAAAAAAAAGTATTTATTGCCTCAGGAGGAGGAAAAAGAGGGGGAAG
>NZ_MUNX01000159.1 GCF_002001005.1 Flavobacterium sp. A45
CTTAATCGTCAAATTATTAAAAAACAAAAACAAATAATAATTGAAGATAATTTTAAAAGATGTAGAAAATGAAATGATTCTATTTTTATAAAAAACAACTAAAACCTTACTATTATTGGCTCTAGTAGTAAAGCGATTGAAATTTAAAAAATAATGGTTTAAGTATTCTTTCAAATAATTAATTTCATTGATTAGGCCTTGTTCTCTTAATTCCTTACTAATATCTGGAATAAACAATACCAATGAATTGGCATAGTTATCAGCAAAACTATTTTTGTCTTTGATTGACGCTGCCATATAAATGCTATCTGGTAAAAGCTCTCGAAAAACACAAAAATTATTTTCGGAAGCTATCATGGCTCTAATATGTACTTCAGGATCATTCAACCTTGGATACCACTCATTAAAACCTTTTATCTGTTTTATAAAAGCCACATTCCATGTTGTACACATAATACCCCAATGAACTTTGCATGACAAAAAATCTTGAAGATAACTTTCGCTTAATGGAATTTCAAAAATTTGTCTAGCTTGATTTTCATTTTGAATGTACATAGGAAACACCCAAAAATCCTTACTTTTGTTTTCAAAAATTTTTGCAATCCGTTCCTTCAAACAATACTCCATCAAAACATCATCTGAGTCAAGAAAAATTATATAATCTCCTTTTGATTGTGACAGCCCATAATTCCTGCAAGCACTCGCCCCTTTAGGACTAGTTTCTGGTCTACTTAAATAGTTAATCCTTGAATCTTTAGAAGTATATTTTTCTAAAATTTCCGAAGTATTATCACTTCCCCTATCGTCTACAATAATACATTCCCAATTTTGGTAGGTTTGTGCTAAAACGCTATTAAGGGTTTCACCAATGATATGTGCACGATTGTAAGTGGGTATTATTATAGAAACAAGGGGATTAGGATTCATTTAAAACAGCTCTTAACTTATTAATATAAATATCCATTGTAAATTCATTTTTGATACGATCTCTTCCTTTTGCTCCCATCTCTTTTGCCAAAGCTTTATTGCTAATAATTTTTATCATAGCTTCTTTCATTGCAACAATATCTGTTTCTTGAACCAAAAAACCTGTTTCATTATCAATCACCACATCTGGTATTCCTGCATGATAGGTAGAAACGACTGGTAATGCTGCTGCTTGTGCCTCCAACACAGCAACAGGAGTTCCCTCACTGTCACCATTATCTGCGACTACAGAATGTTGAACAAATGCTAATGCATTTTCCATTTCAATTTTGGTTTGCTCTGGTTCTATAATACCCAAAAAATGTACACTTTCTTGAATTTCCCATGCTTTTACTATATTTTTACAAGCATTTAAAAGTTCACCTGAACCTGCCATTCGCAATTGAGCATCGGGAAATACTTTTAACACTTCATAAAAAGCCATCAAAGTAAGATAAGGCGCTTTTTTATCAACAAAACGACCAATCGAGAAAAAAGTGTTCGAAGCAAAATTAGGTTCATTTTCAAAAAAAATATCACTCGGACTACAAGGAACCACTGCAATTTTTTGTTCTAGACACCCCAACGATATTAACTTTAACTTCATCGCTTGCGAAACAGCTATAATTTTCTTTGCCTCAACAAATAGTCGTTGATACCTTTTTTCATATTGAGTTAAGATCTCATTAACACTCGCGTCAAACCCATGAAAATGCACTACCAATGAAACATCTGCTTTTTTACATATATTCATCAATGCTACACCCGTTTGTCCATACTGTGCCAAAACTACGTCTATCCCATTTTGTTTTAATACGGAAACGAAATCATAATCAGTATCTAAAAAAAATCTTTTGAAAAAGATTTTACTCAATTGATTCAATTTAGTTTTATACTTATTATTAATTGGCAAATTATCCCCATAGTAAATTGGTAACCAGCCACCATACAAAACTAATTTTGCAGGTAAAAGATCGATTTGCGCTTTAATAAAAGTTTCAGAATAAGCACTTTTACTTGCAGTGGCAATGGCTATGTTCTTATTTTTTAGCAGTTCCATATAAACCTGTTATCATTTGTCCTTCTTTAAAGAATATTTGTTCTGGCTTATCCAATTCAATTAAGAACTTAATTATTGGTTTTAAGATTACTGAAAGAACATTTCTCTTTTTAGTGTTCATCGGACTTCTTCGAACCCACAAGCCAAGCATTTGAGCCATTGCAGCGTGCCAACCGCCTGTGGCTTTAATTTCTATATCTTTAAATCCTGCATTCCTTAAATGACGTTCTAATGAAAATGGAGTATATCGATACTCATCGTGAGGAACTTCATGTAAATTCCATAAAAAAGGTACAGTAAAAAAGAAAACACCATCTGACTTCATTACCCTTAACACCTCTTTTAAAACAATTTCGGGTTCAGGACAATGCTCTAAGACCTCAGTTCCGTAGGCACAATCAAAACAGTCATTTTCAAAAGGCATTATTTCTCCATCCCAAGTAAAGTCTGGTTTTACCATAGAATCATACTCCAAAGCACTTTCGATATCCAAACCAACATATTCATTTACTTTGCTACTTTCTAGAATATAATTCTTATACGGCATCTTACCACAACCGATATCCAAAAGTTTTCCATTGAATTTAGGAAGACTTGAGATAAGCGCCTTAAAAATTGAAGTTCTTATAAAATACCTATCTAAATTCTGAATATTAAATTCTATTTCTATAAAGCCTTTCATAATTAATATTTTACGAATACAGCTAATACATTTCTACCCTTAACAAAACTACAATAAAAGAATTTTAATAAATTCGGAGTTATTTTATTCAACCCTTTTAAAAATGTTTTCTTAAAATAGTTTGCGTTTAAAATTTGAATATTTAGAAAATAATCATATGTATTTTCTAAAGGTTCATGCTCTAAATTAGCTAATTTAATTGGAAATATTTTTTCTAAGGATTTTAAGGAATTTTTATTCCATAAACCTGCGTGATGTGGAGGTAAATTGAAAGTGTGCCATTTATCTGAAATAAAAATATATGGATTATTGTTAGGTACCCCAATTATCAATTTCCCATCTTTTTTTAATGTTTTTAAAGAAGATTCAATAAATTCATAAACACCTGTTATATGCTCTAAAACTTGAAAACTACAAACTACAGTATAGTATTCAAATTTTGTAAGAGCTTCTTCTTCAATTAACTTAGCTTCAACATTGAGTCCACTACTTACACATTCAGCAACAGCTAATTTATTCAATTCCAATCCTTTAATATCAAAAATTTTATTTTCATGAAGTAATTTTATAAAAGCACCAAATCCAGATCCAATTTCCAATATCTTATCTTTTTCTGTCAAAAATTCAATTATCTTTTTATGCTCCCATCTTTCAGAATAATAATTTGTCCGAGTAGTTGATAATTCTTCATAAAATCGATCATCACCGACAACAGAAAAAGGCGCATAAAACAAATACCCTGTTTCTACACATTTTATTAAAGATATTTCTTCCAATTCATTAAAATATCTAGATACATCAATATTTACTTGTCGTTTGTACAATTCAATTATTATTGCAACATCAAATGTTTCTATTATTTCTAATTTATTGGACTTGGTCAAAGGACTTAAAAAATCACCTAACTTATTCTTTTTACTTCCCATTTAGTATTTTTTTCTTTATATAATGCTGAACCTTTTTGATAATAATATTCTCTTTTATCACTAATCAAAATTTCAAAATTACAAGCATCTAAAACTTTATCTAATTGTTTTTTCAAAAAATTATCAGCAAAAAAAACATTAATCTTATAAAC
>NZ_MUNX01000028.1 GCF_002001005.1 Flavobacterium sp. A45
ATTTATAATTTGAAAAATTAAATTAACCCCAAATTGTTTAACCTAAAAAAAAATATTAAAATATGCCAAAAACTACTTTCTTTTAAAATGTTTATAAAAACATTTTAGAGTATATAATTTTTTTTAAACTCTAAAGATTTTTTAATTAACATTTTTAAACCCCTTCTAATATTTAATTTCCATTTTTTTTCTATTAAGTATTATAATTTTTACTAAACTTTGAAAGAAGTGAAAATTTAATTTTTTACTTCTTTCAATAAAAAATAAGCCCTAATATTAACAACTAAACTTAACCTAATGAAAAGAAAATTTGTAATGCTATCAATAGTGTTATTGATAAATGCAGGTGTGTATGCACAAAAGGACCAAATTAAGGCTGCTCAGTCAGTTTTTGAAACCGGTAAAACCCAAGATGCATTGGGTATCTTAAAAAAAATAGAATATTTGATTTATAATTCAACTGATGAAGAGAAATCGGACTTCTACTTTTTGAAAGGTAATGTTTTAAAAGATTTGGCTTCAAAAAATATTGACATGACCAATAATCTTTCATTGGCTTCCGAGGCTTACCAGGAATTGATTAAAGCGGAAAATGAATCAGGTAAGTACAAATTTACTTTGCAGGCTAATAAAGCATTACGAGATATGAAATCTAAGCTTGTCGATGGTGCAGTTGAAGATTTTAAAGCTGGAAAATTTAAAGAGAGTTCAGAGAAGAGTTATAAAGTCTATTTGTTTGATAAAAAAGATACTTTGAATTTATTTAATGCAGCTTCTTCATCGATGGCAGCCAAAGATTATGATTCTGCTGCTAAATATTATGAAGAATTAAAGAAAGTTAATTATTCAGGTAAAGGAATTATATATTATGCAACAGATAAAAAAACAAAACAAGAAGAGTCTTTTGCATCTGTTAATGTAAGAAAAAATTATCTTGAATCAGGACAGTATGAGAAGCCACGAGATGAGTTTGTGCCTTCTAAAAGACTTGAAATCAACAAGAATCTAGCCTATATTTATCTTGAAAAAAATGATATTGCTAAAGCTGAAATTTGTTATAATAAAGTTATAGAGATGGAGCCAAATTATATTGATGCTTATATTAATTTAGCATATGGTAAATTGGAATCTAAAAAGGCTTTGGTTGATGAAATGGCGGCTTTAGGAAATACCCCTAAAGAAATGGAACTATATGATAAATTAAAAATAAAAAAAGATGATTTGGTGAGAAGTGTAATTCCTTATTTGAAAAAAGCATTGACTATTGAGCCGAAAAACGAAGATGTTATGAAGTCTCTATTAGGAGTTTATAGGTCTTTGGATATGACTAATGAATACAACTCATTAAAAGCAAGTATGTAATATTTTCTATTTATATAAAAAAAAATGCTGGACAATCTCCAGCATTTTTTTATATGATTTTTTTAATTACTCGAAGTTTGTGAGTATGTTTATTGTTTTCAGCATTGTAGATTCCTAAATGATCTAATCTGTCAATTCTAACTTTACCACTGGCATGAATGATATAGTTGTTTTCCATTATAATTCCCACATGGATTATATTTCCTTCGTCATTATCAAAAAAAGCTAAATCACCTGATTCACTTTCTTCAATAAAGCTTAATGCTTCCCCTTGTGTTGCTTGTTGTGATGCATCTCGCAATAGTTTATAGCCGTTTAGTTTGTAAACCATTTGAGTAAAACCTGAACAATCTATTCCGAAAGGTGTTTTTCCTCCCCATAAATATGGTGCGTTCAAAAACATGAATGCTGAATTTATTATGTTTTTCCTTGACTTTACTCCACTTATTTTGTTTCCTTCGAAATTATAATTGCTGGTATTAATATCAGGATAGTTCAAAAAGGATAAAGAAGCACCAAGTGGAATCGGAATCAATAAATTGGATGGTGCGATAATATATTCAATCAAATCGGCATTTAGGATTATTGCGTCTGACGAAAGTTGATTGTAGCTGGATTCTGTGATGATTTGAAATTGTTTGGTATCTATCCAGCCTTGGTAATCATCATATTGCATTTTTATATAAGACCATTGTTTGAATTGTTCCAAAACTTCAAAATGTTCTCCAAACAATACCTGAGAAACAATTTCACTTTTATCACTTGCCTCTGCACGAAGTGGAATCATGGCTAGATTACAAATTCCAAACATTTATATAATTTAAATATTAAAATAATACGAATCGAAAATAGTTGTAAAAATAGTAATTTTCAATTCGTATTATTTAATAATTGTATTTTTATTTGAAGTGATATTTAAGAAATATTTCTTTCTATAACAAAGGCAGAAGCACCACCACCACCATTGCAAATTGCAGCGGCTCCGTATTTTGCATTATTTTGTTCCAAAACATTTAATAAGGTAACAATTATTCTGACTCCTGAACAGCCTAAAGGATGACCTAATGAAACTGCTCCGCCATTAATATTTACTTTTTCATTATCTAATCCAAGTATTTTGGAATTGGCTAACCCAACTACTGAAAAGGCTTCATTGAATTCGAAATAATCGATTTCCTCTAAAGTTAGATTTGCTTTTGCTAATGCTTTAGGAAGAGCTTTTGCAGGACTAGTTGTAAACCATTTTGGTTCTTGCGCGGCATCGGCATATCCTTTTATATATGCTAATGGTTTTAAACCTAAAGCATTTGCTTTTTCTTCGCTCATTAAAACAACTGCTGCTGCACCGTCATTAATTGTTGATGCATTTGCTGCGGTAACCGTTCCGTCTTTTGTAAATACAGCATTTAGAGTTGGTATTTTCTCTATCGAAACATTTGTGAATTCTTCATCTTTCGAAATAATAATAGGCTCGCCCTTCCTTTGAGGAACGGCTACAGGAACTATTTCGTTATCAAATTTTCCTTCGCTCCAAGCTTTTGCAGAACGTTTGTAAGATTGAATTGCAAAGTTATCTTGGTCTTCTCTTGTAATATTATATTCTGAAGCGCATAAGTCGGCAGAAACGCCCATTGCATTATTGTCATAGGCATCTGTTAGTCCATCTTTTTGCATTCCATCTACCAATGTACTTGGTCCGAATTTTGTTCCGTTTCTCAAATTCATATAATGAGGAATCAAACTCATGTTTTCCATTCCTCCAGCAATCACAATTTCGGCATCTCCACATTGGATGGCTTGCGACCCAAGCATTAGAGCTTTCATTCCAGAGGCACATACTTTATTGACAGTTGTACAGGTAACATTGTTTGAAAGGCCTGCATAAATTGCAGCTTGGCGTGCTGGAGCTTGGCCTACGCCAGCTTGCACCACATTGCCCATAAAAACTTCGTCTACCAAATTTGGATCTAATTGTATTTTTTCTAATGCACCTTTGATGGCTATTGCTCCTAATTTTGGTGCGGTAACTGTAGATAATCCTCCCATAAAACTGCCGATAGGTGTTCTAACTGCAGAAACGATAACAACTCTTTTGCTCATGTTTATTATATGTTGATTTAGTATAGCAAAATTAAACTTATTTTGTAAAATTCAAATTTTTAATGAATTTAAATTGGGATATATTTAACGAATTGCTGTTTTTGGGTTTGTTTTTATTTAAATTGTTAATAAA
>NZ_MUNX01000093.1 GCF_002001005.1 Flavobacterium sp. A45
TAATATAACTTAGTACTATAATTTTATAATTGAATTAACATTTGTTTAAGTATAAAAAAGGCTTACTTTTTCTTGAAAAATGATTTCAATTTTATAAAAAAATAGAAACCCCAATTCTATAATTTTTTTCATTCAGATAGATACCCCAAATGCTATCGATTTATTTGATTACCCACAGATACCCCATTCTGCCGATTTTAGTCTATATCGTTACGCATATCGTATTCGTTATTAATAATTTTAATTTCTTAAAATATGAAAGCATTTCTACCTAAAACCGGAATTTTTACTGTTGTTTTTTTAATTGCGAATTTGTTTTTTGAGGGTGTTGCTTTTGGGCAAATTACCCAGATTACAGGCTCTCCTCAAACTGCGAATACTACTACTACAACCCTAACGATCACTAGACCCTCGGGACTTGCAATTGGTGATGTGATGTTTGCTAATATCATGCAAACTGATAATGATGGTAATACAGGTGGCGATTTGACAAATGCCAGCCGTAGTGGATGGACTGTGGTTGATGGTAGGCAAATAGGAATTGGAGGAGGAGGAAGTGGAGATGAATGGTACGGTACTCTTTTATATAAGGTGGCTGACGCAACAGATGTAGCTGCTACAAATTTTGCATTTACTTTGGATAGCGATGTCAATGGAGATGATGGTAATTTAGGTTCAATAGTTGCTTTTAGGGGAGTAGACGTAACAGGAGGTGTTCAAGCCGATGGAACACCGTCAGGGCCTTTTGATCTTGATCCTGGCATTATAAATAGTATAGCAAATGACGCTACTTTTACAGCAACTGGAATTACAACCACAACCAATGATTCCGCTGTTATCATGTTTGGATTGCAAACTGACAACCAAACAATTAGTAATTGGAGACTAAACAATGTACCAGCTTCTTTGACTCAATTATATGATAGCCAATACAGTCCAAACAATTTAGATATGGGTGTAGGTGCTGCTTGGGCAATTAAGCCGGTAGCTGGTAGTACTGGTACAGGTACAGCAACTCTCGCAAATAATAGCTCAAACGGTGGGATTTTAATTGCGCTTAAAAAATTATGTTTACCAATTACTACGTCAGCTGGATCTAACAGCCCAGTTTGTATTGGATCTGCAATAAACCTTACAACTACAGATGCAACAGGAGGTACATCTCCATATAGTTACAACTGGGTAGGTCCAAATGGGTATACTGCAAGTACTCAAAATCCGATAATTTCTAGTTCAACTCTTGCTATGGTTGGGACTTATACTGTAACGGCTACAGGTGCGAATGGATGCAAAGGTACTAGTGATATAGCAATAACTATGAATCCCTTACCACAAGTGTCTGATTTTAGTGGAAATACATTGTGTGAAACTGGGGCAGGATTATTACTGGTTGTTGAAAATTCTAGTGCAGGTCCATATACGGTTGTTTACAATGATGGCTCTATTCAAACAGTAAATGGAGTAGCTTCGGAAACACAATTTAATCCAGTAAATAATCCAAGCACTACCACGAATTATACTCTAGTTTCTGTTACCGATGCCAATGGTTGTGTTAGATCTGGTGGGTTTATTGATGATACAGCTACAATAACAATAGAGCATGAACCGATAGCCACAGTAACGCCACCAATATCGCCGGAAACAGTTAATATAACAATTTGTTCAAGCGGAAGTGCGACCGTTAGTGGTGCAGCTGCATCTAACGGTACAATATTATGGACACATAACGGTAATGGAACATTAAGTGATGAAACTACGCTAACACCTACTTATATGCCTGCATTGTCAGATACAAGCAATAATAGTGGCGTTGTCACTTTGACAATGACAGTTAGCAATGGTACCTGTTTACCAGCAACTGCAGAATATTATGTAAAAGTGCTAGTTGGGCCTTCAGTGAATGCAGGAGTAGATCGAATAGTTTGTTCCTTAACTCCAAATGTTTCCTTGGCGGGATCTGTGCAAGGGGCAGTAGATGAAGGTAAGTGGACAACTAGTGGTACAGGGACGTTTTCGCCAAGTGACACTGCATTTGGAGCAACCTATATTCCATCATCTGATGACATAACTGCTGGTACTGTAACCTTAACTTTGTCTTCATTTGACCCTTTTGATGGAGATCCAGAGTTTCCTTGTTATGCTTCGGTATCTGATGAAATGATAGTTACTATTGAAAAAGCCCCAACAGCAACAGCTGGAGGAAGTCAGTCGATTTGTGTAGGTAGTAGTGCAATTGTAAGCGGGACAACAGCCTCTGTAGGTGATACCATACAGTGGACAATCGATCAAACAACTGCATATACAGGGGAAGGTTCAATAAGTGATGCAACGTCATTAACACCTACATATACATCTGCAGCTGGTGATTCAGGTCATACTGTGACCTTAAAGATGACAGTTTCCAATAATTCATGCCCATCCGCTACAGCAGCTTATACCATAGTGGTTAATCCTTTGCCTATAGATAGAAGTTTAATAGGAACAGCACCAATTTGTTCCGGCACTACTGCAACTATCCAAGTTGACAATTCTGAGTTTGGGATTCAGTACCAATTGTTAGATTCGAATGATCAACCTACGGGAGGTCCTGTTGCGGGAACTGGAGGTGTTATTGATTTACAAACAAATCCCTTGACGAATACTGCTAATGCTGCTATTATTGTAACAGTCAAAGTGTTGGCAACTAATATTTCTGTTACACCAAATTGTTCGAGACTGATGCCTGAGACAATAGCGATAACTGTTAATCCGGCACCTGTGAATAGAACTTTTGCAGTGGCGGCAACTCCTATATGTGCTGGAACCGAAACAAATATTACTGCAGTATCAATTACTCCAGCTACGCCTCCTACTACTTATGAGTTGAGAAAAAGTACCGATCTTAATACAGTAATTAGTACTGTTACAGGAAATACAGGAGGAGCCATTAGTTCTCCAAATTTTGCTACAGGGAATTTATCCACTACTACTACATTCAATGTGTTGGCAAGAATTGAAGCAACACAGTGTACAGCGCAAATGACGGTAACACCAACGGTAACCGTAAATCCTGTAATTTCAAATAATACAATCAGTGCAGATCAATCTATTTGTAATGCAGCAGCCCCGGAAACATTGGTAGGAAGTACTCCTACGGGGGGTAATGGAAGCTATAATTATTTGTGGCAACAGAGTACTGATGATTTTGTAGCAAATACGGCAAGTGCCAGTACTGCAAATAGTTTAAATACTACTAAAAGTTATACTCCACCGCAAAATTTAGCACAAACAATGTGGTATAGAAGAGTAGTAACATCAGGTCCAGCAGCTCCAGCTGTAAATCAATGTAGCGATATTTCACCAGCAGTCAAAATAACTGTTATTCCTTTGCCTGCTGTTTATTCTGTAACGGGAGGCGGGGCATATTGCGTAGGAGGAACAGGAATGCCAGTTGGATTAAGCAATTCACAGGCCAATGTTAATTACCAATTGTATTTGAATGGTTCTCCTGATGGTTCTCCTGAAGTTGGAACTGGTGCTGCAATCGATTTTGGGAACAAAACAGTTGAGGGTACTTACACTGTGGTTGCAAAAGATATTTTAGCGATTGGTAACGATTGTATATCGAATATGAATGGATCTGCAACAATTATTATTAGTCCTATTCCTAGCACTGTTGGAGCATCGGTTTGTATCGGTGAAAGTGGTGAGTTGACTTCTCCGACTGTATGCCCACGAGAAGCACCAATAACCACACCAGCAGCTAACGCCAGTTCAGCTGCCAACGTAGGAACGGTTGCTTGGGTAGATCCTACCGATATTTTCTCTGATAATGGTAATCCTTCAACTGTTAGTAATGCTACCACAACTGTTACTACATCGGGTAGCCTCCAAGGGAAGAATTATGGTTTCGAGATTCCCGCTGATGCAGAAATAAAGGGAATTACGGTTTTTGTTAATCGTTACTTCTCTGGTAATGGTAGTGCTCAAGATAATTCAGTTAGATTGATAAAAGGAGGGATTATTGCAGGGACTGAAAAAGCAGTTTCGGGCAATTGGTCCACAACAACATCAACCGTTGTTTCTTATGGAGGCAATGCCGAATTATGGGGTGAGAGTTGGACTCCGGCGGATATAAATAATCCAAATTTTGGAGTTGCTTTAAAAGTGAATGTGGTAGGTGATACTAACATTTTTGGTACTCCACAAACTGGTAGTGCAAATGTAGATTACATGCAAATAACAGTAACCTATGCTTTAAACGGAAGTATTAAATGGTACACCACGGCTACAGGTGGTACATCGATTGGGACTGGTTCACCGTTTAATCCGGTTGGAGTTGCAGGTTCGGGCTTGCCAGATACAAATACTCCCGGAACGACGACTTTCTATGCAGAATGTTCTTCAGTTGAGGGTTGTCGTACACCAGCAGATTTTGTTGTGAACCCTTTGCCAATTATGACTTGTCCGGCCAATTCAGCAGTATGTATCGACACAGCTCTTTATGCATTAACAGAAGCTTCTCCAGCAGGAGGAACGTATAGTGGAATGGGAGTAAGTGACAATAATTTCAATCCAGCAATAGCGGGCGTTGGCCCTCATATTATAACATATTCTTACACGGATAGCAATGGTTGCACCAATACATGTACATTTACCATTACAGTAAATCCAGCAGTTGTAGCTAGCGGAACTCCAACAAATGTATTGTGTAACGGAGCATCAACCGGAGCAATCGATTTGAATGTTACTGGCGGAAGCGGTTCCTATACTTATCTATGGAGTAATAACGAAACTACACAAGATGTCAGTGGATTGGCGGCGAGTGTGACTCCTTATAGTGTGATAATTACAGAATCAAATGGATGCACCATATCAGGTACAACCAGTTTTACAATAACCGAACCAGCAGCTGTAGTTGCCAGCGGAACACAAGTAGATGTTCTTTGTAAAGGAGCTTCAACGGGTTCTATTGATTTGAGTGTTACTGGCGGAAGCGATTCTTACACCTACTTATGGAGTAATGGGGAAATCACACAGGATATTAGCGGATTGCCAGCCGGAATCTATTCAGTAACAATTACAGAATCCAACGGATGTGCCGTAACAGGTGATATTAGTTTTACGATTGCAGAGCCTACGATAGGATTGGTAGCAACCATAACATCACCTCATACAGATGTGGATTGTTTTGGCAATCAAACTGGTTCGGCTACAGTTGAGGTAACAGGTGGTACTCTTCCCTATGCTTACTTGTGGGATGATGGGGCTTCACAGACTACTGCCACAGCAATTAATTTAGCAGCAGGAAACTATACAGTAACTGTAACCGATGCAAATGGTAATGGTTGTATTTCAACAGCAGCTGTAACAATTACAGAGCCAGCAGTATTGGAAGCTAACATACCAGTACAAACCAATGTGGGTTGCTTTGGTGCCAGTACGGGTTCAGCCACAGTAGAAGTAACTGGTGGTACAGAGCCTTACGAATATTTATGGAATGATGGATCAGCACAAATTACCGCCACTGCAAGTAGTTTGGAAGCTGGAGAATATATGGTAACAATAACAGATGCAAATGGTTGTGTTACAACAGCAACGGTAACGATTACAGAGCCAGCAGCAACGGTAGCAACAGGAACACAAGACAATGTATTGTGTAATGGAGCAGCAGATGGATCTATTGATTTGAGTGTTAGTGGCGGAAGTGGTTTATACACTTACGAATGGAGCAATGGAGCAACGACACAAGACATTGTCGGATTGTTAGCAGGAACTTATAGTGTAACAGTAACCGATACTGGGGGATGTACGGTAACAGGAACCACTAGTTTTACCATTACTCAACCAGATGCAGTAGTAGCCAGCGGAACGCAAGTAGATGTTCTTTGTAAAGGAGCCTCAACGGGGTCTATTGATCTGAGTGTTACAGGCGGAAGTGATTCTTACACCTATTTATGGAGCAATGGGGAAACCACCCAAGATATAAGCGGATTGGTAGCAGGAACTTATTCAGTAGTAATAACAGAATCCAATGGATGTGCAGTAACAGGCGATACTAGTTTTTTGATTGTAGAACCTGCGATAGCATTGGCAACAACCATAACATCACCACATACAGATGTGGATTGTTTTGGTAATCAAACTGGTTCGGCTACAGTTGAGGTAATTGGCGGAACTCTTCCATATACTTACTCATGGAATGATGGAGGATCTCAGAATACAGCTACCGCAAATAATTTGGCAGCTGGAGAATACACTGTAACTGTAACCGATGCAAACGGAAATGGATGCGTTTCATCAGCAACAGTAATAATCACAGAGCCAGAGGTGTTGGCCGCTTCCATAACTTCACAAACCAATGTGGGTTGCTTTGGAACCAATACAGGTTCGGCTACAGTAGGAACAACTGGTGGTACAGAGCCTTACGAATATTTATGGAATGATGGATTAGCACAAATTACCGCCACCGCCAATAATTTGGAGGTTGGGGACTATATGGTAACAATAACAGATGCAAATGGCTGTACCACAACGGCAACTGTATCGATTACAGAATCTGATGCAACAGTAGCCACAGGAACACAAGACAATGTATTGTGTAATGGAGGAGCAGATGGAGCCATAGATTTGAGCGTTAGTGGCGGAAGTGGTTCATACACCTATTTATGGAGCAACGGAGAAATTACACAAGATATTAGTGGATTGGAAGCGGGATCTTATAGCGTAACGGTAACCGATACAGGAGGCTGTGCGGTAGCAGGTACTACCAGTTTTGTTATTACTGAACCAGATGCAGTAGTAGCCAACGGAACACAAATAGATGTATTTTGCAATGGAGCCTCAACTGGATCTATCGATTTAAGTGTTACTGGCGGAAGCGGTTCTTACACCTACTTATGGAGTAATGGGGAAACCACGCAGGATATTAGTGGATTGCCAGCTGGAACCTATTCTGTAACAATTACAGAATCCAATGGTTGTACCGTATTGGGTATTGCGAGTTTTACCATTACCGAGTCAACATTATTAACTGCATCCATAACAGCACAAACAGATGTTGATTGTTTCGGCAATAGTAATGGTTCGGCAACTGTAACAGCTTCTGGAGGTGCTTCTCCATATAGTTATTCATGGGATAATGGAGGGGTACTAGATACCACTTCAGGTTTAAGTGTTGGGGACTATACTGTAACCGTAACCGATGACAGTGGCTGTACAACTACAGCAACTACTAATATCATTGTAGATGACAACGTAATCCCTACCGTAATTACACAAAATATAGAGGTTGAGTTAAGTCCAACCAGTGTTAGTATTACAGTTTCAGATATTGATAATGGTTCAAATGATAATTGCGGTATTCAATCAATGACAGTTTCACCAAGCAGTTTTACTTGTGCCAATATTGGTTCCAACATAGTGACCTTAACGGTAACAGATACCAATGGAAATGTAAATTCCGCTACTGCAACAGTAACTGTAAAAGATGTTATAGCACCAGCTATCATTGGAATGCCAACAAATAAAATAGTTAATGTTTCTGGAGGTAATTGTTCTTCATTGGTCAGTTGGACAGCTCCAACCGCAACAGATAACTGCGGAATGGAAAGTTTGCTAAGCAGTGATGAAACCTATAATGAAAACGGTTCTACATTATTAGGGATAGGAGAGCACACAATCACTTATACAGCTACTGATGTGAATGGTAATATCACTACCGCTAGTTTTACTGTAACAGTGGTTGATCAAATAGCACCTACTATAACTAATTGTCCAAGTAATATAACTGTAAATACTGATAATAATATTTGCGGGGCGAGAGTATTCTACATACAGCCAAATGTAAATGATTGTAATGGTGCTACTTTAAATATTAATAGTAACAGCTACTTGTCGGGCAATATATTTCCTGTAGGTGATACAATGGTGACTTGGACAGCGACTGATGCTTCAAATAACGATACAACTTGCAGCTTTATAGTAACTGTAGTGGATAATCAGGCGCCGGTGGCAAATGTTGCATCTTTACCAACAGTAACAGCCGAATGTTCGATAACTGTAGCAACACCAACAGCATCCGATAATTGCGACGGAAATATTAGTGGAGTACCAGATGTTTCAACAACCTTTAATACACCTGGATCACATACTATTAATTGGACTTATGAAGACATTAATGGAAACGAATCTTATCAAAGCCAAACAGTGAATATTACCGCTACACCTCCGGTTATCAATACACAACCGGTTAGTTTGGCTAAGTGTGAAGGGCAATCTGCTACATTCAGTGTTAGTTCTTCTGCAATTGGATATCAATGGCAAGTTAACGCTGGCGGCGGCGGATGGGTAGATGTTGATTTTGAGACTAGCAGCAGTTTAAATATTCCATCGGTAACACCTGATATGAATGGAAATCAATACAGAGTGATTATCAATGGTTCATGTGGTAGTACAGCGTCTAATGAAGTGACATTAACTGTAGATAGTTTGCCAACGATAAGTGATCTAGCGAATCAAAACTTGTGTAACACTTCAAGTTTTGCATTGGCACAAAGTCCGCTAACGGTTGGAACAGGGCTCTGGACTTTAATAAGCGGAAGTGCAAGTATTACAAATGTAAATTCTCCAAACACAGATGTTACAGGAGTGGCAGTGGGAACAAGTGCAAAAGTAAGATGGACAGTAACTAATGGATCTTGTAGTGTTTACGATGAGGTAACAGTAACGAATACGATATTGCCGTCTGTAAGTAATCAGCCAGATCAAGCCTTGTGTAATATGTCTAGCTTTACGATGACACAAAGTATACCATCTGCTGGAACAGGAGTCTGGACTCTAGAAGCAGGAAGTGCAACTATTACAACACCTAATTCGCCAACAACAACAGTTACAGGAGTGACAACAAGTGCCACATTACGATGGACGGTGACAAACGTAAATTGCAGTAGTTATGATGATGTAATAGTAACCAATACAACATTGGATCCAGTTAGCGATCAGGCTAACCAAACCTTATGCAACACATCGAGCTTTACGATGACACAAAGCGCACCATCTATTGGAAGTGGAACATGGAGCATAATAAATGGAAGTGCAAATATCACTTCTCCAAGTTCTCCGGTCACAACGGTGACTGGATTGGCGACAGGAACTAGTGCAACCCTTAGATGGACAGTAACCAGCGGTTCTTGTACTGCATACGATGATGTAACAGTAACAAATACCTCTTTGCCATCTGTGAGCAATCAACCCGATCAAACCTTGTGCAATACGTCTAGCTTTACAATGACCCAAAGCGGTTCAGGTTCATGGAGCTTAATAAGCGGAAATGCAGCAGTAACCATCACGACAATTAGTTCTCCAACCACAACAATAACTGGTGTGCCAGTGGGAACAAGTGCAACGGTAAGATGGACAGTTGGCAGTGGCTCTTGTACTGCTTATGATGATGTAACAGTTACTAATAATAGTACTCCACCAACAGTAAGTAATCAACCGGATCAAACACTATGTAATACTTCAAGTTTTACAATGACACAAACTGGTTCAGGTACATGGACAAAGTTAAGTGGTACAGGAACGATTACAACACCAGGATCCCCTGTTACAACGATTACAGGAGTGTCAGTTGGGACAAGTACAACGGTTAGATGGACTGTTAGCAGCGGTGCTTGTACTGCATATGATGACGTAATAGTGACAAACAATGCGGCTTCTTCATTTGCAGCATCGATAGCTAGTAGTAGTCCAGATGCATTCTGCAGTGGTTTGGTACTTACAGTGAATCCTTCAGTAGCGGGCAGTTATTCTTATTTATGGAGTCCAGGAGGAGCAACTACACCAAGTATCACATTGTATAATTCATCCTCTGCTGGCACATATACAGTAACGGTAAGTCAATCAGGCGGATGTGGTGGAACTGCACAGGCTAGTTATAATTTCCAACCACAAAATGTTATTAATGACTATACTATTCTTGGTTTTACTGATGTAAATTTGGGAGACAAAAACTTTGTTCAAACAGGAAGTGTCGGGGTTACAAGACCTTTGGGTTATGCAAAAATTGGAATGAACAGTACAGTAGCAGGGCCAGGAGGATTTGTGAAAGCAAGGTTTATTACAGTTGGGTCTATGTCTAATGTTCCTACGAGAATCTATAGTCCAGTTACTGTGACTTTACCTAATATGCAGGTAAATTCCACTAGTACAACAGGATTGTCTGATTTGAGTATTCCAAATAATACCACAGTAACTAAAACTGGAAATTATAAAAATGTAACAATTGGAACCAATTGTAATGTGACCTTTACGACAGGAACGATTTTCGGTTCAGTAACTATTGGCAGAAGTAGTCAGGTTAAATTTAATGCCAATAACACTGGCGTATTGAATGTTAACAGCATAAATATGGCTGATGGTACCGATGCTTCACCTACTAAATTACTCTTTGCTTCCAATATAGCAGTAAGAGTAAAAACGGCTGTGAATGTTGGTAAATCATCTTTGGTAAATCCAACAGGAGGTTACAAAGCGGTCTTCTATATTGGTGGTAGTGAATTTCGTGTGATGCCGGGTGGAAATGTAACTGTAAATGCCAGTATATTCGCTCCGAACGGAACAATCAGAGTAGAAGGTGATGCTGTTAAAAACACCTACATGAAAGGCTTTAATATTGCCAGTAGAGTTGTTTCGACAAATAAAAACATTTATTGGAATCAGTTTGACTGTTTGAACCCTTCAGCTAAAACTATTGATGTAGAGAATGTTGTAGCTAAAGAAATTGATCCAGTTAGACCAGAAGTAGCTCTCTTTGATGTGAAAGCATATCCTAACCCAAGCAATTATCAATTCACTCTTGAACTGGAAGGTGGCAATGCCGATAAAATTGAAATTGAGGTATATGATATGCAAGGCAGACATATCAAACATATTGAAAGTGAATACGACTTACCTATTGTGTTTGGAGAGGAATTACCGGCAGGCACCTATCTTACAATAGTAAATCAAGGTTCTAACCGAAAAGCACTCAAACTTATTAAAAAGTAATTTAAAAACTAATAATTACCAACAAAGCCATCTCGTTTAATTGCAATGCCCCCAAAAAGTTAGACACTATTTGGGGGCATTTTTATACAAAAAAAGCCGAACATTGTTGTTTGAATTTTTGTCGTCTCTCTGTTCAATTTTCTTACTCCTTTTTGGTTGATTTAAAGCGACTTGCAGATATTTATGTTATAAATAATTATTTTATCGAAAATAGGCTGCCAAGATATATTTAGAATATTTACAGGTTGGAGTCAAAGGCCAAATTGAATATATTGAATAATTTTGTTAAGTTTGCTGAGAATTATTATTACTCAAAACAAAAAAAATTGTCAAATTCTTACTTAAATCACGATACTGTTATAATTAATCGTTTACGTAACGGAGATAAGCAGGCGCTAACAGAATTGTACAATGAATTTTGGCAATTGTTATTTGTTTCCTCTTACAATGTTATTAAAGATAAAGAGTTGTGTGAAGATATAATTCAAGATATTTTCATGAATATATGGAACAATCGAGAAAAGTTAGAAATAAACATCTCTTTAAAAGGCTATTTGTATGCTTGTGCAAGATATCAGGTTTTCAATCAGTTTAAAAAGAACAAGAACAAAGTTCATGTAGAATTTTTGGATGATCTCGATAAACGCTTTCAACATTCAACCCCGGAAACCCAAATGATGCATGAAGAGTTAGTGCAACAAATAAGTTCGATTATCGAAACCCTTCCCGAAAAATGTCAGTTGGTTTATAAATTAAGTCGAGACGAGCAATTAAGCCATAAAGAAATTGCTGCACGTTTAGACATTTCTACAAAAACGGTCGAAAATCATATTACCAAAGCACTTCAAGTTATAAGATTGTCAATGGGCAGTACGGCCAGTATGGCAATGGTTTTGTGGCTTTCAAAAAATATCTTCAAATAGTTAAATATCTTCGGTTTTAGTGTCCTTGCTTTTGGATTGTCTTGTTGTATAAGCAAAACAAATTATTTTTGTACAGTTAAGTTTTTTTATTCCAATTAAATTTACTAATGTTTTTCTCATAAAGTTACAAATATGTAGTTTTTTGCTTTTTTTCTGGTTGTTCTGTAAATTAAACAGTCAGAAGTTAGGTAAAATATGAACTCTTGTGAAGTACAGCAACTAGACTGTTTGTCTATTGTTTAGCGTTTTTTTATAAGAAAATAAAAAAAAATAAAAAAAAGTGACATCTCGACTAGGGGGTATATGCCTTTTTATACACTTACTACTATTACTCCTGAATAATATAAAAAAAAATGGAAAAAGAAGAATTTTTGGTGTTATTAGATAGATATCTTTCTGGTGAAACCAATTTGGAGGAGAATAAATTACTGTTGAATTATTACGAAAGTTTTCAAACCTCCAAAGATTGGAATGAATCATTAGGAACGAAAGAAGAAATTGGAAGTAAAATGCTAGCTCGTCTTCAAAATGCATTGGAGACTGAGGAAGTTAAGGTCTTGCCAATAAAGCCATTTTATTCAAATACTGTTTTCAAAATTGGCATTGCAGCTTCGGTTGCGATTTTAATTTCTATATCTGTATTATTCAACAAAAATGATGTTGAGAAGCAAAGCATTCCGATTGTTGTGAATAATGCTATTATGATTGGTAAAGATAAAGCAACATTGACTTTAGAAGACGGATCGATTATAGCATTAGAAAAAGGTAAAGACTATACCGCTGGAAATCTAAAAAGCAATGGAGAAAAATTAGTTTATAACTCAACAAATAATATAAGAGCAGGAATTGCGAATAACTTTTTGACCATTCCAAGAGGAGGTCAGTTTTTTGTACAATTATCAGACAGTACGAAAGTTTGGTTAAATTCAGAATCCCAGTTAAAGTACCCTGTAGCTTTTGTTGACGGAGAAACTAGACAAGTAGAATTATTATATGGAGAAGCTTATTTTGAAGTGTCACCAAGTACTAAACATAAAGGTTCCAGATTTAAAGTGAAAACTCAAAATCAGAATGTCGAAGTGATAGGAACCGAGTTCAATATCAAAGCTTATAAAGATGAAACTGCTATTTATACCACATTAGTTGAAGGTAAAGTAGCGATTAGCAATGCAATAGCAAAACAAATTTTGGCACCAAATCAGCAGTCAAAAATAAGTCTCAATAACAACAGTATAGACATCTATTCAGTCGATGTATATAGTGAGATTTCTTGGAGAAAAGGACTCTTTGTTTTTAAAGGAATGACTTTGAAAGAAATTTCAAAAGTATTATCACGTTGGTACGATGTAGAAATCATATTTGCAGATCCTGTACTAGGGAACGTAAAATTTAATGGGGTGTTAAATAAAAATCAAAACTTCGAAGATATACTAACTACAATCAAGAATATTAACTTTATTAATGCCTATGAAATAAAAAACAAGAAGATAATAATTAGATAAAAAAGAAAAGGGAACAAAGTTTAGACCTCTCACAGTACCGCACTTTATCCCTTTCATGTATTAATCAATTAATTAATTTTTAACCACTAACTAACCAATTAACATGTAAATTTATGAATTTTAAATTAACCCACGTTATTTTCTTTTTAAGAAAAAAACTAATAATGCACATTATGAGAACCTTTATCTTCTTGTTTTGCACTACAATTTTTGGCTTTTCCTCAGGAAATCTGTTTTCTCAAAATGCAAAAATTGTAATAGCAACTGATAAAACGGTAACAGTTGATGAAGTTTTTGATATTATTAAAAAGCAAACTAACTATACATTTATTTATCAGGAAGATTTATTTAAAAAATTACCCAAAGTACATTTAAAAAAAGGGGTAATTAGAGTAAATGAATTATTAAAACTGAGTCTTTCCAAGAAGGATTTTGATTTTAGCTTGACTAGTGGCAATACTATTATTGTCAAGGAAGTACCAATTTCAGCAGTTTCAAAACAGCCAAAAACTATTGTGATTAAGGGGGGTGTTACAGATAGCGGGGGGAATCCTCTGCCGGGTGTTAACATACAGGTGAAAAGTACAAAAACCATTGCCCAAACTGGTTTTGACGGCAGATATACCATCGAAGCACCTGATAATGACGTCTTGTTATTCACTTATATTGGTTACAGATCCCAGATTGTAACAATAAACGGCAGAAATGAGATTAATGTGACTCTAAAACAAGAGTTAAAAGAATTAGGTGATGTTGTCATTAACACCGGGGTAACAGAACGAAAGAGAGAATTGGTAACTGGTGCCATATCAGTTTTCAAAGGAGAGCAATTAAGACAGGTTTCTACACAAAATGCAATTCAGGCATTAAAGACCTTAGATCCATCTTTTATTGTTTTGGATAATAATTTAGCCGGTTCAAATCCAAACGCTCTGCCTACTATTGAGGTGAGAGGACAAACTAGCTTATCTGTAGATCAGGTAAATAATCAGTTTAGAGAAGATCCAAATCAGCCTTTATTTATTTTGGATGGATTTCCGACTACTTTACAGCAAGTAGTAGATTTAGATATTAACAGAATTGCAAGTATTACCCTTTTGAAGGATGCTGCATCTACCGCCTTATATGGCTCCCGTTCGGCTAATGGAGTTGTTGTTATTGAAACAATTAAACCAGTAGCAGGAAAATTACAGTTTTCTTATGTTAATAATTCTTCTTTTGAAGTAGCCGATTTGAGTGTTTATAACCTAATGAATGCAGAGCAAAAGTTAGAATTCGAAAGACTGTCCGGAGCATTTACGGTTAAATTAGGTTCTGCACTTCCTCATGAAGCTCAGTTTAAATGGAATGAGGTTTATAATAAGCGCTTGGCAGATGTACGTAGAGGTGTAGATACGTATTGGCTGAATGAACCTATCCAAATGGGAATTGCGTCTGGCCATAGTTTTTCATTTGGCGGAGGAACAGAAGAGCTTAGGTTTAATTTGGTAGCAAATTATAAAACACTGAGCGGGACAATGAAAGGCTCTGAGCGTAATACTTGGGGATATAATGGTAATATTGTTTACAGAAAAAACAAATTAAATATTAGTAACAATTTCTTTGTATCGGGTGGAGATAATCAGGAATCACCGTATGGCAGTTTTGCGACTTATGCAAAGGCTAGCCCTTATTATCCAAAGTATAACGAAAACGGAGTGCCAACCCGTTATTTAGATGGGTCATCTGTTCCCTATACAGGGGTAAATTTTGTAGTTAATCAAGCGGTTAATCCTTTGTATAATGTCATGTTGTCAAGTTTTAATAAAGGTAATAATTTTAATTTCACAAATAATTTTGCTTTAAATTATGATGTGAATTCACATATTAAAACAACCGCTGCCTTGTCCGTTTCGAGAAATAATACCTATAAAACAGTTTTTGTTGCGCCAGAGGATACAAGATATATAAATAATATACCTACCGAAAAAGGAAGTTTGGCCAATACCGAGGCGATTACTGATAAATGGAATGCTAATATTGGAGGAACTTATTCTAATATTTTTAATGGTGTGCATTCTTTTAATTATACCATTAGGGCTTCTGCTCTAGAAACAAAAAATAATTCTTTTGCGTCTGTTTTAAGAGGATTTCCTTCTGGAGTTGGCGGAAATCCAGCGTTTGCTTTTGGATTTGAAGCCAATTCAAAACCTATTGTTTTTAACGAAATGATTAGAAGTATTGATTTGACAAACCAAATTAACTATGCTTACGACAGAAGATTTTTATTTGATTTTACCCAAACGATATCGGGTTCTACGAATTTTGGCACAAACAATAAATATTCGCCTTTTTGGGGAGTTGGTGTTGGGTGGAATTTGCATAACGAATTCAAAATGAATGAAGACATCGTTAACATACTAAAACTTCGTGCGAATATCGGTCAAACCGGAAATCAAAATTTAGTGGGTTTTGCGTCTCACGATATTTATGCTTATGAGGCCAATACCAATTATTTTGGAGCTGGTTTAGGAGTTTCTCAATTGGCTAATGCTGATTTAGAACCTCAAAGAACCAAAGATTTATCTTTAGGTTTAGATTTGGCAATGTTTGGAAACAGATTGACAGCTACTTTTGGAGCTTACAGCCGTGAAACATCTCCTCAGATTGTAGCTATCGACCTTGCTTCATCTACGGGTGTTACGGCATACCCTTTGAATGTTGGATATATTACCACAAGAGGTTTGGAGCTTAAATTAAACTATAATTTTATTTACAAGCTGCAGCAAAATTTCATTTGGGGAGTAGGGTTAACCTCTGCTTTAGGAAACAATGAACTGGGCGGTTTTAATAATGCATTGGCATCATTAAATGAAGCTGCTCAAAAGACGACTAGCCTAACAAGATATTATGATGGAGCAAGCAGTAATGATCTTTGGGCTGTTCCTTCTTTAGGCATCGATCCAGCAACCGGAAATGAAGTTTTCTTGAAGAAGAATGGTCAAACGACTTTTATTTTAGATAAAAATGATGAGGTTGTAATGGGAAATTCAAGAGAAACGGCAACAGGCGTTGTTTCTACGAATGTAACCTATAAAAATTTCAGTTTTGGTTTGTACATGCGCTATAGTTTTGGAGCGGAACGATTTAATAACGCTTTGTATAATAAAGTTGAGAACATTGGGGCAACTTCAGTTTTTGATAATCAAGACGAAAGAGCCTTTACAGACCGTTGGACAACACCGGGACAAGAGGCTCAATTTAAAGCAATTAGTTTAACCAGCATAACTCCAATTTCATCCCGTTTTATACAGAAAGACGATTACTTATCTGGTGAATCGATTCGTTTTGGATATAGAGTGACCAATAAAAATTGGTTGAACAAAGCTGGATTGTCTGCACTGGGAGTGAATGCTCTTGCGAACGAATTCTTCCGTTGGTCGACGATGAAAGCAGAGCGTGGTATTGATTATCCTTTTTCAAGAATCTATACACTTAGCCTTAATGTATCATTTTAATAAAGTAATTATGAACAAGTATATATACAAAATTACAGCGGTTATCCTTGTATTGGTTAGCGCAAGCAGTTGTAGTGATTATCTTGATGTAGTACCTCAAGATAAAATTTTGGAATCTCAAACGTACAGTACCGAGGCGGGTATTCAAAATGTACACAATGGGCTTTATATTCAATTGGCTTCTAACAGTCTTTACGGCCAGCAGCTTTCTATGGATGCGGTGGAAATTTTAGGACAGCAGTACAACATGGGGGGATCTCATAATAAAAATAAAATGGCTACTTATGCCTATGCTGAAAATGTACCTAAAGCTACCTTTTCATCTATTTGGGAAAAAGCCTATACCACCATTTTGTCTTCCAACAAATTTTTGGAAAGTATAGAGGAGCATAAAAATGTTATTTCGGCTGAAAAAGCCAATCTCCTAAAAGGAGAAGCCATTGCCATTCGTGCCATGCTTCATTTTGATATGCTGCGTTTGTTTGGACCAATTTATAAAACAACTCCTTCTGACCCAGCAGTACCATATTATGATGCGCCTGTAACAACAAACAATCCTATTTTGCCGGCAAATGAAGTAATAACCAAGGTGCTTGCCGATTTGGATTTGGCTTTGTCTCTTTTAGCGAATGACCCAGTACTTACTGTTGGTAAAGATGCCGCTTCAACTGCATTTGATGCCATTCCCTATTATTCGTCAAATAGAGGGCTTAGAATGAATTATTTGGCGGTAAAGTGTTTAAAAGCACGTGTTCTTTTGTATTCAGGAGATAAAGCTGGCGCATCTGTTGCTGCAAATGAAGTGATTGCATTTACCAAGACAACCACTTTTTTCCCTTGGACTCCTTTTTTAGAAGCTACAAATGCAGCTAATCCGGACCGTACTTTTTCTTCAGAGAATTTCTTTGCAATTAGTGATTTTACTTTATATAAAAAGCAAGAAGCTTTATTTGATGCGTCTTTATCAGATTTTGATATTTATTCTCCTCTTTTAAGTAGGTTAACAGCTGTTTTCGAATCCAACGACAATGATTACAGAAGTTTACCAAGCTGGAAAATTCCGATTGTGGGAGGTAAAACACAAAAAACCTTCTATAAATACGAAGATGTTACTGATAAAACCAAAAAATTTCGTTTGCAGATTCCGATGTTTAAACTTTCGGAAATGTATCTTATTGCAGCGGAGACAGCCACAGTTCCTGCAGACGGCATTGCGTTTTTGAATACGTTGCGTTTTAATAGAGGATTGGCAAATCTGGCAGTTACAGCAGTAGTTGCAACTGAAGTTACCAAAGAATACAGAAAAGAGTTTATTGGAGAAGGTCAGTTGTTTTTTTATTATAAAAGAAATGGAACAACTGCAATTCCTAATGGTTCGGCCGCATCAGGAAATGTTACTATGGGAGCACTTCAATATGTCGTGCCATTGCCGGACTCCGAAATTAATTTTCAATAATTTAATATATAAAATATGAATAAGATATTGATTTTAAGTATTGTTTTTTTGTCTCTTATGGGTTTTACATCCTGTACTGAAGATAAAATAGAAACGTATACAGACACCGATAATATTTATTTTTCTCCTGCAGTATATCCGAATGTTGTTTTAAATGGAGCTAATATATTGACTGATAGTACCGGATTTAGTTTCGGTTTTGATAACACAGTTGTTACCAAAAGAGTTTATCTTATTCCTGTAAGGGTACAAGGAAAGTTAAGCACAGCTGACAGAAAGATAAAAGTCACTGTAGATCCCACTAGTACAGCTGTACAGGGAACTCACTTTACTTTACCGGAAAATATTGTTATGCGTGCAGGAAAGCAGGTAGATACTATAGCGGTAACTGTTTCCAGAACTCCGGATATGAAAAGCAATGCATTCACTTTGGTTCTAAATCTTGAAGAGAATGAGTCATTCACCACCAAGATGAAAACTAAAGTAACTAATGTTCTGACCCAAAAAACGATGAGTTTCATCCGATTTAAATTAACATTTGATGACAAATTAAGTCAGCCTACTGGTTGGAGTGTTTCTAATTATGGTGTTTTTACTGCAAAGAAATTCTTTTTAATGTGTGATTTAATGCATCTGTCTCCTTCAATGTTTAATCAGAAACTGGGAGCTCCCGGATTGACAATTCCAGAAGCGATGTATTATCAGGCCTTTATGAAACGCTATTTAGCCGATCAAAAGGCTTCCGGAAACACGATTTATGAAGCGGACGGCATAACTGAAATGTTCTTTCCTTAAAAAAACAATTTATTTAAATTTAAAAAGATAAGACGATGTTAAAAAAGATAAAAACACTATGTGCTTTGCTGGCACTCCTTTTTACATGTTGGAGCTGCAGTAACGATGAAGGTAACTATACTTATAATGCTATAAACGAGATTAAAGCAACAGGTATAGAAGCAAGCTATACGGTTTATACAGGAGAAAATTTTAAAATAACTCCTAGTTTAAACCCTACGCTGGATGACGGCAGTAATCCAAATCGTTATGCCTATGAGTGGGTGGCATTAAATCCCCTTTTGCAAACGATTGTGACTATTAAGCCTACCGTTATAGCTACTACAAAAGATTTTGATGCAGTAGTAAAGTTACCGCCTGCAAAATACAATGTTTACTATTCGGTTAAAGATTTAGTTACGGGAGTTACTTGGCAACAACCGAGTTTCGTGCTAAATGTGGTTTCATCGATTTATGAAGGCTGGCTAGTGATAGGAGATGTGGATGGTAAAGCACGATTGGATATGGTTTCAATTATTCCGGGTGTTGCTACTCCGCGTATTATAAACGATGTTTTGGATACAGCAGGTTCTACATTAAAATTGAGTGGGAAAGCTGTGGATGTTGAATGCTTTAATACTCCAGTAACTTCTCCATTGATGTACGGTATTTATGTAACCGCTTCAGAATCGGGGACTTCAAGAATCGACGAAAACTCTTTTGGCTGGACACAATCTCAAAATATTGCTTATGAGACTGTTGGTGGTGCTTTCGATACCAATTTTGGTGTTGATTTTATGAAATCTCCTACTAGTGGTGAGAATTTTATTTACTCTAAAGGGAATATCTACTTCTATTACAGAACGAACCAGATAAAATACGGGTTGCCTCAGAATAAGGTGGATACAGAAACCAAAAACTTTTATGCAGCACCTTTCATTGCTGAAAATGCGGGTACATTAGGATCACCGATTTTTTATGATAAAGAAGCTCGTCGTTTTTTACGTTATAATGCTTCCAAAAATGTTTGTTCTATAATGCCACCTGTTGTAGGTTCTGCTACAGTATTGGATTGGAATAATACTAATTGTGACTTGGTTTATATGACTACATCAGCTTTTAATGCGAATGAAAATTTTGCGGTATTAAAAAATATTTCTACGGGTAAATTCCATTTGCTGCGGTTTAATAAGGCTTTGACTCAAACCTATTATAAAGAAATACTTAACGCACCGGATATTGATAAAGCTACTAAATTTGCTGTTAGCCCAGATTCTGGATATTTGTTTTATGCAGTGGGTGGAAAATTATATGAATATGACAATGGAACCCAATCGGCAAAATTAATGCTTGATAAAGGAACGGAACAAATTACCTACATAGACTTTAATTCCAAATCAAAGACTTTTGCCAAAAAGTTAATTGTTGGAAGTTACAATGGCACAGCTGGGAAATTAGAATTATTTACGGTTCCTCCGGTTAATGGAAATTTAATTTTAGACAATACTTATACAGGTTTATGTAAAATTGTGGATGTCGCTTACCGACTGAGATAATTAAAAACCATTTAAATTTAAAAGCCGAATGAAAACTTAAAATTCATTCGGCTTATAAAAAAAATCACATTTTATGAGACTTATTTTTAAAATTGCAAGTGCATTTCTGCTGCTTGCCGGGACTTCTTTTGCCTTAACCGCACAAGAAAAATCAGCAGATGACAGCTGGGAATTGGCGAAAAAACAAGCTGTTGCCGAGCAGAAATTAATTTTGGTTGATTTGTATTTTACTGGCTGTGCACCCTGTGCCCAAATGGACAAAGAAGTATTTCCGGATCCAAAAGTGGCGTCACTTTTAGAGACTGATTTTATCACATTCAAATCGGATATCCTGAAAGAGGAAATCGGGAAAAAATTAAGCATGAAATATGGAGTAACCGGTTTTCCAACATTTTTGTTGATGAATTCTGATGGAAAAATTATAGATATTTCTATAGGTTTTCATTCAGTTGAGCAATTTGTAGCGCTGTTGCAAAAGTCTAAAGAAGATGCCCAAAAAGGATTGCTGAAAAAATACAGTACCCAAATTCAAGAAGAAGATTACCCAGAATTTTACAGACAAGCCTATTTGGACAATAAAAGAAATGTACAATTTGATGTTATAGACACTTATTTAAAATCACAGCCTTCACTATTATCCGAAGTTCCGTTTGTTATTATTACAGGATTGAGAGTTGGCAGGGAATACGATGATTTCTTTTTAAAAAATGTAATTGCACTGTCGAAAGATTATGGAAAATCAAGTGTCAATATTCATGTTTTTAACATCCTGCAGCGTAAGAGAAAAGATTATGAAAAAAAGAATGATTTGGCCTCTTTCAAAAAAATATTGGAGGATGTAAAAGAATTATATACAGCAGACGAATGGATTAAATATGAAGGTATTTTATTAAAGGATTTTGGAGTGACAAAAGCTTCAACTAATCCGTACACTTTACAAAAATAAAGCAATATGAAAAAAGGATTGTTACTGTCGATGCTCTTTATCAGCTTTATAATAAATGCTCAAAAAAGTAGTGTTCCAAAAGCATTGAAAGCCTTTGAACTTTCTTTTCAGCAGAAAGATTATAATGCAATTAAAACGCTTTTAGCGCCAGAGTTTACTGTAGGAGTTGGAGATTCTTCTTCAAACGAATTCTATTTGACGGGTATTTTTAAAGCTTTTCCTGTATTGGATTCAATGCAGATTGGGAAATCTACAGCAATGAAGAAAGAAACACGCGTTGCGGTACATTTTTTCTTTAAAGGAAAAGAAAAGAGACCCGCTGAAATAGTTTTCAATAAGGAAAATAAAATACTGTACGTGACTTTTTTTGATGCTTTATATAAAGTAGATCGAAATGCCGAAGTTAAAAAACTAGCCAGTATTCCATTTGAAATGTTAGAGAACGGAATTGCCATTAAAATAAAATTAAACAAATCAGATCGTGAGTTTGTTATGCTTTTTGACACCGGAGCCGACGGTATGGCTCTGAATCCGGACAGTGCTCACAAGGCTGGTGTGGTGGTTACCAATAATAAATCGGCAGCCGTGGTGGGCGGAAGTCAGCAGGTGCAATATTCGGCAGATAACACGATTTATATTGGCAACCAAATCATAAAAAATCAAGGCTTGGTTATTTTTCCAAAAAGCGGCGCTTTTGATGGTCTATTTGGTGCCAATTTGTTGCGGAATTATATCACGAAAGTAAACTTCGATACCAAAACGATCGATCTGTATAATTTCGGGAATTTTGTTTATGAAGGCAAAGTAAAACCGCTAGTTTTCGATTATAAAACAGGTTTGCCGGTTGTAAAAATGAATTTAACTTTTTCCGATAATAAAAAAGCAGAAGGGAATTTTGCCATAGATACCGGAGCGAGTTATGATTTGATTGCTTATGGACCTTTTAATCACAAGCACAATTTACAGGCCAGTTTGAAAACCGAATATACTTCAACCAATTTTAGTTTGGGGCATCAGACACAAATTGTATGCGGTGCGATTCCAAATGTGGGAATCAACGGGAACAATTTTCCAAATGTGACAATCGCTTTGCAGGAATATCAGGAGGAGAACAAGAATTGGGCTTCTGCAGATGGTTCTCTCGGAATTGATTTGATTAAGCGCTTCAATTTTACGATTGATTTGTTGCACAAAACGGTGTATTTAGAACCCAATAAAAGTTTTGCAAAACTTTCCTCTTTTTATGTTTCGGGATTGGATTTAGATTTTGACGAAAAGAACAATTTGATTGTCACCAGAGTTTTGGATACCAAAAAGGATGAATTGAAAAATGTCAAAACAGGTGCCAAAGTCATTCAAATTAATGATTTTGAAGCTAAGGATTTACTCAATCCCGCGAATATCAAAAAAGTAAAAGAAAATACGGCAGGCAATGATTTAATTATTGAACAAGCCGGTCAATCAATGAGAATTTCACTTTAAAACAGCACTTTAAACAGATTAAACATTATGAAAAAACACACTTATTATCTCATTTTGATTACCTTTTTTATGGCTCAATTTGGTTATGCTTCTTGCATTTCTGAATATGCCATAATTAGAGGAACAATTGTAGTTCCGGAATTTAAGGTAAAAGAAATCACTATCCACAATGCCGAAGAAGGTAAAGCTGTAGTAATTGCTACCGCGAAAGTGAATGCTTTGGGCGAATTTGGTTTTATGCTTCCCATTACTGCTCCCGGATTTTATTATGTCGATTATGGACAATTTAAAGGAAGAAACAGGCAGTTAATCCGTTTGTATTTAGAACCAAAATTAGACATAGAACTTAAAATCACTTCAAATAGTTATTCTTTGGGTGGAAAAAACGTTGGACAGAATGCTTTGGTTCAGAAAGCAAATGAGATTTACGACGAGTTTGCCATTTTTTGCAGCACTAGTGGAAATAAATCGTATCTGGATTTTTATCCATTTTTAGATGGAGGTTTGGCAAAGGCAGCTAATTTCACTAAAAGCATCAATACCTCGGATTCTGAATTTAATAAGTTATTAAAATTGGCTGTCGAAACTGATGTTGAAGATTTGACGTATATGTTTTTTAGAATGCCAAGGAGCGTTCATCCAGAAAAAAACGACCGTCCGGTTGTCATAAAACAATGGGAAATAGAACAGAAATTCACCAATCCAGATCTTTTGAAATTGGCTAATGGTGTTTCTTTAATGTCAAATTATTTCTTTTATACTTCTGTAAATAGCGGTGCGGTTGTAAAGCGTCTAGATTTGGCAGAAGCCATTACCCATATTACAGATCCGGCTATAAAAGACGTTTATTTGCGTGATGCAATTGCAACTTCACGTATGAAAATTGAAGAATACGAAATAGTGGCACCGAAAATAAAACCTTATTTAATCTCGGATGCCAGCAAAGCCTTTTTGTTAGATTATGAAAAAGTACTGCACAAAAATGTAGGTCAGAAAGGATTGGAATTCACCTATAAAGACATCAACGATAAACCGGTTTCATTTTCGGATTTTAAAGGGAAATACGTGTATATCGATTTGTGGGCAACTTGGTGCGGACCTTGTAAAGCCGAAATTCCCCACATGAAAAAAATAGAGGAAGATTATCACGGAAAAAATATTGTTTTCATCAGTCTTTCATTAGACAAGCCAAAAGACAATCAAAAATGGAAAGATTTTGTAAAAAAAGAACAGCTGAAAGGCATTCAGATAATGGCTGATAAAGATTTCAAATCGGATGTAGCCAAAAATTATGATGTGAATTCAATTCCGAGATTTTTATTATTTGATATGAAAGGAAACATCATCAATGCAGATGCTTTGCGCCCTTCAGATCCAGAATTGAGAGTACAGTTGGATAAATTATTAAAGTCATAAATAGGAGATAATGCTTAAAAAACACAAATCAGCTCTAGTTTTTTTATTTGCAGTTGGAAATATTTTCTTTTCGAATGCACAAAATTTCAAGTCAAATGACCCAATTGCGGTCAATCAAAAAGTTACAAAAGGCGTTCTGTCAAACGGAATGACGTATTATATTTACCCAACGACGGTCAATAAAAATACGGCGAGTTATTATATCATTCAAAATGTAGGCTCTATTCTCGAAAATGATCAGCAAAAAGGACTGGCGCATTTCCTGGAACACATGGCTTTTAACGGAACCAAACATTTTGAAGGAAAAGGGATTTTGAATACCCTTCAAAAGCAGGGGGCTATTTTTGGCAAAAATATCAATGCTTATACCAGTACCGATGAAACCGTTTACAATTTAGACAACATTCCTTCACAAGATGGAAGTGTCGTGGATACCTGTTTATTGGTTTTGCACGATTGGTCTAATTTTCTGTCTTTGACCAATGCCGAAATTGATGCCGAACGCGGTGTTATTACCGAAGAGTGGCGTACTAGACAAGATGCAGGACAGCGTATTTACAATCAATTATCGCCATTTTATTATAACAATTCTTTGTATGCACAACGCTCCCCAATTGGAGATATGAATATTGTCAAAAATTTCGATTATCAGGTTTTGAAGGATTTCTATAAAGATTGGTACCGCCCAGATTTGCAGGCAATAGCAATTGTTGGAGACGTGAATTCCGATGAAATTGAAGCAAAAATAAAAAAACTTTTTGCTGACATTCCTGCACCTCTAAATCCTAAAAAACGTTTCGAAATTGCGATTCCGGAAAATGATGTGCCAACTTTTAAATTGGCTTTTGATAAAGAAATTGCAGCTTCGGGAATTACTTATATGATTCGTCATACAGCCGAAAAACCTACAGGAACTTTTGCAGATTTAGAAAAAGCTACGCCACGCCGCATCGCCTTTTCATTAGTAAATAACCGTTTGTCCGAAATGGCGCAAAAGCAGGAATGTCCTTTTAAAAGTGCCCAAATCAGTTATCAGAATTACACCCGTTTGAATGATATTTTATACGTAAGCGTTTCGCCTAAACCCAACCAGCAAGCCGCTGCTTTTACGGCCGTAATGAACGAATGGGTACGTGCCTGCAAGTTTGGGTTCTCAAAAGGAGAAATAGAAAGAGCCGTAGCCGAAAATATTTCAACTTACGAGAACTATCTTGAGAAAGAGAATGAGATTTCACATAAAAGCGTGATTGCAATGGTGAAAGAAGATTATTTGAAACACGAAATCATTGGTGATCCGAAAGCAGAATTCGAAATGGTAAAAGCCATCCTGAAACAGCTGGATACTAAAAAGCTTGAAAGACTTCTTAATCAATTGTACATTGAAAAAAACCGTGTAGTTACAGTAACAGGTGTCGAAAACGAAACTAATTTGAATCAGGAACAGGCATTCGATATTATAGACAAAGCAGAGACTAACACTACTTTGCAATCTTATGTTGACACTTTTGTAGCCAAAACACTGATGGGAGATACGGTTTTGAAACAAGGTAAAATTGTTTCAGAGCAAAAAACGACAGCAATTGATGCCACTACTTATATATTAAGTAATGGCGTAAAAGTGCATTATAAATTTGCGGATAAAAACAAAAAAGACGTAAGACTAAAAGCCGAAAGTTTTGGCGGAGCTTCTTTATATGAACCCAAAGATATCCCTTCAGTAAGTCGTGCTACTACTTTGGCAATGATGTCTGGCGTGGGATCACTTTCAAATACGGATTTAGAAAAAGTAATGAAAGGAAAAACGGCTGGAGCATCTGTAGAAATTGATAATTTAACTGAAACGGTTTCGGGTTCTGCCAACGTAAAGGACATAGAAACTATGATGCAATTGGTTCACTTGCGTTTTGTACAGCCAAGATTTGATGCTGATATGTTTGCGCTATTGAAACAAAAATTGCAAAATTCACTAAAAAACAAAGAAAAAGACATTCGTTCTAAAATGGCAGACAGTTTGACCTTTGCCATTTATGGAAAAAATAATCCTAAAATACGTATGATGGATCAGCAGTATATTGATGATTTGTCTTTCGATAAAATGAAAGCGGTATATCTGGAGCGTTTTGCCGATATAACTAATTTCGATTTTTATGTGGTGGGCGATGTAACTCCTGATGTGCTGAAACCACTTTTAGAGAAATATATTGCGAGTATTCAAGGCATCAAACGCAATGAAAAGTTCAAAGACAACACTGTTGATTGGGTTGCCAATAAAATTGACAAAGATGTTTTTATAAAAATGGAAACGCCCAAGAGTTCTGTTAAAATCAAGTACCTTGAAGAGTTTACTTTTTCCCAAAAAAATAAAGTAGTTGCCTCTTTCTTAAGTGATATCCTGACTTTGAGATATACTGAAAGCTTACGAGAAAAAGAAGGGGGAACTTATGGAGCTCAAGTGAGTTCCAGTTTGAGTAAACTGCCAAAATCTACAGCTTCCCTTTCCATTGCATTTGATTGTGATGCCAATAAAGTAGAACAATTACTGCCAATAGTGTATCAGGAAATTGAAAAGATTAAAAAAGGAGATATTGTTGCCGAAGATTTGGAAAAAACTAGAACGAATTACATAAAATCAAGAAAAGACAGTAAAGATTTTAATAGTTACAGTATGGAATTGACTTATAACTATTTCAAAAATAAGTACAATATGGACGACCCTAAAAATTATGTCAATATTGTAAATGGAATTACTGAAAAAGATATACAGGATTTTGCCAATTCCTTTTTAAACAAAGCCAAATCTTATGAAGTGGTATATAAACCGCTACTGTAGGTTTTAGAAAAACTTTAATAAAAGAGCATCAATTTATTTTCCCCTATCATTTATTATTTTGAATTAGTAAGCGAATTAGTTTTTATAGTGGATTATGAGGGGGTTGTTTGTTTGCCATTCAGCCCTCTTTCTTTTAAATTTTATCATATGAACAAAATTATATTTTCAGTAATCCTTTTGTTGTTATTTACAATATTTGTAGAGGCACAAGTGTACAATCCAGTGAAATGGAAAACCGATGTGGTAAAGATTTCGGATAGCGAATTCGAATTGCAGGCTACAGCTGTCATAGAAAATGGTTGGCATTTATATAGTCAGAATGTTTCTGATGGAGGACCAATACCAACCCATTTCACTTTTTCAAAAAGTTCCGATTTCCAATTGCTTGGTGCAGTAAAAGAAGAAAAAGGCAAGACGGTTAATGATCCTGTGTTTAAGATGGCAATCAAGTTTTTTGAAAAAGAAACTACGTTTAAACAGCGCATTAAAGTAATCGGGACAAAGTCTTTTCAGATAAAAACCGAAGTCGAATTTATGGTGTGCAATGATGAAAACTGTCTGCCACCCACTTATGATGAACTTGAGTTTAAAGTAAACCCCGCAACTGTAATTGCAGCAAAGAAAATAGCCGGAAAAGCTCCAGCGGGTATTGTGCTGCCAGATTCAGTAGATGTGAAAGTGGAGAGTATTCAGGCTGTTGTTATTGCTCCCGCTAAAGAAATTGTCCCTGCAAAAACAGAGCCGGTAAAATCCATAGACATTAGTGATTCCAAAAGTTTGTGGACTATTTTTATCTTGTCTTTCTTCTCAGGTTTTGCGGCATTGTTAACGCCTTGTGTTTTTCCGATGATTCCTATGACGGTGAGTTTTTTTACTAAGCAAAGTAAATCAAAATCGGATGGAATTAGAAAAGCCGTTTTTTACGGAATCTTTATCATTTCCATTTATATTTTTCTGGGAGCTGTAGTTACTTGGGCTTTTGGTGCCGATTCACTTAATGCACTTTCGACCAATGTTTGGTTTAACATTATATTCTTCATACTCTTATTGGTGTTTGCATTTTCATTTTTGGGAGCTTTCGAGATTATGCTTCCCAATTCGTTGGCGAATAAAGTTGATAATCAAGCTGACAAAGGAGGAATTATCGGCATATTGTTTATGGCTTTAGCTTTGGCTATTGTTTCCTTTTCGTGTACCGGACCTATTGTTGGAACGTTATTAGTTGAAGCTGCTTCAAGAGGAGGAATTGCCCCGTTTGTGGGAATGTTTGGTTTTTCTTTGGCATTAGCCTTACCCTTTACACTTTTTGCTGCTTTTCCGGGATGGTTAAATTCATTACCAAAATCAGGCGGATGGCTGAATACCGTAAAAGTGGTTTTAGGCTTTTTAGAATTGGCTTTAGCCTTCAAGTTTTTATCAAATGCCGACTTAGTTTTGCAATTGCATTGGCTGGAACGTGAAACCTTTTTAGCAATTTGGATTGGTATTTTTGGGACATTGGCATTTTATTTATTCGGAAAAATACAATTGCCGCACGACAGTCCTTTGTTGCACATTAGTGTGGGAAGATTAAGTCTTGGAATCATCGTTTTATCGTTTACCATTTATCTGATTCCGGGAATTTGGGGGGCGCCGTTAAAGATGATAAGCGGTTTCCCGCCACCATTAAATTATAGCGAAATACCAAATGGTTTTGGCGGAGGCTCTGGTTCTAATGCGACTAAGGTAAATCTGCCGGAAGGAGCAGAGTTTGGTCCTCATAATATTGTTGCTTTTACGGATTATGACCAAGGTATGGCATATGCAAAACAAGCTGGGAAACCCGTGATGATAGATTTTACTGGACACGCCTGTGTAAATTGCCGAAAAATGGAAGACAACGTTTGGTCAGATGAACAAGTGTTGAAAATTCTGAAAGGGGATTTGGTTTTGATTTCCCTGTATGTTGATGATAAAAGAGAATTGCCTGAAAATGAGCAAATTGTATCTAAATTAACAGGAAGAAAAATTAAATATATCGGTCAAAAATGGAGCGAGTTTCAAACCATTATCTACAAAACCAATGCACAGCCTTTTTATGTATTGGCAGATTCAGACGGTAAATTATTGAATGAACCTTCTGCATATAATCCGGATGTGAAAGAGTATTTGGATTGGCTTACAAAAGGAATTAAAAAAGCAAAAAACTAGTTATTTCTATTTAGAAAAATAATAATGAATGCAACTCTTGATAAAACCTGCTTAACGGAACTCGAAGAACATTTTTCTAAATTTAGAGAAAATATTATTGGTATTGACCACAGTTTTGAATCCTGCTATGGAAAGCAAAAAATGATTTATGCCGATTGGATTGCCAGTGGAAGATTGTATGCTGCAATTGAAGATATTATGCGCCACGAAATTGCACCTATGATTGCCAATACCCATTCGTTTTCAAGTGAAACGGGTAAAGTATCTACTTATGCGTATCAACATGCTAGGCAATTGATAAAAAAACATGTTAATGCTAACGAATCGGATGTTTTAGTGAATACAGGAACTGGGATGACAGCCGCTTTGTCTAAGTTACAGCGCATTATCGGACTGCGCGTCGCGGATAATATTTATAATTTAAAACTTCTTTATGACGATGAAAGACCAGTAGTTTTTATTACGCACATGGAGCATCATTCGAATCAAGTCCCTTGGCATGAAACGATTGCTGATGTTGTGATTTTGCCAGCAGATGAAAACAATTTAGTAGATCCAAAAGTACTATCCAACGAGCTTGAAAAATATTCAAATCGAACATTAAAAATAGGCTCTTTTACGGCATGTTCCAATGTTACGGGAATTATTACGCCTTATTATGAATTAGCCAAAATCATGCATCAACATGGCGGTTTTTGCTTTGTTGACTTTGCAGCTTCAGCTCCTTACGTGAAAATTGATATGCATCCCGAGAATCCAGAAGAACAGTTGGATGCTATTTTCTTTTCTCCGCATAAATTTTTGGGAGGTCCAGGAACTTGTGGTGTTTTAGTTTTTAATGAAAAGTTGTATAAAGCCAATTTCCCGGATAATCCAGGTGGTGGAAATGTAAAATGGACGAATCCATGGGGAGGTTATGAATACAATGATAAAGTAGAGATCAGAGAGGATGGTGGAACTCCGGGTTTCTTGCAAGTGATCCGAACAGCTTTATGTTTTGAACTTAAATCTCAAATGGGTATCGATAATATAAAAAGCAGAGAGAAAGAATTAGTAAATCTTTGTCTACATGAATTTGAAAAGATTCCTGATTTATATGTTTTGGGAGACACAGCAGTGGAGCGAATTGGATGTGTGTCATTTGGTATAGAAGGAATTCATTACAATTTAGTAGTTAGGCTTTTAAACGATCGTTTCGGTATTCAGGTTCGTGGAGGATGGTCATGTGCCAGTACGTATGCTCATCATTTATTTGGAATTGAGGAGTTAGAATCTCAAAAAGTTATTGATGAAATTCAAGAAGGAAATTTAAGTAATAAGCCAGGTTGGGTACGTTTGTCTTTACACCCCACAATGACAAATGAGGAATTGCTGTTTATTTGTAATGCTATTCAAAAAGTAGTTTATAATTGTAAGGAATGGCAGAAAGATTATCAATATAATCGTTCTACAAATGAATTTGAAAGTCAGACAGTTAATGAAACTATTAAGGAAGATGTGAAAAAATGGTTTTGTTTGGTATAATTTATTCAATTAAAGTTAATAAGGTTGTGTCAAGTATGACCTTATTAACTTCTTCATAATTAAGTAGGTTCTTTTTTATTGAACTTCACTATTTAAAAAAATGAGTTTTGAACCGATAGAATCAATGAGAATTAACTTAATAGATAAAAATTTATATGGAAATAAAAAAGGACAAAATAGAAGTAAATCTACTTTGTCCTTTTTAAGTCGGGGTGGCAGGATTCGAACCTGCGGCCTCCTGCTCCCAAAGCAGGCGCGATAACCGAGCTACGCTACACCCCGTAATTCGAGTGCAAAGATAGTGTTTAATTCTGCTTTTCAAAATGTTTTGAAGAAATAAATAAAATTTATTTCTTCATCAGTTTTTTGGATTTGTTAGAGGGTGGATTTTTTAGAATAAAGATTACATTTGCAATTCAAAAAATAAAAAAATGTCAGATACAATAGAAAAAATAAAATGCCTTATTATAGGTTCCGGCCCAGCGGGTTACACTGCGGCCATATATGCTGCTAGAGCGAACATGAATCCTGTTTTATACCAAGGGATGCAACCAGGTGGTCAATTGACTACTACTAATGAAGTAGAAAATTTCCCTGGTTATGTAGATGGAGTTACAGGTCCAGAAATGATGGTTCAGCTTCAAAGCCAAGCACAACGTTTTGGTGCCGATATCCGTGATGGATGGGCTACCAAAGTAGATTTCTCTGGAGAAATTCACAAAGTTTGGATCAATGATAAAATTGAGTTGCATTGTGAAACTGTAATTATTTCCACTGGTGCTTCAGCAAAATATTTAAATATTGCTTCGGAACAACATTATTTAAAAATGGGCGGCGGCGTCTCGGCTTGTGCGGTTTGTGACGGATTCTTTTATAGAAATCAGGAAGTTGTTATAGTAGGAGCAGGAGATTCAGCTTGTGAAGAAGCTCATTATTTATCTAAATTATGTTCTAAAGTAACCATGTTAGTACGTAGCGAAAAATTTAGAGCTTCTAAAATTATGGAAGAGCGTGTTCGCAAAACAGAAAATATAACCATCTTGATGAATCACGATACAGTAGATGTATTGGGAGACGAGCAAGTGGTGACTGCTGTCAGAGCAAGAAATAAAACTACTGGGGATGTGTTTGATATTCCAGCTACCGGTTTCTTCGTGGCTATTGGACACCAACCGAATACTGAAATTTTCAAAGACTATTTAACATTAGATGAGACTGGTTATATTATAAATACACCGGGAACTTCAAAAACTAATGTAAATGGGGTATTCGTAGCGGGAGATGCGGCAGATCATGTATACCGTCAGGCAATTACGGCTGCAGGTACTGGTTGTATGGCTGCTCTTGATGCCGAAAGATATTTGGCTTCTAAAGATTAATTTTTTTCTTTATGAAATGAAAAGTCCCAATTTTTTAAGTTGGGACTTTTTTTATGTGCTGTAATCTGAAAACTGGAACTGAAAAACCAACTTTGGATTTACTTCGCTTTTTTTATCAATTGAGCTTCGCCCAGAAATTTTCGTACCTCTATTTTGGGAGTACCTAGCAAATAGATCTTGGATGTTTTATCTGCATCAACAATGAGTGAGGTATCGGCCATTAAATTGCATATTGCGCTGCCTTCTGTAGTTGCATCCGCATTTTTTATGGTAAAATTAAAACCTGTAAATACACTATTATTGTCTTGTCGAATAACTGCATTTGTAGCATCTCCTTCTATTGTTGCTGTCGCTTTTTGGTACATATCAAACGCAAGGTCTGTTGTTGTGATCAAAGCTTTGACTTGTGCATTTTTGCTTAATTGGATTTTTGCTTTTTCAGCTTTTAAATTCAATTCGATCTTAGATTTATCATCGGCTAGTAGTGTGAAATTTTTTGAATTGACGTTCAAGTATAGCTTGGCAAAATCCAATGAACTAAAGGTAATGTCATCTAGCATTACAGCTTCAAGGGCATTTATAATAGTTGCATTTTTGGCAATAACCGATTTCAAATCATTAGTATAGGTGATTTTTATAACTAATTTTTTGAAGCTAACGATTTCTTTAGAAGTGTAAATACGAAGTGTCTTTTCTTTAATATCAAAGGAAAGATTGTCGTGAAGATTGTCGTCAGCATCAATTTTTATTTCATTTTTTGATCCTTTTTCCAAGAAAACTGTTAGGTTGTCTTCGATTTCCAATGCGGTAAATTCTCCAATTTCTTTCGGTTTTTCGATAACTATTTTCGAGCCTTTTATTTTTTCTTTATTTTGACCGATGGTCAGTGTTGTTGCAAGTAAGAAAAATACAACTAAGTATGAATATTTCATTTTATACAATTTGGGTTGAAATACAAATATAAAAAAATCACCCATTTTGGTGGATGATTTTTGAATTTTTTAAGTTTGAATTACTTATTCTTGATGAACACTTCCTCCTGAATTTTCCTCTTTTTGAATCGATTTTGGTGTTCCATTGTAGGTAATGTTTCCTCCACTAGAAGCTTTTGCTTTTAGATTTACAATAGGATGAACTGTTATCGATGCACCACTAGATGAACTCGCTACCACTTCGTTTGCCAGTAAGTCAGTAGTGTTGATTACACTTCCGCTGGAAGCCTCTGCTTCTACATGCAACGCTTTACCTTTGATGGTTTGATTACTTGCGCTACTGGTTGACAATTGAACAGTTTCATATTCGGTTGTAAGGTTAATGGAGGCTGCACTTGATGAAGCCAAATTAAGGTTGCTTCCTTTTAGTGTTGTATTTGCATTAACAGTTGATGCTGATGAAGCTTCAATTCCTTCAATAACGGGCATTTTTACCGTAATTTTTTTGGAAGAAACATTGATGAAGTTACCAAATTTACAAGAAATAACCAGTACTCCATTTTCTACTTTTGTGGTAATTTCTTTTTGTAAATTATCATCGGCTTCTACAATGATTTCTGTTTTGTCTGATTGTTCGATAACAAGGTCTAAAGCATTGTTTATTTCCACATTTTTGAAATCGCCTGTAACCGTCCTTTTTTCTGTAGTTACGTGACCACTTCCAGTTATAGAATTAATGTTTCCCATCTGATTACAGGATCCAAAGAACAGTGCCATTAGAGTGATGACAATAAATTTTGTGATTAATGTGATGACTTTTATCATGACTATTCCGTTTTAATGATTATACCGTCTTTATTGATTTTTAATTCCTTAAAATTCTTTTTGGTTTTCACAACCGAATCACTTTCTACAGTTACCCCATTTTCGTTAATGGTTACATTTGTTTCGTTGTCATCGTTTTCATTATTATTGTCACTTTCATCGTCTGGACAATTTATACATTTTATTTTGTCTTGCTCTACTCTGAAAATTTCAGTATTTGAATCAGAATTCCATGAAAAGAAATCACCATCTGTGCGATCATAATTTCTCATAGAATCGTCTGGTTTCAATATAGTTCCTTCTAGTAAGAATAAAGTAATTTCAATTTCCTGATCGCGGAATTTATTTTTCAAATCAGTGATTAAATAATTATCAAAAATTAATTGGTTTCCGATGATTTTATATCCGTAGCGAATGGCTTCCGATCTTTTTTTGGCTTCTGACAATGATTTTCCTTTTGCTTCTTTTTCGATTTGAATATAAGCATACTTTTCATCCGATTTTTCGATTCTAAAACTCACCTGATTAGAGTAAATAATGTCATTATTCAAAGAATCTTTTGTAATCATGAAATCATTACGGTCATCTACATTTTTAGCAAAATAATCATTGTGTTTGAATTTGATAAAAAGTGTATCCGTTGGTATTAGATTAATGGTTTCTTTATGAACCGTTCTTCCGTTTACTGCATATGCAGTGGCTTGTTTTATACCAATTGAGATTGCTATTGAAACTGCTATTAGCCAAAGTGCCAATAACGTGTATTTTGCAATATTTCCTATAGAGTTCATATTTGGGGCTAATAATTTAAACCCTAATAATGTCATAAAAAAGAAAGGAATACCAACAGCAAGGAACATTAATAAACCAAAAGACCAGATTGGATAATCGGTAAAATTACCTGCTTCCACAAAACTTTGCCAAGGGAAATCCATTGAAACACTGGTTCCTAATGTGAATACTCCAATGAATAGTAAAACCAGTACTGTTAAGCCTCCCATTATTAAAACTACTCCCAAAAACTTAGCGAAAATCTTGAAGACTGTCATAATAAAATCTCCTAAACCGCTCCCTATTTTTTCGGCGCCTGTTTTTACTTGATTTCCAAATTTATCGTAATCAGCATTTTTTATTTTCCCTGAAACATTTTCAAATTCCTCACGAACTTTTTTTTCAATATTTGAAATTGTAACGGGTTCTCCAGTCATTTCCAGTTTTTCAGAGGTTGTTACCGCTTCTGGAGTTACGATCCAAAGGATAATATAAGCTAAAATTCCAGTTCCAAACCCCGCAAAAACAAATATTAAGAACATGATTTTTAACCAGACAGCATCAATTCCAAAATAATGTCCCAAACCTGTTGCAACACCACCTATCATTCCGTTTTCTTTGTCACGGTATAATTTTTTGGTAGTTCTAGGTGCAGCATAATCTCTACTGTTAGTAGTATTTGGACCATCCTCTTCGATAATGTAATCTTCTGGTTGCCCCATAACGGCGATAACTTCGTCTACTTCTCTAAGGGTAATTACATGTTTCTCTGTTTTTTGTTTTTCTGTCAATAATTCCGAAACTCTCATTTCGATATCCTTGATAATTTCTTCTTGTCCAGATGATTTTGACAGCGATCGTTTTATGGCGTCAAAATAACGAGTCAATTTTTGGTATGCATCTTCGTCAATATTGAAGAACATTCCGCCTAGATTTATATTTACAGTTTTGTTCATGACTATTGTTTTTGGTTGGTTATTAAGTTTACGGCATCAGACAATTCCGTCCATGTGCCATCAAGTTCTCTCAAAAAGGTTTGTCCAATTTCGGTCAAACCATAATATTTTCTAGGTGGTCCCGATGTGGATTCTTCCCAACGATAATTGAGTAATCCATCATTTTTTAATCGAGTTAAGAGCGGATAAATGGTTCCCTCCACGACCAACAATTTAGCGTTTTTCAAAGTGTCTAATATTTCTGAGGTATAAGCGTCTTTCTCTTTTAAAACGGATAAGATACAAAACTCAAGAACACCTTTACGCATCTGGGCTTTTGTGTTTTCAATGTTCATAATTTTTTAATTTGAGTTGATTAGATTTGTTGATGATACTGTTCATTTTTGATTGATGATTGAATGATTAATTATATGATATTATGCTTTTTTAATGATGTTTTAGAAGTTGTTTTAACTTGCAAACACTTTTTTTATTTAAGAAAAGATATTGTCAAAGGGTAATTGTATTCTTCCCCATTAGAGGCCTTGATTGAAGCATAAATGACCAAAAAGAATTCAGCAATTTTTATACAGGCTAATACAAAAAGTGCCAAAACTCCAACAGTTAAAATTCCAATGCTGTTGCCGTAATCAAAGTTTTCAAAAATGATATCATTATTATTGACAAAATCATTGAATGAAATATTTTTTAAAACGGTATATAAAAATATTGGTATAGCAATCATTGCGAGTATCAAAGAGTAAATTAAAATACTCAATTGAAAATTTAACGCCTGTTTGCCATTGTGATCCACAAATTCTGATTGTTCTTTTTTGGATGTCCAAAGGATAATTGGAAATATATAATTCCCAAACGGAATGATATATTGGCTAAAAGTGCTCAAGTGTGTAAATGCTGCAATGTTTCTTTCGGTTGAAGTTTCCATTTTTTTTGATTTTTTTGATTACGTTTTTTGATTGATGATTGATGGCAGAAATTGATAAAATGACTTACCTAGTAATTTCTTATACAAATATATGTCTAAAAGAGAGTATCTTGTATCGCATAGTAGTGTATATTAACATAATATTAACAAAAAACGATTATTTTGAAGGAAAATTATACTTAATTAATCAAAAAACATAGCTTTGATTTATTCTATGACGTTGATAGCATTAAGCATAAAGGATTACTTCACTATATGTTATTTTCATAGGAGTTCAGTGAATTTCATTTGAAGCTAGCTACCGAAGTAGCGGATAGCCTGACAGTATTAGTGAAAGTTGTCATTTAATTGAAAGTAGAATCATTTTTTATGAAAACCCGAAATGAGATAGAATAAAGTAATTGTGGATTTTTATATGTACGCATAGTATTTTTTGTATTTTAGCAAAAAAATGTATCCCATGGAATTAACAGCATCTAAATTAAATCGATTCGTATTTTTTAAATTGCCTTCTGCATTTATATGCGGGGTGCGGGTGAAATCTATCGATAAAGATAAATGTGTGGTCACGGTAAAGCACCGATGGATTAACCAAAATCCTTTTAATTCTATGTACTTTGCAGTTCAGGCGATGGCTGCCGAGTTGACAACAGGAGCGATGGTAATTGATAAAATCCAACAAAGCGGAAAGAAAATTTCGATGCTGGTGGCTAATAATAAATCTAATTTTTCAAAAAAAGCTACAGGCCGAATCACTTTTAAGTGTCAAGACGGTCATTTAATAGAGGAGGCAATTCAAAATACAATTGCTACTGGGGAAGGTCAAACGTTTTGGATGAAATCTATTGGGACTAATGAAGAGGGCTTGCAGGTTTCCGAAATGGATTTTGAATGGAGTATCAGACTAAAATAAGCTGCTATTTTTTAAATAAAAAAAAGCTTCGTTAACTAGAAACGAAGCTTTTTTTGATATAAGGCAATAGTGAATTAATAATTATTATAGAAAACAACCTTACTTTCAATACTTGAGAGTTGTATTCTTGGGGGAGCGAATAAAAACCTGCCTCAAAATTAAACAAAACTATAACGTGATAGTCTTAAAATTATATTAAAGTTTTGTTTAAAAATTAGTTGTTCTTTCCTTTGAAAAAAAAATTTTTAAAAAAAGATGACAATTTGACATTTTAGAAGTTTTGGCAGTACTTTTGCAATCGAATCTTATGAATAAAATTATGTTTAAGAATTTTTTTAAAAATAAAAGTAATATGACTACAGAAAATACAGAATTCGATCAAGAAATAGATGATGTGACATTAGAGAATAATGCAAATGGTGAGCAACTTATTATTGAAGAATTAAGTGTTGAAGAGCAATTAGCACAAGACTTAGCCAAAGAGAAAGATAAGTTTTTGAGATTATTTGCTGAATTTGAAAATTACAAAAGACGTACTACAAAAGAAAGAATCGAGTTGTTTAAAACGGCCAATCAAGAAGTATTGCTTGCTATGTTGCCTGTATTAGATGATTTTGACAGAGCAATAATTGAAATCAGTAAATCGGAAGATGAATTGCTTGCCAAAGGTGTAGAATTGATTCACGAAAAACTGAAAAGCACTTTAGTTGCCAAAGGATTAGAACAAGTTGATGTTAAAGCGGGTGATGCATTTGATGCTGATTTTGCCGAAGCAATTACTCAAATTCCAGCAGCATCTGACAAGATGAAAGGAAAAATTGTAGATGTTCTTGAAAAAGGGTACAAACTAGGCGATAAAATTATTCGTTTCCCAAAAGTGGTAATTGGTAACTAAAAAATCAAATTGCAAATCATAAATTCTAATGTGTTGAACAATTGGAGTTTATAATTCAAATATTTGGAATTTATTTTAATTATGAAAAAAGATTTTTACGAAATATTAGGCATTTCAAAAGGTGCAGATGCTGCCGAAATTAAAAAGGCATACAGAAAAAGTGCATTGAAATACCATCCTGACAAGAATCCTGGCGACAAAGAGGCAGAAGAAAAGTTCAAATTGGCTGCCGAAGCATACGAAGTATTGAGTGATCCTGCCAAAAAAGCAAAGTATGACCAATATGGGCATCAAGCATTTGACGGTTCTGGCGGTTTTGGCGGTGGTGGTCATGGCGGAATGAATATGGATGATATCTTTAGTCAATTTGGAGATATTTTCGGTGGTGGTTTTGGAGGATTTGGCGGAGGCGGAGGCGGAGGTCCTCGTCGCGTAAAAGGAAGCAATTTGCGTATTAAAGTAAAATTGACTCTGGAAGAAATTGCCAATGGTGTTGAGAAAAAAGTAAAAGTAAAACGTAAAGTTCAAGCTCAAGGTGTAAGTTATAAAACCTGTTCAACTTGTAATGGTCAAGGTCAGGTAATGCGAGTTACCAACACGATTTTGGGTAGAATGCAATCAGCTTCAACTTGTCCAACTTGTGGAGGTTCTGGTCAAATTTTAGACAAGAAACCAAATAATGCCGATTCTCAAGGAATGGTGGTAGAAGACGAAACGGTTTCTATCAAAATTCCTGCTGGTGTTGTAGACGGAATGCAATTGAAAGTTTCAGGTAAAGGAAATGACGCTCCAGGGAACAGTGTTCCAGGAGATTTGATAGTAGTTATTGAAGAAATTGAACACGAATATTTGAAACGTGAAGGTGAAAATCTGCACTATGATTTATACATTAGTTTCGCAGAAGCTGTTCTTGGAATTTCAAAAGATATAGATGCTGTAAACGGAAAAGTAAGAATCAAATTGGAAGAAGGAATTCAATCCGGTAAAATTCTACGATTAAAAGGGAAAGGTATTCCAAGTATTAATGGTTACGGAAGTGGTGATTTATTAGTACATGTGAATGTTTGGACTCCAAAAACTTTAAATAAAGAACAAAGACAATTCTTTGAAAAAGCGTTAACGGATGATAACTTTACTCCAAATCCTGAAAAATCAGATAAATCATTTTTTGAAAAAGTAAAAGATATGTTTTCATAACTTTTTAAAACAATAAAATACAAACCCATCCTTTATTCGTTAAGGATGGGTTTTTTAATGTACAATTAAGACAATTAAGTCCTGATTTTTTTTACTTTTACGCCAATTAAAAAAGTAGCATGAGTAACATACTTGAAGTAAGTAAAGTAGTTAAGCAATATGGTGATTATGTAGCGCTTAACGAAGTGTCATTAACCGTTCCCAAGGGAAGTATATACGGACTTCTTGGTCCAAATGGTGCAGGGAAAACTTCACTAATTCGAATTATCAACCAAATTACAATGCCCGATAGTGGCGAAATCACTCTTGATGGCGAAAAACTTCAGCCCAAACACATACAATACATAGGATATCTTCCTGAAGAAAGAGGCTTGTACAGCTCTATGAAGGTAGGAGAGCAGTGTTTGTATTTGGCACAAATGAAAGGATTGTCCAAAGCCGAAGCCAAAAAACAATTGGATTATTGGTTCGACCGCTTGGGAATTCAAGGTTGGTGGAACAAGAAAGTTCAAGAATTGTCCAAAGGAATGGCACAGAAAATCCAGTTTGTGGTTTGCGTTTTGCATAAACCTAAATTGTTGATTTTTGATGAGCCTTTTTCCGGATTTGACCCTGTAAATGCCAATGTCATCAAAGACGAAATTTTGGCATTGCGTGACGAAGGAGCTACGATTATATTTTCTACCCATAGAATGGAAAGTGTGGAAGAATTGTGTGATCATATTGCACTCATCCACAAATCGAATAAGTTGATTGAAGGAAAGTTAATTGATGTGAAGAGACAATTCAAAACCAATAGTTTTGAAGTTGGTATTGTGTCGGACAATGTAGAAGGTTTGATGTTCGACATTACCCAAAAATTTAAGGTAGGACAGGCCAATTTTAAATCATTAAACGATGAAATAAAATTGGAGATTCAACTCGGTAATGCCACACCAAACGAATTGCTGAATGTGCTGACACAACGCGGTCAGGTAATGCATTTTGTTGAAAAAATCCCTAGTGTGAATGATATTTTTATTCAAACAGTAACAGGATAGATTAATTGGATTGTTGAATTTTTTAGACTTTTCGACTAGAAATTCAACAATCCAACAATCGAATGATCAAATAATCTAAAAATCGAATAATCTATATAAATGAGCATTATTTCATTAATAATAAAAAGAGAGTTTATTGCCAAAGTTCGCAATAAGTCATTTGTTGTAATGACTTTTTTAAGTCCGTTGCTGTTCGTTGGAATTGCTGGTTTTGTTGCGTATTTGAGCTCGATGAAAGCCGAAACAAAACGTATTGCAATTCATGATGAATCGGGTTTGTTTGTCAACGAGTTTGTAGCTCAAAATGATAAAGACAGTGAATACAGGTACTTGGATTTGTCGGCAATTGATGTTCAAGCTCTTAAAGACAGTATAGCTGAAGAACATTTTGAAGCCTTAATTTATGTTCCAAAAACGAACAGTAACAAAGATTTGGAAAATAAAATCGAATTGATTTCCAATAATAGCCCAAGTATAATTTTCATTGAAAAGGCCCAGGGAATTATTGCCGATAAATTGACTAAAGATAACTTGGAATTGGCACATTTGGACACTTTAGCCATAAAAAATGCTAAAGCTGAAGTAGTTTTGAATCTGTCCAAAGCTTCTGGAGAAGAAAGTATTAGAGGGCTTAATGAAATAAAAATAGCTATAGGTGGCGCTTTTGGCTATCTTATTATGATGTTCATAATTATTTATGGAAATATGGTGATGCGCTCTGTAATAGAAGAAAAAACGAATCGTATTGTAGAGATTATAATTTCTTCGGTAAAACCGTTTCAACTCATGATGGGAAAAATAATAGGGACATCATTGGCAGGTTTATTGCAGTTTTTAATTTGGACTGTAATCGGTCTATCGTTAATGTTTGCTGCATCTGTATTTTTTGGCGTCAATATTGGGCCAGCATCCAATGTTTCTCCAGAAATGATGCATGCTGCTCAGCAGGAGTTTTCAGGAACTGCCCAAATGTATATCAAAGAAATTTGGAATCTTCCCATTGCCAGTATTTTGATTAGTTTTATCATTTATTTTATTGGAGGGTATTTTTTATACAGTTCTTTTTATGCCGCAATTGGAGCTGCTGTAGATAATCAAACGGATTCGCAGCAATTTCTTTTACCTATAATAATGCCGTTGATGCTTAGTGTTTACATTGGTTTTTTTACGGTTATTAATGATCCCCATGGAACTATAGCGGTAGTTTTTTCAATGATACCCTTAACATCACCAATAGTAATGCTCATGCGTATTCCTTTTGGAGTACCATGGTGGCAAATTGCAATTTCCGTATCTTTGTTGTTCGGAACTTTTTTTGGTGTAGTTTGGTTTGCTGCCAAAATCTACCGTGTTGGAATTTTGATGTATGGAAAAAAACCGAGTTGGAAAGAGTTGTATAAATGGTTGAAATATTAAAGGTTATTAGAATAGTTAAGTTATAATGCCAAAATAAAAAAGTTATTTATGTCGAAAATTCTGATTATCGAAGACGAAGAAGCTATTAGAAGAGTATTGTCCAAAATACTTTGTGAAGAAAATGAGTCTTATGAAGTTGATGTAGCCGAAGATGGTGTCATTGGACTTGAAAAAATAAAAGGAAATGACTATGATCTGGTTTTATGCGATATAAAAATGCCAAAAATGGATGGCGTTGAATTACTTGAAGCCGTAAAAAAAATTGATAACGAAATTCCTATTGTAATGATTTCAGGACATGGGGATATGGAAACAGCAATCAATACCATGCGCATGGGCGCATTTGATTATATCTCAAAGCCACCCGATTTAAACCGATTGCTGAATACAGTCCGAAATGCATTAGACAAGAAAAAATTGGTTGTCGAGAATAAAATTCTGAAGAAAAAAGTAAGTAAGAAATACGAAATAATAGGGGAAAGTGAACCAATCAATCTGGTAAAAGTCATGATTGATAAAGTGGCTAAAACCGATGCAAGAGTCCTCATAACAGGTCTAAACGGAACTGGAAAGGAATTGGTTGCCCATCAGTTACATGACAAAAGCGATCGTTCTAGTGCACCAATGGTTGAAGTGAATTGTGCGGCTATTCCTAGTGAATTGATAGAAAGCGAATTGTTTGGGCACACAAAAGGAGCCTTTACATCGGCGGTAAAAGATCGCGCAGGGAAATTTGAAGTAGCCAATAAAGGAACTATTTTCTTGGATGAAATTGGAGACATGAGTTTGTCGGCTCAAGCCAAAGTTTTGAGAGCTTTACAAGAAGGAATCATAACACGAGTAGGGGCAGACAATGATATAAAAATCGATGTACGTGTTATTGCTGCTACCAATAAAGATTTAAAAAAGGAAATTTCTGAAGGCCGTTTTAGAGAAGATTTGTATCATCGTTTGGCAGTTATTCTAATAAATGTACCTTCTTTAAATAATAGAAGGGAAGACATACCTTCTTTGATTGAGCATTTTACAAATAAAATAGCAATTGAACAAGGTAATGCAGTTAAGCATTTTTCAGCGGAGGCCATTCGTTTGTTGCAAGAATATGATTGGACAGGAAATATTAGAGAATTACGCAATGTGGTAGAACGCTTGATAATACTTGGAGGTAACGAAATTTCCGAAAGTGATGTTAAGGCTTTTGCGAGTAAATAATAAGGAATTTAATGGTTTAAAAATTTAATGGTTTAAAGATTTGGCGTCTATTTTTAATCTTTCAATTATTTCAATTTTTAATCTTTCAATAATAAGAAATGAAACTAAAGAAAATAAATCAAGTATTGCAGGAAGCCTTAATTGATTGCGGGTTGACAGAAGCAAATGAAATGCAAAAAGAAACTTTTTCGACCATAAAAAGTGGATCGGATGCAATTGTTGTTTCTCCAAAAGGTTCGGGAAAATCTACGACTATCGTGATGAATGTCATTCAGCAACTGGTTTGCGAAGGAGAGGAATCGCCACGTGCCTTAATTATTGTGGAAGACAAAGCTAAGGTTCTTGAAATGGAAGAACTTTTCGAAAAGTTTGGAAAATTTACCAACTTGAGAGTATATGGCGTTCACGATAAAGGGGATATGGAATATGATAAAAATTATATTTCTGCCGGTATAGATGTTCTTATTGGGACTCCTAATAAATTGAGTGATATGTTTACTACAGCTGGGTATAATGTAAACCGATTGAGAATGTTTATACTTGATGATGCTGACCCGATTTTGAAACTGCGTCACGAAACAAAAATCATGCGAATCTCAAATAGTATTGCCAAAACGCAACGAATTATTTTTACAGAAAAATTAACGGAGCGAATCGAAATCTTGGCAGATAAAATGTTGTTAGAACCTTATGTTTTTGATTTTGAGGAAGAATATGACGAAGATGAAGAGGATTTTGAAGAAGAAGAATCTGTAAATCCAGATGTTGATGATTTTGAAGAAGAAGATGAGGAGATTGATGATGACGAAGAGGAATAAAATTTAAGAAGAAATCAGAAGACAGGAAGCAAGACTCCGAACGTACAAGTTTTTAAGATGCTTTTAGTTTAATGATTTGATATAATAATAATTTAAAAAATAAAATCATCATGGGATTAATGAAGGTATTTTCGGGAAGTGAAATTTTGGCATTGTCTTTGCAAGAGAGGATAGAGGCCGCTGGAGTGGAAACTACAATTAAAAATAACATTCAGTCAGCCAGAATGTCTGGTTTTCCAAATTTGGACTCAGCTGTCGAAGTGTTTATCCAAGAAACTGATTTTGCAAAAGCAAATCCGGTTATCGAAGAATTTAGGTTGAGTATCTAGTTAAATTAAATTAATTTGATTTTTTTTTGAAAAACCTTGAGACTTATTTGTATCAAGGTTTTTTTGTAATATAATTTTAGAATGAAAGAAGTACAATACAAAATGATTGTTTTGGATATGGATGATACGTTGTTAACCGATGACCATACCATATCTGATGAGAATAAAGAAATGATTTTTAAAGCTCAGGAAAAGGGCGTTTATGTTGTTTTAGCCTCAGGAAGGCCAACTTCGGCGATGACGGCTTATGCAAAAGAACTTAAAATGGATTTCTATAATTCATATATGCTTTCTTATAATGGGGCTGTAATTACCGACCTGAAGGAGGATAAAATTCTTTTTGAACAAACCTTGACCAAAGAGCAAATCCATGAATTGTATGATTATAGTTTAAAAAGCAAAACGCATATCATTACTTATGTAAATGATGAAATTGTTAGTGAAACCGATTCGGAATACATTGATGTTGAAAAGCATATTACAGGTTTGGTACACAATAAAGTAGAGAGTTTCAAGGATACTGTACAGACCAATGCGGTAAAATGTATTTTATTGGAAGAGCCATCTTATCTCAAAACCGTTGAAGATGATTTGAAACTGGCGATGCCACATTTGAGCGTTTCTATGTCCAAACCGTTTTTTCTTGAAGTTGCCCAACAGGGTATAGACAAAGCTTACAGTTTGAAAAAACTGGCAAAGAAATTAGATATTCATCAAAGCGAAATCATTGCCGTTGGAAATGCAGGAAATGATTTGACCATGATTGAGTATGCTGGCTTGGGTGTTTGGGTTGATAATGTAACTCCTGAATTGAGAGACAAAGCCGATTTAATTGTGGCTTCCAATAATAATCATGGTGTTGCTGAGGTAATTAGACGTTATATTTTGAATTAATGAAATCCTATATAGAAACAGAAAGATTAATTTTAAGGGAAGTGATTTCTTCTGATGACGAAGGAATGTTTGAATTGGATTCGAATCCCGAAGTGCATCGTTTTTTAGGAAATAAGCCTGTAAAGCATATTGATGAAAGTAGATTGTATATTGAAAATTTAAAACAACAATATACGGAAAACGGAATTGGTCGTTGGGCAGTAATTCTAAAAGAAACCAATGAATTTATTGGATGGTCGGGTATAAAGTTAATTAAGGAATCTATCAATAATCATCAAAACTTTTATGAGATTGGGTATCGTTTTATACAAAAACATTGGGGAAAAGGTTATGCTACCGAAGCAGGACTGGCTTTTGTGGATTATGCCTTTAATGAAATGAAAGTGGATGCTCTTTATGCTTATGCAGATATTGGGAATAAGGATTCAAGAAAAATACTAGAAAAACTGGGAATGTATTATGTTAATTCCTTTGAATACGATGGAGAAGAAGAAGTCTGGTATGAAATGAAAAACCCCAATTTATAATTTTCCATTTTCAGAAAAAAATCCGTCTCGTTGAACTGTCCCCAAAATTTAAATACTTTGGGCGTTCAACGAGACGGATTTATTATGATTTTTTGTCGTTGTAGAGATATACTGTAAATTATCGACTGCAGTTCATCTCTACAAAATGGATTTATAGGTTATTTTTTGGCAACCGAAATAAAATAACTATTTCCGTCACCCATTGTTAGTTTTATTCTTTCGTCACATACATCGATGACAAATTTACCATTGTCATAACAGGTACAAGTTGTTTTCTTGTCTTTCGACATTTCGTTGTCACATTTTCCTGTTTTATAACCTGCCAATTGTGGAGTATAAAAAGAAACCAAATCGGTTGAAGCAGTTACTAATGAAATGATGCTGGCTGAGTTATCATTTGCAATTCTGTAAACGATTCTGTCTGTATAGTTGATGTTGTCCACCGAAACTTTTCTGATATAGGTATAAGAAGTTGAAGCAGTTTCAACTGATTTTTCTTCAAATTTAAAGCCAAGACTTCTAATGTCAAGATTGAACCTCTCCTGTGAATTGTGACTTGCCCAAGCTGTCAGTGTACTAATTGTTGGAAAAGGATTTTTAGTTGCTATTGCCGGTGCATTTTGAGCTTGTGAGCAAAGTGTAACAAATAGTAGGGAGATTGTGAGGTAGAATGATTTCATTTTTTGTTGTTATTTATTTAATATTAACCTACTCTTTATGGTTTTCGGCGATCCCATTTATTTTTGGAAAATAATATAGTTTTCTCTAAAGTTTGATTTCTAGAAATTTAAGACAATCTTTTGCAAGGAATGTAATGTGAATACTAATTTGATCCATTTTTTAAACAGATAAAATCATGTATTATTACTTCCCCACTGAATTATTTTTTGAAAAAATTAGTTTTTTGAGATTTTCAATAACGGAACACAGCGACTTTATTTGGTATGGGATAAAGTTAGTGCTGTTAAATTGTTTTTGGAATTGTGAAATTAGTATTTAAATAAATAAGAACAAAACCTTAAAGGGGAAAATAAAGCTTTTTTTATTAGTGAATTGAATACGTTTTTTAATTCTTTTTTGGGTTTAAAAAATGATATTTTTAGTTACAGGTAGTATGATATATAGGATAATTTTAATTGCATACTATGTAAATTATCCTGATTTTCCTTTGGAGTTTTGGTGGTAGAAAAAATGGATTTGATGGTTTAAACCAATAGGGTAAATAAAAAGGGGTTACTGTACTTGAGTAACCCCTTTTTTTGTTTTTTTCGACGATTTATATTCTAGTCACCGTCATTTTGGCATTAGCCATAGCAGGGATGACCTGAGTCATTTTTTCGGCCATTTTTGTGGTTGGATTGATCCAAAATGTAATATTGTCATTGGTGTTTTCATTGGCTTTGATTTCCACTTTCAAACAATCTTTAGCATTTACCATTTCATTACCCAGCACTTTTAAAGTTACCATTTTGGCTTTCATGGTAGTCATATCGGGTACTTCGAAAATCAATTGATAATCTTTTTGCAAAGGCAATCCGGCTATAACAGAGTCAAAACCAGCTCCGTCACACAGATAAGCTCCGGAGAAAGGCATTTCCGTTTTATTTCCTTTCATGTCGATACTCATTTTGTCTTTAGAAAAACTAGTAATAATGTTTTGCCCCATTTGTTGTATTTTTCTTGAAACAATCACCAAGTCATTTGTAAATTCGGCTTCGTCAACCATTTCTCCCATGGCTCCGGAAGCGATGTCTTTTACAGTCCAATTGGCTCCATTTTGAGAAATCGTTCGGCTCATGCTCATAGGGATAGTTTGTCCTTGCACTTCAATCACTAAATTATAATTAAGCGTTTGTGCTTTTAGGCTGTTGCTTAGTTTTGGTAAAGCAGCTGCCGATTTTACCGATTTAGCAGGTTCATAAGTCACTTTACTGATATCAACTGTCAATTCTTTTAGCCTTTTTGCAACATTTTCAGGCATTTCTTTTTGGTATCTTCCGCCTAAAATGCCGGCCAAGAATTTTTCAGTTTCGGCATACATTGCCATACTGTTTATCGGTTTGCGAAAACCATGTCCTTCATCATCTGCCAATAGGTATGAAACTTGTTTTCCTTTGTCTCTCAAAGCTACTGTGATTTGATCCGCTTCTGCTTTTTTAACTCTTGGGTCGTTTGCTCCTTGTATGATTAATAAAGGTTTTACAATTTTGTCGGCACTAAATAATGGACTGGCTTCGCGGATTCTCTTTTTACCTTCTTCGGTATTTGGATCACCAACCATTCCGTATAGATAAGCTCTACCTGATTCCCAATAAGCTGGTACTGATTCTAATAATGTAAAAATATTACTTGGCCCAACAATATCAACTCCACAGGCATATAAGTTTGGTGTGAAAGCCAATCCAGCTAAAGTGGCATAACCACCATAACTTCCTCCCATAATGGCTACTTTGTCTTTGTTAGCGATACCTTTTTCAATCAAATGATTTACTCCGAAAGTGATATCGTCCTGCATCAATTTTCCCCATTGCAAATCACCTGCATTTAGGAATTTCTTCCCGTATCCACCACTTGCTCTAAAGTTGGGTTGTAAAACAGCATAGCCTCTGTTTGCCAAAAATTGAGCTTCAGAGTCATATCCCCAAGTATCTCTAGGTCCTTTTGGTCCACCATGAACCAATACTACTAAAGGCAGATTCTTATCATTTTTTCCTATTGGTAAAGTTAAATAAGCTGGGATTTCTAAACCATCACTACTTTTGTAGCGAATGGATTTCATTGGCGCCAAATATTGTTCAACCTTTTTTAAAGCAGGTCTTGGAACATACTGAAGTATCAATTCTTTGGTTTCAGTGTCAAAGAAATATGCTTCAGCGGCATATTTGTCACCCCAAGTACTAATTAAGAATTTTTTGTAATCTTTGGTAGCACTTTGGAAATTCACTTCCCTTCCTTGGAATTTTTTCTTCAAAAAGTTATAATTGCCTTCCCAAGTTTTATTTTTCCAATAATAATCAGTTTGATCATTGGTATAGGAAGTATATATAATTTCACGTGTGTTATCGTCTATATTTATACCTCCAAAATCGACAGCGTTTTTGGGATCACTTTCCAATTTAGTCAATTTTAAAGTTTCTAAATCTATTAAGTATAAAGTAGAAAGATTCAAATCTCCTTTGTTGGTTACTAAATAAGCTTGTTTGTTGTCTGGTGTCCAACCAGTAATATAGGCTTGTTCGGTAACCAAGGTTTCATAAATTGGTGTCAAAACATCACCCACTTTTTTGTACATGATGGTGTTTCCTTTTTCATCGGTTTTAGATAAAACTCTTAGATTTTCTTCCCAATCAAAATCGTAACCGGTGATTCTATCTTTATTTTCATATATTTTAGTCAATTCTCCAGTAGAAATTTTAAGTTGGTACAAATCGTGCCAAGCCTTGTCTCTGTCATTTAATCCGATCATCAACAGATCAGGATTCTTTTTGCTAACGATATTGATTTGAGCTGTAACCTCTTTTAGAGGAGTTAAGTTTCTGGCTTCTGGAACTTTACCTTCAGCAGCTGTTGCCATAGGGTTTACTGCAAATACGTTAATGTTTTCATCTCCGTCTTTGTCTTTTACAAACAAAATGTTTTTGGAATCATGCGTCCAAAAGTAACCATACAATGGTCTTTTGCTATCAGTTAAGGGGCGTGCTTTGTCAAAAGGTTCGTCAAATTTTTTAACCCAGATATTCATAATGCCTTGGTATTCCTTCATGAAAGAAATCCATTTCCCATCAGGACTTAATTGTCCTCCGGATATTTCCGGGTTTCCAAAAAACAACTCTCGGTCAAGAATTGGAGTTGCGTTTTTGGTTTCTTTGGTCTGTGCTATCATGCTGCTAATCGAAATTAGGAACATGAAAAAGCAAAAGCTGTGTTTTTTCATACAATAGTGTTTTAATAGTTAAGAGGTATGTCGCTATTGTGATAAAAAAGTTACAAAAAAAATATCTTTTTATTTCTTGGGTTTTGTTCGTAAATTTGCACACTTAAATTTTTTGACAACGATTTCATTAATTTAAGGTAATTATGGAGAATAGAAAAAAAGTTGCTTTTTACACGCTTGGTTGCAAATTGAATTTTTCGGAAACATCAACAATTGCGCGTAATTTAGAAGATGAAGGTTTTGATCGTGTCGATTTTGAGGAAGTGGCCGATATGTATGTAATCAATACTTGTTCGGTTACGGAGAATGCTGATAAGCAATTCAAACAAGTGGTGCGCAAGGCAATGAAATTAAATGACAAGGCTTTTGTCGCTGCAGTTGGCTGTTATGCTCAGTTAAAACCAGAGGAATTAGCGAATGTCGATGGAGTAGATCTAGTTCTTGGGGCTACGGAGAAATTCAAACTTGCCGATTATATCAATGATTTATCGAAGAATGATTTTGGTGAAGTACATTCCTGTGAGATAGCCGAAGCCGATTTTTATGTTGGAAGTTATTCAATCGGGGATAGAACCCGCGCCTTTTTGAAAGTGCAGGATGGCTGTGATTATAAATGTACCTATTGTACTATTCCGCTTGCTCGTGGAATTTCGAGAAGTGATGAATTGGAGAATGTTTTGAAAAATGCCTACGAAATTTCAAAACAAAATATCAAAGAAATTGTCCTGACGGGTGTCAATATTGGAGATTATGGAAAAGGGGAGTTCGGGAATAAAAAACACGAACATACTTTTCTGGAATTAGTTCAGGCTTTAGATGAGGTTGAAGGAATTGAAAGATTGCGTATTTCTTCGATTGAACCAAATTTATTGAAGAACGAAACGATAGAATTTGTTTCGAAAAGCAGAACTTTTGTACCGCATTTTCATATTCCGTTGCAATCAGGAAGCAATGATATATTGAAATTAATGAAGCGCCGTTATTTGCGTGAAGTGTATACAGAAAGAGTGAATAAGATTCGTGAAGTAATGCCACACGCTTGTATTGGTGTGGATGTCATTGTTGGATTCCCTGGAGAAACCGATGAACATTTCTTGGAAACCTATCATTTCCTTAACGAAATGGATATTTCCTATTTACACGTTTTTACCTATTCGGAGCGTGATAATACGGAAGCTGCCGAAATGGAAGGCATCGTTCCTGCCAATGTTCGTGCCAAACGAAGCAAAATGCTACGCGGTTTATCAGTTAAAAAACGCCGTGCTTTTTATGAAAGCCAATTAGGTACAAACAGAACGGTACTTTTTGAAAGTGAAAATAAGGAAGGCTACATTCATGGTTTTACAGAGAATTACGTAAAAGTAAAAACACCTTGGAATCCAGAATTAGTAAACACTTTGCACGATATCAATTTGACAAGAATTGATGAGGACGGAAGCGTTCGAATGACGTTTACTTCGTCAGTTCGACCTGCGGTCTCGGGTTTGAATGTAGAGGTTTAAAATATAAATTGGATTTCTAGTATAAAAAACAAATACGAATTGCACTAATTTACACAAAACTGTTCGTGTAAATTAGTGCAATTCGTGTTTTATAAATCTTGAAGATTAAGGATTTGTTGACCAAATACTGCTGTTTTTGATAAAAACGCGTCTGTTTAATTTTAGCTGGGCAATAATTAATTCGGCCATATCTTCGGACTGCATTACTTTATCGGGATTACCGTCTGTAAGGTTTAATTCTTTTGCCATATCGGTTGCAACAGTACTTGGAGTTAAAGCCGTAACACGAATGTTGTGTTTGCGCACTTCCTGCATCAAAGAATCTGTCAGTCCCAAAACTGCAAACTTTGAAGCACTGTAAGCACTTGTTAATGCATTTCCGTTTAATCCTGCTGTTGAGGAAATATTGATAATGTCACCGGTTTGTCTTTCAATCATGTTAGGCAAAATGGCACGGGTTACGTAATAGGTTCCCATTAAATTCACCTGAATAATACGCTCCCAATCGGCTGGCTCTAATTCTAAGAATTTTCCAAAAGCTGCAATTCCGGCATTATTGATTAGAATATCAATGGTTTTGAATTCGGATAAAGCTTTTTCTACAGCAGTATTTACCGAGTTGATATCAGCTACATCTGCAGTTATTGCTAGCGCTTTCACTCTTAATGAGCGTGCTTTTGCAGCTACATTTTCGATTTCATCTTGTGTTCGTGCCAATAAAATTACGTTTACACCTTCTTTTGCTAATGCAAGAGCTATGGCTTTTCCAATTCCTTTTCCTGCACCCGTAATCAGGGCATTTTTATTTTTTAAGTCGTTCATTATTTAGTTTTTAATTTTTTTTCTAATGTTAATTTAAAAATAGTCGCTTCCAAAACTTCAGTGTCGTTATCTTCACAAAGTAGGAATTCAACTTTATCAGCGGAGTTTTTATAAACAGTTAGACCTTCAAATTTATGGGTGTCACTGATTTTTTTGCTGAAATCGATTTTCATGGTTTTGGTGTCGATACAACCGATGAAACTTCCAAGAATTTCACCATCGTTATAAGTAGAATCTGTGTCTTCGGCGGTTGATAAAAAATAAATTTTATTGTCGAGTGCAACGGCATCAGTGAAACTGCTGCGGACTCCTTTTATTTTTGGTAATTTATAGCTGTTGGAAAGTATATTGAACTCGTTGACCAAGTTTTTGCCCTGAATGGTAAACAATACATTTTTGGCTGATTTTCCATTGCCTCGGTTGAACAAATACCATTCTTCTCCTGTGTAAACAGCACCTTCTATATTGAAATCCTCGGGTTTTATTTCGCCAAAACTTTGCATTACTGAATACAAATCAGTCAGGTCATTGGTGCTTATTTCTTTCTCAAGGGTGTTGATTTGGATCATTTTGTTCCTTTTCTCTGTAGAACCTGAACCAAAAATATAGAGATTGTCTTCAAAATGGGTGATTGCCTCAAAATCTGGTTTTTCGCTTTTAGCAATATTTTCGGTTGCGTTTTCTATGATTTCATGACGTTGTAGATTTTTGGAATCTATATTGTATTCGTATAGAAATCCGCTGTTGTCGCCTATGATAAATAAGCTGTTGTCTTTGTAAATAAGTCCCGAGGCAGAACCGATTCCGATGATGTGAAAAAGAATTTCAAATGTGAATTTTTCCATGAAAAGTTGTTTTGAAAATGAATGTCCTAGCCCAGATCAAAGTGGAAATCCTTTTCAAGAACTGCTGGATTAGTTCCTCAAAAATAGTCTTTTTTGTTGGGAGCAGAAAATGAAGCCTTTGTTTTGAAAGGGATTACAGCGAAAATGAATTGCTTTTTTAAACTTTGGTTTCTTATGTGTTTTGTGTGTTTGTGTAAAATAATTAATGTTTTGTTTGGTTTAATTGACTTTTGTTGAAGTTTTATTAATATTTAGTTCATTTTTAGTTAAAAATATGGAAGTTTCTTTGTGTTGAATTTAAATAAACAACCAAATGAAAAAAATTATTCTATCGATGCTAGCAGTTGCATCATTAGTATCATGTAACGATGATAAAAATGCAGAAGAAAATCCAATAAACAGCACCGTTTTGGCAGCCAATCAATCAGCAACACCAGTTTTATTGAAAAAACATGCTGGTTTTGAGAAACTGGAATTGTTTTCTCTTATAACTTCAGACGATGTTTTGGCGGGAAGTCCAGGTTTTGTTTTTGGTGGTTCTGCAGATGGTTCAGGTTTGCTAAAAAATGAAGATAAGACATTTACGTTTTTAGTAAATCATGAAGATAATTTTGCGGTTTCTAGAGTAACATTGGATAAAACATTTAAACCTGTAAAAGGAGAATATTTATTGAATTCAAAAGGAGGTACCTGGAGATTATGTGGCGCAACAATGGCTACTCCAGAGGAACATGGTTTTGGTCCAGTTTACCTGACTTCGGGAGAATCTGGGGAAGAGTCCCGCACGCATGCCTTAAATCCTTATGGTGATGTAGGAGCTGCAAGTGTTTCTAAAGAGTTGGCTAGTTTTGGGCGTTTAAGTGCCGAAAATGCATTGCCTTTGAGAAAAACCGCTTATAATGGCAAAACGGTGGTAGTTATAGGGGACGATGATTCTGGTACCAATGGAGGGCAGGTATTTATGTATGTTGCTGATGAGCAAGGGGATCTTATTAATGGTTCCTTGTATATGATGAAAAGAAAGGATGGAAATCAAAGAGAAAAAGACATGGTGACTGGGAATGATTATCCCGTTTCCTTTGTAAAAATTGATAATCATACTACTTTGACAGGTGCTCAAATAAATGGTAAAGTTAACACTTTGGCTGCTATTAAATTTGGAAGAGTTGAAGATCTGGATTATAGAAAAGGTACTGAAGCCGGTGAACGTGAAATCTATTTTAATGTTACAGGTCAAAACACAACCGGAGCAAATGCTGATGCTTCCAGAACAAAATACGGTAGGGTTTATAAATTGAGTTTGGATGCTACAAATCCATTGGCAGGGACTTTGCAAGTTATTCTGGATGGAGACGATCGCACTGGAATAGCTGGAAAATTTCAAAATCCGGATAACATTTGTGTTACAAAGAATTATGTATATGTACAAGAAGATGCCAATGGATATGGTGACGAAACACATGATGCTTATATTTATCAGTACAATATTGCCACCAAACAACTAAAAGTAGTTGTGGAATTAGACCATCGTCGTACAGCCACTGATGCAGCCAAATATAATGTTGGCGGAACTTCCAAATTTGGAGATTGGGAATATGGAGCTTTAATCGATGTTTCTGAGCAATTGGGAATAGACGATACTTTCTTGTTGAGTGTACAGCCACATACTTGGACAGGTGACAAGTATAAAAATATTGACGGAGGAAATGGACGTCCAAATGAAAATCAAGCGAGCCAAATCGTTTTGATTAAAGGATTAGCTAGGTAATTGTTTTTTTTATTTTTTTTCAAAAGCTCACGGTTTCATTTTTGAAACCGTGGCTTCTGTTTTTATTATTACATTATTTTATGAAAAATAGCCTCTCTCTTTTTATCTTTTTTTTCCTTTTTTCCTGTTCCAATTCTAAACCCAAAGCCGAGAAAATTAATGATTTGTATAAGTCGGATTTGACTGTTTTGCAAAAAGAAGTGACCCAATTGAAACATCTGCTTGAAAAAGGTGGGACCCAAAAGCAATTGCAAAACCAATTTTTGAAAGCACATCAAAGTTATAAGCGAGTCGAGTCGATTTGTGAATATTATTTCCCGTCAGTTTCCAAAGCCATCAATGGTCCCGCTCTTGATGAGTATGAGTACAATGATGGGATTACCGTTCCTCCTGCTGGCCTTCAGGTGATTGAAGAATATTTTTTTCCGGTGTATGAGAAGAAATCCAAAAACGAAATTTTGAAAGAAATTGGGATTCTCAATGCCAATTTGTATCGTTTGGAAATGATTTCTAAAACCAATGAGCTAACCGATTCTTCTGTTTTTGATGCGATGCGTTTGGAAGTTTTTAGAATCATTACATTAGGAATTACTGGATTTGACTCACCAATTGCTCAAAATTCTTTGCCGGAAGTAAAAATTTCATTGGAAACTATCGAAAAGCAGTTGGCAATTTATGGGGAGAATAAACAAAATCTTGTGGCTCTAAAAATACTAAAAGAAGGAAAGGACTATTTGGATAAAAATTCGAAGTTTAATGAATTTGACCGAGCTTATTTTATAAAAAAGTATTTGAATCCTTTGAGTAAAGCGATTTATAAAACGCAAATGATTTTGAAAATCCCTTTTTTTGAGGAAAGCCGAGGATTGAAAGTCACAGCTCAGACATTATTTGACAGAAATGCTTTTGATGCCGAAGCTTTTTCAGGATTTCCAGACTATAAAACTACAAAGGAGAAAATTGAATTGGGCAAAATGTTATTTAACGACCCTGTTTTGTCGGGAAATAATACCCGTTCTTGTGCTTCTTGTCATCATTCGAATAAAGCTTTTACAGATGGTTTGGAGAAAGCGGTTTCATTGGATGGAAAACAAATGATAAAAAGGAATACGCCGACGCTGTCGAATATTGCTTTTCAGCGTAGTTTTTTTTATGATTCGAGAGTGAATTATCTCGAAGATCAGGCGATTGCGGTAATTACAAATGAGAATGAAATGCATGGTTCTTTGGAGAAATCTGCTTTGGATTTAAAAAAGAGTAAAAAATACACTGCTCATTTTGAGAAAGCATTTCCACAAAAAGAAATTACCGCTTTTGCCATCAAAAATGCTTTGGCATCCTACATTCGGTCTTTGAGTAATTATGACTCCAAGTTTGATCGATATATGAGAGGGGAAGAGAAATTGAATTTTGATGAAATAGCCGGTTTTAATTTATTTGCTGGAAAAGCCAAATGTGCAACCTGTCATTTTATTCCTTTAACAAATGGCACGGTACCGCCTAATTTTGACAAATCAGAAAGTGAAGTTCTTGGAGTTCCCGGGAAAGACAAAAAGATAGATGGAGATTTAGGTAAATTTGATTTGACGAAAGCTGAAGTGAATCGTTATTCGTTCAAAACGCCTACAATTCGAAACATTGCATTAACCGCTCCATATATGCATAATGGTGTTTTCAAAACTTTGGAAGAAGTAATAGACTTCTATGATGGTGGCGGTGGACAAGGATTGGGCTTTAATTTGTCAAATCAAACTTTGCCTACGGATAAATTAAATTTAACACCATTAGAAAAGAAACAGCTTATTACTTTCATGAAGACTTTAACAGATAAAAATCGGTATTAAACAAAAAAAATGCTCTGAATTTCAGAGCATTTTTTTTTAGGAAATTGTTTTTTTACAAATCAAATCCATATGCTACACGTAACGCAATTTGATCAGTATCATAATCTGTATAAGCTTCATAACGTAAACTTACATCAATATTTTTAGTAGCATATCCAACTCCAGGTGACCAGATATAAGTGTTTTGGTCATGACCGTTGGTTACAGCAAAACCACCACCTACTTCTCCTAAAAGATAAAATTGATTTCCACCGATGAAAGCTTTAAAACCCGCTTTTACTGGAATAAAGCCTAAATCTTTTACATTTGGGTCAACGAATAAATTAGTAAAACCTGTTGTAAGTGTTAGAGATGCTCTTGGTGCTAAATCATATTGAAGGCGAACATCTCCACCCAAAGACCAGTCGTAATCATTATTGTCTGTTGGTATTCCTCCGTTAAGACCAATTCCTAATCGGAATCCTTTGTCGAAGCTTTTTGTATCCTGAGCTTGTGAATTGTTTGCAAATAATAAGGCGATTGTGAATGCTGATAACAATTTAATTTTTAATGTAGTTTTCATAATTGAAATTTGGTTTTACTAATTTTTGTTGCTTATTTTTTGTTTCAAAACAACTCTGCAAAAGTAAGATTAGGATACGCTATGATTGTTATAGAATTATGGTCCGCAATTACATAATTACTTCATTTACGTAAAAAATATCTAATTAATGGGTGTTATATTTTTAATAGTGTTGATGCAATTGAAAGCTTCTATTTATATTTGCGGACTTAATAAATTAAAATGAACCTTTCACAATACACTAAAGAATTCTCGTATAATATAAAATTGGCTTATCCTGTTGTTCTCGGAATGTTAGGGCATACCTTGATAGGGATTGTAGATAATTATATGGTTGGTAATTTGGGCTCAACCGAGTTGGCAGCCGTGTCCTTGGGAAACAGTTTTATCTTTTTGGCAATGGCAATTGGGATTGGTTTTTCAACTGCAATAACGCCTTTGACTGCTGAAGCGAATGCTGAGAAAAATGATAAGAAGATTAGAACCACATTTCATCACGGTTTGTTGTTGTGCACCATTTTGGGAGTGTCATTGTTTATGTTAACAGTATTGTCCAAGCAATTGATGTATTTTATGAATCAGCCAGAAGCAGTTGTTATATTGGCGGCTCCTTACATTGATTGGGTAGCTTTTTCTTTAATCCCAGTTGTGATGTATCAGGGTTATAAGCAATTTGCTGATGGATTGTCTTTGACTAAATATTCGATGTATTCGATTATTTTGACTAATGTCGTACATGTGTTTTTTAATTATGTGTTGATTTATGGGTTTTGGATTTTTCCAAAATTAGGTGTGACAGGAGCTGCTTTGGGAACAGTAATTTCTAGAATAATGATGGTGGTTTTTATGCATTATCTGATGAAGCATAATGTTGTTATGAAACAGTATTTCAAAAATTTCACCTTTAAAGAAATCAAAAAATCAATTATTAAAAAGATAGTTAATCTTGGAATTCCTTCGGCTATGCAAATGTTGTTTGAAGTGACTTTGTTTACAGCAGCAATTTGGCTTTCAGGGTCTTTAGGAAAAAATAGTCAGGCGGCGAATCAAATTGCGCTTATATTGGCTTCGTCAACGTTTATGGTGGCTATGGGCTTGAGCGTTACTGCCATGATTCGAGTGGGACATTCCAGGGGAGTGGCAGAATATAAAAACTTGATTACCGTAGCTCGATCTATTTTTTTATTGGCAGTAATTACAGAAGCATTTTTTGCATTGATATTTGTAGTTTTTCATAATTTCTTGCCACATTTATTTTTGAATATGCATGATCCAGCACAGGCTTTGGATAATAAAGAGATCATTATGATTACTTCTAAATTGTTGCTGATTGCAGCTATTTTTCAAATTTCGGATGGAATTCAAGTGGTTGTTTTGGGTGCTTTAAGAGGTTTACAGGACGTGAAAGTCCCAATGTATATTACCTTTGTGGCCTATTGGGTTGTTGGTTTTCCTATTTCTTTTTATTTGGGAAAATATACCGACTTAAAAGCAGTTGGAGTTTGGATTGGTCTTTTGGCAGGACTAACAGCGGCAGCGGTGTTTTTGTATATTCGGTTTGCGCGTTTGACAAAAAAGTTGGTTCTTGAAAATTCCGAAAAATAAGTGTTTGTAAGAATGTAACTTATAATTGGTTTTAACGTATAATCACCGTACCAATTAAAAACTATAAAATGATACTATTAATTATTCTTGGGGTAGTTCTACTGATTCTCGGATTTGCATTAAGCCATAATGTTAATCCGTTTTCGAAATTTGCCAGTGTATTGAGAATTATTGGATTTGTTCTAATTGCTTTGGGAATTTTTTCTTCCATGTTTAAGCAAATTGATGCGGGAAAAGTAGGAGTCAAGTCTCTTTATGGAAGTGTTCATACAGACATATTGGAAAGTGGTTTGCATATCATAAACCCGCTTTTGGATATTACAGAATTTGACATTCAAACACAAAATTACACTATGTCTGCCATTCACGCTGAAGGAGCACAAGAAGGAGATGATGCCATTCGTGTTTTGTCGAATGATGGATTGGAAGTGGTTATTGATTTAACTGTTTTGTATCGAGTGGTGCCTACTGAGGCTCCTGTAATTTTCAAGAAAATTGGGGTTGATTATACTGATAAAATTGTTCGTCCTGTAACTCGTACGCGTATTCGTGACAACGCAGTTTATTATGATGCCGTGGCTTTGTATTCGACTAAAAGAAATGAATTTCAGCAACGAATTTTCAAGAGTATTGAAACCGATTTTAAATTAAGGGGTTTGGTTTTGGAGCAGTTATTAATTCGTAATATCAATCTTCCAATATCGGTTAAAAAATCGATAGAAAGTAAGATCAATGCAGAGCAAGATGCTCAAAAAATGACATTCGTACTTCAAAAAGAAAAACAAGAAGCCGAACGTAAAAGAGTGGAAGCGCAAGGTATAGCCGATTATCAAAGAATTATTTCACTGGGACTAACGGATAAACAATTGCAATACGAACAAATTAAAGCACAGAAAGAGCTGGCGGCTTCACCAAATTCCAAAATTATTTTTATGAATGGAAAAGGTAACGTACCGGTTATTTTGTCGGATAAATAATAACTGTTTGTTGTATATGGTTTGTTGTTTTGAATTGAACAATAAACCATAGACAACAAACCATAAACAATAAATTAAATATGGAATTACCAAAATTTTTACTGGGTGATAATACCGATTTTCCTGATGATATCTTTATCATTCACATGGATTACCCACGTTTTATTATCAATTTGAAAGATGATGAAGTTGAATTCATGGAAGAAGCAGAAGATCTTGATGAAGCCGAATTGAATGCCGAAATGGAAGGACTTATTGTTCTTGCCAATGAATTTTATGATAGAGAAATGGAACGTTACGAGAAAGAATAATCATTTCTTTGTAACGATATAATATATTCTAGTCAATCGGTCATTATGTTTTTTTGAATCTGTTGGAACATGATTCAAATCAATATACGAAACCTTTTTTAGATTGTAATTCTGGAATTCTTTTTTAGAATTTATGAGATCTTTTTCCAAAGCCAATAGACCAAATTTACTTTCAGAAGGTAAGTTTGGTTTCTTGGTTTTTTGATTTAATAGAATAGGCATACTAAAGCCATAATCCCATATAATTTCGGGTGTAAATGAGTTTAATTCGTAAGTTTTAACTCCTAGATTCTTTTCTGTTTGTCTAATTGCTTTTGCACTGGCGTAATCTGGATTTTTTAAAATGAGTTTTGTGAATGGTATTCCAAAAACAACTACGGCTACTTGTACGGCTATAACCGCATAGAATACTTTTGTGAAGTTTTTATTTCTAAGGTTTGTAAATAGCACATAAGCTATTACTAATAAAGATAAACTCAAGCCAATTAGCCAAAATTCGAATCCTGCTAAATCATTTTTTATTTTTATAAAAATTCCAACTGGAATGATAACACAAATGATTCCGATAAGTCCGAAAGCAAAATAAATAATTCCTTTTTCCTTTTTTAAACTAATGTTTTTAAAATTGTTAATTAAGTATTCAATATAAAATCCAGTGTTCATAGCCATCGGAATTAAAACTGGCAATAAATATCTTGATTTTTTTTCGGGTACTATCGAAAGTAAAACCACAGAAGCTAACGTCCAGATTAATGTAAATTGATAAGCTTTTAAATTGCTGACTCTGCTTTTTAAATACGGATAAATTAAAGCAATAAATGCAGGGACTGTCCAAATACCGCTTTGAGTAAAAAAGCTCCAATAATAATAAAAAGGTCTGGTGTTATAATTGCCCCATCGGCTGCTTTCTATTTTGGTCACTTTTAAATAGGTTGCAGGATCTGCCCATTTTACAAACAGAGGCCAAGATAAACCAATGATTAGACCTATTGCAAGAATTAGGAAAAGGTATAGTTTTTTGTCTTTTAATTGAAATTTATAGGTGAATCCATAAGCAATTAAAAAAGGTAATAATAAGGCGTAAACCGAAATAGGTCCTTTACTTAAAAAGGAGAAACCGAAAAACAATCCTGCCATGACAGCATTAAAAAGAGGTTTCTTAGAGCCATTCAATAAATCCCATAAAAACAAGATGCAAACGACCATAAAACTGTGTGTGTACATGTCCCATTGGTTGTCTCTTCCTGCGAAATAAATATAAAAAGATGTAATTAAAATCAGTCCGTTATGGAAGCTTTGTATTTTGGATAAACCTATTTTTTGTGAAAATTTATAAATCCCAAATACAAGCAACAATGTAATTAATGCAACAGGAATTCGCATTCCATAAATACTGTCAAATCCAAAAATAATTCCTGAAATGGCTGTCAACCAAGTTGGCAATGGTGGTTTTTCATATCGTGGCAAATCATTGATTGTGGTCAGTATCCAATGATTGTTATTTACCATTTCTCGGGCAGTAATAAAGTTTCGGGCTTCCATGATGTTTACTTCGATGACATCCAAATGTGGAAAAAGTATGAAAAAAGCTACAAAAAAAAGCCAGAAAGCGTAATTATGCGTTAATTTTGACATCCTTTTTTATGATTATTATATTTCTGGAATAAATGACTAAACCGATTGCATGACCAGCCAATAATACAGGATCTTTTCGGATTATGGCATAAATGAATATGATAAAGGATCCCATTAAACTAATGATCCAAAAGCCCAATGGCAAAACGGAATCTTTTATCTTTTCTGAATAAATCCATTGATATACAAAACGCAATGTAAATAATACTTGCCCTATGATACCTGTCCAAAGCAACCATTTTGGTATTGCTTCATTTCGTAAAAGATTGTCTAAATCATATACATTGTTATTGTAAGAATACCAAACTATAAAAGCAGGGAATAAAAGTATGAACCATCGGAGTGCTACATGTAATTTTTTCCAATCATTTTGCAGTTGAATGTTTCTGATGTAAATATAATAAGTAATGGTTTGGCCAAGCATAATAGAAAAATCATGTCTCAAATAACCGTAAACGAACAATAAAAAGGATGCAAATAAACTGATTTCCCAAAATAAAACAGGAGTTAATACCCTTTTGTTTTTTTCGGAAATAATCCATTGCAAAATCATTCTGCTTGAAAACAAAATTTGAGCAATGAACCCAATGGAATAAATGATGATGTTGTTCATTATCCTTGTTTAGCTACATTATAATTAATGTATTTTTTCTTCATCCATAAATAGGCAAAACAATCTTGTAACGGGCCCAATAATCGATTCCAAAGATTGAAATTTGAAACACCTGCGATTCTAGGAAAATGTCTCACTGGAGTTTGTTTTATTTTACCGTTTTGCAACAAAATCATGGCAGGTAAAAAACGGTGCAATCCATTGAACATCGGGATTCTCTTCGCCATATCGGTGCGGATTATTTTTAAAGGGCAACCTGTGTCATCCATTCCGTCATCTGTGAAAGCCCTTCTGATGCCATTGGCAATGAGGGAGGACATGTTTTTGGTAAAGGAATCTTTTCTGTTTGAACGGACTCCGGTAACAAGGTCAAATTCGCCTGCAAATTCCATCAGAATATTAAAATCTTCAGGGGCAGTTTGCAAATCGGCATCAATATAGCCCACCCAAGTAGTGTCTGCATAATCAAAACCTGCTTTGATGGCGGCGCTTAAACCTGTGTTTTTTTCGAAAGAAATATAAGTAAACTCAGCATTGTCTTTGCAAATTTTTTCAATCAGTGTTTGGCTGTTGTCTTTGGATCCATCATTAACAAATAGGATTTTTGCCTTTTTTTTGGAAATGAATAAAAACTGCTTCATTTCTTGATGAACACGGTCAAGATTGTCTTCTTCGTTATAGACTGGTACTATTATTGTTAATTCGAAATTCATGTTTTGATAAATTTTATATAAAAGTAATAGCTTAAATTTTGTTTAAATTCGAGTTTACTTTGGCTTTTGTTTATGTTAAATGATGGATTTTAAAAATGCATAGAGAACGCTTTTTAAATTTCTAAATGTTGTTGGTCAATAAAATTTTCCTGATACCATTCTATTTGTGCTTTTAATCCTTCGATTAAACTTGTTTTAGGATTATAGCCTAGTAATTTTCTGGCTTTGTCGATTACGGCTTTAGTTCTTAATTGGTCTCCAATTCTTGCTTCGACAATTTGCAGTTCTATTTTTTTATTTAAAATTTTTTCAACGATTTCAATTCCCTGTTGTGTTGTGTTTTCTTCTTCGGTGCCTAAGTTGATGATTTCATTGTTTACCAAATCTTCTTTACCAATCACACTTACCACGCCATCAACAATATCTTGAACATAGGTAAAACTTCTTAGGTGAGTTTCGCTTCCCTTATACAATGGGAAAGGAATGTCATTAAAAGCATTTGCAATTAACTTTGTATATAGTTTTTCGGGTCTTTCGCGAGGTCCGTAAACGGAATATAGTCTAAGGGAGCACGCCTTGAATTGTCCCAGTCTGCTACTTTCCAAAACCAACTGCTCAGCAGCCAATTTTGTCACGCCATAATGAGAAACCGGTGTCGGAGGAACTGTTTCGTCAAATGTGGCATGAATTCCATAAATGGATGAGGTGCCAATATTTACAAAAAGAACTAATTTTTGATTTTTAAAAGCAAAATCGATTAAGTTTTTGGTTCCGATGACGTTGTTCTCCAAATAATCCTCAAACTGGGATGTAGTTGAAATGCCTGGTTGTGCGGCAAAATGAAATATATATTCAAAATCGGTTGGTAATAAATGAAGTTGGTCAGTAAACCGTAAATCAATTTTTTCGATAGCGATCCCTTTTGAATTTAATGTACTTGCATTGAGCTGCTTCAAAGACACATCATAATAATCCGAAAAATTATCTAAGCCAACAACCTCGTGCCCCATCGACTGTAGTCGTTCGGCTGTATGTGAAGCAATAAATCCAGCCGAACCTGTAACTAATATTTTCATAGATTGTATTTTAATGATTTTATCTTTAGCATTTTTAGGGCTAATTCCTGTAGGGATAAAACTCTTTTGTTCATAAAAAAAACAAAGGCTAACAAATATTATTTTTTCAGTTAGGGATAGTCTAATTAAATGTATGTTTTGATGATACGTTTTCTAATGAATAAAAATAAGAAATATTGGTCAAATTTTCAGATCGTCAGACTTAATAAATGCTTAAGAATAAGAGGATAAGAAATATTGTTTTTTTTTAAATAAGAATGTATCATGGAGCCTTTATGACTTTATCAAACAAAGGAATCGTTCAATTTTGAATTTTTCCTGAATTTTGTATCAATAATATGATTTGAATAAGTAGTTTCATTAACAGATTTATTCAGATTTTCTTCAAAATTGATTTGTAAATTGCGGTATGAAAATTCTAATTATCGAAGATGAGCAGGAAATTGCTCTAAGCATAAAGAACTATTTTAAGACAAATGGTGTTCAATGTGAAACAGCAAACAATTGCACGTCGGCATTGAATAAAATTGATAATTACAGTTACGATTGTATATTATTGGATTTGATGTTGCCTGATGGTGATGGTTTTGATATTTTGAGAGAATTAAAAAACCAAAACAAAATAGAAGGAGTAATCATTATATCTGCAAAGGAAACTCTAGACACCCGCATTGAAGGTTTTAATCTCGGTGCAGATGATTTTCTCACGAAACCTTTTCATCTTTCGGAACTCTTAGTTCGAATGCAAGCACTCATTCGTCGCAAGAATTTTCAAGGAAATAACACTGTTGTTTTCAATGAAATTAGTATTGATATTTTTTCTAAAACGGTAACAATCAACAATGAAAGATTGGATTTAACCAAAAAAGAAATAGATTTACTATTATTTTTAATTGGTAATAATAATAAAGTCTTATCCAAAGGCGCTATTGCTGAACACCTTTCTGGCGATATGGCAGATATGCTTGACAATCATGATTTTATTTATGCACATATAAAGAACCTCAAAAAGAAACTACATGCTGCCGGAAGTGGTGATTACATCAAAACAATTTATGGTTTAGGTTATAAATGGGAAAATGAGTAAAAAATTATTACATAAAACAACCAGTAGCTTCCTTGTGTTTTCTACGGTGCTATTATTGGTGTCTGCTCCAGTATTTTATTTTATCTGTCAACAGCTTTATATTTATGAAACCGATGAGGTTTTGCTTTTTCATAAAGGGGCTTTTGTCAAAGAGACACATAAAGGTTTTGATCAAGATGATATAAAAGCTTGGAATAAATACAACCATAATGTAACGATTGTTGCTGATATGGGAATCAAAAAGGATTCTATTATTGGCAAAATGTTATTTGATTCTATTGCTGGAGAGGAAGAACCATTTCGCATATTGTATGCTCCAGTAGTTGTAAAAGGCAAGCGATACACTTATATAGAAAAGACAAATCTCGTTGAAATGGAAGGGATGGTCATAAATGTGGCTGTCATGTTTCTGTTAATTATAATTATTTTGCTTTTTGGAATTGTTTGGATTTCAAAAAAATTGGCAACTAAAATCTGGAAGCCTTTTTATAATACTTTAAGTCAAATTCAAAATTTCGAAATCGATAAAAATAAATCACCACAATTTATTCCAACTGATATCGATGAATTTGACAGCCTAAACAAAAGTCTTGAAAAGCTTATCGAAAAGAACACGGCTATTTATAAAAGCCAAAGAGAATTTATAGAAAATGCAGCACATGAATTACAAACACCACTGGCTTTATTTCAAACGAAAATTGATACTTTACTGCAATTAGAACTAAATAAAGAACAGCTTTCGGTTTTAAGTTCATTAAATAATGATGTTTCCAGACTTAATAGGCTCAATAAAAACCTACTATTGCTTTCTAAAATTGATAATGAAAGTTATCTTGAAAATAACACTATTGTTTTGAATGATTATATTGAGAAGCATCTTGATTTTTTTACGGAACAAGCAAAGTCGAAAAATATTTCAATCATAACCGAATTAAATAATAATCTTGTTATAAATGGAAATCCCGCTTTGACAGAAGTATTGTTGAATAATTTGTTTTTGAATGCTATTCGCCACAATGAAAAAAACGGAAAAATAGTTATTCGTATAACAGACAGTCAATTATCATTTGAAAATACAGGACAGCAAACTCCATTGTCAATTGATAAGTTGTTCAATCGATTTTCTAAAATAAATCCATCTTCTCAAGGGAATGGTCTTGGATTGGCCATTATTAAGAAAATAACAGAACTCAATCAATGGAAAATCAGTTATGATTTTGAGAATAAATTGCACTGTTTTTGCATTACATTTTAAAAATTCAAACTTTCTACAAAATAAGTTTTGAAATTTGTGCAAATAATTAAAAGCACAAAGCAAAATGAGGTTCAAAATAATTCTACTCTTATCATTCTTAATAGTAATTTGTTTCAATACAACAGCTCAAAATAATAAAGCGACTATTTCGGGTTTAATTAAAGATAAAAGATCTGATGTTCCTGTTCCTTACACTAATTTATTGTTGAAATCAGTCAAAGACCCAAAAGCTATTTTTGGAATACTAAGCAATGAAGAAGGTCGATTTAGTTTTCCAGCTATCCCATCTGGGAATTACACATTAGAAATTAGCACTATTGGATATAAAACGCTAAAGCAAAACATTTTCGTAGGGAACCTTTCTGCGTTTCTGGATTTGCGCACCATTCATCTGGAAGAAGATATTAATAATTTAACAGAGGTAGTTGTAAATTCTAAAACCCAAGAAGTGAGTGCAAAAATGGATAAAAAAGTTTTTACCGTAGCCGATAATATTTCTCAAAGTGGCGGTTCGGTTCTGCAATCGATGCAAAATTTACCTGGAGTTACTGCAAATGAGGGTAAACTGCAATTGAGAGGGAATGACAAAGTAATGGTGCTTATAGACGGTAAACAAACTGCTCTTACGGGTTTTGGTAATCAATCGGGTTTGGACAATATTCCAGCTTCTGCCATCGAAAGAATTGAAATCATAAATAATCCCTCGGCAAAATTTGATGCCAATGGAAATGCCGGAATTATCAATCTGATTTACAAAAAGAACAAGCAAGAAGGATTTAATGGGAAAGTCGGAATCGCTTCTGGTTATGGTGCTTTATGGGTACGCAAAGAGAATCTACCAACCATTAGTCCTCAATATCAAGTCACTCCAAAAATCAATCCTTCACTGTCATTAAACTACCGAAAAGGAAAAATAAATGCTTATTTACAAGCTGATTATCTTTATACAGAAACACTCAATAAAAATGAATTTGTAACGCGAACTTATGACGACGGAACTATTATTAATCAGCAGAGCAAACGAAATAGAGACACTCATTTTGCAACCCTAAAAACAGGAATTGATTGGGAATACAATGAACAAAATACCTTTGCTTTTTCGGGTCTTTTTGGAAGTGAAAAAATTATAGATCATGGAGAAGAACCTATTTTTAATGCTGATTATTCCCAGCGTTTGCGTCTTTGGCAATTTTTAGAAGATGAGCTTAAAACAACTGCAATGGCAAGTGTTTCTTATGAACATAAGTTCAAAGAAGCGGGACATAAACTGAATGCAGGAATCAATTATACCTATCATCGGGAAGATGAGAAATATTATTTTTCGAATACAACACCCACACTTACAGGGAATGATGCCTTCAAATTGATTTCGGATGAAAAAGTAGTCGATTTCAATCTCGATTATGTTCAGCCTTTAAAACAAGGGCGATTTGAAATGGGCTTGAAAATGAGACACAGAGAAATCCCAACGAATATGCAGTTTTTCCCTGGTGAAAACTCTGTAATAGACGAGGATGCTGGTGGATGGGCTGATTATAAAGAAAATATACCGGCAATTTATTCTAATTATATTTATGAAAATAATAAAATCGAAGCAGAATTGGGACTGCGTTTGGAATATGTAAATCTGGAATATGATGTCAACCCAGATCATCCTACTTATAAAAGTGATGGCTATTATTATATTGAGCCTTTTCCAAATATGCGATTTGGATATAAAATCGACGACCAAAACAAAATAACTGCTTTTTACAATCGCAGGGTTGACAGACCAAATGAAGTCGATATTCGAATTTTTCCAAAATACGATGATGCCGAAATTATAAAGGTTGGAAACCCAGGGCTTCAACCACAATTTACCAGTGCTTTTGAAGTGGGTTATAAAAGAAATATGGAAAAAGGATACTTTACATATTCTCTATATTACCGAATTATTAATGGAACCATAACACGAATTGCCACAACAGTTCCTGGCAGTAATTTGATTTATAATGTATTTCAAAATGCCGATGAAAGTACCTCTGTAGGAATTGAAATGATTTATTCTAAAGAAATAAACTCTTGGTATTCCTTTAATCTAAATGGGAATCTGTATCAAAATACTATTGATGCTTTTTCGGTAACCAATTTATATCCGGTTCCAAGTACATATTATGGAGAGCGTCAACAAATGGTTTCTGGTAATTTAAAATGGAACAGTAATTTACAACTAAATAAAACTCTAAAAGCTCAAGTGTCGGTAATTTATCTTGCTCCCGATATTATCCCACAAGGTAAAGTAGACTCTAGATTTTCGGTTGATTTAGGCCTCAAAAAAACAGTTCAAAAAGGCAAAGGGGAAGTGTTTCTTAATGCAACAGATGTCTTCAATACGCTAGTAATTCAAAAAGAAATTCAAGGTCAAGATTTTAGCTACAACAGTAAAGATTATTATGAAACTCAAGTAATACGATTTGGGTACAGTTATAAATTTTGATTTCTTAATTAAAACCAAAATTCAAAATATATTCAAAATTGGATTCTAAAATTTGCCTTTTAATTATTAAATAAGGCTATGTATAAATTACCCTCAAATCTCGGCAGATATTCACTTTTAGTACATTTTGTAATCTGGTTTTTGGTGCTGTCGCAATTTTTAAGAATTGGATTTTTCCTTTGGCAATACGATGAGGTTTCGTGGAATATAATTGATTTAGCAAGAACACTGCTAACAGGTTTATTCTTTGATTTGGGAACAATTGTTTTTATCTCAATCTGTAGTGTGCTGTATTATAGTGTACTGCCAAATAAATGGATTGGTTCTCTTTTAGATAAAGTACTAGTCTGTTTTTTTACGTCGCTAACAGTCTTTATACTTGTTTTTACTTTTTTTGCTGAATTAACATTTTGGGATGAATTTAAAACAAGATTTAATTTCATAGCGGTAGACTATCTTATTTATACCCATGAAGTCGTAGCCAATATCAAACAGTCGTATCCACTGCCTATTCTAATTGGCGGAGTATTGCTACTTACTTTAGTGTTCTTGTTTATTTTTTATAAAAGAAAGGCTTTTGCAACCACTTTTACTTCTACAGTTAATTTTAAAAGTAGACTTTCCGTTTTAATACCTACTATTGCTGTTGCTTTGTTTTTTGCTTTTTTTATAAACAACAATCAAGCGGAATGGTCTTCGAATCGCTACAATTCAGAGATTTCTAAATCAGGAATTTATTCTTTTTTTGCTGCTTTTAGAAATAACCAAATGAAATATGTTGATTTCTATACTTCAATTGAAAATGATAAAGCTTTTGGTTTAATTAGAAATAAATTAGCTTCTGATAATTCTTTTTATTCTAAAACTAATAATTCTATTCACAGAAAAATTACAAATAGCTCCCCTTCTCAAGAAAACAAAAATGTTGTTTTTGTTTTAGTGGAAAGCCTAAGTGGAAGTTTTCTTAAAGAATTTGGAAACACCCAAAATATCACTCCTTTTTTAGATAGCATTGCCCAAAAGAGCATCTTTTTTGAGGATTTATACGCAACAGGGACTCGTACCGTTAGAGGGATGGAAGCTGTAACTTTATGTATTCCTCCAACTCCTGGTCAAAGTATTGTTAAAAGACCGGATAATCAAAATCTCTATACGGTTTGCAGTGTATTCAAATCCAGAAAATACGATTGCAATTTTTTCTACGGAGGAGATGGTTACTTCGATAACATGAATGCTTACTTTGGCGGCAACGGATTTACTATTTATGATCGTGGTCGAGGCAGTGTTTTAAGTGATCAAATTAAAACGGTTCGTCATAATATCGATGATAAGGAAGTGACTTTTGAAAATGCTTGGGGGGTTTGTGATGAAGATATTTTTAATAAAATGTTGAAAGTTGCAGATGCACAATACAAAAAGAATAAGCCCTTTTTTAATTTTATTATGACAACTTCCAATCACAGGCCATTTACTTATCCTTCCGGAAAAATTGATATTCCTTCGGGAACAAGTAGGGAAGGTGCTGTAAAATATACCGATTTTGCTTTAAAAGAATTATTCAATAAAGCCAAAACAAAACCTTGGTTCAAAAACACTGTTTTTGTCATCATTGCAGACCATTGCGCTAGTAGTGCTGGAAAAGATGAAATTGATGTGGCAAACTATCATATTCCTGCATTCATCGTCAATTTTGATGAAAATCAAAATCAGAAAATAACGCAACAATGTTCTCAAATAGACCTTTGGCCCACTGTTTTTTCACTGTTTCATTGGAATTATGAATCTAATTTTTTTGGAAAAAATGTTCTTGACAGTCATTTTGAAGAGCGTGCCTTAATTGGAACCTATCGCAAATTAGTCTTGATGAAAAAAGAAAAAGTTTTGATTTTATCTGACCAGAAGAAACAGGCATTTTACTCCTGGAACAAAAAAGATAATAGCCTGAAGCCAATTCCGATGGATCAGTCCTTTTTAGAAGAAACAATTTCATGGTATCAAACCGCCGATTATCTTTTTACGAACAAACTTTTGAAATAGTAATTGGTATTTTTTATAATCCCAAGATTATCAAAAATAAAGATAATCTTGGGATTTAAATTTTATACGAAAAACAGAAGTCAATCTAAAATTGGATCACAAGATTACAGCCCAATTCTTTTCCGTTATAATAAGGTAGAATCAATGTTGTTCCTTTGTTTTCTTTTTCCTTTTTAGTAAAAACTTTCTTATTCAGAAAAGGATACATCCAATAGGCAGCTTTAGTGCTTAATATTCCAATTCCTGCTCCAGCGGCAACATCTGTAAACCAATGTCTGTTGTTGATAATTCTAAAAGCGCCTGTTCCGGCTGCTACAAGGTAACCGCTTATTCCGTACCAAATTGATTTGTCTTTGTATTCCTGCCAAAGAAACTCGGCTCCGGCAAAAGCAGTCGCCGTATGACCAGAAGGGAAAGAGTTATTTGAAGATCCATCGGGTCTTTCGACCTTTGTGGTGCTTTTTAGAGCTAGAACCGTGACACTCATCATAAGATAGGAACTGGCTAAAATAATCGATCGGTCTCTGAGATTGTTTTTACCTTTGTCTCCAAATGCGTTTAAGGCGTAAACCGCAGCGGCTGGTGCGTATTGTGCAAAGTCATCAATAGTAACTTTGTCATCAATATGTTCAGTGACTTCTTCTTGAACTTCGGAGTTGAAATTCTTGATTTGGTCACTTTCAATTCCAATAAGACCATAACCAATTAATGCGGTAGGAATGATTAATTGTTTGTAGTTGAACTTTAAATTTTTCACGCTATCCTGAACGAAAATAGTGTCGACTACGTTATTTTGAGCGGTTAAAATCGAAGTTGATAATAACACAAGTAAATACAGACTTTTCATTTTTTGTACTCTATTAGAATACAAAATAAAAGTTCGATTTTGAATTAATTCTGTTTTTTTTGGGAAAGAAATAATTTCAAATCTAATTACTTTTTAAAATAACTATCCAATAAAATTTGTGCTGCCGCAAAAGGGGAAATTTCATTATTCTGGACAGCCTTTTTTGTGGAATCCAGTAGCTGAATGATTTTTGGTTGATTGTAGAAATGATTTTTTAATTGTTCATCAATGGTTTCTATCATCCAAAATTGATTTTGTTCCTTGCGTTTTTCTACAAAATAATGATTTGAATTTACCAATTCAAGATAATCTAAAATGGTTTGCCAAACGGTACTAATTCCTTCTTGTGTTATAGCGCTGCAGGTTGACGTTGTTGGAATCCACCCTGATTTTTTTGCAAGGAATAAATGGAGGGCTCTGTTGAATTCTACCTTTGCTAATTGTGCTTTTTTAATGTTATCACCATCGGCTTTATTGATAACAATAGCATCGGCCATTTCCATAATACCACGTTTGATACCTTGAAGTTCATCTCCTGCACCTGCAATTTTTAAAAGTAAAAAGAAATCGACCATACTGTGAACAGCCGTTTCGCTTTGTCCAACACCGACAGTTTCAATTAGAATTATATCAAAGCCACATGCTTCGCAAAGTGTTATGGTTTCTCTGGTTTTACGTGCGACACCTCCCAAAGTCTCTCCGGATGCTGAAGGTCGAATGAATGCATTTTTGTCTTTTACCAATTCTTCCATTCGGGTTTTGTCTCCAAGGATACTTCCGTGTGAAATGGTGCTACTTGGGTCGACTGCAAGAACGGCTACTTTTTTGCCTAAACTTGTTAAGTGTTTACCAAAAGCTTCAATAAAAGTGCTTTTTCCAACACCTGGTACTCCAGTGATTCCTATTCGAATTGATTTATTGGCATGAGGTAAACATCCGTTGATGACCTCAGTTGCTTTTTCCAAATGTGAAATATTTGTACTTTCAATTAATGTGATAGCACGACTAAGAGCCGTTATATTACCTGTCAAAATCCCATCGATCAATTCTTTTGCAGAAGGTTGTATTTTTCTGGATATTTTGATTTGGTGTATAGCACTGGAACTGATGATTTCTGGAGGAGAAATACCAGCTTTTTCATTTAAAGCGCTTGGATTTGTTTTTTTTGCAGACAAAGTTTTTGTTTTGAACAAGTAAAAATACTAAAAATTGGTTGTTTTTTTCTTTTTAATATACTTTTGGATGATTTATTTCATGTAAGATATTACATGTTTTTTTGTATTTTTGTTTGAACTAATAAATCAAATTAATTATTATGGAAAGGAAATCATATTTTGTGTTTTTAATATTTATAGGGATTTTAATGACTTTAACAGGATTTAAAAAAATAATTAATTTGGAAGCTATTCCTTATGACTCACTTTCTTATAATTTAGGCCGCTATTGCGGAATATATGCAAGAGCATTTGTTGGACTTGCTCTTGTATGTAAAGGAGTTCTGAATTTAAAATAAGAAGCTGTGATTTTTTAGGGCAATTATTTTAAAGGAGTATCTTTGCAAAACTATGAACAATTTTATACTCATCTTTGTTTGCTTATTCATTGGAGTTGTTTTTCAAAATATAAAGCAAATACCCAAAAATGCGCATAAATTTTTAAATTGGATAGTCGTCTATATTTGTCTTCCAGCATTGGCGCTATATTATATTCCAAAAGTTAAATGGGACAATCAATTGCTATTTCCTATTGGAGTGGCTTGGATTGGATTTGTGATCTCGTACTTCTTTTTTAGTTACTTAGGAAAAAAAAGAGGATGGCCAAGAAAACTAATTGGATGTTTGATTATTTGTGGGGGACTAAGTAATACTTCTTTTTTAGGATTCCCAATAATTGAGGCTTTGTATGGAGAGGAAGGCTTGAGAACTGCTATTATAGTTGACCAACCAGGATCTTTTGTGGTGCTTTCTACCTTGGGTGTTTTGGTAGCGACGGTTTATTCCAAGGGGAATTTGAGTAGTGTGCAAATAGCCAGAAAGATTGCTTTTTTTCCTCCTTTTGTTACTTTCTGTATTGCTTGTTTGATGAATGTCTTTCAATTCGATTTTCAGGAGTGGGGACAATTGTTGTTAAAATCGGTGGGGAGTGCTGTGACTCCTTTGGCTTTACTTTCGGTGGGATTGCAATTGCGTTTTGAAAAACGAAGTATGCATTGGAGTTTTCTTGGATTAGGTCTTTTTTATAAACTAATTTTAATGCCTGCAATTATCTTTTTTTTATATGTGGTGGTATTTCATCAACATTCTAAGGAAATTGAAGTAGCTATATTGGAATCAGCCATGGCGCCTATGATTACGGGTTGCATATTAGCTTCTACTTATGGTTTGAAACCGAGGTTGAGTAGCATGATGATTGGTTTTGGAATTCCCATTTCATTTGTCACGTTGTTGTTTTGGTACGTGGTATTGCAATATGTTTGATTCTTGTTTTAAATTATACCAAATTGTGGATTTTGGCATATTGCAATAACATGATGGTTTTGGCATCTTTTATTTCGCCAGATTCTATCATGACATAAGCTTGTGCAAAAGGGATTTCTAGTACATCAATTTCTTCATGTTCATGTTCTAATCCTCCTCCAGAGCTTACTTTCATACTGGAATCGTATTCTCCTATAAAGTAATGCAAAACTTCGGTTACTGCTCCAGGCGACATGTAGGCTTCGAAAACTTTTTTAACTGAATGCAGGCGATATCCTGTTTCTTCTTCAGTTTCACGGATGATGCAGGCTTCGGGGTTGTCTTCATCGAGTAAACCAGCGCAAACTTCAATTAATAAACCACTTTTGTTTCCGTTTAAATAGCTTGGTAATCTAAATTGTCGGGTCAAAATAACGGTTCCTTTAGATTGATTATATAATAAAATGGCCGCTCCATTACCCCTGTCATATACTTCACGTACTTGAGTGTCCCAAGAGCCATCTTTTTTTTGATAGTCTACGGTTACTTTATTCAGAATATACCAATTGTCGGATAGTAATTCTGTTTTCTGTATTTTGTATTTAGGATTTGGCATATTGTTAGCTAATTAATGTTAAAAAAAACGTCCCGATTTATCGGGACGTTAGTTTATTATTTAAGAATTGTTTGTTTTCTATCTGGTCCGACAGAAACAATTTTTATTGGAACTTCTACTTCCTTTTCTATAAATTCAATGTACTCTTTTAGTTCAATAGGCAACTGATCATAAGTTGTCATGCCAGTTAAATCTTGATGCCATCCTTTGAATTCTTTGAATACAGGAGTTACATTTTCTGGTTCGATATTATAAGGGAAGTGAGAAATGTTTTTTCCTTTATAGTTGTATTCAGTACAAACTTTTAACGTTTCAAAACCAGAAAGAACATCACCTTTCATCATCATTAATTGAGTTACTCCGTTGATTTGAACAGCATATTTTAACGCTACTAAATCCAACCATCCGCAACGTCTTTGTCTTCCTGTAACCGATCCAAATTCGTTTCCTACTTTAGCCATTGTAGCTCCATCTTCGTCAAAAAGTTCAGTAGGGAAAGGTCCGCTACCAACACGAGTTACGTAAGCTTTGAAAATTCCGTAAACCTCTTTGATTTTATTTGGGGCAATTCCTAAACCTGTACAAGCTCCTGCTGCAGTAGTGTTTGATGAAGTTACAAATGGATAAGTTCCAAAATCAACATCTAACAATGAACCTTGTGCACCTTCGCAAAGGATTGATTTCCCTGCTCTTTGTGCTTGGTTTAAGTACTCTTCGCTGTCAATAAAGTCTAATGATTTTAATACTTCGATAGATTCGAAAAATTCTTTTTCCATTTCAGCCAAATTGTACTGAATGTTAACATCGTAGAATTTAATCATTTCTTCGTGTTTGTCAGCCAATGCTCTGTAACGTTCTTTGAAATCTTCTAATTCGGTATCTCCAACACGCAATCCGTTTCTTCCGGTTTTGTCCATGTAAGTTGGTCCAATTCCTTTAAGTGTAGAACCAATTTTTGCTTTTCCTTTTGAAGCTTCAGAAGCTGCGTCCAATAAGCGGTGTGTTGGTAAAATTAAATGTGCTTTTCTAGAAATGATTAATTTGCTTTTGATATCCAAATTAAATTTCTCAAGACCTTCAATTTCTTTTTGAAAAACTACTGGGTCAATTACTACTCCGTTTCCGATAATGTTGATGGCTGTTTTGTGAAAAATTCCAGATGGAATAGTTCTAAGAACGTGTTTTATTCCATCAAATTCTAAAGTGTGTCCTGCGTTTGGGCCTCCTTGAAAACGAGCAATTATATCATAATTTGATGTAAGAACGTCAACAATTTTTCCTTTTCCTTCATCTCCCCATTGTAATCCTAATAATAAATCTACAGTCATTCTAAGTTTTATTTGCAGTTAATTTTCTATTGTATTTTCTGTGTTTGTTTTTTTTCTGTTTCCGTATAAGTATAGGGAATGATTGGTGATTTCGATATCAAAAATTTCTTCGATTGTTTTTTTGATGGTTTGAATTCGTGGGTCACAAAATTCAATTACTTCACCAGTATCGGTCATGATGATATGATCGTGCTGTTTGTCGAAATAGGACTTCTCGTAGTGTGCTTGATTTTGCCCAAACTGATGTTTACGAACTAATGCACAATCCAATAATAATTCGATTGTATTGTAAAGGGTGGCTCTACTGACACGGTAGTTTTTGTTTTTCATTTTGAGGTATAGATTTTCTATATCAAAATGTTCTTCACTTTCGTATATTTCCTGAAGGATAGCATAACGTTCGGGTGTTTTGCGGTGTCCTTTGTTTTCAAGATACATTGTAAAAACGTTTTTTACAATCTCCTGATTTTTGTTGTTGTCTGTAGAAATGAGTGTCATATCATGCAAAGATAAATTATTATTTTAAAAGTATAAAAAAATAGGGTTTTAATTCTAAGCAGTTTACTTTATTTTTTTGTTGTTTAAGTTGGTTTTTTTGGACTTTTTCTGATGAAAATTTAGGCTCTTGTTTTTGCGTGAGGGATAGGAGCAAGCTACCAAAGTAGCGCGTATAGCCCGACAGTATCCCGATAAAAGGGCGTGTACCCGCAAAAAGAATAGCCCTTTTTGTCGGGATGGTGTCACGCCCAAATGATTTTTGAAGCTTTTGTTTTTGTTGACGATTAAACAATTTTAATCTTTAAAGTTAGTTTTTATACACTCGTGTCACTTTGTCGATTCCGTCTATTTTTTTGATGTTGTCCATTAATTTTTTCAGAATGGTGATGTTGGGTACAATTACGGATACTTGGCCTTTAAAAATACCGGCTTCACCGTTGAGTGAAATACTTTGAATGTTGACATTCATGTTGTTTGAAATCACTTTTGTCAATTCGTTTGTAAGTCCCAAAGTGTCCATTCCCATGATGTTGATGGTGGCTTTGAAGTCTTGCTGAGTGGAATCGATCCATTTGGCCTGCATAATTCGGTATGCATAATTGGACTGTAGGGAAATGGCGTTTGGACAGTCTTTTTTATGGATTTTGATACCGTCATTTATGGTTACAAAACCAAAAACTTCGTCTCCAGGTATGGGATTGCAACAACTGGATAATTTGTAATCGAGTTTGTCGTGTGTTTTTCCAAAAACGAGCATGTCGTAATTGCTGCTGATGACTTGTTTGTGAATGTCCTCGTCGGCAGTGCTATGGGAACGTTTGATTTTGTTTTTGAAAAAGTTTATTAAAGTGTTGCTTTTTTGGGCAGCATAATCTTTTAATTGTTGGTTGTCAATGGAACCTACACCGACTCTGTAAAACAAATCCAAACTTGTTTTTAGTCTAAAAAAATTAACTAGCTCGTTGATGCTTTGCTCGTTTAATGTGACTTTTAGATGCTTTAATTTACGGGTAAGGAGTTCTTTTCCGTCTTCGGCAATTTTTTTGGTGTTCTCGTTGAGGACATTTCTAATTTTGTTTTTTGCTCTTGAAGTGGTTACATAATCTAGCCAGTTGATGGTTGGTTTTTGGTTGGGAGAGGTGATGATTTCTACCTGATCGCCACTTTTTAGTTCATAATTTAAGGGGACTAATTTTCCGTTGACTCTTGTTCCTCTTGTTTTTATTCCAATTTCGGAGTGGATGCTAAAAGCAAAGTCCAGTGAAGTAGCGCCTTTTGGGAGGGATTTAATTTCTCCTTTTGGGGTAAAAATATAAATCTCTTTGGAATACAAATTCATTTTGAAATCTTCCACAAAATCGACTGCACTCGCTTCTGAGTTTTCAAGAGCTTCTTTCAAAAGGTTTAACCAGACGTCGAGACCATTTTCTTCGGAGGCTCCGTTTTTGTATTTGTAATGTGCTGCATAACCTTTTTCGGCAATTTCATCCATACGTTCGCTTCGAACCTGTACTTCTACCCAGCGGCCTTTTGGTCCCATCACGGTAATGTGCAATGCTTCGTAACCAGTTGATTTTGGTGAGGAAATCCAGTCACGTAAACGACTTGGACTGGGTCTGTAGTGGTCTGTTACGATCGAATAAATTTTCCAAGCTAAGAATTTTTCATCGTGTGGATTTGATTTATAGACGATACGCAAGGCAAATTTGTCGTAGACTTCGTCAAAAGTCACATTTTGGGCCAGCATTTTTCTGTTGATGGAATAAATAGACTTTGGTCGGCCTTTGATGATGTAATCTACATTTTCATCGTCTAATGCTTTTTTGAGTACTTCGGAAATGTCTTTGATGTATAAATCTTGTTCTTCCTTGGTTTCTCTTATTTTGCTGACGATGGAGTTGTATCTTTCTGGTTCAGTATATTTTAATCCTAAATCCTCCAGTTTGTTTTTGATTTTATAAAGTCCTAAACGATGCGCCAATGGGGCGTAAATGTATAAGGTTTCGGACGCCAGTTTGACCTGTTTGTGGTCTTCCATCGAGTCCATAGTCAGCATATTATGCAATCTGTCGGCTATTTTTATCAGGATTACCCGAACATCATCATTGAGGGTCAAAAGCATTCTACGGAAATTCTCTGCCTGCATCGATACGTTAAGGTCTTTTTGTACCAATGATATTTTGGTTAATCCTTCAACCAGCTGGGCAATTTTGGGATTAAACATTTTTTCAATGTCTTTGACGGTGATTGGTGTGTCTTCAACAACGTCGTGCATTAAGGCTGCGGCAATGGAAGTTGCTCCCAAACCAATGTCCGAAGCTACAATTTTGGCCACCGCAATAGGGTGAAAGATATAGGCTTCACCAGATTTGCGACGTTGGTCTTTATGGGCATCAACAGCCACATCAAAAGCCTTGCGTATCAGTTTTTTATCCTCTGCGGTTAATGTTTGGTAACTGATGCGTAATAGCTCCTTATATTCTTGAGCAATTGCTTTGTTTTCTTTTTCTGTATCGATTTCTATCATAACGGCATGGTTCAATTCCTAAAAATAAGAATTTTTAAGGAGATGTGCAAGGGCGAGAAGGGGATTTTAGACTGTAGACTGCAGATTTCAGATTTCAGAATTTTTGCACTTCTGCTATCTGAAATCTGTCATCTAAAGGATTCTCTTAAAATCCAAATCCTGAAAGTCATAACTAAAGTCGGTCAACTCAGAAATAGGTTTCATTTTGATTCCAACTGCTTTTCCGGTTGCATCAAATTCAAAAAACAAATGAGCATCTGCATGGAAATAAGCATTGTTCCATTTTACAACCAAGTTTTTGTCTTTATAAAGAAATAATTCTCCTGAAAGTTGTGGAGATCGTTTTGATGCAAAATATAATTTCCCTTTCTTTTCGCTAATCACAATTTCGCCAAACCAATTGTCTTTGTAAGTTCCAACATAATTGTTGAAATCAATTTTGATATTGTCCTTTTTGTTTTTGGCTACCAATGCCCAAACTTCATCAGTCACTTTATCTGCCGATTCTTCGGTGGCTTTTACTCGATTACTGTAAATCGTCACATAATCATCCGATTTAATTCCCAGATAGCTGTCTTTTATGGTATTTGTTATCGCATTAAAAGCAGCACCTGATTGCTGATTAGTCAATACTATAATTCCTAAATTTAGTTCAGGAATTAAGGTTGTCTGAGTCACGATTCCTTCTAAACCTCCTGTGTGGGTTACTTGCTTGTATCCTTTTACATCACTTAAAAACCAACCCAATCCATAAGAACTAAAATGAGTATTATAAGGAGGCCTTGTCTTTGCAGGAATTATTGTTTGTGGAGTCCACATTTCGTTATGCTCTTTCTCGGAAAATAATTGTTTGTTTTTAGAGCCGTATTTTCCGTTATTCAATTGCATGATTGCCCATTTGCTTAAATCGTTCACACTTGAGTAGATACCAGCAGCCGGGTCAAATAATTGATTTTTATATCTCGAAATTACTTTTAGTTTTCCGTCAATAGGAACGTGAGGTGCTATAACATTGCTAGTGTCTTTCAAACGGACAAATGAAGCTGCACTGTTATTCATTTCCAATGGTTTCATGATTTTGCTTTCAATAAAATCACACCAACTCATACCGCTTACTTTGTGAACTACTTCTCCAGCAACGATGTATAATAAATTATCATAATCATATTGTGTTCTAAAAGCAGAAACCGGTTTTAAATACTGTAAATTTTGTGTGATATCCTGCGCCGTAAAATTGCTTCCATCAGGCCAAATCATTAAATCTCCTGCGCCAAGTCCTAGTCCGCTTCTGTGAGTCAATAAGTCTCGAATCGTAAATTCATTTGTTACATAATCATTGTACATTTTGAAATTCGGTAAATAAGTAATGACTTTGTCATCCCATTTTAGTTTGCCTTCGTCTATTAAAATAGCCAAAGCTGCACTTGTAAAAGCTTTACTGTTGGAAGCAATTCCAAAAAGTGAATTTGCATCTACTTTTTCTTTTGTTAGAATAGATTTTACTCCGTAACCTTTTGCAAGCACCACTTTCCCATCTTTTACAACTGCTACTGCAATTCCGGGAACATTAAAGGCAGTTAAAGTTCGATTAACAACATTGTCCACTTCTTGTTCAGTAATTTGGGAAAAAGAAGGAATGCTAAACGCAAGAAGTATTAAAAGTGAAAGACTAATTTTTTTCATATTTTCATGTAATTAAATTCGAAATCTATTCTCTATTTTCTGCAGTCTAAAATCTAAAACCCTCTCTGTCTTTTGGCTTCAAATATTAAAATCGCCGCAGCTACAGATACGTTCATACTGTCAATTTCGCCCTGCATTGGGATGATAATATTTTGAGTCGCAGCATCTCGCCATTCCTGTGTCAGTCCGGTGGCTTCTGTACCTACAACCAAAGCTGTTGGCGAAGTGTAATCTTGGGTATGATAGGAAGTAGAGTTTTGCAGAGTGGCACAATAAAAATTAATGTTTCGTTCTTTCAAAAAAGAAATAATCTCAGTAGTGGTACCTGTTGCAATCTGATTAGTAAACAAGCAACCTACGCTCGACCGCACCACATTAGGGTTGTATAAATCACTTTTTGGGTTGGCAATAATCACCGCATCAAGTTTTGCTGCATCGGCGGTACGTAATAAAGCGCCAATGTTTCCTGGTTTTTCGGGAGCTTCGGCAATAATAATCAGTGGATTTTCGGATAATTTTAAATCGGATAGTTGTGTCGATTTGGCTTTGGCTATAGCCAAAACACCTTCGGTAGTATCTCTGTAAGCGAGCTTTTGATAGACAGCTGCCGTGATTTCTATCAGTTCAGCATTATTTGATAATTTACGGGCTTCCGTCTCCGAACAAACTTCGGATAAAAACAAAATCGTTTCTATTTCATATCTTCCTTTTAAGGCAAGTGAAATTTCGCGTTTTCCTTCAATCAGGAATGTTCCCGATTGTTTACGTGCTTTTGCTTTTTCCTGCAATAGTACTAAGGATTTAATAAACGGATTTTGGATGGAAGTGATTTGTTTCAAGTCAAAAAGATAATAAGTTACTAAGTCGCTAAGGTACTACCATTTTTTAAATTCTTAAAATAATCAATAGTAAGTCCTTTTTTATTTAATTTTGAAAACCTAACAGCAATCTGCAATCTAAATTCTATAATCTAAATGTTTCACCTACTCGATATCATCGGAACCATGGCATTTGCAATGTCAGGTGCGTTAACCGCTATGAGCAAAAAATTGGATCCTTTTGGTGTTTTTATTATTGCATTTGTAACCGCAGTAGGAGGCGGAACGCTACGTGATGTCATGATTGGTCGCACTCCGGTGGGCTGGATGCAGGATTTGACCTATGTTTATGTTATTATCTTAGGCTTTGGTTTAACAATATTATTTCGAAAAAGATTAGATAAATTCCGAACTTCACTGGCGTTATTTGACACCATCGGATTGGGTGTTTTTACTTTAATCGGAATCCAAAAAGGAATCGATTACCATCTTCATCCTACTATTTGTATCGCTTTAGGGACAATGACAGCTTGTTTCGGCGGAGTAACTCGAGATATTTTATGCACCGAAATTCCCGTGATTTTCCGTAGAGAAATCTATGCTACAATATGTATTCTAGGTGGAATCGTATTTTTTATCCTCCGAAAAATGAATTTAGAGGATGATATTTTATATCTCATTACCTCATTGGTGATCATCGCAGTTCGCCTAATGGCTGTAAAATACAAGTGGCATCTTTCTCCTATAGAGCATAAAAAATAAGATAGTTTTTTTATTCTTACTATTTAAGTTTTTCGCAATTCGTATTTAGAATATTCCCCCAATTGTGTACTTTTCCAGTCCTTAATACTCAATTGTGAAAAACTACAACGTAAAACGATATCAAGAAAGTGATTATGCCAATTGGAATGCTTTTATAAGCCAAGCCAAGAACGCTACTTTTCTCTTTCATCGTGATTTTATGGAATACCACAAAGACCGATTCGAGGATTATTCTTTGATGGTTTATAAAGATGAGAAGTTGGTTGCTGTTTTACCAGCCAATAGAGTAGAGGATGTTGTTTATTCCCATCAAGGCTTGACTTATGGAAGTTTAGTTTATAATGAAAAAGTAAAGCTGGTCTCCGTTATTGAATTTTTTAATGCGATTTTGTTTTATTTGAAAGAAAATAACATTCAGAAATTGCAGTTAAAATTAATTCCGTCTATTTATCATCAAAAGCCAGCCGAAGAATTAAATTATGCCCTTTTTTTGACAAAAGCCCAATTAATAAGAAGAGAGACACTTTCTGTGATTGATTTGACTAAACCATTTTTGATCGCAAGCGGAAGGAAAGAAGGAGTGAAAAAAGGTATTGTAAATAGTTTAGAAATTAGAGAAGTAAGTGATTTTGATGATTTTTGGAATATTATATTAATTCCAAATTTAGAAAGGAAATATCAAACAAAACCAGTTCATAGTTTGCAAGAGATTACTAATTTAAAAATGAAGTTTCCCGAAAATATTCGACAATTTAATGTGTATTACAAAGACGAAATTGTAGCCGGAGCAACATTGTTTGAAAGTGAAAATGTAATTCATTCTCAGTATATTTCTGCTGATGAAAATAAAAATACAATAGGGAGTTTAGATTTCTTATATCATCATTTAATAACAGAAGTTTTTAAGGAAAAGAAATTTTTTGATTTTGGAACTTCCAATGCAAAGCAAGGTAAAGTGATTAATAAAGGATTATCTTTTTGGAAAGAAAGTTTCGGTGCAAGTACTATTGTTCATGACTTTTATGAAGTGGAAACTTCGAATTATAATTTATTAGATGCGGTTTTAAAATGATAAAATTCTTAGACCTAAAAAAAATAAACGAACCTTACGAAACTGCTTTTCAAGAGAAATTGAAATCGGTTTTGTCTAGTGGTTGGTATATTTTAGGCAAGGAAGTTCAGGAGTTTGAAAACAATTTTGCACAATATTGTGGTGTCAATCACTGTGTAGGAGTTGGGAATGGTTTGGATGCGCTAACCTTAATTTTTAAAGGATATATTCAATTAGGGAAACTGCAAAAAGGAGACGAAGTTATTGTGCCTGCGAATACCTATATCGCGAGTATTCTTGCTATTCTTCAAGCTGATTTAGTACCTGTTTTAGTGGAACCAAAGTTGGAAACTTACAATATTAATCCCGAATTAATTTCAGAAAAAATCTCTCCAAAAACTAAAGCGATTCTCGCAGTGCATCTTTACGGTCAATTGGCCGATATGGATCCTATAAATGAAATAGCCACTCGAAATAATTTGATTGTAGTGGAAGATGCAGCCCAATCAGCAGGGATTATAAGTAATCTAAAATCAAATGCAGCAGCATATAGTTTTTATCCAACAAAAAACCTTGGAGCGTTAGGTGATGGAGGTGCTGTGGTAACGAATGATGCCGAGTTCGCCAAAACGATTCGGTCCCTTCGTAATTACGGTTCGGAAACAAAATATCAGAATGATTTTATAGGTGTCAACTCTAGATTGGATGAGTTGCAAGCTGCATTTTTGAACCTAAAATTACCCAATTTAAATGCTGATAATGAAAACCGAAGGGTTATTGCTAAACGTTATTTAAGTGAAATACAGAACGATAAAATTATCTTGCCCTTTTGGGATTTAAGCGACAATCATGTTTTCCATCTGTTCGTTATTCGAACCAAAAACAGAAATGATTTGCAAAACTATTTAGCAGAAAATAATATCGAAACGGTAATTCATTATCCGATTCCACCACATAAGCAAAAAGCTTTTGAATCTTGGAATGATTTGTCTTTCCCCATAACCGAAAAAATACACAAAGAAGTACTGAGTTTGCCTATGAGTCCAGTTATGACAATGGATGAGGTTAGTTATGTGATTTCAATTTTAAATAAATATTGAAATAGTGACCGAAAGCAAATCTTCATACCTGCAAATTGTAAAAGCAACCTCTATTTTTGGCGGGATGCAATTTTTAAATATTATTATTTCAATTGTTAGAACAAAACTTATTGCAATTTTTATAGGCCCGGCAGGAATGGGAATTGTTTCGTTGTTGAATTCGGCACTGAATATGGTTAGTGGTATTACGGGTTTAGGGATTGAAACCAGCGCTATAAAACACATTTCAGAACAGTATAATTCAGCCGATTTAAATTCGGCTTCTCCAATAATTGCAATAGTTAAAAAAATAGCTTTTGTAACGGGAATTTTTGGAACGCTGATTGTTGCCTTATTTTCAAGTTGGTTGAGTAAACTCACTTTTGGCAATTCAAATTACACATATTTCTTCGTTTACCTGTCAATAACCTTGTTGTTTAAACAGTTGTCTGTTGGGCAAATAGTTGTTTTTCAAGGATTTCGCAAGTTAAAAATATTGGCCAAAGCTAATTTTTATGGAAATTTGATTGGATTGTTGTTCAGTATTCCCTTGTATTACTTTTATCGAATTGATGCCATCGTTCCTGCAATTTTGGTAACTTCTGTTGTTTCTTTCTTGGTGTCTTTTTATTATTCGAGAAAAATTAAAATTGAAAAAAGTACTATTTCAAATTCTGAATTATTCGGTGAAGGAAAAAGCATAATCAAACTCGGATTAATGCTGACATTAAGTGGATTACTGACATTATTAGCATCTTATATCATTCAGATTTATGTTGGAAAAACTGGAGGATTAAAAGAAGTGGGATTTTATAATGCGGGTTTTACATTACTGAATTCGTATGTCGGAATTGTTTTTACAGTAATGAGTACCGATTATTTTCCAAAATTATCCTCAATTTGCAACGATAATAAAAAAATCAGGGTAAGTGTGATAGAGCAATCCTATATGTCTATATTTATAATTACTCCAATTATAATCCTATTTTTAACGTTTGTTCCGCTTATCATAAAGGTTTTATACACTTCAGAATTTATTTCGATTATTCCAATGGTTTGTTTTGGAATACTGGCGATGTTGTTTCGGGCTGTTTCATGGTCAATGGGCTTTATATTGATAGCCAAAGGAGATTCGAAAATGTTTGTCAAAACTGCTTTTGGATTTAATTTTTTGTCCGTGATTTTAAATATATTAGGGTATTCTTTTTATGGTTTAGAAGGACTTGGCTTTAGTTTTTTGATTTATTATTTTATACATTTAGTCGCTATAAAAATAATTACAAAGAAGAGGTATGATTTCTACTTTGATGTTGAATTTTATCGAGCTTATATGATTTGCATAGTGATGTGCGTTGCCACTTTTTTTATACGATACATTCCAAATCCATTTTTAAAATACAGTTTGATGACGATGATGGTAGTTTTATCTTTAGGTTTTGTTCTGCATCATTTGAATGAAAAAATAGGCTTGAAATTTTTATTTAATTCGATAAGTAAGAGAAAAAATGATTAAAGAGTTGGTGAAGAAAATGTATCGAAAACTACGATCGGTATATCATAAATTAAAATTTTATTATTCTGTAAATTGGACAAAAACGTTTTATTTTAATTTTAAAAAATTTCCTTTTCAAACAGCCAAAAAGCTTCCTGTCTTTTTTTATGGGAAAGTTCATTTTCAAAGTATTCAAGGTGAAATCATAATAAACGGACCGATTAAAACAGCAATGATTGGATTTGGACAACAATTTGAAATAGAAATTAAGTCTAGAGGAATTGCGCAACTTTCACTTTATGGGAAGCTAACATTTAATGGATATGCACATATGGGGAAAGATGTTATTTTGTATATCGGCCAAAATGCAGACTGTGAGTTTGGGTATATGACTTGTTTGGGGTCTAGTGTTAAGGTTATTTGTACTCATAAACTTTTTATTGGGGATTGGTCTAGAATAGGGCATGAATCGCAAATAATGGACACCAATTTTCATCCTATGATAAACACACTGACAGGTGAACAATATCCGCAACAAGGTTCAATTCATATCGGTAGTTATAATTCATTTTCTAATAGAATTTCGATAATGCCGAATACTAAAACCCCTGATTATTGTGTTGTTGCCTCAAATTCTTTGTGCAATAAAGATTATACAAGTTTTGGAAGTAATATTTTATTAGGAGGAATTCCGGCCAAACTCTTGAAAAATAATTATAGCCGTGATTGGGAAAATGAGAAAGAGCCTTTAATGAAATATTTAATTGTTCAGTTTTAGGATTAAATCAATAATTAAAGTTTAAAAAACTTTCGTTTAACCAACAAAACCCGCAATCCTAAAAGTTTAAAAAACAAACCAAAATCATTGATTTTTAACGTGTGAATAATTTCATTATGTATTCTTTTTTGAATAGCTAAATCTTCGGCTCTAGTTCGGTTTAATGCGATTGCTTTTTTTAGAATTAAGTAAGTGGAATGATTTATTTTCTTTGCTCGGCTATCCTTTTTTTTGAAGAAGTCACTTCCTAAAGAATTTGTAACTATTCTTTTTTGAACTAGAGGTTCATCTATAAAGTCAAACTCATATTGGCGGGAAGCCCGAATCCAAAAATCTAAATCTTCATAAGCCAGTGTTTCATCATAACCTTGTAAACGGTCGAATACGGTTTTCTTAATCATTGCAGATACGGAACAAATACTATTACCTCCAGAAAGAACCGATTCATAAATGTCTCCTGTAATTCTGTTTTCGATTACCTTTTTTTGCGTATTTACCGGAAAATAATAAGAGTCGAACGTGCCATTTTCTGAAATTAATTTAACATTGCCATAAACAACACCGAGGTTTTTGTAGCCGCTTTTTTTGAAAGCATCGATTTGTAACGTCACACAATTGGGTAATAGCAAATCATCGGCTGCCAAGTCAATTACATATTCCCCTTTGGCCAGTTTTAGGGCTTTGTTAAAGGATTTGGTATTTCCTAAATTGGTTTTATTGGCGATAAACTGAATTTGAGGATTTTTTTCGAGCCAATTTGTAATTACTTTTTTTGAATTATCAGTGCTGGAATCATCAACAATAATAAGTTCAATAGAAGGATATGATTGATTAATAACAGAATTTAAACTCTCAACTACGTAGGCTCCGTGGTTGTAGCACAAACAAATAATAGTAACGAGAGGATTGTTCTGCATTATTTTTTAAAATAGTTATATTTGAGACGAAAATAACAAAACGAAAATGATATTGCCCCACAAAAAATATAAAATTGCATTAATCGGTTATCGATTAAGTGGGGGCGGTAGTGATAAAGTGATGGCCAATTTATCTGTTTTTTTTGCAAAAAATAATATTGATGTTCATATTATTATTGTTTTGGATGAGGTCTCTTATCCTTATTCCGGAAAACTGGTTAATTTAGGTTTATTGAAGAATAAAGCTAATGGATTATTCAATAAGATTAAACGACTGATTTCGTTGCGGAAGTATCTAAATGATAGCGATTTTGATTTTATTATAGATTTTCGTTTTCGAACCAAAGTCATTCAAGAATTAATTTTAGCCAGATTTATTTATAATACTAAAACAATTTTTACAGTCCATAGCTTTTTGATAGACCATTATATGCCAAATAATTCTTGGTTAACCCGATTAATGTACAATCATTGTTATGCCAATGTCGCAATAACGAAGCAAATGGAAGAATTGATTGTAGAAAAGCATCAGTTGAATAGTATGGTTACAATTTCAAATCCAGTTAATTTAGAGGAGATTTATCAAAAGTGTGATGAACCAATTACTATTGATTTTGAATACATAATTGCAATTGGGCAATATGAAAACAATATAAAACAGTTTGACAAATTGATTTTGAGTTATGCCAATTCTGTTTTAATGGATAAACAAATTCACCTTGTGATAGTAGGAGAAGGCGATAGTAAAGAATTGAAGAAAGTAGCAAAAGAGTGTAATGCAATTGATTTTGTGCATTTTTTAGGATACCAAAATAATCCTTTCAAATATTTAAAAAATGCTCGATTTTTAGTTTTGAGCAGTAAAAATGAAGGAATGCCAAATGTAATTTTAGAGTCATTGGCTTGTGGAACTCCAGTTGTTTCATTTGATTGTCCTTGTGGTCCAGGAGAAATTATCAGTAATTTAAAAAACGGAATTCTTGTTGAAAATCAAAACTTGGAAAAACTTACAGAAGGAATGAATGGAATGGTTGAGGATGAAAAAATATATCAATATTGTAAGCAAAATGCAAAAGAAAGTGTAACTCCATTTTTATTGGATACAATAGGGAAGCAATGGTTGGATTTAATGCAAATTAATACGATTTAAAATGGAAATGATAAACGAGATTCAATTATTAAAAATACCTGTCGTTGAAGATGTAAGAGGGAATTTAGGAATTATTCAAAGTGATTTTTTACCCTTTGAATTCAAACGTGTTTATTATCTTTTTGATGTGCCAAGCACTGCTTTTAGAGGTGGACATGCTCATATCGATCAGCAGGAAGTTCTAATTGCTTTAAGCGGTAGTTTTGAAGTAACCGTAAATGACGGAATTGAAAAAAAACGTTATTTGTTAAACAAACCGAATGTTGGGTTGCTTATTCCCACAGGTATTTGGCGTGAATTGGAGAATTTTTCTTCGGGTGCTGTTTGTTTGGTTTTGGCTTCTGATGATTTTTTGGAAGAAGATTATATAAGAGATTTTGATGAATTCTTGAGTACCAAAAAATGAAATTATTTTATATAGTTCCCAAACTAAATAATGAAGGTGGAGTCGCTAGAGTTCTATCGTTAAAGCTGAATTACCTTGTCGAAAAGTTTGGTTATGAAGTTCATATTCTTACTCAAAATCAAGGAAATTTTCCATTGTTCTATTCTTTCCATGAAAAGATTGTTTTCCATGATATGACTCTGAACGGATCGATTTTTAATTTTTTTAGTTCTTTTCGTAAGTCTTTAAAAAGCAAAATAGAAAGCATTCAGCCAGATGTAATTATTGTTTGTGATAATGGATTGAAAGCCTATACAATTCCTTTTATTCTGTCAGATGCAATTCCGATTGTTTTTGAATGTCACGGTTCAAAATATATTGAAGAAAAACAATTGAAATCGGATTCTATTTCAAAATTCAAAAGCTCACTTAAATATAAATTCAAAGATTTTGGAGCAAATAAGTTCTCGAAATTAGTTGCTTTGTCCAATGAAAGTTTGAAAGAATGGAATGTAGAAAATGGTTTGGTTATTTCTAATCCGTCTTGGATTAAAAACATTATTGTCAACGATTTAAAAACCAAAAAAGTAATAGCTGTTGCTCGAAATTCGTATGAAAAAGGACTAGATAGATTATTGGTGATTTGGCAGAAAGTGATTGTGAAATACCCAGATTGGACTTTAGATATTTATGGGGAATCGGTGACAAATTTGAAACAAGCAGTTCTTGAGTTGGGAATTGAGTCTAATATGAATTTAAACGCACCCGTAAAAAACATTTCAGAAAAATACTTGACTTCATCTGTGTATGTTATGACTTCTCGTTCTGAAGGATTTCCGATGGTGTTGCTTGAGGCGATGGCTTCTGGTTTGCCTTGTGTCGCCTATGATTGCCCGACAGGACCAAGAGCTATTATTGAAGAAGGAGAGAATGGTTTTTTGATTGAAGATGGAAATGTAGATTCATTTGTTCAAAAACTGGAATTGCTTATTGAAGATGAAAATTTGAGAATAAAAATGGGTAAAAATGCTCAAGAGAGTGTGCAGAAATATGATTTGGACAGTATAATGCAACAATGGAAATTACTTTTTGAAACCTTGGTAAGCAAATAATTGTTTGGATTGAATTTTACAATAATATCCCAATTTGTAAAGATCAAAAAGGAAAAGTGAAGGTTTTTCGGAAAGTAAATTAGAAATTATCTTTGATTCTGTTTTGTTGAAAATGGTAGCCGTTATTGCAACGAGTTTTAGTGTTTTTAAAACAACATAAGCGGAATTGATTTTACTTTCGATATCAGGAAATTTTCCATAATTGATAATATAAACAAGATTCTCAATCGCTGTTTTTGTTTTTTCTAAAAAAAGAATAGAAGTTTCTAAATTCAAATGATAGGTTGGATTATCAATATGAAAAATTTTAATGTTTTTGGTTTTTAACACAGATAAAAAGCATAAATCTTCATAACCATATTTTGTAATGGTTGTGTCAAAAGGATATTGTGAGATGATTTCTTTTTTAATTAATAAATTAGAAGTCAGTGCATTGTTGTTTGGGTTTTTATTCCTGCTTTCAAGTGAAAGTGATTCTCTGATATTTCCATAAACCCAACGTAAAAGTTGTTCTTTGCCAGGCTGTTTTTTCTCATATTGAATACCTCCAAACACAACCGAAGCTGTTGGAATTACTGTACAATATTTTTGAATAAAATTATTCTGGACTGGAAAAGTATCGCAATCCATTATGAGCAATAAACTGTATTTTGATTGTTTTACTAATGAATTAATGTTCTCGCCTCTTCCGAGGTTGTAATTATTAATAGAAAAGGAACAGTTATTTAAGGAGTTTATTTTTTGGTTTTCCGTATTCCACTTTGAATCCGAAGCATCATCTTGACACAAAATTTCAAATTCAATTTCACAATCCAAACATTGCTTATGTAATTCTAAAACAAGCGGAAATGTATTGTAATTGTAAGCAGGAATAAGAATCGATAACATTACACCGTTCTTTGTACCACTTCAAAAATGGTTGCGTCCTCACATTTTAAGGTTTTGTATGGGTATTTCATCAATAAGGCATAATCGTGAGTAGCCATAATGACTGTTTTCCCATTAGCATTGATTTTTCTTAAAACTTCAAGAACTTCGATGCTGGTTTGCGGGTCAAGATTTCCTGTTGGCTCATCGGCAAGGATAAATTCAGGGTCGTTCAATAACGCTCTTGCGATAGCGATTCTTTGTTGCTCACCGCCAGAAAGTTGGTGTGGCATTTGATTGGCAAAATTTTTCATATTTACCTTGTCAAGTACCTCATTGATTTTCTCATCCATTCCGTCTTTATCAATCCATCCAGTAGCTTTCAAAACAAAAAGCATGTTGTCTTTTACGGAACGATCCGGAAGTAGTTTGAAATCTTGAAAAACAATACCGATTTTTCTTCTTAAAAACGGAATGTCATCTTCTTTTATAGCAGCCAAATCAAATTCAACAATTTTGCCTTCTCCTTCGGTTAAGGGTAAATCCGCATACAATGTTTTTAATAAACTACTCTTTCCAGATCCTGTTTTCCCAATGATGTATATAAATTCGCCGTGGTTGACTTCCAGATTAACATCAGATAAAATGATTTTTCCTTCTTGGTATATATTTACTTTTTTTAAAGACAGTACAGATTGTGACATAATGGAATTTGTTTATTGGGTAAAAGTAAAAAGATAAAATCCAAATACAAAAGTAAAAGGTGAAAATAAAACGCAAAAGGCAAAAAGCAAATTACAAAAGGCAAAATTTTAAAAAAAAAGAAATTTCAATTCATTAGTTTAGTTGTCCCTTCAAGAGACAAGGGTTGTGGGTAAGGTTTTATGTTTAAAAGTAATTCATAATAAAAGCCGTCAGCCTTTCGTTATAGAAACAGATTAAATATATTTGAACATTAAATAAAAACAACAATGTGTAAACTTCCCAGGCTTTTTTTATTTCTTTTTATTGTTCAAATTTCGTCCCTTTATTCGCAAGAATCGACCATTTATACTTACCCGTTAAAAGATTTTGATAAAGCGATTTCTTTATATGAAGACAAACAATATACGTCAGCACAAATCATTTTTAAACAAGTTCAAAAAACAGCTACGACCGAAGGGTTAAAGTCAGACTGTGCTTATTATATTGCCAATTGTGCCATTCATACCGACCAGGATAATGCCGAGGAGCTTATCAATGGTTTCGTGGAAGATTACCCTTCAAGCCGTAAGCAAAATCAAGCTTTTATTGATGTTGCCTATTACTATTTTGACCATAGAGAATATAAAGAATCCTTATTGTGGTTTAATAGGGTAGATGAAAGTGTTCTAAAAGATAGTGAACGCAACAAGTATAATTTCCAAAAAGGATATGCTTATTTTGATTCCAAAAAAACAAAAGAAGCCCAAAAATATTTTAGTAAAGTTGCCAATACTGATGAATACGGAACTCAAAGCAAATATTATATGGGGTTTATGGCCTACGAATCGGATGATTATGTAGAAGCCAATAAACAATTTGACCAAGTTTCCGGTAATGAAAAGTACTCTGAGAAATTATCGTATTACAAATCGGATATGAGTTTCAAATCTGGGGATTTCCAAAAAGCCATCGATTTAGGAATCAAAGCAATGCCGAATTCCACTCCCGAAGAAAAATCAGAATTGAATAAAATTATTGGTGAAAGCTATTTTAATCTAAAACAATACGACAAAGCAATTCCTTATTTGGTTGGGTATAAAGGAAAAAAAGGGAAGTGGAATAATACCGATTTCTATCAATTAGGCTATGCTTATTATGTTCAAAAGGATTATGAAAATGCGATTTCGCAATTCAATAAAATCATTGATGGAAACGATTTCATAGCTCAGAATGGGTATTATCATTTGGGAGAAAGTTATTTGGAATCAGGCAAAAAACAACAGGCTTTGAATGCTTTCAAGAATGCTTCCGAGATGAATTTTAATTTGAAACTTCAAGAAGATGCCAGTTTCAATTATGCCAAATTGAGTTATGAAATTGGGAATTCGTACCAAAGTGTTCCTGAAGTTTTATTGGGATTTATCAATAAATATCCAACGAATCCAAATAATGATGTTATTGAAAAATTGTTGATCGATTCTTATATTTCATCCAAAAACTACAAAGAAGCATTGGTTTTATTAGAAAAAAATAAAACTCCAGAAAATAGAATTGCCTATCAAAAAGTCGTTTTTTATAGAGGATTGGAATTATATACCGAAGGGAATTATTCAGAATCTTTGTCGATGTTTGAAAAAGCAATTAAGGAACAAAAAGATCCTGCGATTACTGCCCGAGCTTCTTTTTGGAAAGCCGAGTCACAATATAATTTGGAAGATTACAAAGAAGCTTTGTTGAGTTATCAGCAGTTTTCGGATTTGGCAAAAGCCAAAGAAACAGTTGAATATAAAAGCATCAATTATAATATTGCTTACGCTAATTTTAAGTTGAAAGAGTATGACGCTGCGGGAAATTCTTTTCAAAGTCAAATAGATAATAATAAAGCAGATAAGTTTCGTTTGAATGATTCCTATTTGCGTCTTGCCGACTGCCGATTCGTGACTACCAAATATCAATCAGCTCTTGATGCTTATCTTAAGGTAATAGAATCCAAAAGTGTAGATGCTGATTATGCCTATTTTCAAAAAGCACTTTGCTACGGATTTCTTTCAAAAAACAGTAAAAAGCTAGAAGAACTAAATGCATTTTTGACATTGTATCCAAAATCAGATTACCAAGATGATGCTTTGTTTGAATTAGGAAATACATACGTGGCTGATAACAAACAGGATTTAGCGATAAAAGCCTATGATAAATTGGTGACAACTCTAAAAAGTAGTTCGTATACCTCAAGAGCTATTTTGCGTCAAGGATTGATCTACTATAATTCGGATCGCGATGATTTGGCTTTAGCCAAATTTAAAAAAGTGGCTTCCGATTTTCCCAAAACTCCCGAAGCTTATGAAGCGGTTTCTACAGCTCGATTAATTTATGTGGATAACGGAAAAGTGGATGAATACGCCACTTGGGTAAGAACATTAGATTTTGTGGCCGTTACTGATTTGGAATTAGATAATGACACTTTTGAGGCCGCCGAAAAACAGTTGGGGCAGGGTAACAATAAACAGGCCATTTCGGGATACAGTAGTTATGTTTCAAAATTCCCAAATGGAGTTCATATCCTGAAAGCTAATTTTCAATTGGCGCAATTGCTTTATGAAGAAGGTTCGGAAAGTAAATCGGTTCTTAATTATGAGTATGTAATAAGCCAGCCTCGTTGTGAATATACGGAGCAGTCTTTGGTTCGATTGGCACAGATATTTTTGAAAGATAAAAATTGCGACAAAGGAATTCCAGTTTTGGTTCGAATAGAAAATGAAGCCGATTTTTCGCAGAATAAGACTTTTGCGCAAGCGAATTTGATGAAATGTTATTACGAAACAAAGGATTATCCAAATTCGGTGGTTTATGCGGATAAAGTTTTGGCTAATCCAAAAGCCGAGGAAAACGTAAAGAGTGATGCCCAAATCATCGTTGCCCGTTCTGCGATGCAATCTGGAGACGAAGCCAAAGCCAAAGTCGCTTACGCAAAATTATTAACGGTAAGCAAAGGAGAACTCGCTGCCGAAGCGTTGTATTATGATGCCTATTTTAAAAACAAAGACGGAAAATTCGAGATTTCGAATACTGCTATTCAAAAATTAGCCAAAAATTATTCAAGTTACCGCTATTTTGGTGCCAAAGGTTTGGTGCTAATGGCAAAGAATTATTATGGTTTGAAAGACAGTTATCAAGCGACCTATGTTTTGGAAAATGTAATCGAAAACTTCACCGATTATTCGGATGTAGTTGAAGAAGCTAAAACAGAATTGAACAGAATAAAAATAGAAGAAGCCAAAACGAATTCATCAATAACTAAATAAAAAAGCAAAATGAAATTACCTTTTTATATAGTAGATGTTTTTGCAGAGGAAAAGTATGCCGGAAATCAACTGGCAGTTTTTTTGGATGCTGATGGACTAAATAAGGACGAGATGCAGAAAATTGCACGTGAAATTAACTTTGCTGAAAGCACTTTTATTACTGACATTCACCCCGAAAATAATAGTGCATCAATTCGAATTTTTACCGCAGAACACGAAATGCAGTTTGCAGGCCATCCAATAATCGGGACTTCGTGGGTATTGATGAATAAAATAGTTGAAAGCCAACCTCGGAATTTTAAATTATCGGTTCCAGTTGGTGAAATTCCAATTCAGCAATCGGGAGATTTAGTTTGGTTGCAGGCAGCTCAACCTCAATTTTGGGACGTTTTCGCAAAGGAAGATTTTTTGTCTTTCAGTAATTTAAGTGCTGCTGATTTTGATGATATATTTCCGATTCAGGAAGTGACCACAGGAAGTGCGTTTGTAATTGTTCCGCTTAAAAGTAAAAAAGCGCTGGAAGATTTAAATCTCGAATTGCTTAAAATGAAAGAATGGTTGCAGGCTCATTGTAGAACAAATCATAGATCATTGTATTTCTATTGTTTTGATAAAGGGAAACTTTACAGCAGAATGTTATGCATTGAACACAATCAGATTATCGAAGATGCGGCCACCGGAAGTGCGAGTACCTGTTTGCAGGCTTTTCTTCTGAAATACCATTCACCAGAAATTAAAATAGTCAATCATCAAGGGGATTTTATCAATCGACCTTCGAGAATTTATTTTGACGGTGAGTTGTCAGGAGATTATTTTGACATCAAAATAGGAGGGAAGACACAATTCATTGCAAAAGGTGAATGGGAAGTCTAAAGGAGAAGGCAAAAAATAGAAAACAGAGATAGAAAAAAAAGTAAAGATGATAATCAAAAACATAAAAGCATTCATAAATAAACAATCAATGTTCTCAATTGTGGGGAGGGTTACGATGGGGGTTTTTCTCTTACTTTTTTCACAATTATCTTTTGCGCAAGACAAAAAAGACAAAAAGGATAATATTGGGACAGAGGTGGTAAATGTTGTTAAGCCATATACGCCAACAATTTCCGATGCTTTCAAGGTAAAAGAAGTTCCTGTAATTACAAATGAAGAAAATGCTAAAAAAGAGAGTGTGAAATATTCTATTTTGCCTTTTCCTGTGGCTTCTACTTTTTCTCCTTCCAAAGGAAATGCACAAGGAGTTGAGAAAGCAAAGCAAGAGCGTTTGTTTAAAAACTATGCAACATTTGGCATTGGTAATTATGGTGCTTTGAATACGGAATTGTATGTGAATGAGGATCTAAATAATAATGAATATATAGGAGGGATGTTTCGCCATAATTCTTCACAGGGAGGTATAAAAGAGATTACACTGGACGACTTCTATTATGACACTAAAATCGATTTGATTTACGGGTCAAATGAAGAGGAAATGGCTTGGGATTTAAAGCTAGGTTATCAAAATCAAATTTATAATTGGTATGGATTGCCAGCCGCTTTTGGGAATACATTGACACTTCCACAAAGTATGGCTTTGGTTAATGGTATTGATCCGCAACAATCTTACAATACAATTACAGCTGGAGGTTCACTGGTTTTTGAAGAAGCCTTGGTGAAAGATGTTAAACTTGAACTTACTCACTTTTCCGATGCATATAGTTCAGCTGAGAATCGATTTTTACTAGCGCCAACTTTTAAGTTTGATGTTTTGGATGAAGAAATAAAGACAAAAGTTTTTGTCGATTATGTTGATGGTAGTTTTAAAAAAGATTATTCAGGAACCAATACGGCAGATATTAAATATGGCTTTACAAATTTAGGGATTGTGCCGAGTTTTGTAATGAAAAGAGACGATTGGACAATCGATATTGGAGCAGGTTTGGTTTATAGTATGGGCAAGGATAACACGAGCAACAAGTTCTATGTCTATCCATCTGTTACAGCTTCATATAATGTAGTGAGTGATTTGATGATATTTTATGCTAGTGCTATTGGTAACTTGCAGCAAAATACCTATAAAGATTTTGTTGATGGAAATCCATTTGTTTCACCGACATTAAATATTAAACCAACCAATGAATTGTATGATATATCTGCGGGATTGAAAGGGAAATTAGCAAGTACAGTTAGTTATGACATAAAAGCATCTTATGTATATGACGAAAACAAAGCGTTATTCAAAAGCAATGATTATACAGAAAGCGATACAAATGCCAATTACGCTTTCGGAAATTCATTTCAGGTAATTTATGACGATATGAAAATCATGCGTCTTTATGGAGAAATTAAAGCCGATTTAGCCAAAGGTATTACTGTAGAAGTCGATGGAACTTTTAATAGTTATTCAAATAAATATCAGGAAGAAGCTTGGAATTTGCCAGAGATTGAATTGAATTCCAAACTTGATTTTATGGTTACCGAGAAATGGTTTGCTGGTGTAAATTTATTTTATGTAGGCGAACTCAAAGACCAACAATTAAATACCGATATTGTTTATGTTACTGCTCCTGGACCAATCACTCTAGATGGTTATTTTGATTTGAATGCCAATATTCGATTCAAATACAGTGAAAGGTTTACTACATTTTTAAAAGCAAACAACATTATGAATAACGGATATCAAAAATGGTTGAATTATCCAGTTCAAGGTTTCCAAGTAATGGTGGGAGGAAATTATAAATTCGATTTTTAAGAGAAATTTTGCTCATAAAAAAAGCTTCTTTGATAAAAAGAAGCTTTTTTTATGGTTTTAAAAATAGAATTTATTCTGTAAAAGGTACAGCTACACGTACTTTATCCCAACCTAAGTTTAGAATAATACCAGTATCCCCTTTAGTGAAAACCATTGAGAAAGCTTCGAGAGCTTCATCACCTTCTGTTACTGGAACTTTCAAACGAGCCACATCATTCGCTTCTTTGTAGGTAGAACTTCCAGAAACGTTTATGTCTTTATTAATAATTATAGTATAAGAATCTTTTTCTGGAATAGTGAATAAAGAGTAAGAACCCGCTTTAATTGTGGTTTTACCTAATTTTACATCCTTGTAAAAAGTAATTTCAGGAGCTTCATTAGCACCCGTTCTCCAAAGCTTTCCTGCTGGAGTCAATTCACTCAAAGCACGACCTTTAAGTTGTGGTCTTCCGTAAATAATTCTTGCAGTTTTGTTAGCATCTTTGTAATCGTTAGGATAAGCAGCTATATCCATTGGACTTTTATCTAAACCAGGAAATTTTTGCGCATTTGCGTTAGATGTACAAACCATCATCATTCCAAATGCCATAGTTGCAATAATCGAAGTTTTTTTCATAATAGTTATTAAATTAATTAAGAAGTTAAAAATATAGATTGTAATGCAAAAATTATATAATAGCGTGTTAAAT
>NZ_MUNX01000140.1 GCF_002001005.1 Flavobacterium sp. A45
GAATTCATAAGTCCTATATAATCAATATAAAATATACCCTGAGAATTATTAAAAAAGATGGAGCTTACTGTGAACTGGTTAACGGAACTTTTCTACCCATATCTAAAAGAAAACAAGATTTATTTAACAGATTTATAAAGATAAAAGAATAATGGCTTCAAAGACTTCCATTTTATTAATCAATATTTACCAGAAGTGATTTAACTTTTATTATAAAAATAATAGAAAAATGTGTATAGAAAAAGTTGATTTTTTCTCATTTAATTACGTTTTAAGTAGTAGTACCATTACCCGGACTTTGTTTAGCCCCCTCTGGAAACGGCATTGTCCAGAAGTGAAAATTAGGTAAAAAAAGCAATTTTGTCCGTTAAATATCTTTGAAAACTAACTTTGTAAACCCCTTCCCTATTTAATCTTCTAGCATCTGCAAACGGAATTATTATCAAAATAAGCTAGTTATTTTTTGTTTTAAAAATGGCCTTCATTGCGGTATCTTTATCTGCCATGATAATATCTTTGTAAAAAAAAGGTAAAATGCGAGTTCCACGAACCTCGTTCAAAACATCTAATGCTAAACTAATTTTCTTATCACGAGCTAGTCACTCTGCTTTAATTAAGTAAACTTCTACAGTTGTAATAACTCCATAATTAAACTTCTCGCTGATAATCGTATTGCAATAAGTTTCAGCACTGAGAGTCTTAATCTTCCATAGTGCTAAGAAACAGGAATCAGCCTCTTCAAAAAATTGTGCTTTCTCCACCGCATTATCATTTTCTTCAGTAAATTCTGTATAAGCACCATGCCCAAAAATATAATTCTCAATATAATCGTATCCCATCGGAGATGTCATTGCTATATTAAGAATCTGGATCTTCTATAATTTCTTTATTTTTATTATAAAATGCTGTCCAATCAAACAATTTACTATTCTTCGAATTCCCATTTATCACTTCTAAACTATTGATTATAATTTATATAATGATAAAATCCAAATAAATAATAGATTTAAAAGCAGGTTTATACTGTTTCAGTTTATATAATACATTAATATTGTCTTTTAACAGGGATTACATATAAATACCGACCCATACCATTTTTCTTCCTAGACAACAATATTTAGCAAGAATATTTTTAACTTAAGTAAGTTTTATTTAAAACGTTTATTAGCACATCTGCTCTTTAATATTATAAATATATGAAAAACTTAAAAACAACACTATTACTTTTAATGCTTGCAGGTGTTAGTAGTTGTGATGATTTTCTTTCTGAGAAACCCGATAATAGAACCAAAATAAATACTCCTGAAAAAAATTTCTGAAGTTTTAGTTTATGCCTACCCGCAAATGAGTTATTTTGATATTGCAGAAACAATGTCTGATAATGTATTTGATAGTGGTTTACCCACAACATTACCAAAAAACAAACAAAACTACAATTAGGCGATTCAAGCCGAAACTACTGATATAGACACTCAAGCGTATTATTGGGATACTTGTTATAAAGCAATTGCTCATGCAAATACCGCATTCCAAGCAATTGATGAATTAGGAAATCTAAGCAGTCTGAATCCTCAAAAAGGAGAAGCATTATTAGCAAGGGCCTATTCGAATTTTATGTTAGTTAATTTATGGTCAAAACGTTAAAACCCAGCTACTACAGGCACAACTTTGGGCATTCCTTATGTTACAGAACCAGAAATAGAGCTTATTACACTATATAAACGAAACACAGTTCAGGAGGTGTTTGACTTTATTCAAAAAGATATTGAAGAAGGGCTTACCCTATATAACTTTATGTATGTAAAAAAAACTTTCGATTAAGTTATACTATCACCATTTATACTTTTACAGGATCATCAAGTGTATTTAGAATGACAACTTATAAAATATATTTTTTTTATTAACCTATTTTTAAAAAGTGCATTTCCCTTCGGATTCCCTTTTTTTGTTTTCAAATTCCAAAAAAAGGCATTTAATATGGACGTATAAACTATTTAAAATGATTGTTCAAGATTTATCAAATAAAATTAGAGGACTACAATCTGTAAATTATCGAAAACATCATTTTATTGATTAAGAAAAAGTTATCCTGACTTCGCTGATTGTCGAACTTTTTTAATGATTTTCTCTACTAAATGCAACGACTTTAAAATTCATCTTACATTGCAGATCAATATTAAACAATTAAGAAAATTTTTAAATACGTTAATGCTAAAAATTCGACCATTACTCACCAAAATTGACCGTTAACTACATTATCATGAATATTTAAATAAATTAATGCAAAATTGAGCCAGTAATCTTGTAATGTTGAATGCTAAGATTACAATTTCTAAAAATTAATTAACTTATTAATATAGACAAGCGGTGACGATAATTGGTTTCTATTTCAATAAATCATATTCATTTACAGCAAAAAAAATCATTAGCAAGGATGCATAAAAATTTCATAATGAGTAGTTTAAAACCTCAATATTTCAAAAAGTGTATTGCAAGCTGTTTAAATATTCTAATACAAATAAAAAATAAATAAATAAATAAATAAATAAATAAATAAATACTTGTTAGCACCTACTATGCTAGTTACTGAACTAAGACTGAAGTATTGATTTACTAAATAATGTCTTTACCAATCGCGGTCAACAAAAATTTTCAATGAATAAATAAACGTAATAAATGAATCTTCTCGCAAAGATACTATCATTCTTAAAGTAGGAGACCTTAAATAAGATGGCAAATGCACAGGAACATAAGTTAAACTAATAATTAGGATTTAAATAATCCATTCTTTTGACATAAGGTTAATTTGCAAACATATTATAAATACTCAAAAAAGTGAATTTATGAATACTTATAAAGTTGTACTAGTGGAGGACGAGGTAAATAATATTTTACTTTTAAAACATTTTATTGAACAATATTGTATCAATGTTATTGTAGTTGGTGAAGCACTCACGAGCACGGATGCAGTAGCGATTATAAACGAAAATGAACCTGATATACTGCTGCTGGATATTAGGCTTAACGGTAAAGAAGTTTTCGAGGTTTTAGATCAGATTACAATTAATAAAGCACAAATTATATTTGTAACCTCACATGACGAATATGCTTTAAGAGCCATTAAATATAATGCAATTGATTACATACTTAAACCAATTATCATTGAAGAACTAGTTCTTTCAATAAACAAAGCTATAAAGAAACTTCAGCAGCAAAATTATTTTGATTTTAGCAAAGGCTCACAAATTAATAAAATTGAAAAAGAAATCTCTAATAATAAAGATTATATTGCAGTCGCCTCAATGGACAAAATTGAACTTATAAAAACGAGTGATATAATGTATTTAAGTTCTGATAGCAAGTATGCCACATTCCATGTCATAAGTGGTAAAGAATATGTATC
>NZ_MUNX01000091.1 GCF_002001005.1 Flavobacterium sp. A45
TTTGAAGAATAATTTATATTTGTATACGTTTTATTATTGATTATTAATTTAAGTTTTATCATATGTCATCAATTCGTTTTCAAGCTTTAAAAGAAGCTTCAAATAGAAAATCAATAGAGTTTCACGAGACTGGGAAAAAATCAGTTCTCTTTGGAGCTAATGTATTTAACGATAAAGCGATGAAGCAATATCTGACTTCGGATGCTTTTAAAGGTGTACAAGGTGCGGTTCAACACGGAACTAAAATCGACAGAAAATTGGCAGATTATATTGCCATGGGAATGAAAGAATGGGCTTTGTCCAAAGGGGTAACTCACTATACACACTGGTTTCAGCCACTTACTGGTACAACGGCAGAAAAACATGATGCTTTTTTTGAAACTTCTTATGATGGAAGTGATCCATTAGAAAAATTCGGAGGAGCACAATTGGTACAGCAAGAACCGGATGCATCAAGTTTTCCAAACGGGGGTATTAGAAACACTTTTGAAGCAAGAGGATATACCGCTTGGGATCCTACTTCGCCTGCGTTTATTTTCGGAACAACATTATGTATTCCGACTATTTTTATTTCTTATACAGGAGAAGCTTTAGATAATAAAATTCCATTATTAAGAGCTTTATCGGCTATGGATGAAGCAGCTACTGAGGTTTGCAAATATTTTGACAAAAACGTAAAGAAAGTAACAGCTACGCTAGGATGGGAACAAGAATATTTTTTGATTGACAAATCTCTAGCCAATTCACGTCCTGATATTGTTATGACAGGAAGAACGTTATTGGGGCATACTTCGGCCAAGGGACAACAGTTAGACGATCATTATTTTGGTTCAATTCCAACTCGTGCTTTAACTTATATGAGAGATTTGGAACAAGAATGTATGTTGTTGGGAATACCTGTTAAAACGCGTCATAATGAAGTAGCTCCTAATCAATTTGAATTTGCACCTATTTTTGAAGAAACAAATTTAGCGGTTGACCACAACTGTTTGCTGATGGATGTTATGCAAAAAGTAGCCGAACGTCATGATTTAAAAGTATTGCTTCATGAAAAACCTTTCAAGGGAGTAAATGGTTCAGGAAAGCACAATAACTGGTCATTGGCTACAGATACCGGAGTTAATTTATTAAGCCCAAGTAAAACTCCAATGACTAATTTACAGTTTTTGACTTTCTTCATAAACACTATTAAAGCTGTAAATGATTATGAAGCTTTATTAAGAGGTTCTATTGCTACAGCAAGTAACGATCATAGATTGGGTGCGAATGAAGCGCCACCAGCAATTATTTCTGTGTTTATTGGAGAACAATTAACCAAGGTGTTGGCGGAATTGGAAGGAGTTTCTACCGGGAAATTATCTCCAGAAGAAAAAACCGATTTGAAACTAAATGTTGTTGGTAAAATTCCAGATGTTCTTTTGGATAACACCGATAGAAATAGAACTTCACCATTTGCCTTTACTGGTAATAAATTTGAATTCAGAGCGGTTGGTTCTTCAGCTAACTGTTCGAATGCAATGACAACTTTGAATACCATTGTAGCAAAACAGCTTAAAGATTTTAAAATAGCTGTTGATGATTTGATTGAATCAAAAGATATGAAGAAAGATGATGCAATTTTCAATGTCTTGAGAGAATACATCAAACAATCCAAAAAAATCCTTTTTGAAGGAGATGGCTATAGTGATGCCTGGCAAAAAGAAGCGGCAAAACGAGGATTGAGTAATTTTAAAACCACTCCAGAAGCCTTGAAGGCCAGAGCCTCAAAACAAGCCATTGATCTATTTTCTGAAATGGGAATTATGAATCATATTGAGGTGGAAGCGCGTTATGAAATTGAACTGGAGGAATATACCAAAAAAATACAGATTGAAGGTAGAGTACTTGGGGATATTTCAAAGAATCATGTAATTCCTACGGCTATTAAGTATCAAAATACTTTGATTGAAAATGTGAAAGGATTGAAAGATATTTTTGGATCTGAATTTGAATCCATTGCCAAAGAGCAAATCATATTGATAAAAGAAATTTCTGGGCATATTGAAGGGATCAATTCCAAAGTAGAAGAGATGACCGAGGAAAGAAAGAAAGCTAATAATTTGACTGATGCACACGCAATGGCCGAAGCCTATTGTAATCATGTTAAACCATATTTTGAAATCATTAGAAATCACTGTGACAAGTTAGAACTATTGGTTGATAATGAGCTTTGGACTTTAACTAAATATAGAGAATTGCTTTTAACGAAATAATTTTATAAAAAACTAAAAAAGAGGCTATTCGTAAGAAAGCCTCTTTTTTTTTTAAATTATATTGTAAAATTAGTAGGATAAATATAGATTTATATTTTTTCAATTTTACGGTTTATCGGTTTAGTTTTACAGTTTGTCGAAAATAGTTAATTAGTTAATAAATAGATGATTGTCTTTTTTTGAATGTTCAAAACATTATTCTAAATTTGTTGCGTGATAAAATGAAAAGTAACTAAATTAGGTCGATTTAAGTTACCATATTGATGAAAAACACCCCGTTTTCATTTAAATAATAACCTACATATATAATATAACGCCCCCTTGTTTATATTATTAAAACCTACATAATATTTGTATTAACAACCAATTAAATATATTTATTATGAAAAAAGTTTTATTAAGCGTCTCAATGATGCTATTGACAATGACAGGTTTTGCTCAGGCAAACGTAAGTAACGTAGATCAGTACGGCTGGTTAAATGGTGCATTAGTTGTCCAAGTGGGTGCATCCAACGATTCTGATGTTCTTCAAGTGGGATTCGCTAACTTAGCCGTAGTAGGTCAATTAGGAACTTCAAATGAGGCTTTTATTGGACAGTTAGGAGTTGCAAATGAGGGCGTGATTGCTCAAGATGGTTGGTCAAATGATGCAGCGATAGTTCAAGTAGGAGCTTTCAATTATTCTGAGATTAATCAAAAAGGGAATAACAACAGTGCTACAAATTGGCAATTCGGGTTTGGAAACTCTTCTAAAATTGATCAAGACGGAGATGGAAACGTTGCTTTTGATGTACAAGGTTTTTGGGGAAATACAGTAGGTATAACTCAACTTGGAACTGGAAATAATGGATCATCAATTCAACTAGGATGGGACAATACTTCTGATATTATGCAAAATGGCTTAGGTAACTTTGCTGCAACGATTCAAGTGGGGTATGATCATGTTAGTAATATAAATCAATGGGGCGCAGGTAATGTTGCCGTGGTTTTCCAATCTAATTAATTATAAAATTTAATTATTTAAAAGCAGAACTTATCAGTTCTGCTTTTTTTATATAATGAAAAAGTTGCTAAGTTCAAAACTTAAAATTACTAGGAATGAGTTTCTC
>NZ_MUNX01000027.1 GCF_002001005.1 Flavobacterium sp. A45
AATTTATACAACAACAATTCTTTATTGAGTTGCAAAACAGGTATAATTCACTACGAAGACATTGAAAAAAAAACATTGCTGTTTTATAAAAATTTATATCAACAAGCTTACATTTTAGAAATATTGATTATTTTTTTAGAAAATAATTACCCTCATTATCAATGCGTTCCGATAAATCTTATTAATTTTGAATAGTTGTCATTAATAGAACCAACAATATAATGAAATCAGTCAATTCACTAAACTACTCATATTCAATACCTTCAAAATTAACAACAACTCCAATTGTGGTTCTTGTGGTTACCACATTATATATATTACTTGCCAAGATAAGCTTTTTAATAACTATTGATCCCGGAACCGTTAGCCCAATATATCTTGGTGCGGGATTTGCTTTTGCTTCAGTATTAATTTTGGGACGCAAAGCATTGATCGGCATTTGGATTGGCTCCTTTTATTCAAATATATTCCTTGATATAGAAATTGCAAATTTGCATAAAGAACATCTCCTGTCTCTCCTTCCAATAGGCCTATTTATTTCTTTTGGCACCGTAATAGCAACAATTACAGGGACAAATATCGTTACCCGTTTGTGCAAAAAAGAGCACCCATTGAGCAATGGACAAAACGTATTGATATTACTTATTTTAGGCACAATTTCTTATTCGACAATTACTTCCTTGGTTGGAGTAATCAGTTTGACATATCACGGCTCAATTTCTGCAGAACAATTTTGGTACACTTACAAAACGTGGTGGCTCGGTGACTCAATTGGCATAATTTTAATTACTCCTTTTATGCTATCCTGGTTTTTAAAAGATTCTTTCAATAAAAATAATTTTAAATTTTTCGAATTAACACTCTATGGCTTGGCAACCATTTTATTGTGTCTAAGTGTGTTTTTTCAACATAATGACTTGAAATACCTCATTTTGCCCTTGTTGTTCTGGTCTGCCTATCGTTTTGGAATACAAATCACAACACTCTCAATCATTATAATAGCATTGTTTGCCATTATAACTACAGCTCAAGGAATTGGCCCATTTAATGAAAAAAATATTAACGATTCTATTTTGTTTTTAGACTTATTCTTGAGTGTAATAACCATTTGCAGTCTTTTTTTAGCAGGAATTTCCTCTGAACGAAAAAAAGCGGAAGATTTAATTAAAACAAGCGAAAAAAATCTTCGTGAAAACCAAATTTTGCTTGAATCTACTCTTGAAAGCCCCAAAGGAGTAAGTATTTACTCCATAGGCCGGAATTTTGAGTATTTATGTTTTAACAGTCAGCACAGCCTTAACATGAAAATCATGTACGGCATAGACATTTACTTGGGGATGAAATTACAGGATTGCATAACCAACAAAGGTGATCTTGGTGATTCCATGGCGGTACTAAACAAAGTTTTTTTGGGGCAAAATATCACTACAGTAAGACATTTTGAATTCAACAACAGTTATTGGGAATTCAGGACTAGCCCTATCTTAAACCAGAACGATGAAATCATTGGAGCCACGGTGATTTCAACCAATATCTCGAAAAAGATAAAAGCGGAAGAAGCTTTGAAGAAAAGTGAAGAAAAATACCGAAACATATTTGAAAACATCCAGGATGTAATTATTCAAACCGATCCAAATGGCATTTTTTGGAACATAAGTCCATCTGTCAAAGATATAACAGGTTATAGTTCAGAAGAACTAATCGGAAAACCAACAAATGTTCTACAAACTGATGAAGAGGAACCAGATGCTGTCATTAAACTTATACAAGAAAAATTTATTTTGAAAGATTTTGAAAAATTGATCAAAACAAAATCAGGAAAAATAATTTGCGTTTCCCTTAATGCCAAAATGATTTTTGACAAAAATGGGAGTCCACATCACATTGACACCATTGTACAAGACATCACACAAAGAAAGAAGGATGAAAAAGAAATTGCAAAACAAAACCAAAAATTACAAATTCAGAACAAAGAACTAGAACAATTTGCCTACATCACTTCCCATGATTTACAAGAACCTTTAATTACGCTAAAATGCTTTTCAGAGCTCATCAAAGCAGATTTTCCAAAAGATGCAAATGAAAACATTAATCAATATCTTGATTTTATTTTGGAGTCTTCTGACAGAATGCAAAAACTAATCAAAGGATTATTGGATTATTCCAGAATAGGTAGCCAAATTGAGATAAAAGACGTTGACAGTAATGAAATTGTAAATGATGCTATTTCAATTTTAACGGATAATATTCAAAAAACAGAAACGCAAATCATCATTGGAGATTTACCCAAAATTCAAGGATATTCTATAGAATTAATTCAGCTATTCCAAAATTTGATAGAAAATGCAATAAAATTCAAGAAGAAAGAAACTCCTTTAATTATTAATATCACTGCAAAACAAGATGAAGATAATTGGCTGTTTGCCGTAGAAGATAATGGAATAGGGATAGAAGATCACAATAAAGAAAAGGTTTTTATTATTTTCAAACGTCTAAATAATCGGGATGAATATTCCGGAATAGGGATAGGTCTTGCTATTTGCAAAAAAATTGTAGCTCTTCATGGAGGCACTATTTGGGTTGAATCCACATTTGGTCAAGGCACAATAGTTTATTTTACTCTTCCAAAATAAAAACGAAATCCTATTCCTCAAAAAACAAATAATAGTTGCATATGAAAAAATTAAATTCTGTTTTGCTAGTCGATGACGATGTCGCTACAAATTTCATCAGTAAAATGCTAATCAAAAAAGCCGGAATTACAGATCATATAGAAACCGTTTTGAATGGCCGTCAAGCATTAGAATATCTGACTAACACCGGAAAATATGAAAGATCAGACGGTGTCTTTCCCAAACCTATGCTAATTTTCTTGGACATCAATATGCCCGTAATGGATGGTTGGGAATTTGCCGAAGCCTTTTCAAAATTGGACGAAAATCAAAAAGAAAAAATTATTATTATAATGCTCACCAGTTCACTAAATCCTGATGACAAGGAAAAAGCTTCAAATCTACCTGTAATTTCAGGCTTTCATACCAAGATTCTTACCATGGAGGCACTTGTTTCGATTATGAACACCTATTTCCCAGGATACCTATCGTAGTCTTGTCCTACGATTATCCAATTCACTAGTCCTCGATAAACTGTTAGTAGAAATAAAATAATCAATAAAGTCGTTAATTATCACACTAAGATATTTTTTTTAACAAAAAAAATATTTTTATTGTCTTTTGTTAAAATTTTCATATATTTATCAGATAATCGGGAAAACAAATCATTTTATCGATTATTTAAACTT
>NZ_MUNX01000025.1 GCF_002001005.1 Flavobacterium sp. A45
CTTTATTCCTCATCATCATATTGGTGGTGCAGAACGCGTACATCTCAATATTATTAAAGCATTACCGTATAAACCAATTGTTTTTTTTGACTATTCTAATACTAATCAAATTTCTGACGAGTTTGCAAAGAATGCATATTGTTTTTTAATAACAAGTTCCAAAAGAAGAAAGTATGCGTTTAAATTTCTTCAGTTTATTGGTTTTATTTTTCCTGTAATTCTTTTTGGTTGTAATAGTAGTCTATTTTATAATTTTGTTTTAAGATTAAAGAAAAAGGTTAAAGCGATTGATTTAACCCATGCTTTTTCATTTCCAGAGCATGGCATTGAAGTTTCTTCTTTACCGTATGTGAATTTATTGGATAAAAGGATAGTTATCAATATTAAAACATATGAGGAATATAAGCAATTGTATCTTGAAAACAATGTAAATCAGGCATTATTAGATCGATTTATAGTTATACCAAATGGAATTGAAATAAATGATTTTGATAGGAGTAGAATTGATTCTCGATTTGAAAATTTTACTATTGGGTTCGTTGGTAGAAACTCACCTGAAAAGCGACCTGAATTATTTTTCGAAATAGTAAAAAAACTTAAGATAAAAGCTAAGGTTGTTGGCGACAGTTTTGAAAAATATAAAAAAGATTTTCCTGAAGTTACTTACTTTGAAAATTGTAATAATAAAGAGTCGATTCGAGAGCAATTTTTAGATATTTCGCTTTTAATTGTTTCTTCTAGACGTGAAGGTTTTCCTTTAGTAATCATGGAAGCCATGGAGTTAGGAATTCCAGTGTTAACTACAAATGTAGGAAGTATTTCTGAGCATTTAATTGATGATAAGAATGGTTTTTTAGGCTCTGTTCATGAGGATGAGTTTTTGAACTTTGCAACCGAAAAGATTAAAAAACTGATTATTACTAAAGAGTTGTATGTTTGTATGTCTTTAAACGCAAGGGAGCATGCTGTGAAAAATTTTGATATAGAAAATTTTAATGCCAGATATAGAGAATTGTTTTATGAATAATCCCATAGTCTCCATCATCGTTCCCTGTTACAACCAAGCTCAATATCTTGATGAATGCTTGCAATCTGTTTTGAATCAGACATATGAAAAATGGGAATGTATAATTGTTAATGATGGTAGTCCAGACCAAACAGACGAGATTGTTCAAAAATGGCTAGATAAAGATTCTCGTTTTCAATATGTTTATAAAAAAAATGGCGGATTGAGTAGTGCCAGAAATTTTGGCTTGAACGTAGCGAAAGGAGAGTATATTCAATTTTTGGATTCAGATGACGTTTTGGATTCAAATAAATTTGAGTTGTCATTATTAGAAGCTAATAGAAGAAATACTGAACAAGGAAAAATTATAATAACTAATTTTAGGATTTTTTCGGTTAATAGTAAAAATTCTATAGATCCTTTTTGTGAGATAAAGTATGATTATTTGAATTTTAAAGAATTGCTTTTGGGTTGGGATTCTAAATTTAGTATTCCTATTCATTGTGGTCTTTTTGAGGTAAGTTTGCTTAAAAATTTCAAGTTTTCAGAAGAGATAAGGGCTAAAGAAGATTGGTTAATGTGGTTGGAAGTTTTTAAAAAAAAACCAGAACTTTTATTTATAGACAAACCTCTTGTTTACTACAGAACGCATGCAGGAAGTATGACCTATAGTAGAGAGTTTATGACTAAAAGTTTGATTGACGTATTGCCTCATATAGATAAAATAGTTTCTAAAGAAGAGTTTAATGAATTATTATTGATTAGGCTTAAAGATGCTTTAGAAAAGACAAATAATTTTGAAAAAAAATATAGAAGTATTAAAGAATCAAACAGTTTTAAAGTAGGCTTAAAGATTAAAACGATACTTAAGCAGTTTTATTTATTATTCTTCGCGAAGAAAGTAATGAATTTTTTTAAATAAATTATATGTTAGTTTCTATAATTATTCCAGTACATCAAATGCATGATTATTTTAAAAGTTGTGTGCAAAGTGCTTTAGATCAAACCCACAAAAACATTGAAATTATTTTGGCATGTAATGGAACTTTAGAAATAAAAGAATGTCAAAATTACCTGAATATACAAGATGCAAGATTGGTTTTCATTAAAACCGACAAAGGACGTCATAATGCTAGAAACGAGGCTTTAGCCGTTTCCAAAGGAATTTGGATTCAATTTTTAGACTATGATGATTATTTGTTTCCAAATAAAATAGCAAGGCAATTGAGTGAAGTTAATAATATATATAGACTTTCTATTTGCAAATGGAAGAAATTTACAAAAAGTATTGACGAAGAATATACTTTTCTTTTTGACTATTTATTTAGCAAAACCCAAACAAGTTCTCGAGAATTGGTACAAAAATTAGGTCAGTCAGGAGGTTTTATTGCGACAGCTTCTTGGTTGGTTTCGAGGGAATTATTAAATGGTTTGAAATGGATAGACAGTCCGAATGACGATGCCGTTTTTTTGTCTGAGATTCTAAAAAAATCTCCTGAAATTATTATGATACCGGAAGTTTTAGCGGGCTATAGAATTCATAATTCTAATACAAGTTCTATCCGATCTAAAGAAGAGTTTGATAAATTGATGCATAGTTGGAAAATAATTCATAAAAATTTATTGGTATTAAGTGGAGCTCAAATAGATTTATACTTTTACAAAGCTTATCTAAATTTAATTCGGTATTCTAAAGAAATCAATAAATACAAAATTATCGAGGTTATTTATAATTGTTTGTGTTTTGGTTTTAGAGCCAAAGTTGGTTTTTCGATGTACAAGGATCTTAAAAGAAATTTGATTAAGTAATTATAAAATGAATTCGTCAAAAAAAATACTTTTATTTGGGCCAATAGGTGATTTTGGTGGTCGGGAACTTGAAAGTGGTTTTATTGCCTCGGTGTTAGTATCAAGATATGATGTAACAATATGTAGTACAGGGGCAATAACTAGAAATTCACAGGTTTTCGATTTCAATAAAAATTTAACAGTTTTTTCTGTAAAAGAACTCTTGTTTCAGAAAAATCTTTCTTTAAAACTACTTGCTTTTTTTAGTTTTTTTAAAAATAGTTGTAAAGGAAAAGCAAGTAATTATGTAAAAAATGCCTTTGCGAAACATTTTTTTGATTATGATAAAAAATTACAAATTATATTAGAAAATATAATAAAAGATTATGATGTCGTTTTTGTAGTGGG
>NZ_MUNX01000072.1 GCF_002001005.1 Flavobacterium sp. A45
TAAAAAAAGGCAGCGACATACTCTCCCACATAACTGCAGTACCATCTGCGCAGGCGGGCTTAACTACTCTGTTCGGGATGGGAAGAGGTGAGCCCCGCCGCAATAACCACCTTAAGTCGTTATAATTGCTTTGGACAATCATTGTAATGATTTTCTCTATTTCAGATAGCAATCAATCACATAATATCTTAACATACTGAGATAAAGAAATTTGTTTTATTTACTATTTTAGAAAGTTTCTCCCCCCGACTTGCATCGGGGGAAAAGGGTGTACATAAGCTTACGGGTTATTAGTACTACTCGACTATGACATTACTGCCTTTACATCTATAGCCTATCAACGTGGTCATCTCCCACGACCCTTAAAAGAAATCTCATCTTGTGGTGGGTTTCGCGCTTATATGCTTTCAGCGCTTATCCCTTCCCAACGTAGCTACTCTGCGGTGCCCCTGGCGGGACAACAGATACACTAGAGGTTAGTCCAATTCGGTCCTCTCGTACTAGAATCAGATCCACTCAAATTTCTTGCGCCCACAGTAGATAGAGACCGAACTGTCTCACGACGTTCTGAACCCAGCTCGCGTGCCACTTTAATGGGCGAACAGCCCAACCCTTGGGACCTTCTCCAGCCCCAGGATGTGACGAGCCGACATCGAGGTGCCAAACCCCCCCGTCGATATGAGCTCTTGGGGGAGATCAGCCTGTTATCCCCGGCGTACCTTTTATCCTTTGAGCGATGGCCCTTCCATGCGGAACCACCGGATCACTATGCTCTACTTTCGTACCTGATCGACCTGTATGTCTCTCAGTCAAGCTCCCTTATGCCATTGCACTCTACGCACGGTTACCAAGCGTACTGAGGGAACCTTTAGAAGCCTCCGTTACTCTTTTGGAGGCGACCACCCCAGTCAAACTACCCACCAAGCAATGTCCCCCACATTATGGGGTTAGGCCTCAGATAAACAAAGGGTTGTATTTCAACAATGACTCCACAACGCCTAGCGACGCCACTTCACAGTCTCCAACCTATCCTACACATCATTTATCCAAGGTCAATACTAAGCTATAGTAAAGGTGCACAGGGTCTTTTCGTCCCACTGCGGGTAAACGGCATCTTCACCGTTACTACAATTTCACCGAGCTCATGGCTGAGACAGTGTCCAGATCGTTACACCATTCGTGCAGGTCGGAACTTACCCGACAAGGAATTTCGCTACCTTAGGACCGTTATAGTTACGGCCGCCGTTTACTGGGGCTTCAATTCAATGCTTCTCCGAAGATAACATCTCCTCTTAACCTTCCAGCACCGGGCAGGTGTCAGGCCCTATACTTCATCTTACGATTTTGCAGAGCCCTGTGTTTTTGATAAACAGTCGCCTGGACCTCTTCACTGCGGCCTCTGATTACTCAGAGGCGACCCTTCTCCCGAAGTTACGGGTCTATTTTGCCTAATTCCTTAGCCATGAATCTCTCGAGCACCTTAGGATTCTCTCCTCGACTACCTGTGTCGGTTTGCGGTACGGGTACTCATTACCTGAAGTTTAGAGGTTTTTCTTGGAAGCCCTTAGGCGCACTATCTCTTTGTCCGAAGACTCCGAGTACTATCGTATTTCCCCAAGCCGCGTGGATTTGCCTGCGCAGCTTATAGGTAGGTACTTCAACGAACTATTCCGTCAGTTCGCGGCGCTTTCATCACTCCGTCACCCCATCACAGTAATAAGTAGTACGGGAATATTAACCCGTTGGCCATCGACTGTCCCTTTCGGGTTCGCCTTAGGTCCCGACTAACCCACAGCTGATTAGCATAGCTGTGGAAACCTTAGTCTTTCGGTGTGCGGGTTTCTCGCCCGCATTATCGTTACTTATGCCTACATTTTCTTTTCTAACCAGTCCAGCATACCTTACGATACACCTTCAACCCTGTTAGAATGCTCCCCTACCACTTGTAATAAATTACAAATCCATAGCTTCGGTAATATGTTTATGCCCGATTATTATCCATGCTCGTCCGCTCGACTAGTGAGCTGTTACGCACTCTTTAAATGAATGGCTGCTTCCAAGCCAACATCCTAGCTGTCTGGGCAGACAAACCTCGTTCTTTCAACTTAACATATATTTGGGGACCTTAGCTGATGGTCTGGGTTCTTTCCCTCTCGGACTTGGACCTTAGCACCCAAGCCCTCACTGCACGGAAACATTATATAGCATTCGGAGTTTGTCAGGAATTGGTAGGCGGTGAAGCCCCCGCATCCAATCAGTAGCTCTACCTCTATATAACTTTACGCCGTGCGCTGCACCTAAATGCATTTCGGGGAGTACGAGCTATTTCCGAGTTTGATTGGCCTTTCACCCCTACCCACAGGTCATCCGAAGACTTTTCAACGTCAACCGGTTCGGACCTCCACACTGTGTTACCAGCGCTTCATCCTGCCCATGGGTAGATCACACGGTTTCGCGTCTAACACTACTGACTAAAGCGCCCTATTCAGACTCGCTTTCGCTACGGATCCGTGGCTTAACCACTTATCCTTGCCAGCAACGTTAACTCGTAGGCTCATTATGCAAAAGGCACGCCGTCACCCCACGAAAGGGCTCCGACCGCTTGTAAGCGTATGGTTTCAGGATCTATTTCACTCCGTTATTCACGGTTCTTTTCACCTTTCCCTCACGGTACTGGTTCACTATCGGTCTCTCAGGAGTATTTAGCCTTAGCGGATGGTCCCGCCAAATTCAGACAGGGTTTCACGTGCCCCGCCCTACTCAGGATACCACTATCCATTACACTCATTACCCATACAGGACTATCACCCTCTCTGGTTCTACTTTCCAGTAGATTCTGGTTCTTTGTGCATGAAATGTCGTGGTCCTACAACCCCAACATTGCCGTAACAACATTGGTTTGGGCTAATCCGCGTTCGCTCGCCACTACTTACGGAATCACTTTTGTTTTCTTCTCCTCCGCCTACTTAGATGTTTCAGTTCAGCGGGTTTGCCCACCTATCGGTGTACTATGTCTTCAACATAGTGGGTTGCCCCATTCAGGTATTTACGGATCAATCGATGTGTGCTCGTCCCCGTAACTTTTCGCAGCTTATCACGCCTTTCATCGCCTCTGAGAGCCTAGGCATCCCCCATACGCCCTTATTTTGCTTATTGTAC
>NZ_MUNX01000024.1 GCF_002001005.1 Flavobacterium sp. A45
CTTTATTTGGTGTATAAATATCAATAACTTTAGTATCAACCAATGATGATTTGGTCTTATAAAAAATAGCATTATACTTTTCTACAAACCCTGGAGAAATTCCATCAATATTTGGTCCCAATAAATAAAATTTACTATTGAATGTTTTAAGAATATAATTGAATGCGTTATTCAGAGAGTCTGCTCTTTCATCATCTCTTTTTGCGCTAAGCTTGTAGAATTCATCAATTACTAGAAATTCAATTAACGGAAAATTTTGATACTCATTGACTCTTTCAGCAGTAAATAAAAATAAATTTCCTTTATCAGTACTTGCTTCTTGAGAAGTTCTGACTATAATTTTATAGTATTCATCATACTTTAAAAGTTTCTTTCTAGTCTCATCTAAAAGTGCTAAAGTAGGTTGTATTACTATTATATTTTTAAATTTTCTAGATGCAACAAATTCCTCAATTAAAAGACTTTTTCCAAAACTTGTAGGAGCACTTACTATAATATTCTTATCTGAATTTAGGAGAGATAGGAGATGTCTTTGATCTTCATGTAAAAATTTATCAACATTATTAGAATGATGATACTCTTTTCTAATTAACGAATCTGTGGAGTCCAGAATTAAATTTTCTTTTTGCAGATAAGGATAAAAACCCACAGCTTCAACTAAATCTGTCAAAATAGGATCTAAACTATTATCAAACTTACCTCTGTTATTAAGAATGTTAATTACAATTTTTTGAGCTTTCTGTTCATCCTCAATGATGAATTTTGAACATAATTTATATAATTCAAATGTTTCATCTATAGTAAATGAACTTTTATTTTCAATAGTTTCAATGAGTTGTTCCATTATTCTGATAAAGCTTGAAGGAGAGATAGTTTTTTATGTAACCCTTTAACTAAAGTGACTTTATTTTGAACTGGAAAAAGAATCAAAATTATGTTTAATTTAGTTTTTAATGGATGATTATGATTCGTATCAAAATATTCTTTTAATTCTCTCATTTGTTGAATATATGCATCAACAAATTCTGAAGAACTTTCATCATCATAACTAGAAAAAAGATCAGAATTAAATGTGCACAGAAGAGGAATATTTATCGTATCTAGTTGGTCAATTAATTTTGTGGATTTAGACATTAAGTCAACCCAATAATCTTTATCAGGAGTATTATCAAAATGCTTTATTTTCTTTGAAATAATAAGAAATTCTGAATTTAAATAATCACTTTTGAAGTGTTCTTCAATATCAGAAATTAAAGCTTTAATTCCCCTTTTCCCATCAAGATACAATTTTGATTCTCCTAGCCAAAGTGTCTTAGTTTCTTCTTGAATATGTACAGCATCAAATCCATGTACAGTATGCCCAAATGAATCCTTGAAATAAATCTTTGAAAGAAGTGGTGTGGTTTTATGAAAATCCCGTAATAGTAAATGCAAAATTAACTCTCCAAATTCTCCTCTTCTTAAGTACTTATCATCAACATCATCACTTATGCTCTCATCAATATCACACAAGTCTTTAATTTTTTGGAAAGAATCAATTTTATAAATAGATTTTGCAGCTTCAGAAAGCTTTGATAGTGTTTCTGTATTAGGTGTTTCTGTACCTTCATGATATCCAAATGCGAATTCATGAATTACATGAGTTAGTTTCTCAATTAAAGGTTTTATTCTATATTCTCTTATCCCTTCATCATTTAAATCAAATCCAACTAAGAAAGTACTCAGTTCTGATTCATTAATTTTATGAGTTATAATCTTTTCAGAGTTAAAAGGTGTTGACATATTTTTTTTAATTATTTTATTAAATCTCAAATTTTACCAAATCTTTTTTCATAATACTTTATATCTCTATCATTTTCTCCATCATATGATTTCCCATAACAAATGAAACCATTATTTTCTAAAAAGATTTGACTGGAAGTGATTGCTGTTGTTGAAAAAACTAAACAATCTTCTACTTTAATTGCATCTAAAAGATGCGCTTTTAAATTACCATTAATGCCTTTTCTTCTATATTCAACATCAGTAAAGGAATATCCTAACTCAAATTGTAGATCCGTATGTAATCTATCTAAATTTGCATTCTTTATTACTTTAGTAATATAACTTTTTTGAGGTTTTTTTATTGAAGAAATTGCAATTATCTCATTTGAAGTATTATAGCAAAAAGCCAATAATTTACAATTCAAAATTCTTTCACGCAAACCTTCTAACTTAACTTTTCCTCCTTTTACTACAAGATCATAAAACTTATGAATTTCATGCTCAGAACAACTATTAGGTTCTTTAATAAGGTATTTATATTCCATAACTTATAGACTTTTTAGCAACAACAATTTGGTTTTAAATTATTATCTACATTTGAATACAACTCTAGATAATCAGAGGCTAAAAACAAAATTATCAGAAATAACATTAATGTGATAATCCACAAAAAGGTATACCAATAAACTCTTTTATTTAAGTAACTAATTTCACTTAAATACTCTTCATCATTATTTAAAATTTTCTCAATATCTTCCGTGATTAAAACATCTTTATATCTGTCTTTTACTTTTTCATATCTGTTTTTCATTCTTTCTTTATCTAAGCTTAAAATCACTCTAGAAAAAATCATAAAGAAAAGAGATAATAACAATAATCCTAATCCAATTATTGAAGTTTCCTTATTAAAAATCTTATCAACTTCTGCTTTGTTAATAATCTTATAAATAAATACTGTTAAGAAAAAAGATATGAAGACAAATAAACTTTTCTGGAAATTATTAAAAAAAGTATCTAGAGATTGATTAACCTTACTAACCGTTTGTTCTACCTGCTCTATTATTTTATTTTTTGTTTCAAAATACTTTGAGATATTACCCTTAATATATGTGTTATTTGCTGAAAGAATAGAATTAAAAGTATTGTCATCAATTAATATATTAT
>NZ_MUNX01000023.1 GCF_002001005.1 Flavobacterium sp. A45
CGGTGCTTACTGCCAACTAATAAATGGAACTTTTCTTCCCATCTCTAAAAGAAAACAAGAACTATTTAACCGATTTATAAAGATTAAAGAATAATAATTGAATTCCTTTGCACAATATTAAATGCTAAATTTTTATAAGAAACCTAAAAGAAATTAAATTCAAGATTGGAAGACTTGGTTTCCAGATGCAAACATAGGTAAAATTATATATTCTCCTATAAAAAACCAATTTTATACTCACTCTAAATGCATAATATTAAATACATCTGCAGCTATTGGGGTTGTCAAAACAAATCCGCAAAGGAATTTCTGAATTTTGTGGTCCAAAATGGATATCAAGGAGTAGAAATCAACTTTCTTGATGATGCTAATTTTGTTACAGAATTTCTTTCTGAATTACAAAGAATAAGAGAAACTATCGATTCAGAATTTGTTTTTATAGCACAACAAGTGCTTGGAAGTGCAATTGAAACTGTAGAAGAATATATTCAAAAACTAATCCAAAGACTGCAGTTTTTAATCACTTTAAAACCAGATTATATCAATTCTCAAACTGGTAAAGATTTTTTTGACTTTAGTGAAAACTGTAAAATTTTGAATCTTACAGAATTAATTTCTAAAGAAAGCGGTATCCCTATTTGGCATGAAATTCATGGTGGGAGATTTTCTTTTCATCTTAAAACGCTGTTGCAGTATATTGAAGTTTTTCCAAAATTAAATTTAATTGCTGACTTCTCTCATTTCTGCACCATTTGAGAGAGTTTACTTTATGACCAGCAAGATAATTTACGAAAAATTTATTCCAAAATTGTTCATATTCACGCCCGTGTTGGTTCTAGTCAATCATCACAAGTCAATAATCTCTTCGCTCTGGAATGGGAAGAAAATTTAGATCGATTTGTTAGATGGTGGCAGGATATAATTGAAGTCCAAAAGAAAAAAAACAAAGATTTTATAACGATAACATCGGAATTTGAGCCACTTCCTTTCATGCAACGAGAGCCTTCTACTCAAAAATCTCTTACAGATCAATTGGATATAAATATTAAAATGAAAAACTACTTACAACAAAAACTGATTATATAATGGGCAACATATCTTCTTATTATTATAAAATGACATTTAATGTTGAGAGTTGAGCCAATGATTGCCAGTTTTTAAGTTTGAATTATTAGACATCTTATATAAAGTTTCAAGATGATTTATAGCAAAACATATAATTATTGAACGATTTAACAAAATAACTGATTATAAAACTGTATCTTGACCTTTTTTTCAGTTTTTCACAAATCCTTTTAATTATTTAAATTCAAATGAGGACTATATTTTTTCGGGCAAATCTTCTTATATATTTTTTTTCAATTCAAGTTTTTGGGCAGATTAGCCACACTACAAATTCAATTTCGTTTCGAGATGAACGTGATACTTATTTAATAAGCAGTCAGCCTTTTCCTGATAAAGATGGCTTTGTTTGGTACGCTGTAAATACACAAGGAACATTTTACAAATATGATGGAACAAATACAATTAAATATACTTATAAGGGTATTAAAGAAAAGGAGCTTTCTATTTCCAATCTCAATATTTACAGTTGGATTCAGGATGGGAAAGGTGATATTTGGGCTATAAATCATCTTGGTGCTTATATAATAAACCCGAAAACTTTCAATGTTAGATATATTAAATGGGAATTGAAACATAAGATTAGAAGCAAGGAAGATGTTGTCTCGCTTCTGGACAAGAAAAGTAATATATGGATTAGTTTAGGGGAAAACTACGTTATAAAAATTGATACATATTACAATCAAAAGATATATGTATCTCCTAAAGAGCCAAAAGAAATAAAATATATAAAACAAAACAGTGAGGTTGTTAATACAGAAAGTGGAGCTTTAAGAATAATAAGAGAACTAGATCAAGGAAAAATATTAGTGAAATCGCATTGCAATTTGTATGTAATTGATGATAAAGGTATTCATTTTGTTTTGCATTTAAAAAGCGATAAACCAAATTTGCATTTTGTTGGTAATGGAGAAATTTTTAAAAACAATGCTAGCGGTGTTGTTTTTTTTGATGGTAAAAAGTATAATTATACATATTTAAAGAATTTAAACATACAAATGTTTGACTGTCCATATGATAATTTTTTATATTCAAAAACATATTTTTTTACAGTTAGAGATAATAAAATTTATACCTTATTATTTGATAAAGAAAAAAATACATTTACAACTATTGACACCTTTTTTTTGAAAAGAAATATTCTTAGTAAACAACTAAGATTGGATAGTAATGGTATAATCTGGTTTTCGAATAATGTAAAAATTGTTATGTTAAAACCTTTCGATCTTAGGTTTAAGAAATATTTACAGGGTAATGATTCTCAGATTAGTGTTAAAGGTATGACTTCCGATAGTTCAGGAAATTTATACGTCTGCTCTTCTTCAGGAATTTTTAAGTTAAACGCAAATGATAAATCCTTATCAAAAATTCATAAAACATCATATTCCCGCAACATTTATAATTCCATTTTAATAGAAAAAGATAGTGTTTTATGGTTTGTTGGTGGAGGACCTTTTGTAAATTCAATTAATTTAAGAACAAATGTACTTAAAACTATAAAATATGAAGATAGGTGGAATTTTAAATCTATATTTCTCAAATCAAAATCGAAAGATTCCTTGTGGATAGGGTCCGATAAAGGGCTATTTATTTTTGATAAAAAATCTGAAAAATTATTTCAATATAAGATCAACAATATTAATTCCGATGGGTTAATTATTTATGACCTTTTACAGTCCATTAATGGTAATTTATGGATAGCTACAAATAAAGGTCTTTATTTTAAAGATAAGGGAAATAAATTTATAG
>NZ_MUNX01000158.1 GCF_002001005.1 Flavobacterium sp. A45
TAGTTACAACATCAACTACTGTGTCCACTGAACTTGGAACGTCTATAGATACCATGAATACAGCATTGGCTCCTTCGATAACCGTTGGACTGCTGATGCTAACTATTGGAGTCGCATCATTATCATTGATTGTCGCTGTTCCGAATGGAGTTGTATTGCTAGTGTTGCCTGAGGTTACTGTTCCGTTTAAAGTAAAGTTCTCTGCTGGCTCATCTGTTGCATCATCTGTTGTTGGTACACTTACCGTTACGCTGATTTGTCCCGCTGGGATAGTTACTGTCGTTGTGGTAGTTGTATAATCCGAAGTTCCGGCTGTACCTGTATTAGTTACAACATCAACTACTGTGTCCACTGAACTTGGAACGTCTATAGATACCATGAATACAGCATTGGCTCCTTCGATAACCGTTGGACTACTGATGCTAACTATTGGAGTCGCATCATTATCATTGATTGTCGCTGTTCCGAATGGAGTTGTATTGCTAGTGTTCCCTGAAGTTACCGTACCGTTCAAAGTAAAGTTCTCTGCTGGCTCATCTGTTGCATCGTCTGTTGTTGGTACACTTACCGTTACGCTGGTTTGTCCCGCTGGGATCGTTACTGTCGTAGTCGTTGCAGTGTAATCCGATGTTCCGGCTGTACCTGTATTAGTTACAACATCAACTACTGTGTCCACTGAACTTGGAACGTCTATAGATACCATGAATACAGCACTGGCTCCTTCGATAACAGATGGACTGCTGATGCTAACTATTGGCGTCGCATCATTATCATTGATTGTCGCTGTTCCGAATGGAGTTGTATTGCTAGTGTTCCCTGAGGTTACTGTTCCGTTTAAAGTAAAGTTCTCTGCTGGCTCATCTGTTGCATCATCTGTTGTTGGTACACTTACCGTTACGCTGGTTTGTCCCGCTGGGATCGTTAATGTCGTTGTGGTAGTTGTGTAATCTGAAGTTCCTGCTGTACCTGTATTAGTTACAACATCAACTACTGTGTCAACTGAACTGGCAACGTCTATCGAAACCATGAATACAGCATTGGCTCCTTCGATAACAGATGGACTGCTGATGCTAACTATTGGAGTCGCATCATTATCATTGATTGTCGCTGTTCCGAATGGAGTTGTATTGCTAGTGTTCCCTGAAGTTACCGTACCGTTCAAAGCAAAATTCTCTGCTGGTTCATCGGTAGCATCGTCTGTTGTTGGTACACTTACCGTTACGCTGGTTTGTCCCGCTGGGATAGTTACTGTCGTTGTGGTAGTTGTATAATCCGAAGTTCCTGCTGTACCAGTATTGGTTACAATATCAATTACCGTATCTACTGAACTGGCAACATCTATAGATACTACAAAACTAGCTGATGCTCCTTCGGTTACACTTGGACTGCTGATGTCAACTGTCGGCGTTGCTTCATCATCTGATATAGTTACAGTAACAACTTGGGTACCATCCTCACTTGCACAACCTCCGATTACACTTGATATATGAGCAATAACTGTTTCATTGCCTTCTGATATAATATCATCAATAGGATCAATAGTTATGTTGCCGGATAAAGAACCTGCTGGAATAACAATCGAAATACCAGATGCAGTATAATCTAATCCGCTTGCTGTACCCGTCAAAGTTAAATTTACAGTAACATCTTCATAAGATATTGTTGATAAACTTGCTGTTATATCAACTGTTCCAGTTGAGTTTTCTATAACTGATGTAGTACCAGACAAAGAGACTGTTGGTGAATAAACACTTACTGTTCTAGTAGCTATGGCATCAGGACACCCTCCAGTTCCTGTTACCGTATAACTTATAGTTGCAGTTCCTGCAGACAATCCCGTAATAAATCCCGTTGAATCAACTGCTGCAATCGTTGGATTGCTGGAAGACCAACTTCCTCCTGGAGCGGCTGAACTAAAAGTTGTGTTTCCGCCTACGCAAATATTTTGTGTTCCTATAAGTGTTCCTGCATTTGGAGGAGTTGTCATTATCAAATTTAAAACTAAATTTGGACTACAGCCATTATTAACAATAGTGTATGTACCCCCGAGATTATAGCCTACATTATTCATCATCCAAGTATAGGTTGAACCTAAACAAATACTTACTGTATAAACAATATCTGCAGGTTTTGGTGTTACAGTCAAGTTCAACACTTGATCTGCCGTACAACCGTCTGCTCCTGGGAATCTTGTTCCTGTCTGATTCGTTGTATAATCCGTACCGTTCCATCTGTAAGTCTCTCCCGAACAAATCGTTTGATTCGTTACTATATCTGCAGGTTTTGGTGTTACAGTCAAGTTCAATACTTGATCTGCCGTACAACCGTCTGCTCCTGGGAATCTTGTTCCTATCTGATTCGTTGTATAATCCGTACCGTTCCAGGTGAAGGTCGCTCCCGAACAAATCGTTTGATTCGTTACTATATCTGCAGGTTTTGGCGTTACAGTTAAGTTCAACACTTGATCTGCCGTACAACCGTCTGCTCCTGGGAATCTTGTTCCTGTCTGATTCGTTGTATAATCCGTACCGTTCCAGGTGAAGGTCGCTCCCGAACAAATCGTTTGATTCGTTACTATATCTGCAGGTTTTGG
>NZ_MUNX01000022.1 GCF_002001005.1 Flavobacterium sp. A45
ATATAGAATAGATCTTAAAGAAACCAAAACAGAATTGAAATTAGCAAAAGGCAATTTATCTACGGCCATAGCATTACATTTTGAAAAAGAAAAAGATTACGTTAATGCTTTCTTTTATTTTATCTCCGCTTCTAAAGGGCACGGAGAATCGTCTGAAGAAAAAAAAGAATCAAATATTACTAATAATCCAGAAAAAAAACATTATGAAACTTGCATAACTAATTTAAACTTAGCCTCTAAAAATCTTAAAAAAATTACTACTGATCCAGATAAGGAAAAACTTAAAACAAAAGTTGATTCAGTTAAAAAATTAATGAATGATATTCATAAATTAAACGAAGATGAAGTTAAAAATCTTGTTTCTACAATTAGATATGAATTATTAACATTACTTGCATAACATCGCCTAACAGCCACTACAACGGATTTGGGCATTGGGCTTAATGGAAAGTTGGTTTTGTATTTGGGATGATTTGGCAAATCCGAAAATAGGGTTTAATTTAGTCCCAAACCCGCTGTAGTGCCAAGACGTTAGGCGTCATTGTAAGACAAGCTAGGAACAAAAAACATAAAAGAATGAAAAGAATATTATTTATTTGTTTGATTTTCCAATTCCAAATTTCATTCGGACAAAATGTTAGTATAGAGATTTCTGATCACTATCGTGAGCTTGATGGAAAAGCATATGCAACATATCAATTTGTTAGTTCAAGTTATAGTGCTTTGAGGCCGACTTTAGTCATTATTACAAATAAAGATTTATCATTCGAACTTTTAGATAAATTATCAACTTTATACAAAGCAAAACAGGAATATACAGATGTTTGGATATTAGGAATAACTAATTTCAACCAAAAAAATATTTCAGAAGTCGATAAGAAAATAATTGACAAATTTTTACAACAAATAATTAAATATCGTACAGACAATAATTTGCCGCTTATAGAGCTGGAACCGCCATATACTCTTGAAGGATTGCAAAGAGACAAGATTATTATTGAAAAGAAAGATGATATTTGTAAATACTTGGTATGTAAAAGCAAGATATAAAAGCGCTTATAAAAATGGGAAACAATAAAAACGAAAACGAAAACATAAATTAATACTGAAATAGCTTGGCCGAGTTGCGTCAATTTTGAAAACTTGCTCACCTTACGTGTCACAACGCCGCCTAACACACGCTACAAGCAAGCTGGGCAATTGGTTTAATTTGAAAATAGTTTGTGTTTGATACATTTGTTTTTAACTGAAAGATTACGCATCTTTAATCCCAGCCTGCGTGTAGCGCGGGAACGTTATGCACAATTGCCCAACAACTAACCACTAAAGAGAATGTTTAAATCCGAAACTGAATTTGAAACTCATATTCGTAAAATTATTGTAGATAAAATATCTGCTATAGATTCAGATATCGTGATATTGCGAAATAAAGATGTTGTAGACATATTAATCTGTAAAAATTCTAAACCTTCTCGCCTATTTTTTATAGAAGCAAAATTTCATAAAGCTTCAAATGGCCGAATTGGATTTGGTAATAGTCAAGGTGGAGGTTTTCAGCCTGAAATATTAACTAAAAGACCTAAATATTTTGACGAAAATATGAGATGGATATTTGGAAAAGAAAATGACGATAAATTTTATATTGGCGGAAATGAGGAAGTCTCAAAATATTTTTGTGGCGGAGAAATTGGGATTAAGTTTAATAATTTTCAAAATAAAATCTACGAGCATTTGACTTCTTATAACGAAGAAGAGCTAATTGAATATTTAAAAAAATGGTTTGAACAAAGCAACTGTGCATAACACACGCTACAAGCAATTTGGGCATTTGGCTTAATTTAAATATGGTTTTGTATTTGGAAGATTTGGCAAATCCGAAGAATGGGCTTAATTTAGTCCCAAACTGCTTGTAGCGCGAGAACGTTATGGGCAAGATAAAGTGAACGACAATCTTAATAAGATTAAATAAATTTACTAATCAAAACACCCAAGCAACAAAAAAAGAGTAAATGAAAAAAAATAGTTTAAAAATTATCATCATTCCGTTTCTATTATTTATTTGTCAATACACCTATTCTGTAAATGATCTTGAAAAAATGAAACTAAAAGGAAACGTAAAATCTATTAGAGAATATACCTCTGAGAGATTTGGATCATTGAAAGGCTACAAGATTAAAGAAAAAATATGTGAAAAAGAATTACAATTTAATATTTATGGTAGCATTACTCGTGAATTACAATATCTACCAAAATGTGACCCTTTTAGAGAAGTTTTATATAGCTACAATGATAAAAATCTTATTATTAACGAACAAGTTTATTATAGCAAAAAATTCCATAGTAAACGCATATACGAATATGATAATACCGGAAAATTATTTATTGAATATGAATATGACAATAATGAAAAAATTCATGGTAAACTAACTTTCGAAAATGATGAAATTGGACGTATTCATAAAATAAAATCATATCTAGAACCTGAAAATTCTCTTTGGATTACAACAACGAAAAAGTATGATTTAGTGGGTAATCTTATTGAAAGGTTATCTATAAAATATGATAGTTCATTTTATAGTAAGAC
>NZ_MUNX01000021.1 GCF_002001005.1 Flavobacterium sp. A45
GCAGTGCACAGGGATTTTATTGCTTTTTACTATTATTATAGGATTGCAGACACTATATTTTACTGTTGATTTTAGTTTAGCAGCCAAATCTTTTCCTGAAAAGGAAAAATGGTTGGCTTTGCAGTCAGGCATTGATTCGCTTCGATCAGTTAAATATAAGGTTCATCCAAATATCTATCCTTTTAATCCCAATTTTATTTCGGATTATAAAGGTTATAAACTCGGAATGTCTGTTAAAGAAATCGATAGGCTTTTGGATTTTAGAAAAGATAATAAGTTTGTTAATTCTGCCAAAGAATTTCAAGATGTAACAAAAGTTTCAGATTCATTATTGAATGTGATTGCTCCATTTTTCAAATTCCCTGATTGGGTAAATCATAAAAAGGATTTTAAAGAATATAATTATACTCGAAATTCGGCTTTCGCCAAAAAAGAGAAATTAACTTTAATCGATATCAATCAAGCAACAAAAGAAGATTTGATTAAAATAAACGGGATCGGAGAGGCGCTTTCGATTCGGATTTTGACCCAAAAAGAAAAGTTAGGTGGATTTGTTTCGATGGATCAGCTCAAAGATATTTGGGGATTGTCACCAGAAGTAATTCTGAATTTAAATACTCATTTCAAGATATCAAAACTTCCTAATTTGAATAAAATTGATGTCAATAATGCTTCAATAAAGGAGCTTTCTCAATTTTTTTATTTCAAATATGACTTAGCGCGGCAAATTGTTAAATATAGAAGTATGAATGGTGATTTTAAAAATATTGAGGATTTGATAAAAATTAACGGCTTTCCTGTTGAAAAAGCAAATTTTATTGCCTTATATTTGGACTTTTAATATAAAAGACATTTATGATGAATTTTGATTACAACGAAACACAATCTTTAATAGCACAATCTATAAAAGATTTTGCCGAAAAAAATATAAGACCTTATATAATGGAGTGGGATGAAGCTCAAATTTTTCCAATTCCGCTTTTTAAAAAGCTGGGAGAAATGGGATTTATGGGAGTTTTGGTTCCAATAGAATTAGGAGGCTCAGGATTGGGATATCATGAATATATCACGATTGTGGAGGAAATTTCAAAAGTTGATCCTTCTATAGGTCTGTCTGTTGCGGCGCATAATTCATTATGTACCAATCATATTTTGACTTTTGGAAACGAAGAGCAGAAGAAAAGATGGATTCCGAAACTGGCAACAGCCGAGCATATTGGCGCTTGGGGCTTGACGGAGCACAATACAGGATCCGATGCTGGAGGTATGAATACAACTGCGGTGCGTGACGGTGATTTTTGGGTGGTAAATGGTGCCAAAAACTTTATTACGCATGCTATTTCCGGGGATATTGCTGTAGTAATTGTTCGCACTGGCGAAAAAGGAGATTCCAAAGGAATGACTGCATTTGTATTCGAAAAAGGAATGCCTGGATTTACTTCTGGGAAAAAAGAAAATAAATTAGGTATGCGTGCCAGTGAAACGGCTGAATTGATTTTCGACAATTGTCGTATTCCAGATGCCAATAGATTGGGTGAGGTAGGACAAGGTTTTATTCAAGCTATGAAAATTCTTGATGGGGGAAGAATTTCCATTGGAGCATTGTCATTAGGAATTGCAAAAGGGGCATATGAGGCAGCTTTGAAATATTCAAAAGAAAGGCATCAGTTTGGGCAGCCTATATCAGATTTTCAGGGAATCTCTTTTAAATTAGCCGATATGGCTACCGAAATAGAAGCCTCGGAATTATTATTGCACAAAGCGGCTTTCCTTAAAGAGCAACATAGGCCTGTAACTACATTAGGGGCAATGGCCAAAATGTATTCATCAGAGGTTTGTGTAAAAGTAGCTAATGATGCTGTGCAAATACACGGAGGGTATGGTTATACCAAAGATTATCCGGTAGAAAAATTCTATAGAGATTCAAAATTATGCACAATAGGTGAAGGAACTACTGAAATTCAAAAAATTGTAATTTCAAGGAATTTGTTGAAATAGATATTTGAAAGGAACTTCGTTTTTTTTGTTGAGTAATTCTATAGTGAAAAATAAAACGCAAAAAAATATTTAAAATTAGTGTTCGAAATTCAAAATAATGTTTACTTTTGCGCACTTAACGAAAGGGGGTGATAAAATTATGTTAATTATACCAATTAAAGACGGAGAAAATATCGATAGAGCACTTAAGCGCTACAAAAGAAAATTCGATAAAACTGGAACTGTAAGACAACTAAGAGCACGTACTGCTTTTATTAAGCCATCAGTTATCAATAGAATGAAATTTCAAAAAGCTGCTTATATTCAAAACATGAAAGATGGTTTAGAAAATATCTAGTAGATTTCTATTTAAATAAAATTACCGTTAGTAATTAAAGTTTCTTAACTTTGATGCTAACGGTTTTTTTTTATGTCTACAAATAATAAAGA
>NZ_MUNX01000151.1 GCF_002001005.1 Flavobacterium sp. A45
TTTTTAAAGAAATACTTCAAAAATATATTTATTATGAAAAAACCTACTTTTTCAAAATTATTTTTTTCTGTATTTTCTCTGTTTGAAAACTTTTTAAAAAAGGGTTTTCTCTTTTGTGCTTCTACAGCGAAAGAATTGCAAAATTTGATGCAATCACTTTTTTATAAAAGGAACTCATTATTGGGAAAAAGTAAAGCAGTATTCAATGTAGTAGTTGTTTTGATATTGTTAAATAGCACTACAGTTTTTTCTCAACTTGCAGTTCCATTTACCCCAAGACTTTCTGGTGGTAATATCAAAGTAAAGGGAGATGTAGTATTGATTGGTAATAGTGTTGTTAGTGGGAAAGGGTTAGCATTACCTTATACAGGAGGTGGTAATAACAATTCATATGAAGCTGTTTATATTGATGTGGATGGGGACACAGATACTTTTAGTTCAAGTACAGCGGATTTAAAAATTAACAATTCTTGTAAGAATATTGTTTTTGCGGGTTTGTATTGGGCGTCTTGTTACCCCAATGAAGTAGGAACAGATGTTACCAAATTTTTCCAAGGAACTCCTCGACTCAATGATTGGAATCAGGTAAAATTTAAATTGCCTACAGGTGCTTATGTTGATTTGGTTGCGGATAATAATCCTGATCTTGTTGGTGAAGAAGACAATATTATTTTTGACGGTTACCAGTATTACGGCACAAGTGCACCTGCAGATGCCCAATCTTTTAAAGATTCTCCAATAATCTGCTATAAGAATGTAACGAATTTATTGAAAGGATTGACTGATGCTGATGGAACGTATACGGTTGCTAATTTAAGAGCGACACGAGGGTTAAGACAAGGAGGTAGCGGTGGCGGATGGACTTTGGTTGTTATCTACGAAAGCCCTACAGTGCCGAGTAAATTTATATCCGTTTTTGACGGATATGCGGGTGTTCAAGGTGGTGCTACGCTTGATATTCCTGTGAGCGGTTATAGAACATTACCATCACCATTACCGGTTAACGCTAAAATTGGAGTAGCAGCTTTGGAGGGAGACCGAGGAATATCAGATGACAGATTTCAATTTAAAGCCAGTAGTTCGGCAGTTTTCACCAATATTAGTGATGCAGTAAATCCTGCTAACAATTTTTTTAATTCGACTATATCCAATAACGGAGTTAATGTTATTGACCGAAATCCTGCAAGTACAAATACGTTAGGTTTTGATGTTGATAATGTTATAATACCTAATCCAAGTCGATCTGTTATTCCTAATAATTCAACGGCAGGAGATTTAAAACTGACCACAAGCGGTGATGGTTATGGTGCATTTGTTACAACATTTGCAGTCGACATAATTGAACCTACTATTTTACTTACAAAGATTGTAAAAGATGATGCAGGGAATGATGCGAGTAATTTGGATGTAACCCTTGGTCAAAGTTTAAATTATACTATTGGTTTCGAAAATCAAGGTAATGATGATGCCACTTCATTTACTATAAAAGATATTTTACCAATTAATGTAAATTTTAACTATCCAGCAGATATTGTTTCGGTTCCGGCGGGGGTAACACATACGTATAATGCTGCAACAAGAACTATCATTTTTACTATTCCAAATAATTTGGTGCAAAAGACGTTAGTGCCTGGAGGTCCTTTCGTTCATTATGATATCGTTTTAAAAGTTAAAGTGGTACCTACTTGTAATGAATTGAGTGATGCCTGTGAGAATAGAATCCAGAATACTGCTTATGCAACTTATAGAGGAGTTATTAATACTGCACAAATTACAGACGATCCAAGTTTGTCTTCTTATACTTCTTGTAATTTAGGAACACCACAAGCAACCAATTTTCTAGTTGGAGTTAAAGATTGTTTGTTTACTAATAAAGCAGTTCTGTGTGGGAACAGTTCTACAGTAACTGCTTCTAATGGATATGCCAGTTATACATGGACAGGTCCGGGTAATTTCACAGCTACAGGCCAAACGGTTACGGTTACAGTACCGGGTGTTTATAAAGTTTTTGGTGTTGGTAATAAACCTTGTACCGATTATAATGAAGAAATTACAGTTGAACGTTTTGGGGGCATAGCCATAAATCCAGTTAGCGCTTTTGCTGACGAAGAAGTGACTTGTCCCAACGATGGTAAAATCTTGCCTAACATCTTTTTGTGTGGAACCAATTCAATTGGATCAAGTGGAGCCAATTCAAGTAGATTAATAAATACAAACATATCCGATGGATCTACAATTGTTTGGGAAAGACTAAATGAAGCAAGTTGTAGTGCTGTTGCAAATAGTAATTGTGCCAACGAAAGTTCTTCGTGTACTTGGTCAAATGTAGGATCAGGGCCTAGTTATTTGGCTAACACTTCAGGGCAGTTTAGAGTTACTTTTAATTATCCAGGTGGATGTTTTAATCGTTTTTATTTTAATGTATATCAAAATTTATTAAGCCCAACAGTTACTACTAGTGATATTGTTTGTAGTACTTCAGGCAGAATAACGATTGGTGGTGTACCAGCTGGATATGAATATAGTTTGGACGGAGTTACTTATCAATCAAGTAATGTTTTTTCAGTAAATACGGCTAATTCTTATACTGCATATATTAGACAAGTGGGTGTGACTTCAAGCCCTTGTATTTTTACAGTACCCGATATTTTAATAAGAGAGAGAGCTTTTACAGTTGATGTTTCAAATACTAATCCGCTTTGTTATGGAGGAAAAGGAACCGTACAACTGGTAGCCAATGATGTAAATCCACAATATTATTTTAGTATCTATCAAGGGGCAACATTAGTAAACAGTGTTGGTCCAATTGCATCAAATGTTCATACTTTTACGGATCTTAATTCAGGTGTCTATACAGTAAATGTTTCAACAAATCCTTCAACCGATAATTGTGCTTTTACAGGTTCTGTAACTATAGTTGATCCTCCTGTATTGACTGCAACTGCAGCACTTACAACTCCATTAACATGTTCTGACGGAGAAATTACAGTTACTCCAGTTGGAGGAACTGCTCCGTATTTTTATTTTGTAAATAGCGCAACAGTTTTTCAAACCGTGCCAGAAATTGCTGTTACTTTACCGTTGCCAGCAGGTGGAATATATAATATTGATGTAGTAGATAGTAATAACTGTACTTATAAAATTCCGCCATTAATTGTTACTCCGCTTGCTAAACCAGTATTTACTGTAGCGCCGACTAATGTTTTATGTTATGGAGCAAATACGGGGGTTATACAATTTAATGTAACCAATGCGAATGGGTATACACTTGCCTATAGTATAGATAATGGTGTTACATATGTAGCCAATGGTACTTTTTCAAATTTAGTTGCAGGTACTTATACGCCAATTTTAAGATATAGTTTAAACGGAGTAGATTGTTTCGATCCCCAACCCGCCATTACTATTACAGAACCAGCTTCAGCTGTAACAGCTTCTGCTGGTGTATCGGAGTTAGCAGGATGTGGTATAGCTCCTACGCCTAAAAACTATGGTAAAGTACGTATCACCAACCCACAAGGAGGAGTGTCACCTTATGAGTACAGTTTTGATAACCAAGCCACTTGGACCACAACCAATGATGCTTTTAAAGCTCCTGGAACTTATAACTTATATGTTAGAGATGCTAATGGTTGTATTTTTAGTGCGCCAATAACGCTTGATCCAGAACCAGTCGAACCACAAATTGATGTGGCAACTCCGGTTGATTTTAATTGTGATGGTACTGCGACCAGTACGGTAACCGTTGCCAATCCAGGGGGTGTTACTTATACGTATGATTATTATTTGGATGGGGTAAAAAATACCAACACTCCTAATAATGTGTTCCTAAATGTTGCTCCTGGTACACATGCTATTAAAGTAGAATACAAATTAAATTCAGTTCCAACTTTTAGTAATTTATTAAATGAAAATTTTGGAACTGGAAATTCAACAACTGCTCCAGGAATTGCAGCAGCCTACTGTTTTAATGACTTGAGAGTAAGTGCTCCATATTTGTGTGGTACCCGTTCTGTAGAGGATAATCAATACTCGGTAACTTATGACTTCTGGAGAAGTGATGATCCTTCGGGAACAAATGTTGGGGCTTGGTATCATTTTAAAGATCATACTACTAACCCTAATAATCTTGCTGGTGTTGGAGACCCTAGAGGACGTTTCTTGCTAGTAAATATTGGCTCAGCAGCTGGTCCAAACGGTGTTTTGTACAGTAAACCAATTATTGATGTTATCCCCAATCAACCGGTAAAAGTTGATTTTGCAGTTGCTAATTTATTGCGTGCTGGAATTAATGGAGCAGCTCCAGATATTTTGGTGCAATTAGTAGATGGATCAGGGACTGTAGTAGCACAACAATATTCAGGTAAAATTGCAGAGTTACCAGGAGATGCTAATCGAAACAAATGGGTGCCTATTTCTTTAACATTAAATCCAGGGAATAATACTAATCTAAGATTTGTGATTCGTTCTGGAAGTATTTTGTATAGCGGTAATGATGTTGTTATTGATGATGTTCGTGTATATCAATTGCCTAAGTCTTGTCTGTCAACCAAAGATTTTACTATAATTGTGCCAACAGGGAATGCCTTTAGCGCCCAAATTGCTGGAACTAAAAACGTAACCTGCGCAGGAGCAAATAATGGAGAAATAACAATAGCCGCTCAAAATTTTGAAGCTGCTGGATTTCAATATTCTAAAGACAATGGTGTAACATGGCAAACAGCTACTTCATCGCCAGTGATTATAACTGGATTAGCGGGAGCTTTGTATAAAGTAATCGTTCGCCCTGACGCATCTTCAGCGGCATCTTGTTCTAAACCGTTTGATGTAACTATAAATACGCCAGCAGCAGTAACCGCTTCTGCTTCTATTACTGTACAAGCCACTTGTACTACAGGTGCTACGATTACTGCAGTAGGAGGTGGAGGGACGCCAGCTTACCAATACGAGTTGCGTCAGTCTAATGGAACGACGGTAATTACAGCTTTCAATAACAATGCTAATTTTACAAATGTTCCAGCTGGTAGTTATACTGTATTTGTTAGAGATGCTAATGGATGTAGTAATGCTACGGGATATTCTATCACAGTAACGGCTCCACCGGCACTGACTGCTACTTTAGATACTACGACCGACTACTGTTATACTACAGCTAATCCAGCTACTCTTGTAGTAGGCCTTACAGGTGGAGTTGGTCCATTTACTTATAAATTAAACAGTAATGCAGCGGTTAGTTCTGCATTGACTACTTTTTCATTTGCTAATGTAGCGCCAGGAACGCATACAATTGTAGTGACGGACAGCAACAATTGTACAGCCACTATTTCAAGTATTGTAATTGCACCACAAATAGGGTTTAATGTATCTTTATTGAATGATTTAACATGTTTGGTAGATGCATCTATTGGTAATCCAAATGTTACCAATGGTAATGGTGCACCTTATACTTATACAGTATCTCATAACGGAGGAACGCCAACTACAGTGGCAGCTTTCCCATTCACTGCAACTCTTTCAGGGACTTATGTGTTTACAGTTACTGATAGTAGAGGTTGTCCAGCTGCAAGTAATACAATTACTGTTACGGCCAAAACTACTCCAGCCATTACCACAACAAAAACCGACATTACCTGTAATAATGCCAATGACGGTAGTATAACTGTAACTGCTTCTGGTGGATTTACTACTAGCTATACTTATGCTATTAAGTTAAGTGCTTCAGCGACTTATACAACACAAACTTCAAACCAATTTACGGCTTTGCCGGCGGGTACTTATAATGTAAAAGTTATTGACAGTAAAGGTTGTGAGTCTGCAGTAAGTAATGTTACTATCGTGAATCCAGGCGTGGTTACAGGAAATATTAGTGCTACTGATATTGGCTGTAGCCCGACAGGAACCGTGCCAGCAGTCGTTACAGTTACGGGTTCTGGAGGTACAGGAACTTTACAGTATAGTTTCAATGGAAACTCTAATTTTACCACATCTAATACCTATACCACAGCAACAGCTGGAACGGTAACGGCTTATGTTAAAGATGCCAATAATTGCCAAATAGGGCCATTATCAATAGTTATAGCAGCTCCAGAACAATTTACAAGCATTACTATTACTGATTCTGGATGGGATTGTGCGACTACACCCGCTGGTGGTCATGTTAATATTGCAGGTATTGGTGTTTCATCTCCAAAAAGATATAGCATTATTTCTGGTCCAGCAGGTTTTGATTCAACTGAGAATTCAGATGGAGAATTTAAAGGATTAGCCCCAGGAGCTTATGTTTTCCAAGCTAGGGATACTAAAACCAATTGTACCATAACAAGATCTTATACAGTTAGCGGAACTCCTGATGTTGTGGCGGGTGGAAGTGTAATCAGTCCAATTAAATGTTTTGGAGGTAATGGTAATATTCAGTTTACTGTATCAGGATTGAATACTCATAGATATGATTATGTTGTTACAAATACTTTAGGAACTATAATTGATAGTAAGAATAATCAATCGGCACCTACAATTTCTTTAAATAATTTACCAGCTAGTAGTTATACAATAGTAATTACAGATAGAACCACAAAATGTACTGATGATTACACGCTTACACTTACACAGCCAACGGCAGCATTAGCAATTACAAGTGCTACAGGAACCAATGTAAATTGTAATAACGATAATTCTCAAATTACGGTTGTTGCCGCAAATGGAACACCAAATTATATGTATGCAGTATTACCAGCGGGTAGTTTAGCTGCACCTACATTCGTTACAAATAATGTATTAACTGTAGATACTAATTCAGGTACAGTATTATCTTGGGATGTCTATGTAAAAGATGCCAATGATTGTACCACAAAAACGACTGTTACAGTTATTAGTGATGCTTTGCCAGCGATTACCAGTGTGGTAGTTGGTGGACAATGTACAGCCTCAGGAAGTACTTTTACCATTACCGCTACACCTTCGGCCGCAAGTTTAACACCATTAACTTATGGAATTGCAGGTCCAACTGGCGCTTTTCAAGCGAGTCCAATTTTTAACGTAGCAGCAGGTACTTATACCGTTTACATCAAAGATAAAAATGGTTGTATTGTAGCAGCACCAGCTCCAACAACGGTTTATCCACAATTAGCTGTATTGGCTCAAGTTACTAAGACATTGGATTGTAATACAGCAGGACCAAATGCAACGATAACTGCAACAATAACAGGTGGTAAAGCGAATTATAGCTATTCAATTACTAATAGTGGGGGTACTTCAGTGGCTTCGGCTACCGGGGTTACTGGGCCAACTATTACTTATACTGGAGCTGCGGCAGATACTTATACTGTAACAGTTACAGATGCTAACACACCTGGCTGTACTGCAACAAGTACAGCAACAGTAGATCCAATAACTAATCCTACTGTAAGTGCTACTCCAACCCATGTAACTTGTAATGGAGGAAACAACGGGGCTGTACAATTAGCAGGTTCAGGAGGTTCTGGCGGATACACGTATAGTGATGATAATATTACTTTTGTTCCAACAAGTTTGTTCTCAGGATTAACGGCTTCAGCTACACCATATACCTTTTATGTAAAAGACAGTAAAGGGTGTATAGGTTCGATTGCAGTTACTATTACTGAGCCTACTGCTTTAGCAGCCACTGTTACAGAAGTTACTTTTACATGTTCACCTACAAATACAAAAGTGGCGGGTACTGTTACCATCAACACTACTGCTGGAACAGGTACTTCGCCTTATAAATACAGTTTCAACGGAGGCGCTTTTGGAAACAATAACTTGTTTACAGTAAATGATAATGGTTCAGATCAGCCATATACCTATAGTGTACAAGATGCCAATGGATGTACTATTTCGGGTTTAGGAACACTATTTAGACTTAATCCACCAACGATTGCCACCATTACCAATACGCCAATTTATTGTGCACCTGTAGCGAGTACTACCAGTACAGTAACTGTACCAGTAACTGCTGGTACAGGAGTTGCACCATTAACCTATGTTATTACTTCGGGTCCAGTGATTAATGCAACAGGAGTTTCAAGTGGAGTCTTCTCAGGATTAACTGCCGGAAATTATACTTTCAAAGTAACAGATGCCAACGGGTGTTACTACACTGAATCACATACTATTGCGCCTGTAACTCCAATTGCTGTAACGGCAACCAAATTATCTGATGTGGATTGCAAAAACGATACAACAGGTAGTGCACGTTTTACAGTTACTGGATTTAGTAGTTCTCTAAATTATACTGTGGTTACTTCACCAGTGATTCCACCAGCACAAATTGCAATTGCAGGTGATGTTTATACCATTACAGGTCTTGCAGACGGAACGTATTCTTTTAGTGTTACGGACATCACAACGGGTTGTACCGATAGTAAATCCGTAACCATTATAGAACCAACTGCGGCTTTAACTATTACTTCTGCAACTGCAACTAATGTGTTCTGTAGTAATGACAATTCACAAATTACAGTAACCGCTACAGGAGGAACCACTAATTATGGTTATGCAGCAGTTGTTTCAGGTGATCCAGTTCCTACTGTTTTTGGAACTTCGAATGTTATTACAGTAGATACCAATACTGGAGCTAATTTAGTTTGGGATGTTTATGTTAAGGATGCGAAAGGATGTATAGCACAAACTCCGGTTACAATTATCAATAATGGTTCCCCAACAGTTACAGCATCTGTTTTTAATCAATGTTCAGCTACTGGAAGTGCTTTCCAAATTATAGCTGTAGGTGCTGGTGGTTTAGCGCCTTATACGTATACTATAAATACAGGTGTAGCGCCAAGTCCAGCTAATACCTTTACAGTGGCAGCAGGATCTTATACTATAACAGCAACAGATGCTAATGGTTGTCTAACTACTACAACCGTTACCGTTAACCAAGCGTTAACCGCAACGGCATTGGTAACCAAAGATATTACTTGTTCTACATCTGAAGAAGCTACAATGAAAGTGGATGTTTTGGGTGGATTAGCACCTTTTGGATATAGAGTAAATATTGATGGTGCTGGTTTTTCAGGTGCTGTTATTCCTTTCCCAATTGCAGGAACAACATTGAATTACACCGATACAGGAATTGTTATTGGAAAATCATATCAATTTGAAATTACGGATGCTAATGGTTGTATTAGAGTAACTAATACTGTTAATACCAATACACCAACACCTGTTACAGCTACAACAACTGTAACAGATTTGACATGTTATCAATCAGGTAATGGTGTGGTAACCATAAATCCTACTGCAGGTGTAGCACCATTTGAATATAGTTTTAATGGTTCAGGTTTTTCAGCAGTTTCCTCTTATTCTAACTTAGCGGTCTCTACAGGCCCGGGTTATCCTTACATTGTAAGAGATAGTAAAGGTTGTGAATTTCCAGGATTTGCAATTGTGAATCAACCTACAGAAATTCTTTTTACAGCTACACCAGTTAATATGACTTGTAGTGCTGCAATTATAGCAGGTTCAGTTACGGTTAGTGCAATAACAAATGGAGTTGCTCCTTTTAATTATCTTTTAAGAAACCTTACAACTGGTGCAGTAATAACTCATCCTGATCCTACTGGGGCTAGTTTTACATTTGCTAATTTGAGTTTTGGTAATTTTGAAGTAATAGTAACGGATGCTACAGGTTGTTCAAAAACTGTGAGTAATATACAAGTACTTGCTCCACCAGATGATTTAGTTATAAATCTTTCAACAACAGCTGACTGTACAAATGGGGCTACTATAATTGTTAGTGTTAATCCTATAGTTATACCACCAATACCAGATTATGAGTTTGGAATTTATGATTTAGCTGTGGCGCCATTTAGTACTAGTTTCTTAGCACCAGATGGAGCAGCTTCGCCTGCGAATAGACAAAGAACATTTACAAACCTAATACCAGGAGTTGTTTATACATTTGTGGTTAGGGATAATATAACAGGTTGTTATTATTTTGAAAAAGCTTCTGGACCAATACCTCCTTTGACAGGGATGACTTCAAGTGCTCCAGTGGCTAATAATGTTACTTGTACAGGAACCGCTACAGGTAGTGTTACCTTTACTCTTAGTAATTATGATGCAACATCTGTGAATTGGGAAATATTTTCTGATCAAACCAATATTTCAACAGGAATTTCAGGATCTATAGTAACAGCCGCACCTACCACAGTTACAACACCTCCAGGTCTTATTCCTGGTAATTACTATGTTAAGTTTACAGAAGTGGGTGGTTCATTTCCAGGCTGTACTAGTGCATCAACTATTTTTTCAATTATTGAATCTCCAGTGCTTTTGGACTTAAGTGTTTCCTCAACTAGAAATGACAATTGTAATGCTAATGCTGGTCAAGTTATAGCAATACGTAGTGGAGGTACTGGCCCATTTTTATATCAAATAGTAGCTGATAATGGTGTAATTGGTATTGATGCTGCAGATACACAACCTACTATTATCTCTTTTGTGTCACCTACTCATATCCCAAGTACGTTTAATGTAGAATCAGGAAATTACATTGTTTGGGTTAAAGATAGTAGAGATTGTATTATAGGGAAGCCAGTAACTGTTTTACTTGACCAAAGTCCTAAAATTGGCTTGGCTGTGGTTAACAAATGTGTGACTGAAGGTAATTTCGGCATCATTGTTAGCGCAGTTCCAACAGTAACACCACCAGAGACAGGAATGGGAACAGGAGCTCTTTCAATTAGTATCGATGGAAGTACTTATACTAATTTACCTCTGCCATATTTACCTTATACTGTAACCGGATTAAATTCTGGATTGCATACTATCATTATCAAAGATGCTAATGGTTGTACTTATACTGAAACAATAACTATTGATGTACCATTGGTAGCTACACCTGCTATTACTGCATTACCAACTTGTGCTGATAATGATGGTGTGATTACAATGTCTGGAACAGGTGGTCCTGTTGCGGGTACTTATACCTATACTATTGCGCCAACCTTTCCAAGTGTTGCCATAAATAATACAACAGGAGTTATTTCGGGATTACCAGCAGGAACGTACACGGTGACTATGACAGATACCGCTATTCCAACTAATTGTACCACAACTGCGGTTGTTACTTTAGGAGCTCCAACACCAGTAACATATAACACTGCAACTACTCCAGCTTTGTGTGTTGGCGATAGTAACGGTAGTATAACTGTGACACTTTTAGCGGGCAATGATAATCCTAGTTATACCTACGAAATTATTGCAGGACCTCAATTGGCAGTTGCTCAATCTTCAAACATATTCTTAGGATTACTACCAGGAACTTATACGGTAAGAGTAAATTCTGGAAGAGGTTGTTCAACAGATGATACTAATGTAATTGTTGCTCCAGCAACGCCATTAACAGCTAGTGCGGCTTTCCCAGCCAATACTACTTGTAACACAGCTACTGTAGTTACTGTTACAGCTGGTGGTGGTACTGGTTCAGGCTATTTATACAATTTTAACGGATTGGGTTATACATCTGATCCAACTTATACCGTAGATGACAATGGAAGTGTCCAAACGATAAGTTATAGAGTAAAAGACGCAAATGGTTGTGAAACGGCACTTCAAACTATTGATGTTGATCCGTTAAACAAACCTACTGATTTGGATTTTACGCTATCAACAGCACCAACTTGTCCAGTACCTACATCAGGTATTACGGTAAGTGCTACTAATGGAGTGGGTGCATTAACTTTCGAAATTGTTCAATTTAATGGTGCTGCTACAGCACTTTATCCGCCACAAATTACTACAGGTTTTGCTGTGCCAACAGTATTCAACAATTTACCAGCAGGTGATTATATGTTCCAAGTAACCGATTCTTTCGGTTGTACCTATCAAGAGTCGTATACAGTAACTCCAGTGACAAACATTACTTTGGCAACAACTGCTAAAACGGATGTGACTTGTTTTGGTGCTAATGATGGTTCGGCTACTTTCAAAGTAACGGATTTCACAAGCTATACTGCGAGTTTAACAGTTGGAACGGGAACACCTGTAATTACAGCTGATATAGTGACTTTGACTGGTTTAGCTCCTGGTAATTATACCTTGCAAGTAACGGATGCAACAACGGATTGTACAGCCGATGTATCTTTTGTTATTGCAGAGCCAACAGCTTTAGGATTAACATTAGTAAGCAACTTGAATGCGAATTGTAATTCAGGTGCTGTAGTTAAGGTTCAAGGAACTGGTGGAACACTTAATTATACGTATGCTTTTGTAGATAATGGAATAACGCCTCTAGCTATTGATTATACAGCAAGTGACAATGGCACACTTGCCGTTACTTTACCTAGTCCTAATGATTATGATGTTTGGGTAAAAGACGCCAACGGTTGTACGTTTAAATTAGATGTGAGTGTTGCATTTGATGCTACACCAACGATTGTACCTCCAGTGGGTCAATGTTATGTAGGTACTGCATTAACTACAGATTTGGACTTAGTAACCACAACATTTAACGGAAATAAAGCGTATACAGTAAATGGTACAGCAATAGCGACTTCAATAGCTACATTCACTGTGCCAGGCACATATATATTAGGAATTAAAGACGACAATGGTTGTGCAGCTTTTGTAAATTATACTATTCAACCACAATTGACTTTACAAGCCGATATGACACAAGATTTGACTTGTGCAATTAATGCAAGCGTAACTCTAACAGCTGCAGGAGGGGAAACCCCTTATGTGAGTTATGAGGTAAATGATGGTACTGGATATGTTGCATCTGCAAATCCATTTATAACTAATACTGCTGGTACTTACAAATTTAGAGTAACCGATACGCAAGGTTGTCAAGCAGAGTCACAAGATGTCATTGTAACTCCAAATACAACTCCAGCAGCATTGACTGCTCCAACTATGGTTAGTTGTATTGGTGATACAGATGGAACGATTACGTTAACTCCATCAGGAGGAATTATTCCTTACCAATACAGTATTGATGGCGGAACGACTTATCAAGACTCAAATGTTTTTGATGGTCTTGGAATTGGTACATATACAATATTAGTTAGAGATGCGAAAATGTGTATTTCTGCACCTATTTCAGAAACTATTGGACAGCCAACAGCGGTTACAGTAATAGCTGAAGTGGTAACGCCATTTGGTTGTGATACTGCGAATGCTCCACAAGATGCAATAGTTACTATTACTGCAGGCGGAGGAACTCCAGGATATACCTATAGTTTTGATAATGGTACCAATTGGCAAGCTTCTTCTTCATTCTCTGTAAACAGTGCTCAAACTATCAATTATGTGGTTCGTGATGCTAACGGTTGTAGTGTTTCAGGTTCAGCTGTTGTTGATCCATATTCTCCACCAACGGACATGGATATTACGGCTAGTCCAATTTATTGTAATACACCAGGAACAGTGGCTACAGTTACGGTTAATAGTGTGTCTGGTGGAGTAAGTCCTTATGTTTTTGAAATCATATCGCCTGCATTAGCAGCGACGGTACCAAGCGCACCAAGTGCAGTGCCATTTAGTTTTGCTAATTTGGCTCCAGCTACTTACACTATCAAAGTAACGGATGCCAATGGTTGTAGTACCATTAAATCTATTATAGTAGAGGAAGCAGATAAAATTGCGGTTATTCCTCAATTAATCAATAATGTGTATTGTAATGGTGATAGCACTGGAGTAATTGAATTTACAGTTTCTAATTATATTACAGCGGGGAATTATTCTTATAATTTGCTTCCAGTTCCGACAGTTCCTCCAACTGTAACAGGTGATGTAATTCGCTACACTGATTTATCAGCAGGTAGTTATACTTTCACTGTAACTGATGATGTTTCTGATTGTATTGCTACAATTACGAATTTTGTAGTTAGCCAACCAGCTTTGGCATTAGATTTTAACACCACAGCTACAAACATCAATTGTAATAATGATAATGCCACCATTACAGTTGCGGCATTTGGTGGAACAGCAGATTACAAATATGCAGTAGTTCCAACAACAGCAATAGCACCTGTAGTAAGTGCATATGGATTGGGTAACTTACTTACCGTAGATACGAATTCAGGAGCAAACATGACTTGGGATGTGTATGTAATGGATGCAAATGGTTGTGTTACTTTCAAATCTGTAACCATTCTAACCGATGCAAATCCAGTAATTACATCAGCAATTCATACGCCGTGTGTGAGCGCTACAGGTACTTATGATATTACAGTAACGGCTTCTGGATTCAGTACAGCTTTACAATATAGTGCCGATGGTTCTAATTATCAAACGGGTAATGTAATCAAGGTGAACGCGCCAGGTACATATAACATTACGGTAAAAGATGCAAATGGTTGTATTTCTGCTGGAACATCTGTTACGATTTTAGATCCGCTTATTTTAACCCCAACGGTTACTACGCCAGTATCTTGTGCAACGAATGACGGGGTAGTATCGGTGAGCACAACGGGCGGTTCAGGTAATTATATTTATAATATTGATGGAGGTGCTTTTGCTTTAGTAGCTTCATTCCCTAATGTTGCATCTGGATCTCATATAATTGGAGTTCGTGATACTACTACTTTGTGTGAAGTATTTGCTACTGTTAATTTACAAGCAGCAACTCTAATTACTGGTTTTGCTTTAGCTAAGACAGATGTAACTTGTAACGGAGGTACCGATGGAACGATTATCGCTACAATGGCTACACCAGCTCCGGGAATAAATGATAATCCTGTCTATATGTATAGCTTAAATGGTGGTACACCTCAAGCTTCTAACTTATTCAGTGGATTATCAGCAGGAACTTATACAGTAGTGGTAACTTCTGAAAGAAATTGTATTGATTCTGAGACGATCACAGTAGCTGAACCAGCGCTAATTAACGTGCCAGCTCCTACTTTAGTTCCATTCGGTTGTACTTCTGGAAATGTGAGTAACTTAGCTACTATTACAGTTGTAGGTGTTACAGGTGGTTCTAATTCTTATTTGAACTATGAGTTCATCAAAGTAGGAACACCAAATACACAGGTACAGTTTGGCTCTAGCAATGTGTACACCGAAGCTAACTTAACCGGTGGTTCTTATATTGTCAATGTTTATGACAGCAAAAATTGTATTGGAACAAGTACAGCTCCAATCACTATTGCACCTTACATTGCTTTGGATAAAGTAGACGTAACCGTTAATCAAGCTATAACATGTAATAACTTAGAAAACATCACAGTTACAGCGATTACTATTGGTGGACCAGCTACTAATTTACAGTTTACAGTTCAGGATGTAACTTATGATAATAGTACTACACCTCCAACTGCTAATTTAGGGGTTGGTTATAATTTAGCTCCAACTTCAGTTGTTGGAAATACTGCTACTTTTATTGATTTACCAATTGGTAATTACTTAATCACGGTTAGAAACTTAGATACACAATGTGAAATCCAAGGGGTACATTATGTAAATGAGCCAAATACTTTCGATTTGACCATAGACAATGTTGTAGATGTCACTTGTTTTGGAGGTACAAATGGAAGCGCTAATGTGACTTTGATTGATAGAGTGATTACTGCAAATAGTCCAAATCAAGCTGGACCGTTTAGCTATACTCTAGTAGATGCATTAGGTGTTTCATTGCCAAGTGGTACTTCAACTGCTGCAGGAACAGTAGCATTGACCAACTTAGCTGCGGGAACCTATACGATTACCGCTACATTAACCAATACGCCTTACTGTGTCGTAAGCAAAAACTTTACTGTTAATGGGCCTACAGCTGCATTGACATTAGGTGAAACTCATACTGCAATAACTTGTGTTACGGGTAACAATGATGGAACTATTTCTGCAACTGCAACTGGTGGATGGCCAGGAGGATACGAGTTCCAGTTATTAAAAGGTGCCACCGAAGTACAAGCTTACGGAGCAAATAACAATTGGTCTAATTTAACGGCTGATACTTATACCATTAATGTTAGGGATTCTAAAGGTTGTGTAGCCCCTCAAACGGTTGTGTTGAGTAATCCTTTACCAATAACTTTCACGGCAGTACCTAGTATTTCAATGTTAGCTTGCAAAGGCGATACTAGTGCAACAATTACTGTAAGTGCCCCAACAGGAGGTCAAGGTTCTAATTACTTGTTTACTTTGAATACAACTTCGGCTAGTCCAATAATTTCTAATGGTCCTCAAGCTGGAAATGTATTTGCCAATTTAGGCGCAGGAACATATACAGTAACAGTAACTGATGGATGGGGTTGTGGAACTACTTCTGCCCCTATAACTATAGCAGAGCCAACTATTGTTTCAGCTAGTTTGGTAGTTGCAAGTACTCAAACTTGTTTAACTCAAACTGCTTTAACATTAAGTGCAGCAGGAGGAACGGCACCATATACTTACAGTACTACTCCAAACTTTGTATCTAGTATAGCTATGGTTGGAAATAGCGCTACTTTCCAAGTGCCTGTAGGAACTTATCGTTACTATGTACGTGATGTGAATGGTTGTACGAGTATTGTTTCTAATGACATTAAGATTGATGCATTGGTGCCATTAACTATTAATTTAGATGTTACTAATTCAGTTATCAATTGTAAAGATGATGCAACTGGTGTTATAGTTGCAGTTGCAAATGGTGGTTTAGGTAATTATGTATATACCTTACTTGATGATGCTACAAACTTGCCAATTGCTGGTGCTGTTCAAACGACACCGGGTAATTTTACTCAATTAGTTGCTGGTAATTATAAAGTTAACGTAGTTAGTGGTGATTGTAACACTACCACTAGTGTAATACAAATTAATGAGCCTATTTTACCATTAATTGCTCCAGTTGTTGTAACTCCTGTAAGCTGTAATGGAAATGGAGACGGAAAAATTGAAATCAATGCTTCTGGTGGAACGGGAATAATCAAATATGCTATTTCACCTAATCTGAATCAGTTTTTCGTATCGGGTACCTTTATTAATTTGAAACCTGGTGTTTATGATATTATTACTCAGGATCAAAATGGTTGTTTTATTTTAGATCAGCATACAATTGTCGAGCCAACTTCAATTGTTGCTAATGTAGTTCCAGGCTCTATTCAACAAGAATTATGTGCAGGTGAGAAAACAGGTGAATTTGCTATCACTATTACAGGAGGAACCGCTCCATATAGTACAAGTATTGATAATCCGAATGGAGTTTATGTTCCGAATCAATTACTATTCACTGGACTTTCTGGAGGAAACCATACGGTGTATATTCAAGATGCGAATACGTGTACTTTTGAAATGGAAGTGGCTTTAGACGCTGCGGTTACTTTAAACCCAATTGCAACAGTATCTAATGAATGTGTGAATGATTTACCAGCCAATAAAGTTACTGTAACTATTGATCCTAGTAATGTTTCTACCGATGTGAAGTACTCTTTAGACAGTACTGGAGTCGAGCAAGACAGCAATGTGTTTACCAATCTAACGCCTGGGGATCATTTTATAATGGTACATCATAAAAATGGTTGTATTGATGCAACAGATACATTCACAATTGACAGAATAGATCCACTAACCATTTCGATAGATCTTGGTGGACTAAATGAGATTGTCGCTACTGTTACTGGTGGTTCTGGGGTGTATCGTTACTCTGTTAATGGTCAGGATATAGGATCAGACAATAAATATATTTATTTTAGATCTGGAGACTACACGGTTACTGTTACCGACAGTAATGGTTGCTCTGTATCTGCAACTAAGTATTTTGAATTTATTGATATTAAAATACCAAATGTCTTTACACCAAATGGAAGTGGTACTAATGACAGCTGGAAACCAACGAATACCGAGAACTACCCAAATATTAAATTTGTAGTTTATGATCGTTATGGACGTGAAGTAGGTACTTTTGGAGCGGGGCAATTTTGGGACGGTAAATACAATGGAACTGAGTTGCCAATGGGTGATTATTGGTATGTGTTGAAATTGAAACACAATCAGGATGAACGTGAATTTGTAGGTCATTTTACCCTATACAGATAAGAAGAGTGAGGAGTTATCCAAAAATGAAAAAAATTAAAATGAAAAAGATCTTAATCAGCATTTTCCTTTTGACTGTAACAGCAAGTTACAGTCAAGAGTTGAATGTACCTGTAGCGACACAGTATTTGGCTGATAATCCTTATGTTATTTCACCTAGTTATGCTGGTATTGGAGATAACTTTAGAATTAATCTCAATGGTTATAAACAATGGGTTGGTGTTACCGACGCTCCAGAAAGTCAGGCTTTGTATGCCGATTTTAGAGTTTTAGACCAATCGGGTGTGGGTTTGACTTTGTACAATGACTCCAATGGAAACACCAAACAAACAGGAGGAAAACTTACCTTTGCACACCACATTATTTTAGATTATTATTCGAAACAATACCTTTCGTTTGGTCTTTCGTATATCTATAATTCTTTTCGAATTGATGTTGGGAATTTAACTCCTGGAAATCCTGATCCGGACATCACTGATGATCGATCAACTGCCAATAATAACTTTGAAGTAGGCTTTCTTTATCGAAACAAGGGTTTCTATGCGAGTGCAACAGCGACCAATATTTTGCAAAAAAACCTTGATTTTACAACCACTAAGCTTGAACCGAATTTGCTTACCAATTACCAATTGTATACAGGTTATGTTATCGATATTGGTAATAGAGCAGAGTTAGAGCCTTCTGGCTTTTATCAATTATTTCAAAGTGATGGTCGTTCTAGTACGGATTTAAACTTAAAATATAGAAAGTTCAATAGATATGAAGATTATTATTGGATAGGGGCTACCTATCGTTTTCTGAACGATCAAATTGGTAAGCCATTAGGCGTTGGTCCTATGGTAGGATTTACAAAAGGGGTTTTCTCTATGGGTTATTCATACCAAGTGACACTAAATGATTTAGTAGCTTATAATTCGGGGACGCATTCCTTAACGATAGGATTTAGATTCTTGCAAGGGATTAGTAATTGCCCTTGTACACAAAGCCCGGTACATGAATAGGTAATAATTTTTTAAATACATAAAAACACAAATTAGTTCTGGTTTACTGGAAATGATTTGTGTTTTTTTTTTGCTCTGTTTCTAATAGAAGTTACGTATGTGTGTTTTACCGCAAGACTTTATTTGGTTAATTCGTATTAAGTTTAGTAACTGTAAATTGTTTTGAGTTTATTTTGAATTTACATCGATTTCGTTAGTAAATTCATAATTTTTTTAGAATTTTGAAATTTAATACTTATTTAAAAGTTATATCTTTGTTATTCTTTCAAAAACAACTAAAAAAAAGAACCATGAAGACTTTGAATAACTTTGATTTTAATAATAAAAGGGCAATAATAAGAGTAGATTTTAATGTTCCTTTGGACGAAAATTTTAATGTAACCGATGTTACCCGTATTGAAGCTGCAAAACCTACTATAGACACTATCTTGTCACAAGGAGGAAGTGTGATTTTAATGTCGCATTTAGGGAGACCTAAAGGAGCACAAGACAAATATTCTTTAAAGCATATTCTAAAAACAACTTCAGAAATTTTGGGAGTTCCTGTTCAATTTGCTGCCAATTGTGTTGGTGCAGAAGCTCAGGATGCTGCTAAAAACTTGAAAGCAGGACAAGTATTATTATTGGAAAATTTGCGTTTTCATGACGAGGAAGAGGCTGGAGATGTTGCTTTTGCAAAAGAATTAGCTTCACTTGGAGATATTTATGTAAACGATGCTTTCGGTACTGCACACAGAGCACACGCTTCGACAACTATTATTGCTCAGTTTTTCCCAACTAGTAAGTGTTTCGGATTGTTATTGGCTAAAGAAATTGAAAGTTTAAATAAAGTTTTAAAAAATAGTGAAAAACCGGTTACTGCTGTTCTTGGTGGTTCTAAAGTTTCTTCAAAAATTACGGTAATTGAAAATATTCTGGACAAAGTAGATCACATGATTATTGGTGGTGGAATGACATTTACATTTGTAAAAGCATTGGGTGGAAAAGTGGGTGATTCTATTTGTGAAGATGATAAACAAGAATTGGCACTAGAAATTTTAAGATTGGCTAAAGAAAAAGGTGTTCAAATTCACATTCCAGTGGATGTTGTTGCAGCCGATGACTTTTCGAATACAGCAAATACGCAAATTGTGGATGTAAGAGAAATTCCAGACGGATGGCAAGGTCTTGACGCGGGACCAAAATCATTGGAAAACTTTGAAAAAGTCATTATGCAATCTAAAACTATTCTTTGGAACGGTCCGTTGGGTGTTTTTGAAATGGAAACATTTGCCAAAGGAACAATTGCATTAGGTAATTTTATTGCTGCTTCTACTGCTAACGGTGCTTTCTCTCTTGTGGGAGGTGGAGATTCTGTTGCTGCTGTAAAACAATTCGGTTTTGAAGAGAAAGTGAGTTATGTTTCTACTGGAGGTGGTGCTATGTTGGAAATGTTAGAGGGTAGAATCTTACCAGGAATTGCTGCAATATTAGACTAAAAGTATTGATGTTGTCATCGATGCTTATCTCTTGAATTTTTAAATTGTTAGTTATACATTTTAAAAATCAATTTAACCTTTAGTTGCTTTATTTGCGACTAAAGGTTTTTTGTTTTTGGATAGTATACTAGAATACAATACTTTACGTTAGTAAATAAATGCAAACTTAATAATGTAGCTGAATTTCTAAGCTTCAATTTTTTTAAATAACTCCCCTTATTTTAATTGTTTTTAATTTCAAAATTTGGCTTTTAAGTTTTTGATTTAGTTTTTAATGAGTTGTTTGTGTTGATTTTTAAATTAAATTTTTTACATTTTTGAACTTATTTGCTTACAAAATTTAAAAAACTAGGTTAAATGTCGAATTTTTTTGTATTTTTAACATTATTTATGATTCAAATTGGAAAATACATTCTAAGTTTGCAATAAATGATTTGTAATCGTTTGAATAATAGCGAATTGAAATTACAGTTATGACGATAAAAAATACCACCCTATCTTTTTTTCTTTTGCTTTCTTTTGCAGTATTTTCACAGAATTCTGTAGAGAAAACCGACATGGTTAATGTCGAGAAACCTATTTCCTTTTTAGATTCTATCAAAAATTCATTTGTAAAATACGATCGTACTGTTAAAACGGATAGTCTGTGGATGAATCAAATTGGTAGTACTCTAGACATATACAATGATTTAGAAACAGAAATCAATACGGTTAATATTGATAAAGATATCGACAAAGAGTTGCCTACGGAATTGTTGAAAGAACGACTGGCAGTGATGGATGCTAAATCTCCTTTTAACATCGAATACAATCAAGGGTTAGAAAATTTAATAAAGTCCTTCCTTAAAAATAGAAGAAAAGCATTTGCCAATCAAATGGCTGTTGCCGAGTATTATTTCCCTCTTTTTGAAGAGGCATTGGCCAAACTAAACGTCCCTTTGGAAATTAAATATTTAGCCGTAGTAGAATCGGCTCTTAATCCAAAAGCGGTTTCAAAAATGGGAGCTACAGGATTGTGGCAGTTCATGTATCACACCGGTAAACAATACAAGTTGGATATTGATACTTACGTTGATGAAAGGTCTGATCCTTTAAAATCTTCTGCTGCTGCAGCTCAGTATATGACTAACATGTACACTATTTTTAACGATTGGGATTTGGTTTTGGCTTCTTATAATTCGGGACCAGGAAATGTAACCAAAGCGATTCGTCGTTCTGGAGGTCAGCAAAATTTTTGGAACATCAAAAAATACCTTCCACAAGAAACCCAAGGATATGTTCCCGCTTTTCTTGCCACAATGTACATTTACGAATACCACAAAGAACACGGTATTGTTCCCAAAAAAGCTTTAGTTAGACATTTTGCTACCGATACGGTAATGGTGAAAAAAGAAATGTCTTTTGCTCAAATTTCCAATTTATTAGACATACCAATTGAGCAATTACAAGCACTAAATCCTTCCTATAAACGCAATGTAATTCCTAATTATGCTGGTAAAAGCCATTATCTGACTTTACCTTCTTGCAAAGTTGCAGTCTTTACTTCCAATGAAGATAAAATTTATGCTTATGTTCAAAATGAAATGGACAAAAGAGAGAAGATCAATGAGGGAAGAAAGTCTAATTTTATCAAAGATTCTACAGCTACTGCATTAGCATCTAATACCAAAGTCAAATATTATAAAGTGAAGCGTGGTGATAATCTTGGTGATATTGCAAAACGGAATGATGTAGCAGTATCGGATTTAAAAAAATGGAACCGCCTCAAAGGAAATTCAGTTGCCGCAGGTAAATCATTGAAGATAATCATAGTAAAAGATTCGGATTCAAGCAGTGTTCTATTGGCTTCAAACAATGAAAAAAATAAAGCTCTAATAGTAAAAGATAATACGAGTATTGCAAGCAAGGAAAATAAAGCAACTGTAGATAAAAAAGATACACTTGTTGTCAATGCAACAAATTTCTATACTGTTCAAAAAGGAGATAATTTAAATACTATTGCCAAAAAACACAATACGACAGTAGCAGAGATTAAAGAATGGAACCATCTTACTTCGCAAAATATAAAATTAGGTGCTTCATTGCAAGTTAGTAATATTGTACCGGTTCCTAATGAAACGACTGTTGCAGTAGCAGCAGTGACTCCTGAACTTAAAGATATTCAATACGAAGTTCAAAAAGGAGATAATCTTGGAAGTATTGCTAAGAAGTTTGGTTCATCTTTAACCGATCTGAAGCAATGGAATAATTTGCACTCAAATAACATAGTTGTTGGTAATTCATTGGTAGTTGCTAAAAACGAAATTGCAATCAACACTAACAATGCTACTGTAGATTCTTTTAAGAAAAAAGACATCACTACTGCTTCTTCTAAAAATGACGACAGCAATTATTTAGTTCAAAAAGGAGATTCCTTGTTTAGTATTTCTAAAAAATACCCTGGAGTTACGGTATCCGATTTGAAAAAATGGAACAATATTACCGGTGATGACTTAAAACCGGGAATGGGATTGAAAATAAAAGGATAATTGAATAAACTGCAGTATATTTGAAGTCTATTCAGACTTTTTAATATGAATAAAACTGCTATATTATTTCTATTTGTTGTTGTGATTTTTTTTTCTTGCTCTAAGAAAAAAGAAGATAGTTCCAGACATTCTACAGGCAAGATTAATTCCATTTCTATTGTGATTGATAATCAATTATGGAATGGTGTTGTTGGAGATAGTATTAGGAATAAATTTGCAAGTCCTGTTGAAGGCATGCCAAAAGAGGAGCCTATTTTTGATATCAATCAATACCCAACAAATGTAATGGAGGGTTTTGTAACCAAAAGTAGAGTTATTATTGTCATAAAGAAAGGTACTGAGAATCGTTTTGTAGTGAAGAAAAACCAATACGCTACTCCACAAAATGTATTTCATATTACTGGTAAATCAGTTGCAGCACTTTTGGAATTAATTGAAAAGAAAACTCCAGATATAATCCAAAGTATCAAAAAAGGAGAAATAGCTGCTCACTGGGAATTGCTGAAAGACTCTGTTGTAATTCCAAAAACACTTCAAAACCAATTTCAACTTGATCTGAAAGTTCCAAAGAGCTTTTCTTTTAGTATTAAAAACAGTAATTTCGTTTGGCTAAAAAGAGAGTTTTCCAGTGGAAGCTCTTGTATTCTGGTTACACAATTTCCCATTAGCAAAGTTAATCTTGAGGGGAATGTTTTGAATCAGGTTGTAAAAATTCAAGATTCTATTGGTGCAGCCTACGTTAAAGGAGAAGAACCTTTCTCAAACATGTATGTTGATACATCTTATCCACTTTATCTTTCGAAAACTACTTTGGATGGGAAAATGACATATGAAACAAGAGGGACATGGCGTTTGAAAGATAGTTTTATGTTTGGTCCTTTTGTAAGTTATCTTATAGTTGATCCTAAGAAGAACAGAATGACTTACCTCGTTGGATTTTGTTATGTTCCTTCCAAAGATAGACGAGATTTCATGCATGAATTAGAAACTATTTTAAAAGAGACAAGGATAAATTGATTTGTTTTTGAATAGTAATTGTTTTGAGCTTTATATTTGCAAGCTTAAAATCAGAAAATAATAAAGATTCCAAGAATGACTATAGAATGGAAAATAAAGCCTTTTGAGGCGCTATCAGTAAACGAATTGTATGATATACTCCAATTACGAAGTAGGATCTTTGTAGTGGAGCAAAATTGCGTTTATCTTGATCTTGATGGCAAGGATAAAGTCGCTTTGCATCTTTTTGGAACTTTTGATGGTAAAATTGTGGCTCACGCGCGACTTTTCAAATCTGGAATTTCTTTTGATAATGCATCTATAGGAAGGGTAACGGTCGATCCAGACTACAGAGACCGAAAATGGGGGCAAGCATTAATGAAAGAAGCTATTGCTGGTATTTTGGAACACTTTGGCGAAAGACAAATTACCATTGGAGCGCAATTGTATCTCAAAAAATTCTATGAAAGTCTTGGTTTTGTTCAATCCAGCGAAATGTATCTGGAGGATGATATCCCGCATATTGAAATGATTAAAGAGTAATTTGCGTCACTTTTTAGCAGTTATATAAATATTAAATTGGGTTATTTTTGGATTAGTTATAACCAAAAATAACCCAATTTTATTTCATCAATTGATGGTTATCTCAGATTTTCAAAATTGAATTATACTCCGCTGCAGCGTTTAAAATGCTGACCGCTTTCTTAATTTCAGGATTATTTTTGATGTAATAATCATAAAGACCTTCTTGATATTGATAACGTTTGATAATTTCATCCAGTAATAAACCTTTAATCTCTTTTTGGTTTTTATCCAATAATGCATTTTCTGACTTCTGAAGTGCTGAAAGCAATTGTTGATATTCTACAGCAATTGATTCGTCCAGTTTTTCTTTTTTGGCAGTCGCCAAAGTGTTTTTTAGGGCCACTTCGGTCTCTGTGTCAAAAGTTATTTTTTGGATTTTCAGATACTGTTTGAAATCGGCATAATCGGCATCAGTGATTACTGGAATTTTTGTGCCTAAATTTGGATTTTTGTAATAGTAGGAAGTGGCAAAATTAAAAATACCATCGTTTTTTAATAAGGCATTCGCAATCGGACTAGTTTTGGTTTCTTCCATTTCGATGTCTGGCAAAACACCTCCACCATCATAAACGGTTCTTCCTTTTCTGGTTTTAAAGGTGTTGTAGTTTTTTGCATCGGTTCGGGTAGCCACGCCGTTTTTGTCTTTATGTGCATAATCCAATGCTTGGATGCATCTTCCCGAAGGAGTGTAATAACGTGAAATCGTCACTTTTAGTTGTGTTCCATAAGTTAATTCCACAGGTCTTTGTACCAAACCTTTTCCAAAACTACGACTTCCTAAAACAACAGCACGATCCAAATCCTGCAAGGCTCCCGAAACAATTTCGGAAGCGGAAGCGCTTCGGCCGTTAATCAAAATCACCAATGGAATAGTAGTGTCTATAGGTTCTTTGGATGTTTTATAGGTGTTGTTGTGTTTTTCTATTTTTGACTTAGTTGTTACAATAATCTCATTTTTTGGAACAAATAGATTGCAAATATTTACGGCTTCATTCAATAATCCACCTGGATTTCCTCTTAGATCCAAGACAATTCTTTCGGCACCTTCTTTTTTTAATTGTTCCAAAGCTTCTCTGGTTTCAGTTGAGGCTTTTCTGTTGAAATGATCCAATACGATATAGCCGGTTTTATCATCAATTTTGGCAAAATAAGGAACTGATTTGATTTCCACTTCGTCCAATACAATTACAGTGGTATTGGTTTTACCCTGACGGATGTATTTGATGTCGATCTTGGTGTTTTTGGAACCTTTCAATAATTGGGAAGCATCATCTTTGAAATCGGCCAAAGGTGTGTCGCCTATTTGAATGATTTCGTCGCCAGCTTTGAGTCCCGCTTTATCGGCTGGAAAATTTTTATAAGGCTCTTTTATGATTAGTTTGTCGTCTTTTCGGGTTATCAATGCTCCAATTCCGGTATATTCACCCGTATTGTTGATTTTGAATTTGAGTACTTCCTGTTCGTTAAAATAAACGGTGTAAGGGTCAAGCGAAGCCAGCATTCCTTTGACGGCATTGTTCATCAACTCTGCAGGGGTAGTTTCGTCGACATAATTTTTGTTCAATTCCTTGAATAGCGTCGTGAAAATTTCCAATTGTTTGGCAATCTCAAAATAGTCGTCTTTGAAGCTTACCCCAACAAACAAAAAGACAGAGGCAACAACTGGAATAATGATTTTTTTTTGGAAAAAGGTACCCATGATTATATGTTTTTTTTCTTGAAACGTTTTCTTATAAAATAAAATAGAGCCATTGCTATAATAATAAAAGGCCAAATTTCCAGTAATCCTAAAAAGAAGCTTGAAATACCATAAAATCCGGATTTAAAGGCGTTCCATACTTTAGCTCCATAGGAAATAGTAACGCCGCTTTCTTCTGCAATTGTTTTATAAAACTCTATCGTAATTGTGCTCAAAGAGACTTGGTTTTGCATGTATCTCAATTGGCCTTCTTTGGCTTCAATTTCTTCTCGAATAGCCGAAAGTTGTGCTTCAATAGCTAACATTTCAGACATTTTTGTTGCTTTTGCCAAAAGTTCAAGATACCTGTTTTCCAGTTTCTTTTTGGCTTTCAATCGGGCATCAATGTCAATGTATTCTTCGGTTACATCTTGTGAACTAATCTCTTTATTGTCAAAATAAGTGACCCCAGTTGAAATGTTTTTTATGAAAGAATCAAAATTTTCACTTGGGATGCGAACCGTTATTCTTCTGTAAATGGAAGCGTATTCTTTTCCTTCACTATCATTTTGTATGAAGGCTTTTCCTTTTTTTACAGCAATCTTTATTTGTTCATATGTGGTTTCTAAATTATCGGTTTCAAATCTAAGATTACCAGTCCTGATTATTTTTTGTTCAATGATTTTGTTTTCGGCATTTGGAGCTCCAGAACCGTTGCCTGCTTCAGAAATCATTTTTTTTGACGATAATTTTACTGCCTCTACTGATATTTCTTCAGCTGCGGCATCAGCTTTTTTACAGCTTAAAAACGTTAAAAATAAAAGGACGACAATTAATTTTGATTTCATAGGGCTAATTTATTTTTAAAAATACAAAATTAATTTAGATTTCAGCTAAGCGGTAAGGCTGCTGTATAAAATGAATATTTATTGGACAGTTATTCTTCTTTTTTTATCTGCAACAAAAATTTTTCAAACAACTGAATGGTTTTGGTGTTGATTTCCTCATAAGACAATCGGTCTTTGCTTTGGTAGAAAAACATAATCGAATAGGGTTGATCCAGATTGTTCAGGAGCAAATGCTTGTTGAGTCTGTAGGTTTCACGTAATAGGCGTTTGAAATAATTACGGTCAACCGCTTTTTTGAAATATTTTTTAGAAACCGAAACTCCTATTTTTATTTTTTCGCCTTCGCCAAAAGTTCCCGGATTGTAAACCAATCGCAAAGGATATTTAGAAACCGATTTGCCTTCGGTAAATAGTAATCCAATAGCTATTTTGCTTTTGAGTTTTTCGTTTTTGGGATAGGTGAAGTTCATTTTATTAAATACGCTGAGTTATATTAGGCGCAAAGGTACAATTAATGTACAGTCATGCAACAGACCATTTGGAAAGCTGTTGGGTATAGAATAGAGTCAAAAGTTTCGATTTTATTAGAATTATAAATGATAAATTTTTTGTAACTTTCTGTTTCGCAAACAAATATGTTTGAATTGATTAATTGCTGGAGTTATAAATAGTGCTAAAGATATATTTCTTACTTTTGTGGCAAATTTAAAAGTATGCAAAAGTTAATTTCGTATCCCTTATCTTTTATTGTTTTAGTGTTAGTACTGTTGACTTTGGTAGTGTTTCACCCAATTCAATGGATTTGTTTACACGTATTTGGTTACCAAGCGCATAAAAAAAGTGTTGATTACTTGAATTTTATATTACTGAAAATCGTTATCATTTTAGGAACGACTTTTAGTTTCGAAAATACAGAAATAATACCAAAAGGAGTTCCGGTGATTTTTGTTGCGAACCATCAGAGTTTGTATGATATTATCGCGATGATTTGGTTTTTGAGAAGATCTCATCCCAAATTCGTCAGTAAAAAAGAATTAGCAAAAGGAATTCCAAGTGTTTCTTATAATTTAAGACATGGAGGATCGGTAGTTATAGACAGAAAAGACCCAAAGCAAGCCATACCTGCCATCAAAAAAATGGCGGATTACATTGAAAAGCATAAGCGTTCAGCGGTGATTTTTCCAGAAGGGACACGCAGTCGCAATGGAGTACCAAAAGAATTTGCGCAAACGGGTTTGAAAATTTTATGCAAGAATGCACCATCGGCTTATATTGTTCCCATCAGTATCAATAATTCGTGGAAACTCTTAAAATACGGAACTTTTCCATATGGTTTAGGAAATCATATTACCTTTGTAGTGCATGAAGCATTCGCTGTAAAAGATTTTGAGTTTAAGGATATCATGCAAAAGACTGAATCAGCAGTCGTAAACGGAATAAAAATTTAAAAATTTATATATAATGTCTATAAAAAATATTCGTCTAGAAGTTATGCAATTTCTAGAAAACAAGGTAGAAGGATTTATGGAGCAGTATCTGATACCTGTAGAAAGTATATGGCAGCCTTCTGATTTTTTACCTAATTCCGAAAGTGATAATTTTTTGGAAGAAGTAAAAGAACTTAGAGAAATCTCCAAAGATTTGCCTTATGATTTTTGGGTAGCCATGGTAGGAGATATGATCACAGAAGAAGCTTTGCCAACTTACGAAAATTGGTTGATGGAAGTGGAAGGGGTAGATAATCTGGAGAGAAATGGTTGGGCTCAATGGGTTCGTCAATGGACAGGAGAAGAGAATCGTCACGGAGATTTGCTGAATAAATACTTGTATTTGTCAGGTCGTGTAAACATGCGTGAAATCGAAATGACCACACAACATTTAATCAATGATGGTTTTGATATTGGAACAGGAAGAGATCCGTATAAAAATTTTGTTTATACGAGTTTCCAGGAGTTAGCTACTTATGTTTCTCACAACAGAGTGTCACAATTGGCAAAAAGTTATGGAGATAAGAAATTATCAAAAATGTGTAAAATGATTGCAGGCGACGAAATGCGCCATCATCATGCGTATAGTCATTTTGTTACTGAAATTTTCAAAGTAGATCCAAGCGAGATGTTGCTTGCTTTTCAATACATGATGAAAGCCAAAATCGTGATGCCAGCTCATTTCTTGAGAGAGTCCGGGAATAAAATTAGTTCGGCTTTCGAACATTTTTCAGATTCAGCACAACGTATTGGGGTTTATACCGCAAACGATTATGTTGAAATCATGCAAAAATTGATTGATAAATGGGAAATTGATAAGCTGGCTGGTTTAACAGACGAAGCTGAAAAAGCCCGTGATTACCTGATGAAGTTACCGGCTAGAATGGCTAGAATCTCTGAACGATTGGTTATTCCTAGTGAGTCATTTCAATTCAAATGGGTAGAACCGGCGAGATTATAGATTTAAGATTGTAGAATTAAGTATTAAGATTGCAGACCCGAGCGATAGCGAACTGGCATAGCAATTAAGAATTAAGATTTTTTGACATTGCCATTGTAATTGATTTTTGCAATTGAAATTGAAACAACATTGCTGATTTTTGAGGTTTAGACTTTAAAAATCAGCATTTTTTATAAACAAGAACAGCAAATGAGTAACCTAGATTTGATAAACAAAACCATCCTTTTTGTAAAAGAACAATTAGCCAATGCCGAAGGAGGTCACGATTGGTTTCATATTCAAAGGGTGTATAAGAATGCATTGTTAATTGCGAGAGGAGAAAACTGCGACGAAACCGTTGTTAAACTTGGTGCTTTGCTACATGATATAGCCGACAGTAAATTTCATGCTGGTGACGAAACAGTAGGGCCAAAAGTGGCTCGTGAGTTTTTGGAAAGTGAAGGTGTTTCGGAAACTATAATTTCACATGTTATCCAAATAATAGATAATATCTCTTTTAAAGGAGGAAAAACTGAAAAGACCTTCTCGTCAATAGAATTGGATATCGTTCAGGATGCAGACCGTTTGGACGCTATAGGAGCCATTGGGATTGCCAGAGCGTTTAATTATGGGGGATTCAAAAACAGATCTATGTATGATCCTCAAATTGCACCAAATTTACAGATGAGTAAAGAAGAATACAAAAAAAGTCAAGCTCCGACAATCAACCATTTTTATGAAAAGTTGTTGTTACTAAAAGACAAAATGAATACTCAAACGGGTAAAGAAATTGCTGAACAAAGACATCAGTATATGCAGGGATTTTTGGCTCAGTTTTATGCCGAATGGGACGGTGAATTGTAGTTGGCAGTAGTCAGTTTTTGAGTGTTCAGTATGAAACTGATTACTAAAAAAATGACCACTGATCACTTATTTTAAAGGCCTTTCTCTTTCATTTCCAGAATCACATCCGAAGCATTCTTAAAAGTAGGTGCTTGTTCGATAATACTTCCCACACGTTTTTTGTTCAGTTTGAAGGTAATGTCATTTTCAGTGGTGAACAAAAGTGCCGTCAGGAACGGATTGTTCATATAAGGAGCCAAAACAATAAAGGCTTCATCAAGCGTATGAAAACTTTCAATTTCCTCCGTTTTGTATCGTGCCGTAACCGAAAGACTAAAAACTCCGTCATTCAAAACGGGACGAACATAGATGTTCTTCAAATCAGTGTCGCCTATGGTTTTGGCCAAAGTCAATTTGGCGTAGGTTTTATCAGCGATACTTTGTTTTACTTTTCCCCAAAACTCGGCAAATACAGGTTCAAAAGACATAAATTTTATTTTTAGGTATTATGGAAAGGCAAAATTAAGTTTTTGAAACCAAACAAATCGTTTTTTATCAGAAGATAATGAGAAATATTAGGTTTTAAGAGCAATAATACTGTTGCTTATTCTGATGGTTAATGTTTATATTTGGATTTAAGAATATATGAGTTTTATAACATGTATAACTTTTTACAAATGAATTTAATTCTAAAATAAAAAGGATGAAAAGAATAACCGTATTCTGTGGTTCAAGTTCAGGAACAGAAGAAATTTACACCTTGCAGGCAACTTTGCTTGGAGAAACATTCGCCAAACGAAATATCGAATTAGTCTATGGCGGTGCCAACGTTGGACTTATGGGAGCTGTTGCCAACGGCGTTTTGAATAATGGCGGAAAAGCAATCGGTGTTTTGCCCAATTTTTTGAGATCAAAAGAAATCGCCCACAAACAGCTAACAGAATTGATTTTGGTTGATACCATGCACGAAAGAAAGACCAAAATGAATGATCTTTGCGACGGGGTAATCGCATTGCCGGGTGGTTTTGGAACGTTGGATGAGCTTTTTGAAATGCTGACTTGGGGACAGCTCGGATTGCATAAAAAACCGATTGCCATTTTGAACGTAAATGGTTATTATGACTCTTTAATTCTTTTTATACAAAATATGACGGACAAAGGTCTTTTGAAAGAAGTAAATCAAGAAATGCTTTTGGTTAGTGATACTATTGATGATCTTTTGGATAAAATGGAAAATTACATTCCGCCAACTGTTGGGAAATGGATTGATAAGAAAGATATTTAAAGGCCGTTAATGAAAACTAAATCAAGCGGAAAAAATAATCCATTGCTTTTTATGGAGTTAGCTGAAATATTTATCGGAGATTTGCAGTGAAATTAAATTTCCTATTGTGGGTTTTTTGATTACATTTAAATTTTTAGAAAAAGATTTTCAGAGTAAGGATGTACTAGTGGTTTTAAGCAGCCACAGACTCACAACAATTGATTCAAATCAATCAAAATGAAGAAAGATACCCATTCGACATATTCAATGCCAACAATTGAGGATTTTAATCCGCATAGTCAAATAAAGAAAGCAGATTTATTACCCGATCCGGAATCGCGTTTGGATTCTATGGAAAATAAAGAAAAGCCTATTTTGAATTCCAATATTCCGTTTAGAGACTTGACAAGCCCTGAAAGTAAACGTGAAAGCATACATCAACTTATTGATAAACTCGATGTTGAAACGAGTATCAGATACCAAAGAACAATAGAAGACACTTATTGTAATGTGTATTCGTATGATTATTGCCATTTCTGTAAAGTGTATTTGCCAACGGTTTGGTGGAAAGAAGAAGCACTAGAAAAAGTGTTGGATGGACAGGAAGTAGAAGCTGTTTTTGAAGAAACCGTTGACCGAATTTATTCCAGTGCCATACACGATTGGTTCTTAGAATGGGGTGAAAGCTTTGGTTGGAAAAGAATGTTTTCGGTCGATGAAATGCAATCTCAAGTGAACGAGAATGGCGGAGTTGGAATCATTTGCGCCAAAAGAAAAATAAAAGGACTTTCTGGACATATCGTTCCTGTTGTTCCCGAAACGGATTTGCATCAAGCATATCGAGAGAATGGACTTGTCGTTTATCCACTGCAATCACAAGCAGGAAAGGAGAATTACAACTACTTTTCGGAGGTTAGGAAAGATTGGTGGAATGATGAATTATATTCTTCTCATGTGTTCTATTATCATGAATAAATCTAAGCCATAAATCTTACAATTTGACAATTTTGTTTTGTTGTTGATTTTCAATGAATTAACTTCTTGGAAATATGGTAATAATGCGCTACTTTTGCAACTCAGAAAAAATGAGGGTAGCAAAAGTTACAATAGCGCTATTCATCTTCGTAAATTATTGATATAAAAGTGATTAATAGTAATAGTGATTTTATAACCCCATTGTAAAATTTTACTTTTTTCACAAACATTCAGCCGATACAAGTGCAAAATTTCTGAGACTGAAATCGCAAAGAAGAAATTTTCTTCCAATAAAAAGAAAAAAGCTCCCGATAATTATTGGGGTGACAACCAAATTTTGAATATTATTTCGGAAGAAATATAAATTCCTATAAATTAAAAAATAATATAATGGATTTAACAATTTGTTTAATCCCTTAGAAGAATCGTCTCTGTTCTTCATTTAACAGATAAAAGATTCTTATTTCCGAATAAAAATAAAGACTTTAAAAAGTTCAATTAACCATAAAAAGAAAATTAGTATAAATGAAAGACAATCAGGCAAAAAAATATTATTGGGGAATAGGATTGGAAAACGAAACCTACATGCAATTTGAAGAATCCCTAATAGTTTCTGGTGAGTTTATACAAGAAAAAATTGGTTTTGAGAAATACAGTATTGATTATAGAAAATGCTATAAACCGGAAAGTTTAACTCCAATTTTGAAAAAAGCTTTTGGCTTAAAGGAAAACTACAAAGTAAGCCGAATGATTAACAGTCATTCGCTAGAAAAACTAGATGTAAACTATCAGCACAAAACATTATCGGCAGTAAAGTCATTAGCAGGAGCCACAGAAACTGCGGAGGCGAATCCACAACCACTTGAAAATCCCGAGTATCTTGGGAAATCCATCATGGAACTTTTCCTAGAGGAACAGCCGTACAATATTCAGAGTATGATTACCCAAAGAAATAAAACAATGGGTTCGGTACATTTTGATGGTGATTCTATCGAATTTGTAACCAAATATTTTGAAAACCGAACAATAGCCGATTCCTGTAAAGAACTAAAAGCGACCAAAAAATTGTTCCTTGATAAAATAAATGAATCAGCTGTTTTGAACGGTAAACTTAATTTTCCCGATTACAATAACGGCCTTAATATGTTCATGACCAATCAGGAAAACTTGGTTTTGTTTAACAATGGAACGTATCATTTTCACATTACTTTGCCTTCCTTAACGGAAGACAGCAGAATTGTAGATTATAATGAGTTTGAAAAAACACATGCCAATGCTATTTATTTACTGCAGTGGTTTGAACCTTTTTTTATAGCAACTCTTGGAAGCCCTGACATTATGGGTGTGATAAGTGATAAATACAGTTTGGACAAAAAATTCACTTTGGGTTCTATGCGGAATGCAATGTCTCGTTATATTGGTGTTGGAACATATAATAAAGCAATGCCAAAAGGTAAAATTCTAACCTATAATGTAGATGATTTTAGAAAATTATTAAAGTTCGAAAAAGAAGAAAATGTTTGGTGGAGAGATCAGATTGAAGCGGATATGGAATATGAAATGCTTTCGGAAGTGGGTCTTGATTTTAATCAGGAGAAAATGTACCAAAGCGGTTTTGAATTTAGAAGCTTTGATGAGTTTCCGGCAGAGTATTTAAATGATGTTCTTTTTTCGATTATTCTGATCTGTGAGCATTCTTTAAACCTGCCAGATGTTCAATGGGGGCATGATAGTACGGCTTGGAATAATTTAGTTTTTAAAACTTTAAAGAATGGTTATTTAACCGAAATCAACGAAGCCGAGAAGAACGAAGTTCTGAATTTATTACAGTTATTGAATCCGTCAGATTCTGATTATAACACCCTAAAATCCGAATTTGAAAGTATCATAATGCTTGATGCCTTTTTCTTCAAAATTCTGGCTGTTCTGCATGATAAATACAAAGACAATAATGTTTGTTTGAATTCCATGTGCGGACAAAAAACAAATTTTCCTCCAAAATGGGATAACTTTAACAAATACCAAACAGAAAGGCATTTGCAGCAAATTGGGTCTTTTTGCGAAAATTAATTTTTTTTTGCGATTATGATTTAATGATTACTGATGGATTTGATCTAAAAATTACGCTCAAATCCATCAATAAACTTACGCATGGCATATTGTTTAGCATAAGCATCATAATATCCCAAAATATAGTAGTTTTTGTATCGCATAATGCTAGGTAAGGTTACTTCGGAATGTTCCTGCTGAAAGCCGGAAATAAAGTCGATGGCAAGTGGTTCCTGATCCTGTTTGGTGCGGTCTAATTTTTTATCGTAGATACTTTCGAAATACAAAGTTGTTGGAACGTAACGATACAGTAAATCACCAATATCGTTGCCTGTAAATGAATTGATAACGTCTGTAAATTGAATATTACCTGTTCCTCCAAATGTGAGCAAAATAGCTTTGGGCGTTTTGTAAACCGTTAATCCCACTTCCAAATAAACTAGCTGATCCAAAAAATTGGAAGTGCTTTTTATTTCTTTTGCCTTTTGTCCTGCCAATTGTAACCACAAAGGAGAACTTTTAAAAGGAATGGTTTCGGTTTGCGCAACCGCAATGCTTTTTATGGTGTCAGCTGTTTTGTAATCTTTTATTTCAAACAACAATTCTTCAGCGTTGATTTTGAATTGGTATATTTTGCCCTCATGGTAATAGGAGTTGGAGAGGCTAACATAATTTTTGGTTGACGCCTTTGGAAAGTTTTTTTCTTGAATTTCAAAAGTGATAAGGTCAATTTCAAAAGCTTGAGTCTCATTATCGTTATGGTCTAATGTGAGAAGTAATCGGTTTTTGATAGCGTACAGTTTTGTTTTCTGCGTGCCTTTGAATAAAGGATTGAACTTATTGGTCTCTATTTTTTGAATGGGACAAACTTCCAGAATTTGGCTGAACGCTAAAGCTTGTTTTTTGCTGTTTTGAAATTTAAACGAACTGAAATCCAGTGTTTTTTCTTCTTTTTTACCGTTTTTTAAAACATATAAAATCAATTTTTGTTCAAAGTGTTTCTCAGCAAGAATATAAAATGTGTTGTTCTCCTGAAATTGTGTAATAACGGTTTGATTGAAAAAAGGCAATTCATAACTAAAAACTGCCATAGTGGTTTTGGTGTTCAAATTGTATTGAACAGCCAATACTTTGTTTAAATCGGTGGTAGACCAATAAAGAGTCGGGTTTCCTTCGTCATCAAAACTATATCCTGCCAATTGTCTGTAGGCAATATCGGGTCTTGGCAGAGAATATTGATTGGTCAGGAATAATGCACTATTGTATTTTAGTATTGTAAGCGTTTCTTTGTCGGAAATAAATGCAAATACGTCATGAGTGTCAATGTTTTCTGCATTTACAATTTGTCTATATTCTTTAGATTTTTTGAGCTCTAATGGAAATGTTGCTAATACGGTTTGGCTAAAAAGGAAATGACCTTGTATTAGTATAAACAAAAGAATGAATTTTTTCATGTTAGGTATAGAGTATCAGATTGTTTTTTGGATAAATTAGCAAAAATTGTTCCGTTTTTTATTTTACAATTTACTGATTCATTATTGCTTGGAAATAATCCACCATTTGGCCTACGTGCATGGCATCCATCAATCCGTGATGTGCATGTATTGACATTGACATTTTCCTTTTTCCTTTTTTGGACACCGTCATTTTTCCAAAAGAAATTTTGGGACAACTATCAGGAAAAGTCATGTTGCGTGCATGCGAAAGCGAAGTAAAATCCAGCCATGGGATTGCCGAAAAATGAATGACATTATCGTCTTTAAATTCCCTTGTAAACAGCCCTGTTGTGTTTTGAATTCGTTCAATTTCCACCTTTGCAGTTTGTTCAAAAATAGAATAATCGGGATGGTATTCTATTAAAGAAAATCCAAAAGTACCATCAGCACGGCTTATCGTTGCCGAGCCATCGATTCGGTCATGAACGTAAATATGGGTGTTCTCGATTCGATATTTAAAATTTTCAAAAGCATTTACTGCCATCAAAGTTTTGTGTAAATAATAAATAAAAAAGGAAGTGTTTAGTGTTTTTGAAGTTTCATAAGCTTTTGTGCACTCTATGGTCACGTTAACTCCAAAAAAAGGTTCTTGCATTTGTTTAAAGAAAAGGAAATGTTCTTTTCTATTCCAACTGTCTAGGTCTAAAAGCGTTTTCATTTTTTTTAGTGTTTAGGATGTTCCAGATCTTTAGTGTCGTGAACGTTTTGAGGTAGTGGGTTTAATTTTAAAACCTAGCTAAAATACTAAATAAAAAGCATTTTTAATAAAATAAAAAAGCCTCAAAAGAAATTTCCTTTGAGGCTTTTAGTACTAATTTGATTTGTTTATTTTACTTTGAAAGTAACTCTTCTAACCAGTTTTCGCGCACCATCTGAATCTTTTTCAACAGAAGAATCTTCACCAGCAGCAACAATATTTAATCTGGAAGAATCAATTTTAGCTTTTACAAGAATATCTTTAACGCTGTTTGCTCTTGCGTTTGATAATTTATCGTTATAATCCGATTTTCCAATTTCATCAGCGTGACCAATAATATCAACGGAAGCCGATGGATTGTTTCTTAAATAAGTTAGAATAAAGTCAATTCCTTCTGTAGAAACATTGGTAGGTTTTGACTTTGCAAAGTCAAAATAAGTTGTAACATATCCTTCGTTGATTAAGTTACGAATCAATTCGTTATTGCTCAATAAAACAGTTTGATCCGCTTTTTTGCCATACGTTTTCTCAAAGTAACGTTCTATTTCATCTGGGATATTATTATTATTCAAATCAATGGCTCTACCTTTGTTATCTACCATTACACCCGAAATAGTGTTTGGTTCCGTATCAAGATAATCAACTACTCCATCGCGATCTGTATCTTGCATTTTGGTATCAATATCGTTTAGTCTTTTATTGATCATGTCAAATTCATTTTCATTATCAACAATCCAGTCAGCATGTTTTGCATTAGATCCCAAATACACGGTCAAACCTACTGTACCATTGAAAAGAATTCCTGAAAAACCTCTGTTAGGCGTTTGACTTGCTGCATCAAAAGTTCCGTCATGACCTGCACTAAGAATGGTCGTGAAATCACCTGTTAGCGCTATATGTTCAGATAATTTGATTTGTCCTGTTACACCAGCTAAAAAGTTACCTGTTCTGTCTTTGAATGAGGAATTCTGATCTTCTAATTGCGCTACACCAAAGCCAGCGTGCCCTAATAACCCGATAGTTTTTGTCCAAGTTTCAAAACTCATAATTCTCCCTAAATTGGCAACCCCTTGCAAAGCTACTCTGTAATATTTAGTGTCAAAATCTGCAGAATTGTCTCTTTCTTTAAAACTATTATAACCAAAATCAGCTTTCAGACCGAATTTGTTATTAAACATGTATCGAACACCAAAATCAGCAACAAGTGGACTGGGAGTCGATGTCGAATAGCCTAAAGTCATAGGTCTTTGTGGTTTGTTAACACCAGCTCCTAGTTCAATGGACCATTTATTGAAGTCAATTTTTGGACTTTTTTCAGCTTCTGTTTGAGCACTCAAAGTTGCTATACCAGAAGCAAAAACCAACGTAAATATAATTTTTTTCATAATTTCATAATTTAAATTCGCGACAAACGTACATTAGAAAGTATGTTGAAAAATTTTAACCCGTGAATTATGAAAAGATCCGTTTTAGTTATGTAAATAATAACAATTAGTGTCTTTTTTATAGGATTTTTTCCATAAAAAAACAGAGGTTTTGTTTTAAACCTCTGTTTTTTATTTAGAAACTATTTTTAGTAATCGTTTTTTGTGGTCAAATAATCTTTATTTTTTTTCGATTATGTTAGAAAATATCTTACTGTAGTCTTTTTAAAACTTCTGTTATTTTTTCAAATGTTCTAAAATTTTTGTGTTCTACCTTATGGTCAATTTTTTCATGTGCCCAAGTCGTGTGAAAAGGAATGTGAACGGCGTGTCCGCCAATTGCTAAAACCGGCAATACATCCGATTTTAAGGAGTTTCCAATCATAAAAAATTCCTCGGGTTGTATCTCCAAGCGCTTAAGCAAGTCCGAATAATCTACTTCTTGTTTGTCTGACATCACTTCAATATGGTGAAAATAATGTCCCAACCCCGAATTGTGCAGTTTTCGGCGTTGATCCAATAAGTCGCCTTTGGTGGCAACCACCAATTTGTATTTTCCGTGCAAAGCCTGCAAAGTTTCCTCGACACCATCAAGTAAAACGACTGGCTTTTCAAGCAATTCTTTCCCGTATTGAATGATTTTTTCAATAATTTCAATCGGAATGGTGTTGTTCGAAATTCGCATCGCCGCTTCAATCATCGAAAGAATATAGCCTTTGATTCCGTAACCGTACAATTTAAGATTATCGATTTCAATTTTGAACAACTCCTTCGAAATCCCCTGATGAGACAAATAATCTTCCATCAAACCACAGAATTTTTTCTCGGTTTCATCAAAATAGGTTTCGTTGATCCATAAGGTATCATCGGCATCGAAGGCAATTACTTTTAGGTTCATGGTTTTATTTATTTTACCGCAGATTCGCTGATTATGTTTATTAATCTGCGAATCTGCGGTTGAATTTTTTAATTTATAGTTTCCCCATTCCCAACGCCATCAGCATCCGGATTCACGAAAACCAATTTTTCTTCGGCATTGGTAGTCATCAAAATCATTCCTTGACTTTCTACGCCGCGAAGGTTTCTTGGTGCTAGATTCACGAGAACCGTAACACGTTTTCCAACAATATCTTCCGGTTTAAAACTCTCTGCAATTCCCGAAACGATTGTGCGAACATCAATTCCGGTATCTACTTTCAAAATCAAAAGTTTGTTGGCTTTCGGCATTTTTTCAGCTTCAAGGATTGTTCCCACACGGATATCCATTTTGGCAAAATCTTCAAATTGGATTAAGTCTTTTTGAGGCTCCGCTACTTTATTCTCAGCTTTGTTAGCTGTTTTAGTTGCTTCCAATTTGTCTATTTGTTTTTGAATTTCTTCATCTTCAATTTTTGCGAAAAGCAATTCAGCTTCACCAATTTGATGACCAGCTGTCAATAAATCAGAACTATCAGTTATGGTTTTCCAGTTTAAAGCAGATTCAATCTTCAAGATTCGAGACAGTTTTGTGGCTGTAAACGGCAAGAAAGGCTCACAAAGCGAACTCAAAGCAGCCGCAATTTGCAAGGCTACATACATTTGTGTTTGTACACGGGCCGGATCGGTTTTTACCATTTTCCAAGGCTCTTCGTCAGCTAAATATTTGTTTCCAAGTCTGGCGACATTCATCATTTCACCAAGAGCTTCTCTAAATCTATATCTCTCCAATGAACTCGAAATCACGGCTGGATACGCCTTCAATTCGGTCAAAGTCGCTTCGTCAACTTCTGACAATTCATTTGGTTGAGGTACAAGACCATTGTAATATTTATTAGTTAAAACAACAACACGATTAATGAAATTTCCATAAATCGCTACCAATTCGTTGTTGTTTCTTGCCTGAAAATCTTTCCAGGTAAAATCATTGTCTTTGGTTTCGGGTGCGTTTGATGTTAAAGCATAACGCAAAACATCCTGTTGGTTTGGAAATTCTTCCAAGTATTCGTGCAACCAAACAGCCCAGTTTTTAGAAGTCGACAATTTGTTTCCTTCTAAGTTTAAGAACTCATTTGCAGGCACATTATCCGGCAAAATATAGCTTCCTTCGGCTTTTAGCATAGCAGGGAAAATTACGCAGTGAAAAACAATATTGTCTTTCCCAATGAAGTGAACCAGCTTGGTGTCCTGATCTTTCCAGTACGGCTCCCAATCTTTTCCTTCGCGTAAAGCCCATTCTTTGGTAGACGAAATGTATCCAATTGGTGCATCAAACCATACATATAATTTTTTTCCTTCGGCACCTTCTACGGGAACATCAATTCCCCAATCCAAGTCACGAGTTACAGCACGAGGCTCCAATCCGCCGTCGATCCAAGATTTTACTTGTCCATAAACATTCGGTTTCCAATCATTTTTATGCCCAACAAGAATCCATTCATTCAAAAAATCTGAATAACGATCCAAAGGCAAAAACCAGTGTTTCGTAGATTTCAAAATAGGAGTTTCTCCCGTAATGGTCGATTTAGGGTTGATTAAATCGGTTGCGTTTAGCGTAGAACCACATTTTTCGCATTGATCACCATAAGCTTCTTCATTGCCACATTTCGGGCAAGTTCCAACTACAAAACGGTCTGCCAAAAATTGATCTGCTTTGGCATCATACAATTGCTCGGTTACTTCTTCAATAAAATCACCTTTGTCATACAGTTTCCTGAAAAATTCCGAAGCGGTATCATGATGAATTTTTGCCGAAGTCCTGGAGTAATTGTCGAATGAAATACCGAAATCTGAGAATGATTTCCTAATAATTCCATCGTATTTATCAATTACTTCCTGTGGCGTAATACCTTCTTTTTTAGCTTTCATCGAAATAGCAACGCCGTGTTCATCGCTTCCGCAAACAAACAAAACGTCTCTTCCCTGTAAACGTAAATAACGGGAATAAATGTCCGAAGGCACGTAAACACCCGCCAAATGCCCAATATGTATGGGTCCGTTCGTATAAGGCAATGCCGCTGTAATGGTATATCTTTTTGGATTCTGTATCATAAAATAATTTAGTTTGCTTCTCTCGCAAAGACGCATAGGCGTAAAGAGAATAAAATGGCGACTTTTCGGCTTTGCGAGAATAATTTTGTGCAAAAATAAGCAATAGAATTTTTATTTGAAGCTATTTCCCACTATCCGTTTCAAATATATTCTCTGAACTCTGCTGGAAATAAAATTATGTGTAGTAATCGAGTCTAGGAATTCAGGAATTTGATCTGTCTCTTATTTTTAATTTGGCTTTGTTTATATTTGCATGTTAATTATAAAAGATTAGAAATTATGGCAAAAGGACCTGAAAAAAACACGAAGAATAAGGCTTTACATACCAAATTGCTAAATCGAAAAAAGGCTAAACTTCAAGAAGAAAAAAAAGAAAAAGCACTACGTTTGAAAGCTTTAGTTGCTAAAATGAATCAGAAAAAGAATAGTGACGAATCTGATCCTATATAACCCGTTTGGGTTTTTGCAATCCCAATCCATAATAATATAAAGAATATCAGTAATTATATAACAGTCTTCAGACGCTCTAAAGTTAATTTAGCCAATATTAATTTTAAATAAATAGAGCATGAAAACTAGGAAAAGCATAATATTTGCATTAGCGTTGAGTATCGGATTATTTGCAACTTCTTGTAATTCTACTGATGAAAACGAAGGAGCTACAATAGCACCTATAGAAGGGAAATGGGGTATTGTTAAAGTTGGTTTCGATAATAATGGCGTAGAAACATTGGCTGATCCTCCACAAAATCAAAGTGGCTGTGATCATGATTACATTAATTTAAAAATTGATAATACAATGACTTCAGGAGATTATAATTCTGCTGTTAGTCCATGCGCATTAACAACTGTATCAGGTACATATACCAGATCAGGGGGTAAATTGACAATTGTTACAAGTGGTGTAACGACAACATATGACATTGTTAATCTCACAGTTAGTGAATTAAAATTGAAACAAGGTAACGCTATCTCAGTCTATATCAGATAATAAATTTGTTCTGATACTAGAATCTGCACTTTTGGGATGTAGTATGAAACGGAAATGACTTTTTAAAAGTTATTTCCGTTTTTTTTTTTGAATGATAATCAAAGTAAAAAATAACTAAGGCATAAATTGTCTTTACCTAAAACAATTTTTCAAACTCAGCAGGCATTTTATTTATTGGTTTTATTTTGATGTCTTTATAATAAACTTCGCCAGCTTCACTTTGCAATTGTATTTTTCCTTCGACTAATGGCTGGAATTTTTCACCGTCAAAATAGCGGGAATTCTGTAAAACCATTACCACTTTTCCATTGATGATATGAAGACTTTTCCCTTCAAAACAAACCAATTCTATTTCTGTCCAACCGTTATTAGAGGTTTCAGCTCTCATTTTTCGCATGCAAAACCCTGTGTTTTCGGTATGTGTTCCAAACGGAATAAATTGCTGGCTTTCATCAGCCACGGCATTCATGCTGCCTTCAGGAATATACGCTCGGATGTCGATTGCTGCATTTGCAATATTCCAATAATCTCCAAAATGGCCTTCCATAATTTGAAATTCTTGCGAGAGCATCCAAGCTCGCCAGTAATCCACACCCGCTTCGCCTTGTGAGTGATACAGTACACCTGCATCCATTAGTTTATCGGTTCGGGGTTCCCATTTTTTGGTTCCAAATTTCACTTTTAGTTTCAAGCGGTAGTTTTTAAATTTTTCTTTGGTAAAAACACAGCCATAATATTCCCCCGAAACTTTGAGTACAGGCTCTTTGTTTTCCTGCACTACGGTAAACATATCGTTTACATTCTTGTTGTAGCCAATAGGAGGGATTTCGACCCCGTTCGCATCCGTTGGGACTTTGCCGGAATAACCGTTCTGGTGTTTGTAACTTAGATACATATCCCATTTACTAAGGTTGTTGTCCAGTAAATTGATCCAGCCATCTTCGGACGAATTTGTGTTTTTAGTTACAGAGGTCAAGCTAAAAAGAAGGGCAAGTGCTATTACTAAAGGAATTTTTTTCATAAGGTTAGTTTACGGTAAATTGATAGAAATTATTGTAACAAAACTAATGAATTTATTAAAAGATGTAGTTTGAACACTTATTTAAAAAGAAGGGAATTATCTTTTTTTGTTTAATAAATGGTTTTATTTGATAAAAAACAAAAGCAGTAGTGCCTCAGTATTATTATTTGATGCAATTTTGCATTTCATTACATAAAAAACAAACACACATGGAATTCGGCAGAATCATTATTTCAGAAACGGCTTTTAACAGTGAAAATCCGCAAGACGTTATCAACTCTAATATTTCGGTTATCAATTTAATGCGTGAGGAAAAAGTTGATGATGATCTAATTCACGAAGATGCGTTGATGAGTTATTATTTGGACTATTATTATTCCCAATATGTTTTGGGTAACTTTGCTCAATTTGTACATCATTCCGGTTGGAACAAAGAGTTAAATGAACTGATTGAAGAAGGCTTGGCATTGATTGGTGCCTACAACCATTTGGAATTATTCCAACAGCTATCCAAAAAAGTAAAATTAATGAGCAGTGTAAAGCTCAATAAATTCCTGAAAGGGAAATTGGAAGGAGTCAATCCCACAAGAGATTTGCTTATCAACGACACTTTTTTCGAAATCGAAGAAAATCTGGTTACCTTGAACGCCAACTTTTTGAAATCACATCCCGATTTCGAAGTGCTTTCCGTTGACGAAATGTTTGCTGTTTTAGAAGAATTTGTAGGGCATGAGATAAAAAGGGAATAGTTTATTCAATTTTGTTATATCTGACTGAAGGATTAAGATGTACAAAGACTTCTTACTTTAACTCGATAAAGACGATATTGTTTTTTGCTTGTTTAATAAATCATTCTATTTCTAATTCTTCACAAATTTCAATTTTTTTGAGCCAGTATCCGTTTGTATACTCATAAAATAAACACCAGACGACCAGGAACTAATATCCCAAGTAGTTGCCGAACGGGTTGTTTTTATCCTTTGACCAGCGATGTTGTAAAAGACTGTTTTCTCAATAGTTATTCCGCTTAGTAGATTGAGAGAGAGAATGTCGTTTTGCTGATTTAAGGATATTTGTGCCGTTGTCAATTCAAATTTTTCTTTACTTAATGTTGCGGAGTTTCCTTTTGAAATGATGTTTTTATTTGGGTCGAAAGTAATGCTCGAAATGGTGAAAGGAACGTTTTTCGTAAAAGTTTCCCCATTGACGGTGTTGTTTAAAACCAAATCCAATTGTTGGCCACCAGTTCCAAAAACACGAATGGGCACCGGCATCTCAAAATAAGAAACCGAAGCATCTGATTGCGTTTGATTGATAGTAAATTTAGCTTGTCCGCCACTTAAATTCTGGGCTGTTATGTTGTAAATAGGATAACCCTGATTGTAAATCCAGTCGTTAAAGAATTCGGTTAGACTACTGTCATAAACAGCTTCTAAATGTGATTGTAAATCGGGTGTTTTGGAGTATTTGTAGGCTAGATTGACATCTTTTAAATAATTTTTGAGCGCTTGAAAAAACAGATCATCCCCCATTTTGAAACGAAGCATATTCAGGACCATAGCTCCTTTATTATACGTTAATCGGGAGTCGAAAATTCTGTTGACATTGGTCAGATCGGTATCCGTCAAATATACTGCCCCATTAGTTTGGGAAGTAATGTTGTTAATCATTTTGTTTTTTTCAGTTTCAAAAGCGGATTGGCCATCAAAATTTTCGATTACTAAAGCAGCAACATAAGTAGCAAATCCTTCGTTAAGCCAAATATCTTTCCAGCTACCACAAGTGATTTTGTCTCCAAACCATTGGTGCGCCATTTCGTGGGCAATTAATCCTCTGCCAAAACTATTCATAAAGGAAACCGTGGTGTGCTCCATTCCGCCACCCCAGCCAAATTGTGCGTGACCATACTTTTCGGTATGGAAAGGATAGATTTCGAATAGGTTTTCATACAAATTCAAAATCAAGGGAGTTTGATCCAATTGTGTTTGTACCGAGGCTAATGTCTCGGGATAAATGTAGTTGATTATTGGATATTGGTTGGGAGCAGTTCCGCCTGTTTGGTTGTATACACTATAATTGGTTACGGCTATGGCAATCAAATATGCTGGAATTGGGTAGTCATGATGAAAATGGGTTGTTTTAGCGGTGCCATTAATTACTGGTGCGGCAGGTTCAATACCATTAGAAACACTTACATATTGTGAGGGGGCTGTAATATAAATATCGATGGCATCTACCTTGTCGTTCAAATCTTGTTTGCAGGGCCACCAATCACGTGCGCCATAAGGCTCAGACAGAGTATATAAAACAGGCGAATTATTGTGAGTAGAAGTAGTGAAAGCTGCTTCGCCAGTTGCAGGTGCTCCAGAATAGGAGATTACGACAGTTGCCGAAGCGCCCGAAGTGAGCATGCTTGGTAAAGTAATGACCAATTCGTTATTAGCGTTTTGCGTAAATGCCAATCCTAATGCATTTTGTGTAACGTTGCTTACCGTGAGTTGATTGGTGAGGTCAAACGTAACTGTTGTAAGATCAGTTAGTGCTGTGAAGGTTGTGGTCACCATTCCCGAAATAAAATAATTACTAGGGTCTACGGTAAATTCCAGTTTGTGGTAGGTAACATCATAGTTTTGAGTGTTGGGATTGACTCTCAAGTTCATTTTCTTACTAGCCATCTTTTGTTCGAGGATAGCAATATCTTTTGTTTGGCTTTTGTTTTTTTGGCCATAGCCCGAAATCATTATAGCCAATAAAACAATCAAGTATCTTTTTTTCATTTTAAAATTCAATTGGTACATCAAATATAGTTAATGATTTGGCTATATTCTTTGTATGATTTACGGTCTGTTGAATTTTAGTTTTGCTTTAGTTTAAATGTATTGTTGAATAATTAGACTAAATTTAAAATTTATTTTACTGTAAATCAATACAGTGATGTTAATTTTAAATAATGTAAATAAAAAATAAATATCTTTATAGTTAGGAAATCAATGCTTTTCTAGTTGTTTTTATTTGCCCTAAATGCAGATTTATCGTTTAACATAAATATGGATCTATGCAAAAAATTACTATTTTAATTAGTGGGTTTTTATTTGTTTTTTCGCTTCAGGCAAAAGAAGAAAAAACGTTCTCATCGATTGTTTTTAAAGAGCCTTTAAAGAATTCTTATTCAAAAATTCAAGATAAGAATGTAATCAAAGGGAATTGGCAAAGGGATGATTCGGCTATTGAATTGCACATTTCTAAACTTTTTGATAATGGTTCATTGGAACTGAATTATCTGAATTCGAAATTTATTTTTGTTGAAAAAGCGGGTTGGACAAATTCTTCGAATATTTTACGGCTATTTGTCATTTACAGACAAGAGGATAATCCCGGTTATAGCTTGTCATTGCGTTATCTTGCTGAAAAAGATTTGTTAATAGGAGCTTATGTTGACGGCACCGATAACAAAACATACAACGTAACTTTCAAAAGAATCAAATAAATTTATTTGGAATCCAACAAAAAAAGCCACCTGATCTCTCAGATGGCTTTTTGAAATTATATTTATAAAACTAAAGTTTAAATGTAACTCCAAATTTTGCACCACTTGTAGCTGAACCACCACCTAGTTCAAGATTAATACCAAAATTATCGGTAAAGAAATAACGACCACCTACTTGAAGTCCAAGCCCCAAAGATGTATTGTCTGGGTGTGGATTATTGTCGTAGTCATCATAATTCCAAATGTAATACGTAAGACTAGCTCCAGCATAGAAATCAAATTTGCTTGGCATATGTAATATTCTGTTGAAATGGTAATTACCGTTTGCTCCAATTCCTATTGCAGTGGAATCATAGTTATAGGAATTTCCATTATTGTTATATGGATCATCATCTGTTTGAAAAGATAATTGACCTCCAAGAGTCCAATCTTTTGCAATCCCATAATCAAGACCAATATAGACAGGAACTCCCCAGCCTGAAAGTCCTACACCTGCGTTTAATTGTGTTCCTCCTGGTTCAAGCGGAGCTTGTGCAAATGCCCCAGTCGATATTATACCAAAGGCAAACATTAGAATAAGTTTTTTCATAAATTTTGTTTTGTTTTTAAATACAACGTAAAATTAAGGTTTTATTATAGTGTCTTCTTTATTTTTGACAAAAAGAAGGGTTTTTTCTGTGAATTTTACAAACATATTTCAGAATATGCTTCTGGTAACTTTTATAAAGTTGCTGATTATCATTGCTTTCAAGTGTAAATTGTTTTTATCGTGATTTAAATTCAAAGAGGATTTCTTTATAAAATCACATGTAAGGAATCATAGTACAATCATTTTTGCACTAAACTTGGTGTCATTATAAACCACTTGTACAATATAAGTTCCAGAGGATAACATTTGATTTGTATTAAAACTCAAAATATCACCATCAACAGCATAAGCGCTTCCAAAAATTTTGGAACCTAAAATGGTATAGATATTCACCGTTACGATGCTATTTATAAAATTATAAAATTGAAGATTGATCTGGCTTGTAGTTACAGGATTCGGAAAAATTCTAACGAAATCGGTGTTCGGATAATAAATTGATTTGTCTGTTTTGAAAATGGGCAGTTTTTCAAAAGAGCCTCCCAAAACGGCATCAGATTGTGCTTCGGTCATACACAGCCAATCCTGCATGATGGTAGCATAGATCTGTCTAAAGTCATGCTGAAAAGGGATTTGATCATTGACAGTTGCCGTTTGGGGTAAATTTGGCGAAGTTCCAATCATTCCCGAAACAGGATTTGGCGTTCCTTCAACTGTTCCTCTGCCAGTGTTCAAGGCTGCGCCAAAAAAGAGTACAGGGGCGGCAGAACCATGATCGGTTCCGGAGCTGTCATTACTCTTGATTCTGCGTCCAAATTCGCTAAAAGTCATTCCGGTAACGATATCCGCTTTTCCCATTAATTTCAGGTCTTCCTGAAAAGCACCAATAGCTTGTGACAGGATACTTAGATTTTCGGCTTGCTTGCCTAATGTTTTATCCGAATCCAAGACCTGATTCTCGTGACTGTCAAATCCTTTTGGGTGATTCACCACATAAATAGGGGTTTGCAATCCACCATTGATTAATTTGGCAACAATTTTCAGTTGATCTGCCAAACCATTTTTGTTGGGATAGGTTGGAGATTGTGGTTTCGGGACATTATACGCTTTTTGAATCGATTCTCTATAGGCGTTGCTCTGGTCTTTCATCAATCTCAAAAAAGTGAGCTCGTGACCATAATCGGAGTTGGGTGCAGGATCCGAAGTCTCATTGATTACATTCAATAAATCTTCTGGTTTTGGCACGCTATAAGCCATGTTTATTTTGGGACCCTGTAGCGAAAAAGGCAATGTCGAACCTATTTGTATTGCCAATGGATCAGGCATATCGGCATTAGGGTAACTTGTTGGGAAATTTGGGTACACAGTGTCTAGTGCCCTTCCTAGCCAGCCCGATTGCAGCGATTTGTCACTATCGGATGCGGTGAACCAAATGTCGGTGGCTCTAAAATGGCTGTAACTGGGATTGGGATAGGAAACACCCTGTACAATCAACATTTTACCGTTGTTGTATAGCTGCTGCATTTCTTTCATGGCAGGATGTAAACCTGTAGTTTCATTGTAATGCAAAGGCAAAACATCGGTTTCTTTCATTAAAATATTGGAACGGGCGTTGGTCAATTCACTCCATTTGTCCCTAGGTAAAACAGTGTTTAGTCCATCATTTCCACCATTCATTTGAATAATAACCAATATTTTTCCGCAACCAGCAGCAGCGCTGGCGAGTAACTGTAAACTTTCGCTCTCGATTTGTGACGAAGCCATGACAGGAATATGATTGAATACCAAGGGTATTGATGATGCAATAGCAGTTGTCTTTATAAATTTTCTTCTTTCCATTTTTTATTTTTATTTTCTAAGTTGCTAAGCTTCGGAGTTTCTAAGAATCTTAGTGTATTTGCAACTTAGATTCTTAGCCACTTTAGAGCTACATTAACTGATATTCGGCAAGCTCAACAATGGTTAGCAGTAAACTTCTTATTCTCGTTTTTACAATGGATTCGCTCATTTCGTTGGGATTGCTTTGATAGGATTTCCATGCGTTTGACCAATAATGATCAGAATCCTGACCAGTTAAAAGCGTTTGTGTTTTAATTGCATTTTTGGCATTTAAACTTAAATCAATAGGCAATAAATAGCTGATGCATTCGCTCACCAATAAATTAGGGTCTTGGCAAGTAGCATTTGGAAATTGTTTGACAAAGGCAACTACATCAACTTCCATTCTGGTGGTTAATCCATTTTTTTCAATATCAAAACCATAAAAAAGATATTCGATCAATCCATAACGTCTTTGAATTGAATTGGAATTGATCCAATATTCATGAAAAGAAGGTTTCTGATAAAAAGCTTGCCAACCTGCCACATTTGGAATAGATCCCATAGCTTGTTGCATATCGTACATGGCGTAATTGAAAGTATTCCAAAGATTGTATTGGGCTTCATAATTGGATGCATCGGCTACATTATAGTTGAGGTTGAAAGTCCGCATCGTTCCTACAATAACATCCAACGGGGATTTGATGTAAACCCCACGATTAGCCATGTCATAAAAGTGTTCACTCTTGAATAGTTTGTCTAAAACCGGTAAAATATTCCAATTATTGGTGACAAAATGCTGTGCCAAAGGAACTATTACATTCGCTTCTATATTGGCATCAATATCATAGTAAACAAAGAAACGATAGAGTCTGCGGCAAATGTATTCAGAAACGACTTTCGACTTAGAGAAAATCATATCGATAAATAAATCCAACTCTGCGGCACCAGTATTTGCAATCGCGGTATTGTTAAAGAATGATGAAAATCTTTTTGTGCTTGTGTCGTGCAGTCTGTCCACAAAATTGGTGGCTTCGGAAGTGGTATTCAAATTTTGAACCCTCCATCCGGTAAGTACTTTGGCAGCTTGGATAACATCGGGTTCTCCATATTGACTGCCATCTTCTTTGCCCAAAGTGAAAAGTTCCATTATTTCTCGGGCAAAATTTTCATCGGGTGCCGATTTAGTATTGGCTTGATTGTTCAAATAAAACATCATCGCTGGTTGGGTAGCCATGTTGCGAATCAAGGATTTGTAATTTCCTGTGGCATTATCGCGAAACATTTTCATGTATTTATAACAAATACGAGCCGAATTGGTATTGCAAAATTCATTGGAAGATTGTTTTACAAATTCAAAATCTACAGGTATGAAATGATACCAAAAAAGGGTCATTTTTTCTCGAATGGTGATGTCTTGATTAAAGGCAAGTCCCAATGACCATGAACTTAAACCCGAAGTACGATTGCTATTGGTATCACCACCCAAGTCATTGGTCGCAAAGGCATCATTGGTCCAATCGGCACCGTAGGGAAGCCCATTTTCGTCTGGTTTTTCATTGTTATAATGATTTACTGGAGGTGCAGGAGGAGTGTTGTCAACGTTTAAGATGAGATCAACGGCTTGCGTCATTGAAAGCCCCAGTAAAATATCTACATCCGATTTTTTGAAACCATAACCGGTTCGCCTCAATAAATGCAAGATTTCTGGAGTTGACCATGTGCCTGTGTAAGGTGCTAGACCGCTGGTTACATTCGTAACTCTTTCGGTTTCTGAGCCCGGTTTTCCAGTTACTTCTTTTTTGGGGTTGGTCAAAGAGGAATAACGGCGTCCATTGTATATTTTGCGCGAGTATTTTTCGAATAAAGGATCTTTTTCTTGGGCATTTACCAATAACCTTTTCAATAATTTGGTAAATAAAGCGCGCCGAGTCAGAGTAATGTTTCCCATAAAAGATGATTTCTGATTTTAGTTTTATTTTGTATGACAAAATACTAACGGCAAATATATAGAAATCGGTATGAGAGGAATACAAAATGCGACAAAACACGTAGTTTTACGTGAGTAATAAGAAAAAACTGTAATATTAATAAGAGACGTATCGATAATTAGATAGTATCGTTTAAAGTGTATTTGCCTTTTTACATTGGAGTTGTAGAGAAAGAAGTGTCTTTTATTGTATATCTAATCTTAACCGTGTTTGATGCTTTCAAAACAATTGAGTTTGTATAATAAGTGTTCAAAGTACCTCTGTCATTATTCACTATTTTGAAATAAATTGATTTGCCTGCGATTGAGTTTTTATTAGACCAATAGAATGTTGCGTTTTTACTTTTAGAGCAAGAGGCGCTTGGGCCATATAATACTCCATTTACATAAGTTGTAATGGTAACTATATTTCCAGAATTACTCCCGACAATATCTTCTGTAGTAAACAATGCAATAAAACGGCTATTATAAGTTCTCATTGGAATGCTTACATTTTGGACTGTACCTGGTAAAATAGTATAATTTACCGGATTTGTACTGGTATAAAGGGCATAAGGATTACGAGCTTTTAGATTTGCGATTGTTGTTGTAAAAGACTCTGAAATGGGAACTTGAGCCGTTTCTAATCTTTCGGTTTCTGTGGTTTTAGAAGAAGCTGTAAATGAATTATTTCCGATCATTACTGCGTCCATGAAAAATTTTGTGTCTGCTCCAGTGGTTCCATTAGCAACTAATGTAAAATCAGTAGTGCTTATGTAACCACCGCTATGGGCTGCCACAATTTGCATTTCACTAATCCAGGCAAACAAAGAACCTCTTTGCACATTTTTACCAGTAGTAGAAGGGGTAAATTCATTTTCAGTAGAAATGGATACCAAAGTGGTTTCTATATTTATATCATCCTCAATTGAACAGGATGATAATGCTGTCAGAAATACAGTAATCAACAGTATCTTTTTCATTGTTTTTTCAAGTTGTAATAGACTACCGCTTTTTGTTAGCGGTAGTTTCGGATGTTAAATCCTCATCAGTATTACTTTTTAGTTGCTTATTTCTGTCCAAGCTGGTATGGTAAATGTACCATAGTTAATGGATTCTGTTAATCCTTCACTAGTTATGGTTATTTTGGCGGTAATTCCTGTAGATTCTAGTATTGCAATGGTTTTTTCAAATGTTTTTTCTAAAATGGTACCAGCAGCATTATTATAAATATTTACAATATACTTTATGTAATTTCCCTTTACTGCACTATCATCATTCCATACAGCTATAACACTTTTATTTCCAGTAAGATCAATAGTTAGCGATGGTGCAAGAGAAGCATTACTAGTATCAAATCGTTGTGCAATTACTTCAACCTTACGACCACTAGCCGTTAATAATGATTCTGTTTCTACAGTACCAATTATTCTACCGTGATTCGTTAGTAATGGGAAAATAATTTCTTGTGGGGTTCCTAATATAATGTCCATTCCTACTATAGCTTCATATTTTGCATAAGGAACTGCATCTCTTTCTCCTTTTATCATGGCATCAGTAGTAGCATCATTTGTATAGTTATAAGGAGCTACTGTTAATTTAGGAAGTCCTGTTGTTGTTGCTTTAGCAGTAAAAACATTCGCTCCAGAAGATACATTGTCAATCAAAAATTTTGTTTCACCACCAGAAGCTACCAAATCAAATACGGTTTGATTTGCTGGTATTCCGGGATTGGTATTCACTACATCTACAGTAATACGGTTGATGGTGGTTGGAATGGTTCCTCTGTTTGTATTTTTATTTGTTGTAGTTGGAAAAGCATCTTTGCCTACATCGAATTTAGCTGTTACTGAGCCTTTTTTTAAACCTGTTGTATCTCCAGGAGAATTATTGTCATGTGAACATGATACAATGCTAAAAGCTATTATAGCTGATAAAATAATTTTTTTCATAATTTTTTAATTTTAATTGTTAGTGACACTTTTTGGTAGAAGGGAGAAACTAATTGATTGTTTTTTTAATTGTCAAAAATTGGTCCTGTTTTTATTTTAGACTTATTTGATGTATTAAAAGTAGAGGTATCTAATGTTTAAATAAGATGATCTAGGCTAAAAATTCTTCAATAAAGCTCATTTATTAATCTAGATTAAGTTTTTTTTATCTGTTGTAAGACAAATAAATACGTCAAAATACATTATTTATTAAAATTAATGTGTTTATTACTACTTTATGTAAAATGAAAGTAAAAACTCCTTTTCTGAAAGGACAAAAGAATTTATGAAGAAAGCGGAGGTTTTGTTAATGAGTAATTGCTTTGCCAATTTACTCACGTTTGTCTGAAATATTCAACCCTAACGATGGCAGAAATAGACAAAATTTTAGGATTATTCTAAAGAGTAAAGAAGTAATCAGATTTAGGGTTTAATAAACAGTACTGAACTGTGTTACTTTTTAAACTGTCGGGATTTTATTTTGCTTAGAAACTCTGGGGTAACAGTAATGTAAGAGGCGATGTATTTTTGAGAAATTTGATAAGCCAAATCTGGAAAACTAGTAATAAATTTATCATAACGTTCCTCTGCAGTCAGCAACAAATTGTCTTTTATGCGATCTGTAGCATCCGCCAAAACTTCGCAAATCATCAATCGGAAATATCGTTCTAATTTTGGAATGGCTCGAAAGAGTTTCTCATAGTTTTCGATACTTAATAACATGATTTCTGAATCAGCGAGTGTTTTTAAATGAAAATGGGACGGAACTTGATTGTGAAAACTTTTAAAGTCGGTAATCCAACGACCGGGTGTTGCCAATCGAATCACCTTTTCTATTTTATTATTGTCTGAAAAAAAACCACACAAAGCGCCTTTGGTTACAAAATAAAAATAGTGACATGTTTCCCCTTCCTTCAATAAAAAAGTTTTCGCTTTATAATTTTTGATTTCCAACAAAGTCAAAATATATGCTTGCTCTTCAGGGTCGAGTGTAATGTGTTTGGCAAACTCTTTTAAAAGTAAATTCATAATTTTGAATTTGTTTTACCAAAGTTAGGGTTATTTTTGTGCTGATTTTTAAATCATTACGATTATTAATTATAACCCAATTTTGGCCATAACTGCCATTAAATTTTTCCCATCTTTTGTCTTCAAATGAGCTTCAAAAAGACCTAAGTTGTTTTCTTCAGTAAGATCAATCGTTAGAGTTTCGAATGATTTTATAAACTTCAGATTGTTGTTTTTAGCAATAATAAAACGCCAATCTTTAGCGCCAAGTTTGTCAAAATGAATTTGTAAATAGCCAATTTTTGGAATCGAACTTTTCAAAACTCTATTTTTTAAAGGATTTGCCTGAAAGTTTATAACATTATTATTGATGAAAGCTTTTGTATGTGCCAAAGGAAAATTGACAAAAACATTATGACCGTCAATGGCATTTTGACTTTTTAGGTAATTAAAAACCTTTTTCGAATTGGTCGTTTTCATTGAGAAGTAAAAAGAAGGTTCACGGCTAGTATGGATAACTACTTTTTTTATGGGATTAAAATCATCATCATAGCCGTAACTGATCGCCGAATCTTTCTTTTCAACTATTTCATTTAGCAATAATTCTGTTTTGCTTGGGTTGTTTGCTAAAATTGAATCCAAATCAAAACCAATCATTTTGCTGATTTTTACTGAATTTTCAGTAATGAATTTTTGATTCCGAATCATTTCAAAATCAAAACCCAATGCAAATAAGGTATTTGGATTTTGGGTAAATTGCCATTCTTTTTGAAACTTAGATTTGAAATGTAATTGTCCGCCAACTGTTATTTCGTTCTCTTCCAATGTCAGGTTCAGAATTCCATCTTCTTCCAGCAAATTGTTTTTTTTGATCCAAAACGTTACCGCATTGGAGGTGGCGATTATTTTTTCTGTTTTTTTGGCATCCAAAAAATGATTTTTCAAGAACAAATCTTCGGCTGTTTTTATGGCAATTTGCTTTTGTTTTTCAGCAATGTTCGAAACCAGAATTTGGTTGGAAAACTTAATAATATAAATCCCTAAAGAGTTGGAATAATATCCAATAAAGTGACTGTTTAGTTTTGTTTTTGAAAAATGAGAATTGATTATTGCTTTTTCAAATGCAGCCTCGTTTTTTATTTTTAGGTTAACAAACCATTGTGCTATAGGTTGGTTTTCAATGTGAAAAAAAGCCAAATAATCAGGTGTTTTTATTCCAAAATCAGAAAGGTCGGTTTTCTTTTTTGTTGGAGTAGTTCCCCATTCGGAAGGATTTTTTAGGTACGAAAAAACAAAATGGTTCCGTGTTTTTTTTACATCAACCATCGCAATGGCATCGGCATTTTGAGAAACACATTTTTCGTCAAAATTTTTATGAAATCCATACCAATACAAAAAAGCCATACTCCCAATGGCAACAAGGAGTATGGCAATTCTGTAAAGATTTTTTTTTGTACTCATTTTGGATTACTCCGTAATGATTATTTCTTTTTTGCTTTCCGCGTACACTTCATTGATTACATCAAAGAAATATTGCAGACTGTTAGCGTGTTCTCCTTTGATACTATAAGAAGCATCCGAAACGATTGCGCCATTTTTGAATTTGGATTCCACCGTAATTTCGCCTGCGTTTTTCAATACAATGTCATAATAATTGCTTTTGGCATCTTTGTCCAATTCCGTTTTGGAAGCAGTAATTATTTTTTGAATGTCAAACCAAGCTGCCGCATTGTTTTTAGAAATAGATTTTTTGAAATCAGCGTGCAATGGCATTGCGGTTTGCTGGATGAGGTTTTCTATGTTTATTTTTGAAGTCGTCAACATCACCACACCATTTTTCAAACCAAGATATAAGTTTTCAAAAAGATTATCCTTTTCAAAATGAATGGTGTAATAACCGTTAGTCAATTGATAATCGGTAGCTGTAAATTTACTTTTATTCAAAGGAAGTTGCAGTAATTTGTTTACGAATGATTCATTTCTGGTATTCATAAGAAAAGTAAAGTCAGGCTGTATTTCATCTTTGATGCCTTTGGTTTCTATTTGCTGATAATTTTCATCATAATCGATGTTCACGAAATCCCTCTGTACTTTTTTGAGATCATGAAGCACAAAAATTGCGTTGCCGGGAATTAGATCAGCAATGGCTTTTTCGTCCAAAAATAGTGCAACAGCATCAATCAAAACATCAGCTTCGTTACCGCTTGCTTCTTTGGCGTAAGATTGGTAAACCGAATTCAAAGTGTTTTTTAGAATCTTGTATTCGTAGTTCATAACCGCTTGCGTATCCATCGAAATGGAGTAATATCCCAAGACATTGTTACCTATGTAATTCATTAGATTTTTATCAATTTTGGAATCACATATTTCTTGGTACGATTTTTTGGTCTCTTCGTTTTTGGGAGTGATTACTTGATTCAATCGAATTCTGTCTTTTTCAAAATAACCATTAATGTGGTAATTACTGTCCAAAAGACCATTTTTATATATCCCCGCCAAAGCTGAATTAATTCCCGATAAACTAGAGTACAATTGATGTGTTAATGCATCCAAATCGGCAAAAATATAAAAGTCAGATTTAGAGTTGTTGTTTTTGAAAATAACAGAGCTACCGGCTATTTCTGTTTTGGAATCGAAAGCTTCCTTGAAAATCGATTCAACAACTGGTCTGATTTTCAGACTCTCTATGGAATCGGTTTTTCTTAATTCAAGTTCCAAAAGTTTTCGGTTAGTTTCTTCCAATTCAGCATTGGCTTTTTCTTGGGCAGCATAAATTTCATCTTCAGTTGGTTCCACAATTTTGGGTTCTTCTACTGTTTTTTTGGTTTTCTTTTCCTTTTTGCTTTTCCCTTTTGTTGCTTTTTCCTTTTTATCAGGGTCAGGAGTTGGCTTTATTTCTTCTGGCACATAGGCGGGAACATCGGTATCATAGGTAACTGCTAGAGTATCTACCAAAACGCCAGTTGTGTCCATGCTCGCTAAATCACCGTATGGTTCTTCGGTGTAATTGTATTTATTGGGTTTGGAATAGGAAGCATTCACCAAAACAGCAAATTTGTCATTCCAAGCCAAATGATGTGTTTTTGAAGTAGCAACGCTATTGTATGATCCTTGCTTTTTTACTTTAAGGCTGTCTCCGTATTTGGTTTGAACCATTTTTTCAAACAATGAAGCATTATTCAGTGGAATCAGCACTACATAATTCATCACTGTATCTTTGCTGATGTAATATTGATAGTGTTTGTTGGTAAGATCAATTCCGGTTTGACTGAAATCTTTGGGTAAAAATTTCAATTGTTTTTCCAATAATTCCTGCATCCAAGGATATTCCTGAATGGTTTTGATGGCTACTTTCTCGTTTAGGTTTTTGCCGTTAAAGCACAAGGCAAAAGGAGCGTTGTTTGGCACTTTGCTGGCTAAATCCTGAGAGTATATCGTTATTGAGAAGCAAATAGCTAGGAATAGTATAAGATTTTTCATGTCTATATTTAATTTAGTATAATCGTATTTTCTATCTTTTCGTTTCCATTAATCACATTCATTATGGAACCGTTTAGTTTAATGGCTTTACTGCTTTTGGAAGTGACTGCTTTTTTGTTGGTAAAGGATTTGATGGTCGAATCAAATTTGTAAACAGAAGTGTATTTTGCGTTTTGAAAAACTTCCTTGTCGGCCTTTTCCATTTTGTCGTATAGGGCTTTTATGGGTACTTTTTGGCTGCGTACAAACTTTTTTTCATTGAAAGTAAAATAATCAGTAGCAATCGTTTGGCTTATTTTTTTGCTGTTTTTCAATTTTAAAAAAACGGTGTTGAGGTTGCTGATTTTTTGGAAATCCAAATCAATCGCAAAAATATAATTCGTTAAGTCGATATTGGTTTTTACGTTCGAAATTCCTGCGGTGTTTTGTGCCAATGCTTCTATTTTTGAAGCTTCATTTTTAATTTCTTCTTTAGAAGGAATAGTATAGCCATTAATTTTCTGCATCTTCAAAACCGAATTGATTTTAGTTTTGCTTTGGCTAAAATTAATCACAAAATTAAAATGCCCCGATCCATCGTCTTTCATTTTCACTTCTTCAATCACTTCAAAGCAGCTTTGAAATAAAAAAGTGAAGCACAATAAGGGAATAAAATAAACTTTTTTCATTTTAAATTTGTTACAAGGTTTTAAGGCTAATACTTGTAATCATTGGAACTGCAAAGGAAAGGATAAAATTTCTTTTTTGGATTTCTTTAACACGTTTTTTATCCTATTTATTTGATTTTAATCGATTTTGCCGGGGCCTTAAAAGTCAATTTTAGCCATAAAAAGCCAAATGTACCAGATAGAAAAGAGGCAATTAAAATGGCGATTTTTGAATAAGTAATGATCTCTTCTCCATCATTTTTAAAAGCCAAAAGGGTTATGAAAATAGACATCGTAAATCCTATTCCGCCGAGCATTCCTGCTCCTAAGATATTTTTCCATTTTAGATCTGTAGGCAATTTACTAATGCCTAAACTCACGGCAAGGAAAGAAAACAGTAAAATTCCTAGCGGTTTTCCAACTACAAGACCCAAAATAATTCCCATTGAATTTTCATGACTCAATCCTTCATGCCAATCTGGGTTAATTGAAATACAGGTATTGGCAATAGCAAATAGAGGAAGGATAATAAAAGCTACAGGTTCATGCAAAAAATGTTGCAGTTTATAGGAAGCAGTGTTTTTTCCTCCATTCCCAAACGGAATCACAAAGCCAAGTAATACCCCTGTAATAGTCGCATGTACACCAGAGTTCAGCATAAAATACCACATAAAAAAACCTCCGATTAAGTATGGAGCCAGATGATGTACTTTACGTCTGTTCAATATAAATAAGAAACCTAAGATGATTAAAGCATAGAGCAAGTTGTCAAATGCAATTGTTTGAGTATAAAATATTGCAATGACTAGGATTGCGCCTAAATCATCAATCACAGCAAGAGCAGTCAGGAATATTTTTAATGAGGCAGGAACTCTATTGCCTAATAAAGATAAAACACCAATGGCAAAAGCAATATCGGTAGCCATTGGAATTCCGGCTCCGTTTTGTGTTAGCGTTCCGTAATTCAATGCCAGAAAAATTCCGGCAGGAACAATCATCCCGCCCAAGGCCCCAAAAATAGGAAGAATGGCGTTTTTGATATTGGCCAATTCACCATGATACATTTCGCGTTCCAACTCTAAGCCAATCAATAAAAAGAAAATAGTCATTAATCCGTCATTAATCCAATGGGTAATGGAATGATGCCCGATTTCGGTGTTCCAAAAAGCGATATATTCGTTTTGTATTAATGAATTGGCCAGTAATAAAGACACAACAGTTACAAAAAGGAGCAATAGACCACCCGCTTTTTCGCTTTGAAAAAATGCAGTAAATGTTTTGGTTAATCTCATGTGTAATTGGCTTTAAAAGGAAATGGCTAATTTAAGCATTGTAGGTTAATTATTCTGGGTTTAAAGGATAAACCGTGATTTTTTAGCTAATTTTGAGACTCTAATTTAGTAATCTTTTTATATGGACATCAAAATCCTTCATATTGACAGCAATAATCCCATCCTTTGGGAACAATTGGAGCAGGCTGGTTTTATCAATCATGCTGATTTTACTTCTTCCAAACAAGAAATCGAAGCCAAAATTCAAGACTACCAAGGAATTGTTATTCGAAGTCGTTTCAAAATTGACAAACAGTTTCTGGACAAAGCGACCAATTTGCAATTCATCGCTCGAGTAGGAGCTGGACTGGAAAGCATTGATTGCGATTATGCAACATCTAAGAATATTGCATTGATAGCAGCTCCTGAAGGGAATTGTAATGCGGTTGCCGAGCATACTTTGGGAATGATTTTGTCCTTGTTTAATAAATTAAACATAGCCGATAGTGAAATTCGTTCCGGTGAATGGAACAGAGAGAAAAATCGTGGTTACGAACTCGACGGCAAAACGGTTGGAATTATAGGATATGGAAACATGGGAAAAGCTTTTGCGAAAAAACTTCGTGGTTTTGATGTAGAAGTATTGTGTTACGATATCAAGGAAAATGTGGGTGATGCCAATGCCAGACAAGTTTCACTACAGGAATTACAGCAAAAAACTGATGTGTTGAGTTTGCACATTCCGTGGACGCCTGAAACTGACAAAATGGTGAATTTAGATTTTATTAATGCTTTTGCAAAAGACATTTGGATTATCAATACCTCCAGAGGGAAGAATATCATAACAGCCGATTTGGTTACCGCCATGCAATCTGGAAAAGTTCTTGGGGCGGGATTGGATGTTTTGGAATACGAGAAACTATCTTTTGAAAACCTATTCCAGAATAAAAATACACCAGAAGCTTTTCAGTATTTATTAGATGGCCGAAAAGTGATTTTAACACCACACATTGCTGGTTGGACCTATGAAAGCCACGAACGGTTGGCACAAGTGATAGTAGACAAAATTAAGGCTTTGTACGGAAAAAAATAAACATGTAAGATTTTTAATGGTCTAAAAAATAAGATTTTGTGATATTTTTTTATAAATTAGACGACTATTAATTAATAAATTTAATTTTCAATTATGGAGAATTCAAAACGAGAAGATTGGAATAACCCACACCCAATTCGTCAAGAAAACAAAAAAATTTTAGCAGGGATTTTAGCGTTGATTTTCCCATACTTTGGGATTCATAAATTTATCCTGGGATATACGCAAGAAGGTATAATTCAGATTATAATAAGTGTTGTAACTTGTGGAGTAGGTAGTATAATAGGTTTTGTAGAGGGAATTATCTATTTGACTAAATCTGATGAAGAATTTTATCAAACCTATCAGGTCGGAAAGAAAGGTTGGTTTTAAAAAAAAATAAAGTAAATATGAATCCCGTCTCGTCAAAAGAAGAGACGGGATTTTTTATGCCTTATTTAATTTGTTAATGCAAAATAAATTATTTTAATAATAAGACATTTCTGTTAATATTTATATATTAGCAAAATTATGGAGTATCCGAAAATCCAAAAAAAGAGTAGGGAATTAACCAAAAACCAAATTATTAGAATGGATTTACAAAAAGTTGACATGTTCATGATGTTGAACGCAAAGTATTTTGAAGGGCATCATTTGCCTCAAATTAGAGAAAAACTAGTTGAATTAGATGAGACAAAATGGCCTTTAGTCCTAAATATGCAATTTAAGAGTGCTGATACTCTAATGATTATTTCATTGTCAGCAGGTCAATTAGGAATTGATCGATTTATGCTTGGAGATACCGGGATGGGAGTTTTGAAACTATTGACTTGCGGAGGATTTGGTATCTGGACAATTGTAGATTGGTTTTCAATAATGAGTTTTACTCGCGAAAAAAACCTAGAAACTTTTTTGAATTCATTTTACTAAACAATGTCTAAAAAAAAGATATATTCGATTGTTCTGATGGCCTGTTTATCAGGCTTTATTTATCTTTTTTTCAATTCATTTTATAGCAAACAAATTCATTTTAGCTTGTGTATTTTTAAGAATGTAACAGGGATTCCTTGTCCTTCTTGTGGTACCACCCGAGCAATTCAATTAATTCTTAAGGGGAGCATTACAGAATCATTATATATGAATCCATTTGGAATCATTGTTGTTTTATTAATGATTATTGCTCCTTTATGGATTCTGTATGATGTAATTGATAAAAAGAATTCATTTTTATTTTTTTATAAAAAGGCTGAAGAAATAATAAGAATAAAATGGATATCAATAGTATTAATCGGTCTGGTTCTTTTGAATTGGATTTGGAATATTTATAAAAAATTATGATTCACAAAACACTTTTTGCCTACAAGCCTAGCGAGCATGAAAAGGAGAGAGCGTCTAATAGTTATTTGATGTCTTTAGTAGCCTTGGTCGCAGGTTTACCGTTGCCTATAATGAATTTGCTGGCATCCGTTTTCTTTTATTTGGGAAACAGAAAAAGTACCGCTTTTGTAAAATGGCATTGTACACAAGCTTTACTGGCTCAATTGGGCTTGTTTTTCTTTAATACAGTTGGATTTTGGTGGACTATTTCCGTTGTTTTTGATGGTGGAGAAGTGACGAACCATTATATCGCTTACATGATTACCATTGTTGGGTTTAATTTACTTGAATTTATTTTCACGCTTTATTTGGCTACCCAAACCAGAAAAGGAAATCATATCGAAATGTATTTCTTTTCGGATATTACTAATTTAATCTGCAAGACCAATCATGAAAACACTATTTAGAGGATTGTCAATAGTAGTAGTCTTTTTTGGGATTTGGTTTTTGCTGTCCCAAGTTGATTTCATTACTTTTTTTAAAATAGATAAAGCAAAAAGCGCAACCGAAAAAGGAATGGGCGATATGATTTGGGATCAAATAAAAACGACGGAAGATATAATCGTAAATGATTCGATTACCAAATCGTTAGACAAATTATTAAAACCATTGTGTGAAGAAAACGGAATCGAGCGTGATAGTTTAAAAGTACATGTAATTAAGAAAGATGAGGTTAATGCCTTTGCATTGCCGGACGGTCATTTGGTGGTGTATTCCGGATTAATTGAGGCGTCAAAGAATGAACAGGCGTTGATAGGTGTTTTGGGACACGAAATTGCTCATATAGAGAACAATCACGTGATGAAAAAATTATCTAAAGAAATTGGTTTTTCTGTTCTTATGTCGATAACTACGGGGAATAACAATAGTGGAGTAATTCGGGAAGTTATGCATACATTATCATCATCGGCTTATGACCGATCTCTTGAGAAAGAAGCGGATATTGCCAGTGTTGAATATATGCTGAAAGCCAAAGTCGATCCAGCACCATTTGCCGATTTTCTATATGATATGTCTTTTGATAATAAACTGGAAAGTGCTTTGTCTTGGGTAAATTCACATCCAGAATCTGAGGAAAGAGCTAAATATGTTTTAGAATACATAAAAGGTAAAAAAATCAATAAGAAAACAGTATTGTCTCAAACAGAATGGGAACATTTTCAAGGAGCAGTCAAGAATTATGAAAATTAAAATTTTTCAAAGCATAAAAAATCCCGTTTCGTCTATTTTTAGGACAAAACGGGATTTTTATAATCTTAAAACTGGAATCTAAAATCTACTCTTCTTTATCATTCAGCTTTCGTTCCAATTCAGCTTGAAATTCTTCCATTACTGGTTTCATTGTGCTTTCAGGAATATCGGCAATTCGAATGTACATTAATCCATCGATAGCGTTATTGAATAAAGGATCAACATTAAAAGCGACCAGTTTTGCGTTTTGTTTGATGTATTTTTTAATCAATACAGGGAGTCTCAAAATCCCTGGTTCCAACTCGTCAATCAATTTATCAAATTTATTCAAATCGGCTTCAGCTTCATCAAAAATAAAGTCTTTGTCTGCATCTTTTAGTTTGACCTTGAATTCTTTCTTTGGGTGAACGTATTGTGCAATGTAAGGATCATAATAGTGTGATTTCATAAACTCAATCATCAATGATTTCGAAAAATCCGAAAATTGATTACTGATACTTACGCCTCCCAATAAATATTTATGTTCTGGATAATGTAAAGTTGTGTGTATAATTCCTCTCCATAATAAGAATAACGGCATTGGTTTTTGCTGATATTCTTTAATGATAAAAGCCCTGCCCATATCGATAGACTTGCTCATCATGTCATGAAGTTCAGGCTCAAAACGGAACAGTCCGTTGAGATAAAAACCTTCAATGCCATATTTAGGAAAAATCTGCGATCCAAGTCCCATGCGGTAAGCCCCGGCAATTTGCTTGGTATCATCATCCCACAAAAAGAGGTGGCGGTAATATTTATCGTATTTGTCGATGTCAATAGACTCATTAGTTCCTTCGCCTACTTCTCTAAATGTGATTTCGCGCAAACGGCCTATTTCATGCAGTATATTTGGAATCTGTTTGGCCTCTGCAAAAAACACTTCGTAATTTTTGCTTTGTAAAAGACGAAGATCTGCAGTTCTCAAAGCCTCTACTTCCGTAATCATTTTTTCGGTACTGGCAGGAGTAACAATTTTTTTAGGAGGTTTTGAAGGTATCAAATTGGCCGCATTCAAAAAATTATTTTCTTTTTCAAATGGATTAGCAAGCATATAGGTTTTCTTTCTCAAGAATTCCGTATAATCCTCAATCGATTCATATTCGTTTTGCTCAGCTACCGAAATTGGTTTTCCAACACGAACCTTGATGATACGGTCTTTTTGAGTCAATAATTCCGAAGGCAGTTTTGCAGTTCTAAGCGTGTCATTTATTTTCGATAAAAAATAAAATAAACGGCTGTTTTTGGCATGAAAGTAAATTGGAACAACAGGAACTTGAGCTTTTCGAATTACTTTTATAGCACCTTCTTCCCATGCTTTATCAACGACTAATTTACCGTCTTTATAAGTAGAAACTTCTCCCGCAGGGAACATTCCTAAAGGTTTTCCGTCTCTAAGATGACGAAGTGTTTCTTTGATTCCCACCACGCTTGATTTCGCATCTTTGTGATTTTCAAAAGGATTCACCGGCATGATGTAGGGCTTCATCGGGTCAATACGGTGCAGTAAAAAATTAGCTATGATTTTGAAGTTAGGCTCTCTTTCTAGCATTAATTTCAATAATAGAATACCGTCAATTCCTCCAAGTGGATGATTAGAAATAGTAATATAGGCACCGTCTTTTGGCAAACGTTTAAAATCCTCTTCGGGAATCTCAAATTTAATTTGAAATTCGTCCAATATGGCATTCAGGAATGGCAGTTCTTTCAAATGCTTGTTCCTGTCGTATATTTGATTTAATGTCGAAATCTTCAAAACTTTCATCAACAGCCAACCCGAGAAAGTACCAAAAACCCCGTACTTGTCTGTATTGATTGCTTTTGCAACTTCTTTTGCGGTAACTAGACCCATTTATTTTTTCTTTTTTGAGCAAGAGACAAAGATAGCAAAATACTCCATTTTTTATGCTTTTTTTTTGAATCAATCTTTACGCTTTTTACTACTTTTGGATTCCATAGCAGAAAAAGAATCCAAGATTCTGACAGAAAACAGAGTAGAAGAGTATTCCTGCTGTGAATGCAATTTGGATATAAAAACTAACTTAGACACATGAAGATAATCTCATACAACGTAAACGGAATTCGAGCAGCAATTACTAAAGGATTTATTGAATGGCTGCAGCACGCCAATCCAGATGTTATCTGTTTACAGGAAATCAAGGCAACCGAAGAGCAAATCCCCGTTGCCGATATTACTGCTGCCGGCTATCCGTATCAATATTATTATCCAGCCACCAAAAAAGGCTATAGCGGCGTTGCCATTCTTTCAAAAATAAAACCCAATAATGTGGTGTACGGAACCGGAATCCAGCACATGGATTTTGAGGGACGAAACCTTCGTGCCGATTTTGATGACTGTTCTGTAATGAGTATGTACTTGCCTTCGGGAACTAATATTGATCGTTTGAGCCATAAGTTTATGTATATGGATGATTTTCAAAACTACATCGACGAACTCAAAGCAACCATTCCAAATCTTATCATTTGCGGAGATTATAATATCTGTCATGAGGCAATCGATATCCATGACCCCATCAGAAACAAAAACGTTTCGGGATTTCTACCCGAAGAAAGAGCTTGGCTCGATAAATTTATGAAATCCGGTTTTGTGGACAGTTTTCGTCATTTTAACAGCGAACCGCATCAATATTCTTGGTGGAGTTACCGCGCCGGAGCTCGTGGTAATAACAAAGGTTGGCGCATCGATTACAATTTAGTGAGCGACTCCTTAAAACATAAACTCAAAAGAGCCGTTATATTACCAGACGCCATGCATTCAGATCATTGCCCTGTTTTGGTAGAAATAGAATAGAAAAAAGTCAATATCAAGACCAATGACAATTTCAATTAAACAGCAATTTTAAATAAAAAATGATGAAAGGTTTAAGGAGCTAATCCAGCTATTCGTTTCAATCTTGTTTGCAAAAATCATTTTTTGTAAGCTATTGTAGGAGCTTCCGTTGGTCGCTCTGCACTAGTAAGAAAAAATAGATTTTTCACAAACAAGGATTTTCACTGCTATCTGGGCTAGGGTATTCCGTCTTACAAGAATTTTTGACCTCAAATACCACATATAAATAGTAAAACTTAACAAAATGATTAAAAAAATTTCGATCGGACTTTTAATTATGGCACTGTCCACTTCTTGTGTTTCCAAGAAAATCTACAATGATCTTGAAAACCAATTTGCCAATTTAAAAAAGGAAAACAGAACCATTTCAGACGAAAATGCAGCGCTGCTGGCTTCCAAAAAGCAATTGGAATCTGAGAAAGAAGCACTGAAAAAGAATTTGGATGATGTTAATGCTAATCTGGCCAAAGTGCAAGCCGATTATGAAGCTGCCAAGAACAAAATGAAAGTTATGCAGGATTCGTATGCTGCTTTGGAGAAAAACAGCAACGAGGCATTGGAAGCCAATATGAAGAAGAATCGTGATTTATTGGCGCAATTGGACGCGAAAGCAAAAGCATTGGCACTAGAACAAGAAAAATTGAATGCAAGCAGTCAACGTTTAAAAGAATTGGAAGATTTAATTGCTGCCAAAGAAGCCAGCATGAAAAAACTAAAAGAAACGCTTTCCAAAGCACTTAATAGTTTTGAAGGCAAAGGTTTAACTGTTGAACAAAAAAACGGAAAAGTTTATGTTTCTATGGAGAACAAACTGCTTTTCAATTCAGGAAGCTGGGCTGTAGGTTCCGAAGGAAAAAAAGCGGTTGTAGAAGTAGGTAAAGTATTGGGTGACAATCCAGATATTTCCGTATTAATAGAAGGCCACACTGATGATGATCCATATGCAGGTTCTGGACCAATTGCTGACAACTGGGATCTTTCGACCAAAAGAGCAACTGCTATTGTTACGATTTTGGGAGAAAACAAAAAAGTAAACAAACAAAATCTTACTGCTGCTGGAAGAAGTGAATATTCACCATTAGCACCAAACAGTACAGCAGAAGGAAAATCCAAAAACCGTAGAATTGAAATTATTTTAACTCCAAGATTGGATGAAATTTCAAAAATGTTGAATGAATTTTAGATGGAAGATACTGAGTTGCTAAGATTCTAAGAGACTAAGTTTAAAAGGTTCGCGTGTAAACGTTGAACCTTTTTTGTTAATATTAGGCAAAGCCAACCTGAAAACGAAGAACTAATTTTTATCTTTGCTTCCAAAAAAAAAATACTTAGGAACTTAGCTCCTTAGAATCTTAGCCTCTTAAATAAATGAAATACACTACTTTACCGAACACCGATATAAAAGTCAGCAAAATATGCCTTGGAACGATGACTTTTGGACAGCAAAACACAGAATCCGAAGGGCATGCCCAAATGGATTATGCACTAGAGAAAGGAGTTAATTTTTTTGACACAGCCGAAATGTATTCCATTCCGAGTAGAGAAGAAACATACGGAAGCACTGAAAAAATCATTGGAACCTGGTTCAAGAAAACCGGAAAAAGAGAAGAAGTTGTTCTAGCTTCCAAAATTGCAGGACCGAATCCTAATTTTGGCTATATGCGCGAAAAGTTGGACTTTTCACCTGCGAGTATTCAATATGCTTTAGACAATAGTTTACAGCGCCTTCAAACCGATTATTTGGATGTGTATCAATTGCATTGGCCGGAACGCAAAACCAATTGTTTTGGACAGCGTGGACTCAAAATTCAAGACGATGCTTGGGAAGATAATTTCCACGAAGTTCTTGAAACATTAGACGGCTTAGTGAAAGTCGGTAAAATAAAGCATGTGGGAGTTTCCAATGAAAATCCTTGGGGATTGATGCGTTTTCTGGAAGAAAGCAAATACCACAATCTGACTAGAATTAAAACCATCCAAAATCCATATTCTTTATTGAATCGCCTTTTCGAAAATGCTTCTGCCGAAGTTTGTCTTCGTGAAAATGTGGGATTATTGGCGTATTCACCTTTGGCTTTTGGTGTTTTGTCAGGTAAATTTTTGACTGGTGAATCTCATCCAAATGCAAGGTTGAGCCTCTTTCCACAATATGCTAGATACAGCAGTGCGAATTGCACTGAAGCTACCAAATTGTACCAAGAAATAGCCCACCAACACGGATTGACATTGACGGAAATGGCATTGGCTTTTGTACAGCAGCAACGTTTTGTGACCAGTTCAATTATTGGTGCGACTACTATGGAACAGCTCAAAGAGAATATTGCTACTATTGATGTTGTTTTATCAAGCGAGATCCTAAAAGAAATAGATGCTGTTCAGGCTGTTATTCCTGATCCTGCGCCTTAATCATGATGCAGAATAATTTTAAATACCCAGTCTGAGTTCAAAACTCTGATTGGGTTATTTGTTTAAGATAAACTATTCTACAATCAGTCTATAGGTCGAAAGATGTCCCTGTTCATTTTTGACGGTAACGATATAAAACCCTTTGGAAAAATTATCTATTTTGACAATGTTTACATCTTTATTTTCTGTTTTTTTCTTCAATAACATTTTACCTTCCATGTCAAAAAGGGTAACTTCTGTAGGGTGATTTTTGTTCGATTTTTGAATAACAATTTCTGATTTAGCCGGATTTGGATAAATTACAAATTGGGTTTGGTCAAATGTATTGATGCCAAGTGAAGTATCAATAATTTTGAAAATACTGCCGTTATTGATGGCCGCAACATATAACTCTCCGCTGGAATCTTCTCCAAAAGTAGAAAAGTTATTTCCCGAAAAGACTTGTGAATAAGTCAGCGTGCCACTTGAGGTCATTATTCCAATTTTTGGATCACAATAATCTGTAAAAAAATATAATCCCTTGAAATTAGGATAAGCCGTTCCGTTATAGACATAACCACCAGTAATAGAACATGCACCAGTAGAATGGTTTATGGTTTTTAGTGGAAATTTGAGGGTAGTTTGCGAAGGGCAACCCGTAGTGTTGTATTGCACTTCTCCTTCGTAGCAACGCCAGCCATAGTTTAATCCGGCTTGTGTGGCAGCTGTCATGTTGATTTCTTCAATGTTGTTTTGGCCAACGTCGGCAATCCATAGATTTCCAAGTGTTTTGTCAAAGGAGAATTTCCATGGATTTCTTAGACCTATCGCCCAAATTTCATCAGCTCCTGAAATTCCTAAGTATGGATTTCCAGAAGGAATACCGTATGGTGTTCCAGAATTTACATCTATTCGAAGCATTTTTCCCAATAGGGTGTCTATGTTTTGCGCTCTGTTTTCTGGGTCTCCACTGTCGCCGCCATCGCCCATTCCAATATACAGATAGCCATCGGGGCCAAATTTTAAAGTGCCTCCTTTATGGTTTGTGTAAGGCTGTGAAATGGTTAATAGTATAGTCCCGCTAGAAGCATCAGCTAGATTTGGATTTCCAGGGTTTACAGAATATTTGGCAATCACGGTATCTCCAGACAAGTTTATATAGTTGATAAAGAATAATCCATTTACAGTATAATTGGGATGAAAAGCCAAGCCTAGCAAACCTTGTTCACCACTGTTAGTTATTAGCGTAGAAATAGTAAGGAAAGCATTTGGATTAACAGACCCGTCGGAATTTAATATTTTTATAAGACCACCTTGTTCTACAATAAATAACCGACTATCACCAGCATTTGTAATTTCTACAGGTCTCGTAAAACCAGTTGCAAAAGAGTGTAGCCCGATAGTTTGTGAATAGGAAGAACTTAAACAATGGAACATGAGAAATAAAGCTGCTATTTTCATAATCGATTGATTATTAAAGTATGAACAAATTTACAAATAAAAACAATTATTTATGTATTTAACTTATTGTTTATTAGGTTAATAAATATTTTACAGCTAATTTTTTATCCATTTCTTTTTTATAAAAAAAGGGTTCAGCTTTAATTAAAAGCAAACCCTTTTTACTGTTCGTCTTTAAGACACGAATTATTATTTTTCGACTGTATAGCCTTTTGCTTTCGCCAAAGCGACAATAGAAGTATTTATAGCATTTCCTAAATCGTCTTGTGATTTTGTTTTTTTGGCTTCAGCATCAATATATTGTTGGCGTTTTTTGCCTAGTTCTCCAATTTCTTTCTGAATCGCTTCTCTTTCCTTGGTTTTTTTAGTTACAATAGCTTGTACTTCAGCTTCTGATTTGTTTTGAAGTTCGGCTGGCAATTCTTCTTTTTTAATTTTAGAAATGGCTTTTGAATCTTCTTTTACTCTATCAACCAGATCCCAACTTTCATTTTTATACACCGCTTTGGATTTGCTTACAGCTCGTTCAGCATAATTAGCTGATGAAACTTTTTGAGCATTCTTGTCTTGTGCTTCTTGGTTCATTTTTTTGGAAGATCCTTTTGAGCCATAGCCAATATAAGTGTTGTTTATCATTACATTGCACTTAGATATTTGATCGTCATAAGGCGTTGATACGTATTGCACCGAAAGATTAGAGTCAATGTTGAAGTATTTCCCTTTTCCATAATCGGCTCCGTCTTTCCAAAAGGTGTTAATGCCTTCCATGCTGTTTCCGCAGAAAATCGTATTCACATAAATATCATTTTTCATCGCATCGCTTATGGCTTCTTTGTAGTTTATTCCGCCTTGGTTGAAAGCTTCGTTTCCTGCAATGTAGATAAGTTTCATATTGTCATTTGCTTTTCCCCATTGCAATTTTTTGGTCGCATCTTGGATTACTGCACCGCAATATTCATTACCGCCGTTGGTTTTTAAAGCAAACAATTTTTCGGAAATCAAGTCCAAGTCGGAGGTAAGAGGGGTTACTTGTCGAATGTAATTCGATTGTTGCGCCAATCCGTCATTACCATATTCGTATAAAGCAATTTCGATATCGGGATTTTTACCAGAATATTTAAGCGTAGTAAGTGTGTTTACAATATTCCAGAGTCTGGATTTTGCCTGATCGATTAATCCGTCCATACTGTTGGAAGTGTCCAATAAAAGAGCAACTTGAATTTTGTTGTTTTCTGATGCTTTTGGTTTTTCGGTTTCATCGTTTTTGATTGGTTTTGCATTCGTATAATTACAGCTTGCAAAAGAGATTGTAGTTGCCAAAAGCGCCGAGATAAATAGAGTCGATTTCATGATTTTTCGTTTTTAAAGGTTGATTACAGACCAAACTTAAAAACTAAAAACACTCCTTTTTTGGACAAATTGTGAAACGGTCTTTTCACTTGGTGAAACGTGTTGTAAAAGGAGTTTAAAATACTTTACTTTACATTGAAGATTTTTTGGAAGTTGCTAAGACTCTATGAGGCTAAGATTCTATGAGTTTTAGATATTAAAAAAGCAAAATCCCTTCCTCTAGCCCCGATAGAAGCGAAAATCCTTATAAGCCGGGGTTCGGCTTATAAGATTGTAACGGAAAGCGGGACTAATGCTGATAAGAATGCCAAATCTTTCTGCTCCAAATCATTATTAATAATCTTAGTAACTTAGAGACTTAGTATCTCAGAAACTTAAAAAAAATGCGTTTACTAACTACATATTTTCTCTTTCTTCTGATAGTGTTATTGTTTCCTTTTGGAGCAATGGCTCAGGATTCTTTGTCCAAAAGTAAATCGGCACCTTCTAAAATGAAAATGGTGACCAAAGATTTGAAAAAGTCTTTGGAGGTAAATGATGAAGCCCAAATTGCTCAAAATTATGAGCGATTGGCGAATGAGTTTCAAAATAAAGGAGATTACGCCAAAGCCGAAGAGTACTTTAAAAAAGCAATCACGAGTTATACCAAATTAAAGTTGGTTGATGACAAAACCCGCGTAACGAGAAGCCTTGCCAAAGTTCAGGAATCTCAGAAAGATTATGATTCGGCGATTAAGAATTATGAAGGCGCAAAAGCTATGGCAGAAGATAAAAGCTTTGAAAAAATTAACTCGAATGATGCCAATCGTTTGCGTTATGTGGCGAATCCAGTTGCTCAAGAAAGCTATGTCAATTCGAATATAGAATTGCTCAAAAAGGAAAAGAAAGAAGAAGAAGTTTCCGCAGCGTATGTACAAAAAGCTGAAAATTCCTTGAAGCAAAAAAACAAAGAGGTCGCTATAGAAAGTTATCAACAGGCACTCGCTTACGCAAAAGGAAAGCCGGCGACTACCATCAAAATTAATAATGAAATTGCCAAGGTGTATGCTTCAGATAATCAGTTTGACAAAGCGATTGGTATTAATGAAAAACTTTTGGCAGAAGCCAAAACAAAGCAGGATTTTACAACTCAAATAAAGCAATTGCAATCATTATCGGTTCTTTATTTTCAAAAAGAAGAACCGAGTAAAGCCATCACAGCTTTGAAAGAAGCTTTTGATTTGGCTCTTCAAAAAGGAAATTCGGCCGAAGCCAAAAAGAGTTTGATTTCTTTGACTAAATATTATAATGGGAAAGGAAATAACAAGGAAAGTTTGGCTTTGTACGATCAATTTCTACAAAATTTCGATCAATTGGTTCAGTCTGATACGACTTTGATTGATGCAAAAACCTTCCAAGTCAGCGAGGATAAAATTCGTCAATTGGAAAAAGAAAAATCATTGAAAGATGAATTAATTACGAAGACAAGCACTTTCAATTACTTTCTTTTGGGTTCGATAGGGTTGCTTTTATTGTTGTTTTTGTGGATTGTAAAAACGCTTTTTTCCATTAAAACCAAAAATAAAGAAATAGCGTTACAATCGTTGCGCCGTGAAATGAATCCGCATTTTATTTTCAACAGTCTCAACAGCGTCAATCAGTTTATTGCCGAGAACAAGGAATTGGAAGCCAATAAATACCTAACTTCTTACTCTAACTTGATGCGAAATACGATGGAGAATTCCAACAAGGATTTCATTACATTGGATAACGAATTGGAGCAATTGAAAAAGTATTTGGAATTGGAACATCTTCGTTTTCAGGATAAGTTTGATTTTAAGATTAATGTTGACCCAGAATTGGATGCCGAAAGAACGATGGTCCCCAATATGATTATTCAGCCTCATTTAGAGAATGCTATTTGGCACGGATTACGATATTTGGATGACAAAGGATTATTGCAGTTGCAAGTTCAGCTAATGAACGGAAAAGTAACGATTCGTATCGATGATAACGGCATTGGTTTGACCAAAAGCCAAGAGCTGAAAACGAGCAATCAAAAAGCGCATGAATCAAGAGGAATGAGCAATACCAAAGAGCGCATTAGTTTACTGAATGAGTTGTACAAAAAGAATATTAGTTTCCAGATTTCAGAGAAAGCTTTGCCGGAAACGGGAACTGTAGTCGAAATTGTTTTTCCATTAATTGATAAATAGAATGAATTTTCAAAAGATAAAAAGCGTAATTGTCGAAGATGAATTAGCGGCTCGTGAAGTACTCAAGAATTATTTGAGTAAATATTGTCCACAAGTGGAGGTCATTGGCGAAGCCCAAAACATAAAAGAAGCGGTCCCTTTGTTGCACGAATTACAGCCGCAGTTGGTTTTTTTGGATGTTGAAATGCCTTTTGGGAATGCTTTCGATGTTCTTAAAGCCTGCAAAGATTTGCATTTTGAGACAATTTTCGTAACCGCTTTTTCGGAATATTCTTTGAAAGCTTTGAATCAAAGTGCTGCTTATTATTTGCTAAAACCTATTAGCATTGAAGAATTAATTGTGGCGGTAAACAAAGTGCATCATCAAATTCTGAATCACGAAATATTCAATCGAAACAAGATTATCGTTGAAAATTTTCAGGAACCCAAACCCGAAAAGCAACAGGTAATTTTACCAACTTTGGAAGGTTTTGAAGTGGTTAAAATGGAAGAAATCGTTCGTCTTCGCGGTAACGGAAATTTTACTGATTTGTATCTCCATAATGGAAGCAAGAAAATGGTCTGTCGTTTTTTGAAGCATTTCTCCGAAATTCTGCCTTTGCCTTTTATCAGGGTTCACAAATCGCATATTATCAACCTGAATTGCGTAAAATCGTACAACAAAGGCGGTATTATTACCTTAAACGATAATACAGAAATTGAAGTCTCTACAACTTATAAGGAGGATTTCTTGAAGAATTTTAAGTAGCACTTCGGCTTAACCGCAAAGGGCACAAAGAAAAAACGCAAAGTTCGCTAAGCTTTGCGTTCTTAGCGGTTAAAAGACTTGTAGTTTAAAAATCAAACTCTTCTATTACTTTCAAAGAATCAATAACAGTTGTGTCTTTTACTTTGATGTTCAATAACGAATGAGCACGGCCTGTTTTTGCAAAAACTCATTGATATATAATTTCTTAACGGAAATCAATCCGATAGTTTGTTTATGAAAAAACGGAAGGAAGAATAATAAAGTAATAGTCAATTTTTTGTTAATGAGTTGCTTAATACTAGTCAAAAGATTTTGAAAATGAATTTTTTAATACCCAATTTTGATTGATTTTTTCTAATAAAACCGCTTTCCCATCTCCGCCATCCGTTTTTCTGAAATAGCCAATTTCACTATAAAAAAGAAGAGCAAATTTTCCATTCAAGCTTATGATTGGTTTAGAAAAGATATAAGCAATAGTTCCTGTTGGAAAATCATCTGATTTCATTTTAACTTTTAAGTCATTATATTTTATGATAGGTATTTGGAGTTTTTTAAAATTATTTTTTTTCCAATAATATGAGATTGTATCTTTTGTGTAATTTTTTTTTAAAGCATTAATTTCTATAGAGTCAATTGGCCACCCAATGATCGTATTTCTTGAACAATCTATTTTTCTTCTTATACCGTCAGGTTTTGTTCTTTCTAGATAAGCAATTTCATAATATTCTAATGCTTTAATTCTTGATCCTGATTCACTGATTAAATAAGTAGGATTTTCATAATTGCTTTTTAGTAAGCTACTTCGTATGGCAAAATCTTGAATTATTTTTTCTTCAGTTTTAATAGATGAACAGGAAGCTAAAAAAAATGAGCAGATGATAAATATGTTTTTTTTCATAATACAAGAATTATTTACATGATTTTCCTTTAGGGACGTATCCACCTTTTGGTTTGTTTCTTTCTTTCTTCAGTAGCTCTTACTGTCTTTTCATCATCTTATATCATTAGGTTTAGGCACGGAAGCTAAAAAAGCCTCTAATTAAAGAGACTTATTTTAGTTCTAAGGCAAAAATGATTGGTGTTTGTATTTTACTGCTTAATTAATCTATAAATCGTATTCTGTTTGAAATGCTCATTTATTTGAGTAGGACATTCAGTTAAATCAACAAATTCTGAATTTTCATGAAAAAGGACATCCATATTGTTACCATCAACATAAAGAAGGATTTGGCCGCTTTGTGCGCAATTCCCTCCTTTTGCAACATAACTTAAGTAATATCCATTATTATGATAATAACGCCCTGACATTATATAAGGACTGGAATCAGGAAAGTAGGAGGTGTTATCTATGACATTATCATTTAAATCAGTTATGATATAACGCACTAATAATTCGTCAAATTTCATAACTTTAAAGGAACCAGTGTGTTTTACAATCCTAAATTCATACTTTTTATTTCCATAAATACCCTTCCAAGTCCCCACGTACTTCTCTAGAATATTATTGACATCCTTAAAATAAATCTCTTCATCTCTATTGATAATTTTATAACCATATTTGTTTTCCAATGGAATAATTTTTTGTGCATTCATTGTCAATCCAAATACCAACAGCATACTTAAGTATATTAATTTTTTCATTTTAGTTTAATATTAAAATGGTCACGACTCTTTAGGCAGGAAGCTAAAAAAAGCCTCTAATTAAAGAGACTTATTTTAGTTCTAAGGCAAAAATGATTGGTGTTTGTCTTTTACTGCTTAATTAATCTATAAATTATATTCTGTTGGAAATATTCATTTATTTGAGTAGGACATTCAGTTAAATCAACAAATTCTGAATCTTCATGAAAAAGTACATCCATATTGTTGCCATCAACATAAAGAAGGATTTGGCCACTCTGTGCACAATTACCCCCTTTTGCAACATAAACTAAATAATACCCATTTTCATGATAGTCATGACCCTTGATTACATAAGGACTGGAATCAGGAAAATAAGTGGTGTTTTCTATGACATTATCGTTTAAATCTGTTATGATATAGCGAACTAACAATCTATCATATTTCATTGTTTCAAAAGTCCTTGTAGTTTTCAACAACCTAAATTCATATTTTTTATTTCCATAGGTGCCTTTCCAAGTACCCACAAATTTCCCCAAAATATTATTGACATCCTTAAAATAAATCTCTTCATTTCTATTGATAATTTTATAACCATATTTGTTTTCTAAGGGCACTATTTTCTGCGCATTCATTGTTAATCCAAGTACCATTAGAGTGCTTAAGTATAATAATTTTTTCATCTTTTTATTTTTTAGTGTTATTAACAAGGATTTGTTGCCAGTACGTTTGGACTTGATAATGTTTTTCTGTCTGTACTTCCATCATCATTCATTTTAAACAGCGTGATTCCATCAATACCAATGTAATCTTTTATAAACATAAGTAATCCTGTTTCTAAATCATTACTATACAAATTCATTTTTTCTTTGTATGTCTCTTTCAATGATTCATAATCAAAATTTTTAACATTATTTACATTCCCTTCAAAACGCAATTGATACCTGCCTGAACTACTTACCATTTCAATAAACACCTTGTCTAAGGGCGTTTGATGTTTATTTGCATTAATTAACAATGAGCTAAATTTGTTGACATCCGCAGGAGAAAACATGTGAATAGGCTTTACTTCTTCATCTCGAAGAATTCCATTATTCACCTGATGAGTGAATTCGTCTTCATGTACGTGTATAATTCCATAAGTGTCTGCATGTATTTTTCCACTCAATTGAAGATTTCCCACAGGAGTCCCAGCTTCATATCCATTAGATTCACTAATGTAGTAACCAGTTTCATACTGCAATTTAAAATTTTCCTTTAAGGCAGCCACTGCATTCTTGTAATTTGGGTCTTCTTTGAGTGTCTTAATTTTATCACAGGGGTTCTTTACTGAATAATCAATTATGGGAGGATTAGTGCCAGTACCAGAAGTACCTCCACCTCCATATCCACCGGCTCCTCTTACAGGTCCGCCTCCAGTTAGTCCTCCAGCTTCACAATAGAGTCTGGTTATTATATCTATGGAGCCATCTTCATAAATCCAAACCAAATAAGTGCAGTTCTCTTCTGCCATTGCATCTTCTTTAGCAGTAATATTGGGTTTTGGAATTTTTCCGTTTTTAAATTTTTGAGACCCAACTATTTGTTTTACAGGGTCAAAAATAGTTACAAAGCCATTAAAATCATCTTTGATACTGTAATAATTAAAGTTTTTATCCAGATTGTCAAAATTGCTGTCGCTTGTAAAAATCTGAAGATCATAGTATTTATAGGTTTTGTTTTCGCCTTTAATAAATAGTAATCTATGGTGGTCTGTTAGTTTTTTAGCGCTAGTATTAGTAGTAGTTACAAAGTCTAATAAGGTTATTGGGACTTCAATAATCTGGCCTTTTTCGCCATTTGTAATTATTGCTTTATCCCATTGAATGTCTTTGGTATATTCAATAATTTTGAGTTTAGTAGTGTTTAAATCACTCTCAAACCATTTTTTTACTTTTTCTACATCTTGATTTGTAGATGATTCCGTTATATTCTCTTCGGTACTACAAGAAAATAGTAAGAGAGTTATCAAGAATCCGAGAATTATCTTAGAGATACTTTTTTTTGCCATTTGGTTTTATGTTGTTTTTAGAAATTGACATTGCGAATGTATTGTTAATTCCTTACGTAAGAAATACCCACTTTTAGTGATATTTCTTAGTTAATCAAAAACTATTATATGGCTTGTATTGTATTTTATTTTTAGAATGCTGCAAAATGGATGTATTTGAAAGTAATAGAAGAGTTTAATTTTTAAAAATCAAACTCTTCTATTACTTTCAAAGAATCAATAACTGTTGTGTCTTTTACTTTAATGTTCAATAACGAATGCGCACGGCCTGTAAGCGTTATGGGCGCAGACAAACCAATTGTGTCTTCGGGAACCAATAAACCACGGCGAAACATGAGATTTCTCAAGAAAGTTTGGTGTTTGACAGCGTAGGCCTTTTGCAAACCTTCCTGGTCAAATTGCCACATGAATTTCTTTGGTTTTGGGATTATCGTAGCAAGGAATAAACATTCCTGTACATTCAAATCGGCAGGTCTTTTCTGGAAATAGAATTCGGCCGCTTCGCCAATTCCATATACGTTTGGCCCCCATTCGATGATGTTAAAATAAACCTCCAGCATACGTTGTTTGCTCGTGATTCGGTTGTTTTCTATAATATACACCAAAAGAATTTCCTCCAGTTTTCTCGACAGGGTTTTTTCTCTGGTAAGGAAAACGTTTTTCACCAATTGCATACTAATCGTACTTGCGCCACGAGAGAATTTTTTGGTACGGATATTTTTAAGAATCGACTGTTTGAACGCTTCATTGATAAACCCGCGATGGGACATAAAAGACGGATCTTCAGAGGTTAAAACACATTTTTGCAGATAAGGCGAAATTTGGTCTAATGGCGTGTAATACGGATTGCTTGTGCCAACAAATACGGGCCGTTGAGGAATGCCCCTGTCGATGGCTCGATAAGTGAATTCTCCGTTTAATTTGGCTAAATCAATGTTTCCATATTTTGTGATTTTTACATTTTGTTTGTTTACATTACTCTTGAAAACTATGGTGTGTGGTTTGTTTTTGTTGTATTTGAAATCCAATTTATAATCAAAATCACCGGTGGCTTCCATACCTTGAAAATGGGTAAACAATCCATCTGGCAATGAAGTGATAAAATCCTGGGTTTTCATTTTTGGAGTGGTGATTTTTAGTCTGTAAACGGTATCTTTTTCGGTGCTATACGAAATGTATGGGTGTATTTTTATTTTGTTAAACTGAAAAGTTGAACTGCTGTCAATAGATATAAAATCTGAACCTAATAAAAATCGGAAATCAAATCGAGCATTTTTGATATTGACATCTTTATTAGCGATCCTTTTATGGTTCATTTTTAAATTAGAAATGGAACTATAGCCATCAAAGTGTAATTCACCGCTACTCATGTCAATGTTTTGAACATTAAATCGAATCGAGTCAAAACTGGCTTTTAGGTTGTAGCGCTCGTCAAAATAAGGAACTTTGATAGCTCCGGTATCAATGTTAAAAAAATGAAGGTCTCCCTTTTTATTTCTGGGATCTGCTATTCCATTGATTCTCCATCTTTGGGCAAAAGTATTGGTTTGTACCTCGATGGATGATTCTAGTTTGGTTTGATATAAAGTTAATTTTTTGAAGTTAACAGTTGCTTTTTTGCCATTGTCATCGAGCTTGAAAACTAAATTTTCAAGAGTCATATCTGTTGGGACTAGGTTGAGAACTTTGCTGATAATGCGATAGGCAAATTCTGCATAATCTCTTTTGGAGGTGTTTTTTGGTTCGTTTTTGTCTCTTTTTAAAAACGCACCAAAGTTTTTAATCTTTCCTTTTTTGGTTAGTTGGACATAACCATTTTTTATTTCAAGAGTTCCGAGTTGAACATCGCCAATCAGTAACCGCCATAAATTGACGTTTGTTTTTATTTTTTGAATTTTAAAAATTGTGTCCAGATCTTTAGGAGCCAAAGTGATTTCGTCTAATTCTATGCCTGAGATACCGTCGAAAGACGCTTTTTTTATGGCAAAATTACTATTGTATTCCAGTTTCATTGTTGTGGAAACTTTATCGATGGCTTGATCTAAAAGTTCATCTCTAAACACAAGAAAGCCAATTAAGAGTAAGGCGATAACGATTCCAAGTATTTTGGAAGCTAATAAAAACTTTTGTTTGTTAGTTCTCATGTTTGAAGTAGGAAAAGGTTTTTAAAAAAAAGATTTCAAATTTACACAAATAAATCAGTGCAAACTTGTGAAATAGCTGTTAAACTTTCTAATTGATTTTTTGATGTGTTTATTTTGATTTTAGCCAAATAGCTGGCTAGCCACATCCTCTATTTTGGCAACCAATTGAATTTTTATACCAGTATTTTTCAAGGCAATTTTATTGTATTTGGATACAAAAATAGTCGAAAAGCCTAATTTTTCAGCTTCCTGAATGCGCTGGTCAACACGGTTCACAGGACGGATTTCACCCGAAAGCCCAACTTCGCCGGCAAAACAAAAACCTTTTTCGACAGGAATGTCTTCATTAGAAGATAAAATGGCAGCGACAACAGCCAAATCAATAGCAGGATCATCAACCGAAATTCCTCCGGTAACATTCAGGAAAACGTCTTTGGCACCAAGCCTAAAACCGGCTCTTTTTTCCAATACTGCCAAAATCATATTCAATCTTTTGGCGTTGTAACCTGTGGTGCTTCGTTGTGGAGTTCCATAAACAGCTGTGCTTACCAAGGATTGTATTTCGATCATTAAGGGGCGCATGCCTTCGAGCGTGGTGGCAATGGCTGTTCCTGAAAGTTCTTCATCTTTGTGTGAAATCAATATTTCGGACGGATTGGATACTTCTCGCAATCCGCTGCCTAGCATTTCGTAAATCCCGATTTCGGCAGTTGATCCAAAACGGTTTTTCAATGAACGTAAAATTCGATAGACATGATTGCGATCGCCTTCAAACTGAAGTACGGTGTCGACCATATGTTCCAAAATTTTGGGTCCTGCAATGGTTCCGTCTTTGGTGATATGCCCAATTAAAATAACTGGAATATTGGTTTCTTTGGCAAATTTGATCAATTCGGCTGTGGTTTCCCTAATTTGGGAAATGCTTCCTGCGGTTGATTCAATATAATCGGTATGCAGTGTCTGAATCGAATCGATTATGACAATTTCGGGTTGTATGGCTTCTATTTGTTTGAAGATATTCTGTGTTTTGGTTTCGGTAAGAATATAGCAATTGTCTCCGTTTGGAGTAATGCGTTCGGCACGCATCTTGATTTGCTTTTGGCTTTCTTCCCCAGAAACATAAAGCGTTTTATAGGGTAATTTTAATGAAATTTGTAACAGAAGAGTGCTTTTTCCAATCCCTGGTTCACCTCCTAAAAGAATCAGAGAACCAGGAACGATTCCGCCACCCAAAACTCTGTTTAATTCGTTGTCGGTTGTGTCGAGACGAATTTCTTCGGCACTGTCGATTTCGTTGATTCGTAAAGGTTTTGGTGCTTTACTGGTTGCAGATGATTCGCTTTTCCAAGCAACTTTTTCCTGTTTTTGTATAATTTCTTCGGCAATAGTATTCCATTCTTTACAGGAATTGCATTGTCCTTGCCATTTGGCATATTGTGCTCCGCAATTCTGGCAAAAAAAAGTTGTTTTTACTTTGGCCATTATTATTGTTTTTTTTCTTCGGTAACTGGAATGTCAGCTGCGGGAGTTTCTTCAATGACTTCTTCTTTGGATTCAACTTGACCTACTTTTCCTTTTATTTTTGGTTTTTTGGCGAAGGTTTTTTTCAACTCTTCGGCTTTGGCAAACATCATATCTTTGGTAAGATCGGCAATTTCTTCTTTATTAAAACCAGACATGTAGTAGCGAACTGCTCTTGGATTATCGCCTTTTTTTTCAAACATAGTTGCCAGCTGATAATCACCCAACATGCTTTTTGGGTAGTTTTTATCGGCAAGAATCGCCAAAGCGTCCAATTCGTTATAATCTTTGTTTTCTATGATTGCTGCCTCAATGGCTTTGAAATCAGTGATTCGAATTGGGCTTTTTATACCAAAGGAATTTTCAATTATGTCATATTTACTTTTTAAATAATCAACATATCCTTCTTTTAGAGTCACGATTTTTGTGTCGTATTCCAAAACGGAAATAGGTTGAGCCACTGCAAAAATTTGGTACAAAGCTGTCGGAATGGAATGTAAAACCAGTGAGAAATGGGAGGCATCATTAAAATTTTCAAACTTGTAATTCAAATTTGGATTTTTAATGGTTTGAGTTTTGGAATCAAATTTTTTAATTCTTTCTTGCATTTTTTTATTATCACCATCTGCAGTAGAGAGATAATAAAAAACAGGTTGTTTCGTAGAGGCCAGTAAATCAGGTAATTCATCTTCCATATTTACTGGTAACTCAGGGCTTAAACAAATATAGGCATTGAATAATGGGTTGTCTTTATATAAAAAGAAATTTGAAAAGGCGGCGGTTATATCGTGTCCGGCAATAATTTTGAAATTAGTGGTTCTATAGTCATGTTGTATGAAAGGGATAAGTTCCAGAGATATGAAATCAAAGAAATCTACACTTTTCCCATCTGGCATTCCTGTCACTTCGTCCAAGCCACAATCAATTGATCTTTGATTGTTTTGGCCTTGACTAATTCCTACAATAATTACTTCAGGTAAATCGTCCCAATGAGCTCCATAGGTTAAAGTTCCCAAAAAGGGATTTAGCAAATAATCGCCATCCATTAAAATTAATAGTGGGTATCTTTTGGTTGGGTTTTTTTCATAAGAAGCAGGCAAAGAAACATAAAGTTCTCTTTTTCCCTGAAGCTTTACCGATTCGTAATTGATGATTTTTATTTGTGAAAAACAAGAAACAGAAAAAAAGGACAGTAATACGATAAATAAATGTTTCATAATAATAATTGGGGTTGGTTATTTTATGATAAAAGAGGTTAGCAATATAAACAATTATTTAATGTATTGACAAAGGAGAAATGGATAAACTGTTAAGTCAATGAATTGTCTTTTTCGTTTGGAAAAACAATCCAAGGTTTAAAGGTTTTGGCTTCTTCGAATTCTAGTGTAGCATACGAAATGATGATGATGATATCGTCCTTTTGTACTTTACGTGCCGCTGGACCATTTAAAGTAATTATTCCCGAATTTTTTTCGCCAACAATGGCATAAGTGTCAAAACGTTCTCCGTTATTTATGTTAACAATGGATACTTTTTCGCCTTCTATTATGTTTGCTGCTTCTAATAATGCTTCGTCTATAGTGATACTTCCGATGTAATTTAAGTCGGCTCCTGTGACTCTTACTCGGTGAATTTTTGATTTAACAACTTGAATGTGCATGGTATTTTAATTTAATGAAATGGTGTCTATTAATCGGATATTATTGACAAATACTGCTATGAAAGCTCGATATTTTTTGTTTTTATTTTTTCGTTTGCATGTGGTAAGTGTTTTCTCGTCTGCAATTTCGAAGTATTCTAAAGTAAATGTTTTGTTTTTTTTGAATTCATTATTAACCCATTGGGTTGTTTTTTCAGCGCTACTTTTTGAAAATTTTGCTTTGGCTTCGTTTAATATTTTATAGATGATTGCAGCTTCTTCTCTTTCGTGCAAAGTTAAGCGTTCATTTCGAGAACTCATAGCTAAGTTATTGATTTCTCTGTAAATAGGGCAAACAATAATGATTACTGGTAACTGGTTTTTTTCAACCATCTTTTTGACTATTTGCACCTGTTGAAAATCTTTTTCACCAAAATAAGCTTTTGTTGGTTTTACGATTTCAAAAAGGCGTTTTACGATGGTTCCTACACCATCAAAATGTCCCGGTCTAAACTTTCCTTCCATTTTATTTTCCAATCCGTCAAAATCAAAAGATTGGGATAAGGTTTTTCCTTCATACATGTCGTCAACTGTAGGGGCAAAAACGATAATGTCTGGATTGATGCTGGCAATTTTTATTATGTCGGTTTCCAAAGTGCGTGGATATTTTTCCAAGTCCTCAGGATTGTTAAATTGCGTTGGATTCACAAAAATACTAACAACAGTTATGTCATTTTCCTTAGTAGATTGAAGCATTAACGACTGATGTCCCTCATGCAAAGCACCCATTGTCGGAACAAATCCAATTGAAGAATTTGTAGTCTTTATGGAGGTAAGATATTCCATTAAAGCCGCTTTTCCATAGAAAATTTGCATGGTCGTTTTGTTTAAATTAGGTGCAAACTTAATATTTTAGTCCATAACTGCATAAATTTTTGTAATTTTGCGTGGTTTTTATTGCCAATAATTAATCAATTTATACTATGAAAGATAAGAGGATATTATACGTATCATCTGAAGTTGTGCCTTATCTCGCTGAAAATGAGGTTTCATTAATGTCTTATGACGTACCAAAAATGATTAATGATCAAGGAGGGCAAATTAGAATTTTTATGCCAAGGTATGGAAATATTAACGAGAGAAGACACCAATTACATGAAGTGATTAGGTTGTCTGGAATGAATTTGGTGGTGAATGATTTGGATATGCCTCTAATTATTAAAGTAGCTTCTATTCCAAAAGAGAGAATACAAGTTTATTTTATCGATAACGAAGAATATTTTAAAAGAAAAGCAACTTTTGCTGATGAGGAAGGGGTAATGTATCCTGATAATGATGAGCGTGCTATCTTTTTTGCCAAAGGCGTTGTAGAGACAGTTAAAAAGTTAAATTGGGTTCCTGACATTATCCACGTTCACGGTTGGATGGCTGCTATGTTACCGGTTTACATGAAGCATTTTTATAAAAATGAAGCATTGTTTTCAGATACTAAAATAGTTACTTCGGTTTACAGTCAGTCTTTTGATGGATCATTGGATGCCGAAATGATTAATAAAGTGCGTTTTGATGGTATTCCTGATGAAGCCATTGCGGAATTGGAAGTTCCAAATTATGAAAACATTATAAAAACTACTATTCGTAATTCTGATGCTGTTATTATTGCTTCTGATGGACTCTCTCCAAGTTTAACAAAATTTATAGAATCTTCCAACAAACCTTTTCTACCTTTGAAACTTAAAGACGAATTCTCGGTGGCTTATACCGAATTCTATGCGAATATGTTGTTATAAATCAATATTTTACAAAATAATATGCTTAAAAATTCTTTTTTTAAAACAATTGCTTTCCTTTTGTTTATTGTTCTTTTTAATTCCTGTGATAAAGAATTTAATGTTGTAGGTGAAGATCTGATAGGTGATAATTCTTTTGATATATTAAAGAGTGAATATCCTGTTGTTGCATATAATCAAAAACTGGGGCCAATTCAATCTAATAATTTAAAAACTAACCCTCTAGGAGTTTATGATAATCCTTCTTTTGGCACAACTAATGCTAATTTTGTAACACAGCTTGCCTTAGTCTCTGCTAATCCTACTTTTGATAGTTCAGCCAAAATAAAAAGTGTAGTGTTGACTATCCCTTATTTTAGCACTAAGACTAAAACGGATGAGAATGGAAACGGCACCTACGTATTGGATTCTATTTATGGCCCTGATAAGGCAAAAATGAAACTGAGTGTTTATGAGTCTGGATATTTTATGAGGGATTTAGATCCTGAGGAACAATTCTCTCAGCCTCAAAAGTATTTTAATAACCAATTTTCTGATTTTAATCAGGCTAAAATTGGAGCAGCTTTGAATGATGGTACTAATAAGGCTGAAAATCTTGAATTCTTTTTTGACCCAGCAGAGCATGTTGTAAAGACTACTAACTCCAGTGGTACTGAAGTTACAACAAGAACACCTCCGGGAATGAAACTAAACTTGAATAATGATTTTTTCCTAAATAAAATTATTAAAGCACCAGCCGGGTCATTAACGGATAACACTGCATTCAAAAATTATTTTAGAGGATTGTTCTTCAATATTGAGACTATCGGCAATCCTGGGAATATGGCGATGCTTGATTTCGGTGATGGGAAAATAACAGTAACGTATACAGAGACTATAAATTCAGTAGCTACTGATAAAACATTAGTATTGAATTTGTCAGGACATACGGTTAGTTTGTTGGATCAAAGCAATACAAATGCCAATTATACAAGTGCAACTACAGAGGCTAATGTTGATAAAGTAAAAGGTGACCCAAATTTGTATCTTAAAGGAGGTGAGGGTTCCATGTCGATATTGAAATTATTCAGTTCCACTGACAATCATGGATATGAATTGACTGATGCTCCAAATGGGGTTTCGGATGAGTTGGACGACATGAGAAGAAACAAATATCTTATCAATGAAGCTAGTTTGACGTTTAATCTAAATTCGGATGCAATGGGAACGAGTTATGTACCGCAAAGAATTTATTTGTATGATTTTAAAAATAGCCAAATATTGGTAGATTACATGGAGACTTCAGTTGTTTCCTCTAATATAAAAAATAGTAAATTTATCTTCGGGGGAATTCTATTCAAGAGATCTGCGACAGACGGAGGAGGTTCATATTATAAATTCAGGATTACTGACCATATTAGAAATCTCGTGAAGTATAAAGATTCTACTAATGTTGACTTAGGCTTAGTGGTTACTGAAGATATAAGTAAATCCAGTTTTTATACTTTAAGGGACAAAGCAGGTTTTCCTTTAAAAGTGCCAATGGCTTCAGTTATGAATCCACTAGGATCTATTGTCTTTGGTAATAATATTCCAACAGATGATAAGAATTATAACAAAAGATTAAAATTTGAAATTTATTATACAAAACCTAATTAAGATAAAAATATGTGTGGAATAGTTGGATATATTGGTCATAGAGAGGCTTATCCTATAGTTATAAAGGGATTAAAAAGGCTTGAATATCGCGGGTATGATAGTGCAGGTGTGATGTTGTATGATGGTGAGACGATTAAATTGTCAAAGACCAAGGGAAAAGTTTCTGATCTGGAAGTTAAGGCCCAAAATGAAATAACCACAAATGGAACTATCGGTATTGGACATACACGTTGGGCCACTCATGGTGTGCCAAATGATGTTAACTCACATCCCCACGTTTCTAATTCTGGTGATTTAGTGATAATTCATAACGGAATCATTGAGAATTATGCTCCGTTGAAAGTGGAGCTGATAAAAAGAGGCTACACTTTTACATCAGATACAGATTCTGAGGTTTTGATTAACCTTATTGAGGAGGTTCAGAAAAACGAAAAACTGAAACTTGGAAAAGCAGTTCAGGTAGCATTAAATCAAGTAGTAGGGGCTTATGCTATTGCTGTTTTTGATAAAAAAAACCCAAATGAAATTGTTGCGGCAAGATTAGGAAGTCCGTTGGCAATTGGAATTGGTGAAGGTGAATATTTCATTGCTTCAGATGCATCACCATTTATTGAATACACATCAAATGCTGTATATCTTGAAGATGGTGAAATGGCTAACATCAGATTGCATAAAACGATGAAAGTTCGTAAAATTAAAGATGATTCCATTGTTGATCCGTATATTCAAGAGCTTCAAATGAACTTGGAGCAAATTGAGAAAGGTGGTTACGATCATTTTATGTTGAAAGAAATCTATGAGCAACCAAGTGTAATTAAGGATACTTATAGAGGAAGATTACATGCCAATGAAGGAATAATTCAAATGGCTGGAATTGAAGATAATCTTGAGAAATTTCTAAATGCAGATCGTATTATAATTGTGGCTTGTGGCACCTCTTGGCATGCTGGTTTAGTGGCTGAGTATATAATCGAAGAATTTGCCAGAATCCCAGTTGAAGTTGAATATGCTTCTGAGTTTAGATATAGAAACCCTATTATAAACAGTAAAGACATTGTTATTGCTATTTCACAATCTGGTGAAACAGCCGATACTATGGCGGCTATAAAATTGGCAAAAGAGCATGGAGCATTTGTTTTTGGAGTATGTAATGTTGTAGGCTCGTCTATTTCGAGAGAAACACATGCTGGGGCATATACTCATGCTGGTCCAGAAATTGGTGTGGCTTCGACAAAAGCATTTACAACTCAAATTACGGTGTTAACAATGTTGGCATTACGATTGGCTAAGGCCAAAGGAACTTTGACGCAGTCTGATTTTCATACATATTTGCAAGAATTGGAAATCATTCCGGAAAAAGTTAAAGAAACATTGCAAACTAATGAAAAAGCCAAAGAGATTGCGGCTATTTTTAAAGATGCTCCTAATTGTTTGTATTTAGGACGTGGATATAATTTTCCAGTGGCACTAGAAGGGGCTTTAAAATTAAAAGAGATTTCATACATACATGCTGAAGGTTATCCTGCTGCTGAAATGAAACATGGACCAATTGCTTTAATTGATGAATTGATGCCTGTTATCGTTATTGCTCCAAAGCAAGGGCATTATGATAAAATTGTTAGTAATATTCAAGAAATTAAATCCAGAAGCGGAAAAATAATAGCTGTTGTTACTAAAGGCGATACTCAAGTTCGTGAATTGGCGGATTATGTTATTGAGATACCTGAAACATCAGATGCATTGTCGCCGTTGATAACAACTATACCGTTACAGCTTTTATCTTATCATATTGCTGTTATGAGAGGTTGTAATGTTGATCAGCCTAGAAATTTAGCAAAATCAGTTACTGTTGAATAACGAATAATTGTATAATTTTTAGAAAAAGCGAGATTTATATCTCGCTTTTTTTTGCTTTATACTTTTTACGAAATCGTTGTAATTTTTATGATAAATATAACAGAAGTATTAAATTGTTATGTATGCATAGTATTTTTTGCGATTAACTCATTGTTTTGTTGTTAAATACGCAAAATATTAAAATATTGAATTGTTAATTAATGAGTCTATTAGCTAATAATAATGATAAATATTTTTATATTTATTATTGATAATTAAAAAATATGTGTAATTTGGCGCCACTAACTTACTAAAATTTACCAGATGAGATTGTATTTGCTTTTTTTGACATTGTTTTTTTGTAGCATATCTTTTGCGCAAAATTCTATCAAAGGTGTTGTTACTGATGAAAATAATCATCCTGTTCCAGGTGCTAGTATTAAAATGGCTGGATCGAATGAAGGGACAACGTCAGATTATGACGGATCTTTTGTTTTGACTACCAAACAAACACCTCCTTTTTCTATTGATGTTACTGCAGTTGGGCATAGTGCATCCAGCGTAAAAGTAGAATCAATATCGCAAAAAGTCCAAGTGAAACTTAATTCGGAAGAAACGAAATTGAATGAAATTGTGGTTTCCGCTTCACGTGCGCCCGAAAGAGTGCTTCAATCACCTGTTACTATTGAGAGAATGGGAATTGCACAAGTAAAAAGCACTACGGCTCCAACTTTCTATGATGGTTTGGAAAATTTAAAAGAAGTGCAATTTAATACTAGTAGTATCTCTTTCAAAACAGTAAATACCAGAGGATTTGCCGCAGTTGGGAATACTCGTTTTATGCAATTAGTGGACGGTATGGATAACTCGTCTCCTGCATTGAACTTTGTGTTAGGAAACTTAATTGGTCTTTCTGATATTGATGTGGCTAGTGTAGAACTTTTGCCAGGAGCATCATCCGCTTTATATGGTGCAAATGCGTTCAATGGAATTTTATTTATGAACAGTAAAAATCCTTTTACAAATCAAGGAATCAGTTCTTATGTGAAATATGGACAAACTTCACAAGATGTTGCCGGTACCAATGATTATTTTGATATGGGAATTAGAGCAGCTACTGCTTTTAATAAATATTTTGCTGTAAAAGCTAACTTCAATTACATGAAGGCTACCGAATGGATTGCCGATGACAGAAGAAGTATGACAGGTGGTTCTATTGGTCATGATGGAAATCAAAATTATGACGGTTTGAATATTTATGGAGATGAGGTGACTACTTTTATCAACAATGTTGGACAGGTAAGTAGAACTGGATATCGTGAAAAAGATTTGAATGACAATAAAGTGAATAGTGTTAAAGCGGATTTCTCTTTGCATATCAGACCTTGGGCTGATGATACTGAAATCTCGCTTCAATATAAATTAGGTATGGGAAATACTATTTACCAAGGAGCGAATAGATATGCTTTGAATGATTTTTTTATGAGTCAAACCAAAATTGAAATAAAAGGAAGAAACTTTTTTGCTAGAGCGTATCGTTCTGCTGAAGATGCTGGTAATTCTTATGATATGCGCTTTGCGGGTTGGAATGTGCAAAGAGCGGCTAAATCGGATACGAACTGGTTTACTGATTATGCTACGTCGTTTCAATTGTCTTCTGCTGTTTTGGGACTTGATGGTAATGAAGCCGCAAATTATGCAAGAACTTTTGCTGATACCAATGTGTCGCCAGGGCTGAATTTAGTTCCTAATATTGATCCAGCTGATCCTTCAGCACCTAGAGGGGCAAGATTTGAACCTGGATCTCCTGAATTTACAAATGCATTAAATACTGTAAAAAGTGATCCTGATTTTACAAAAGGAGCAAAATTTACCGATCAATCCAAAATTTATCATTCAGATGTTAATTATAACTTCAGAGACTTAATTAAGTTTGCTGAAGTTCAAGTAGGAGGTTCTGCTCGTCAATATGAAATGAATTCTAGCGGATCTATTTTTACTGATTATGATGGGCCAATTCGTTACAATGAGTATGGAGTTTATACACAAGCATCCAAATTGTTTATGGATGATCGTTTGAAAGTAGTTGCTTCTATTCGTTATGATAAAAGTCAAAACTTTGACGGAAATGTTTCGCCAAGAGTATCTTTTGTTTACTCTGCTGGAGAGCAAAAGAATCACAACTTTAGAGCGTCTTACCAAACAGGTTTTAGAAATCCTACAACACAAGATCAATATATCGGACTTGACTTAGGACCATTTGCTTTAATTGGTTCGGCTCCAGAAAACTTAGTTCGTTATTCTGAAATTAGAAATGTAAGTTCATCAGGTCAAGCGGCTGGAGCAGCTGCTACTGTTACTATGGATGGTACGAATGCTTATAATAATTCTTATACCTTGACTTCTGTTCAGGCGTTTGGAGCTGCATTGGCTGCAAATCCTTCTGATGTTGCTGGGGCTGCAGCTTTATTGCAATCGGCAAATGCAAAGTTGGTTCGTCCGGAAGAAGTGAAAGCTTACGAGTTAGGATACCGTACGGTAATTAATAATGATTTATCGGTGGATTTGAATGGGTATTACAATCAATATAATCATTTCTTAAATACTACTAGAGCAGCAGGTGTGTATTATGGTGATGTTAATTCTGCAATCAATTTGTCTGATCCATTGAGCCCTGTTTATGCTTTGGTTAGAAGTGACAGAAGAATATATCAAGTATATACGAATACTTCAGCCGACGTTTCGTCTTTAGGTTTTGGTGTTGGTTTGTCTAAAAAGGTATACAAAGACTTTGAATTGGGGGCAAACTATAATTATTCTCAATTAGATTTTGATCAATCACAAGATCCGGGCTTTGTTACAGGATTTAATACTCCAAAACATAGAGTGAAAGCTTCATTGGGAAATACAAGGTTGTTTAAAAACTTTGGATTTAATACAAATGTAAGATGGAATTCAGAATATTTATGGCAATCTTCTTTTGCTGATGGAATGGTTCCAGAAACTACTGTATTTGACGCTCAAATTAATTATGCTGTTCCAGCCTATAAATTATTATTTAAATTAGGAGGGACTAATATTGGGGGCAAAGATTATATACAAGTAATTGGTGCGGGTTCAATTGGGCAACAATGGTTTGCGTCATTAACAATTAATCCGTAATTAAAAAAGATTAGGTCAAAACTTAAAAATATAGAATATGATAAAAAATTTCAAATGGCTACTGCTGGCTTCTTTAAGCTTTGTAGCGTGTGATAGTAATGATGATGAAACAACCGTGGCAGAAGTGCCAATTACACCAGGAACTGCAGTCTTAACAAAATACGTAGCATTAGGAGATTCCTTTGCTGCAGGTTATAGTGATGGAGCATTATTCAAAGCAGGTCAAGCTAATTCGTATGTGAATATATTGGCCGAGCAATTCATTCCAGCAGGAGGAGTAGCCGCTACTAATCCTTTTATGGCAGATAATATTGGTGGATTATTATTGGGTGGAAATGTAATTGCTGGGCCAAGACTTTGGTTTAATGGTAAAGGTCCAGTTCCTGTTACAGGTACGCCTACTACAGAAGTAACTAGTAAGCTTACGGGGCCATTTAGTAATTTAGGTGTTCCGGGAGCTAAAAGCTATCATTTATTAGCTGCAGGATATGGGAATGTTGCTGGTGTAGCTTCAGGTAAGGCAAATCCATATTATGCGCGTTTTGCTACTTCGGGGACAGCAACAGTATTGGCAGATGCTTTGACTCAAGTTCCAACTTTCTTCTCTTTGTTTATTGGAGGAAATGATGTTTTGGGATATGCAACATCTGGGGGTATTGGAGTTAACCAAACAGGGAATTTGGATCCTTCCACTTATGGAGGAAATGATATTACTGATCCAAATGTTTTTGCAAATGTATACAATACTTTGGCTACTAATTTAACAGCCAACGGAGCAAAAGGGGTAGTTGCCAATTTACCATATGTAACGACATTGCCTTATTTTACAACTGTGCCTTTTAATCCAGTGCCGTTAGTTGCGGCTCAGGTTTCAGCTTTGAATTCTGCCTATGCAGCATATAATCAAGGTTTAGTAGGAGCTAAGAATGCAGGATTAATTACCGAAGAAGAAAGATTAAAGAGAACTATTAAGTTTATTGTGGGAAATAATTCAGTTGTTATTGTTGATGAATATTTAAAAAATTTAGCAGGACTAGGATTGCCGTCCTACAGACAAACTGCTAAGGGTGATTTGATTGTATTGTTTTCTCAAGGAGAAAGCACTCAGGAGTTTTTAAAAGCAGGAAACGGTACTGCTGTTCCATTACAAGACAGATGGGTATTGTCCCAAAACGAAGTTGCTGAGGTTAAAGTAGCTACTGATGCTTACAATGTTACAATTGCTGCTACTGCAGAATCAAAAGGTTTGGCCTTTGTTGATGCCAAAGCAGCTATGACTCAATTGTCTACAACTGGAGTACGTTTTGGAAATTATCACATGTCTGCGGGCTATGTTACAGGAGGTGCTTTTTCATTGGATGGGGTTCATCCAAGTGCAAGAGGATATGCTTTTATCGCTAATTTATTTGTTGATGCAATTAACACAAAATTTGGAGCGACCTTAAGAAAGGTTGATTTGGCTAATTACCAAATACAATACCCAAAAACGATACAATAGTTTTAATTTTGATAAATTACTAAAACCACCCGTTTATCACGTGGTGGTTTTTTGATTTTAGTGAAAAACGGCTTGTTTTCATAGTTTGGAACGGCTTAATAGTCAATTCGATAAAAAATTAGCTTTTTTTATAAAAAAAAATATTGATTTTATATTTTAAAAAATTATCTTTGCACTCTGAAAAAAGTATCCAATCGAGCTATTTCGATGGGCTGTATTTCATAAACCTAAATAGCTATTTAATAAACACATAAGTAATGTCAAAAGTAATAGGAAAAGTTGCCCAAATCATTGGACCAGTAGTCGATGTAGTTTTCAACGGAAAAGATGTTGAACTTCCAAAAATTTATGATTCATTAGAAATCACTAAAAAAGATGGTACATTATTAGTACTTGAAGTACAATCTCACATTGGTGAAAACACTGTTCGTACCATTTCGATGGACTCAACAGATGGTTTGAGCAGAGGTTATGAAGTAGTTGGAACAGGAAATCCTATCCAAATGCCAATCGGTGCCGATGTTTACGGTCGTTTGTTTAACGTAATTGGGGATGCAATTGACGGTTTGCCAGCTTTGCCAAAAACAGGTGAAAATGGAACTTCAATCCACAAGCAAGCACCAAAATTTGAAGATTTATCTACATCTTCTGAAGTTTTATTTACAGGTATTAAAGTAATCGATTTGATTGAGCCTTACTCAAAAGGGGGTAAAATTGGATTGTTTGGTGGTGCTGGAGTAGGTAAAACAGTATTGATTCAGGAGTTGATTAACAATATTGCAAAAGGTCACGGTGGACTTTCTGTATTCGCAGGGGTAGGAGAAAGAACACGTGAAGGGAATGACTTACTTCGTGAGATGTTGGAGTCAGGAATTATTAAATACGGTGAGGAATTCATGCACTCTATGGAAAATGGGGGATGGGATTTGTCTAAAGTAGATATGCCAGGAATGAGAGAGTCTAAAGCTACTTTCGTTTTCGGACAAATGAATGAGCCTCCAGGAGCTCGTGCTCGTGTGGCACTTTCTGGATTGTCTATCGCTGAGTATTTCCGTGATGGAGCAGGTTCTGATCAAGGAAAAGACGTATTATTCTTCGTTGATAATATCTTCCGTTTTACACAAGCAGGTTCTGAGGTATCGGCTCTTTTAGGTCGTATGCCTTCTGCGGTAGGTTACCAACCAACATTGGCAACTGAAATGGGTGCGATGCAAGAACGTATTACATCTACAAACAAAGGTTCTATTACATCTGTACAAGCGGTTTACGTTCCTGCGGATGATTTAACTGACCCGGCGCCAGCAACAACATTTGCTCACCTTGATGCTACTACTGTATTGTCCCGTAAAATTGCTGAGTTAGGTATCTATCCTGCGGTGGATCCATTAGATTCTACTTCAAGAATTTTAGCTCCACACATTATTGGTGATGAGCATTATGATTGTGCACAAAGAGTAAAAGAAATTCTTCAAAAATACAAACAATTGCAAGATATTATCGCGATTCTTGGTATGGAGGAATTATCTGAAGAAGATAAATTGTCTGTATCTAGAGCACGTCGTGTTCAACGTTTCTTGTCTCAACCTTTCCACGTTGCTGAGCAATTTACTGGATTAAAAGGTGTATTAGTTGATATCAAAGATACTATCAAAGGATTTAATATGATTATTGACGGTGAATTAGATCACTTGCCAGAATCAGCTTTCAACCTTAAAGGTACTATTGAAGAAGCTATCGAGGCTGGAGAAAAAATGTTGGCAGAAGCGTAATTGGTTGTTAGTTGTTAGTTGTCCAGTTGTTAGAAACAACCACCAACCATCAACCATCAACTATTAACTAAATAATTATGATTTTAGAAATAGTATCACCAGAAGCGAAATTATTTTCAGGAGAAATCACTTCTATTTCTGTTCCAGGAGTAGATGGTCGTTTTCAAATGCTGAATAACCACGCGCCAATAGTTTCATTGCTTCAAAAAGGAACAGTTAATATTACTGCTCCAAGTTTTGATTTAAACGAAGAAACGGCAAGTTTATTTACCAAAATAAATGATCAAAATTATACTTTAGAAATTAACTCTGGGACTCTTGAGTTAAAAGATAATAAAGTAATTGTTTTAGC
>NZ_MUNX01000114.1 GCF_002001005.1 Flavobacterium sp. A45
GGAGTATATTGATCAGAAGTTTCTAATAAAAGGTTTTCAAAATTTTCATTAAAAGAATTTATAACATTGGTTTTGATTTGCCCTAAATAATTTGCTTTATCAAAAATATATTCAAGCGTCAACATTAATGCTTCACATCTAATGAGCAAATCTGGATATGCTTTTATCTCTTCTAGTAAATAAGTTAGACTATTAATTGCTTCTTGATTATTGAGGTCCTTGTTATAATAACAGTTAAAAATATTAAGATTAAAAGTTGTCTTATTGATAAACAATCCTTTGTCTTCGACTTCTCCTAAAAGGTTTTTGAACCTTTCAGCAATGCGAAATTTTGATTCATAGTTCTGAATTTTATAAATGTGTACACTTATTTCAGATAAAATTTCAAGATTAAAAATATCATTACTCTCAGAATTAATGATTTCATCAACAACATTTGTTATCACTGTTGTAATGTTATCTTTATCGTCAGAGTTCTCAAGCCATAAACGGTAAAGCTTTATTCTTTCTTTAGGATCTTTATAATTTAATATCTCTTCGTTTAATCTTTCAAAAGAGTATTTTCCTATAAACAACCTTAAAGAACTATTTATTTGTTTAGTTTTATCGTTTTCAATTTTTGAAAGAACATCTGTAAATTTAGAATCATTTTGTTCTTCAGAATTATTTAATGCTGCTAGTGATAGTTTTGTAAAAAGAAGTTCATTTATATTTACATTTTCATCGCCTTCACCCATATTTAGTATTGTAAGGGCGTATTTGGAACTTATTGAGATGAGATCAGAGACGATTTCATGCAAATCATTTCCATAATCAGCCAATTCCAGCGTATTGAAGATTAAATCAATTTTATCTATTAAAACGTCATCAATTATTTTTCTTTTTTCCTTTTGGTATTTAGCTATTTTACCGTAATATAGTAACTTATTCTTATTACTTAACAGTGAATCCGTTATTACTATTGCTTTATCGTATTCTTCAAGTGAAATTAATGAGAGAATTTTGTTTTCATTTTCGATGTCATTTTCAATGTCGTTAATGATAGATCCTTGTACCGAATAGTTAAACAAATCTTGATTTTTATTTAAATAAAAACTTGATTTACATACTTTATCAATTAAATCATTTACTTGAGAAATATTCTGAATTTGACTAAAAGCGTTAGCGATAAAGTTATCTTCAAAAACATTGAGTATTTTTGCATAATTCTTGTCTTTGAAAAGAATTTCAACTAGTCTAGTCTTATATCTTATTTCAGGTTGCTCGTAGTTTATTTTTATTTCAATACTTTTGATTTTGTCATTTAATAAACTATACTTTTTCTTAAAGATCTCTTTGTAAATGTTTGAAGTAAAACTAATATTTGAATTCTCTATTGTGAAAATTCGACTTAAAGAGCTAAATAAATCTTCAACCTTATTTAGTTCTTCATCAAAACCTACTGCAATATCATTTAATGAGTAGCTACCATCGCTCAAAGAAATTAGTGCAATGTATAAATTATAATCTTCAATTTTTTTCTGGTTTATCTTAGAAAGGTCTTTTTCTATATCCTGTTCTAACCAGTTTTCAAATTTATCAGCTATTTCAAGAGAATTAAAATTATTAGATTCTTGAAGACGTTCTTTTATTATTTTTAAGCGAGACGGAACACCATTTGAAAATGAATGTATTATTTTGATGTTTTCATCTAATAAATTAAACTCTTTAAAATAAATTTTGATTTCATTAATGCCAAATCCAATTACATTATTAGTGCCAAAATTAAGTTTTCTAAATATTTCTCTTTTTGCTATGACGTTATTATCAGTAAATACAAATCTAAAATTAATTACATCTAAATTTATTAACTCTAGTACTTCATCGACAAATACTAAGTTGCTTGAATGTTCAAGTCCATCTATGACAAAATAAAAAGTTTCTTTTTTTATAGCTCTTAATTTATTTTGCAATCGTCTAAATGTTTCTATTGAAGAATTATTACTTTCATTCGGTAAAGAAAGATAGTTTGCAATTTGAGGAATTAGATTCTCTAAGATATAATCGATATTAAATTCTCCTTTATTAAATTTTGAAAAAAATATCGAAAAACTATTTTTGTGCCTTGTGTATTCTGAAGAAATGGTAGTTTTGCCAGATTCATCAATTCCATCTATAAGCATGTATTGTTTTTTTTCAAATATTTTGTCAATATTTAAAATGTGATTAGAAATATCTAGCAGTATTGCTGGCGTAGGCTTGATTCCTAAGGATAAATCAAAATTATACTTTTCTTCTAATATTTCAGATTTCATATTTAGGTCTTATATTTAAACTATTTATTGT
>NZ_MUNX01000067.1 GCF_002001005.1 Flavobacterium sp. A45
TGGTTACATTAACATTTAATATTATTTTTGGAATAGCCAATAATTTTTTTAATAGAAAAGGGCTGTTGTTTCCAACAGCCCCCTTCACCCAAACCTAATAAGAAAAATATTAAAATATATACGATCTAATATGTTGTTTTCAACTCAACTCTTCTGTTTTTGGCACGACCAGCAGCAGTTTTGTTATTTGCTATTGGTTTACCTTCTCCAAATCCCAAAGCAAGTAATCTAGTTTCAGATATACCTTTGCTCAGTAAGTATTGTTTTACTGATTCAGTACGTTCTTGTGATAATTTTATGTTGTAAGCATCACTACCATTACTGTCTGTGTGTCCTTGTATTTCAAGATTAGTCGCATCATAACGGTTTAAAATAATTACCAATTCATTCAATTGAACGTAAGAAGATGTTTTCAACTTAGCACTAGCATTCTCAAAGAAAAGTTTACCCGCAATCGAAGCTATTTTTTCAACATCTTGCATAGCAATTTCAGGGCATCCTTTGTTTACAATATTACCTTTTACAGTAGGTCATCAATGTCTGGAACACCATCACCATCAGTAAACATAAAGGTTTCTTGCTTTATTTAATTATTAAATCAAATATCACTCACAAATGGTATTTTTTAGTTACAAAACTTTTACCAATAGTTGTATCATTCACACCTTTATAAAATGAGATTCAATGGATTTTTTTACATATTAAAAGAGGAGCATGTTTTTTACCTAGATAATGGATTTGGTTCTATAGCAAAAAGAGAGACCGTTTTACAACGGTCTCTCTAAAAAAAAAACATTCAAAATAAAATCTTTAATAGGATGTTTCCAATTCAACTCTTCTGTTTTTGGCTCTGCCAGAAGCTGTTTTACTGCTGGCAATTGGTTTACCATTTCCAAAACCTATAGCTATTAATCTGCTTTCGGGAATCCCTTTGCTTATTAAGTAATTTTTCACAGAGTTGGCGCGTTGTTGTGATATTTCTCTATTTGCGATTTCATCCCCTATATCATCAGCATGTCCGCCAATTTGCAAATTAGTTGCATTATAGCGTTTTAATATGGCAACCAAATAATCAAGTTGAATAAATGAAGATGATTTAAGTTGAACACTACCATTTTCAAAGAAAAGTTTACCTGCGATATCAGCTATTTTTTTGATTTCCACAGGGGCAATTGTAGGACAACCTTTGTCAATAATATTTCCTTTTTCGGTTGGACAACGGTCTTTATTATCGGTAACACCATCACCATCAGTGTCTGCACAGCCATTTAATGATTGTGGCCCGGCAGCTTCAGGACAAAGATCGTCTTCATTGGCTACACCATCGTTGTCATTATCCAAAGGACATCCAGAAGCATTTACTTTGTAACCTGCAGTTGTATTAGGGCAAGTATCATCGATATCGGCAACGCCATCTTTATCAACATCCTGACAACCTTTTAAGTTAGCAGGCCCAGCGACATCAGGACAACGGTCTTTGCTATCGGCTATTCCATCTTTATCAGTATCTGGGCAACCATTCAAGGTCGCAGATCCAGCAAGATCTGGACATTCGTCTTTATAATCGGCAACTCCATCTATATCTTTATCGAGAGGACATCCAGTTTTGTCAACCACTACACCAGCAGGAGTGTTAGGACACATATCCTTTCTGTCACTAACGCCATCATTATCAGCATCTTTTATTTCAGACAAGAGAGCAATTGTTAAGCCTCCAACTCCATAAAAGGAAATACCTGTTGTGTAAAAATCATTCCCTAAATCTGCGGTATTTAATGTTCTGTCGTCAAACCTATTAATACTTTTTTTTAGGTCTTCGGTTTTTGCTTCGGTGATATATGTAAATGCTAAGCACATACACATTAATAGAATTTTTTTCATTTTGTGTTTTATAATTGTTTTTATAAAGGTCTTACACAAATTGAGTTTTAGTGTTATATAACTTTTTCAAATAGTTATATTATTGACAGTTTTTAGGCGTGTAAGTCTGATATAAAAGAGAAAAATATTGTTTAGTTCCTTTTAAATATTTTTCATTATTTCTGTAAAAAGAACATTAGTTTTTTTTAAAGTTTCTGTCATAAAATCAGATTGAGTAGGATTGCTTACAGTCTTTTTTCTTGAAGATATTTTACCCACTTTGCAATGACTTTTGGAACTTGAAACTGATTCATCTTTTACTTTAAACATCTTTATAGATTTATAGGATTTGTTTTTAAATTCTATTATAGAATCTTTAGAATAC
>NZ_MUNX01000069.1 GCF_002001005.1 Flavobacterium sp. A45
GACTACATATAAATACGATGTAAATAAAAATAAAATAGAAGAGATTACTTACCAAGATTCTTCAACTATTAGACATAAACAAAACTTGAAATATAATGAAAGAGGAATTGTTATAGAAGATACATTAACTAATCTAGATGCTTACTTAGATTATAAAATGAAAGTGATAAAAATAACTTATGATAAAATCGGTAATTGGATCCAAATGGTTTGCAAAAATGGAGATTCTACCTACTCTATTTTAAATCGAGAAATAGAATACTATTGACCAAATGTTTTAAACTATTATGGTCAGCATTACTAAATTATAAGGTAAAATATCCTGCCCATAACAGCCACTACAACGGATTTGGGCATTAGGCTTAATGGAAAAATGGTTTTGTATTTGGGATGATTTGGCAAATCCGAAAATAGGGCTTAATTTAGTCCCAAACCCGCTGTAGTGCCAGAACGTTACCAGCTATACTAACACGAATTCACGAATGACAGATATTGACGATATCCTTTCTAATATTGCTCACAGACCTTTTGCACTTCCTGATGGACAGTGGGAATATTATCAAGAATGGAATAATGCATTGTTTTTTCATTGGGCAATCCCATTTGAAATATTACGAAAATGTGTTCCTGAAAATTTCAATATAGACACTTTCGATGGCAACTGTTATGTTTCATTAGTTGCTTTTACGATGGAAAAAATTAGACCAAAACATCTGCCTTCAATTTCTTTTATTTCAAACTTTGATGAAATAAACTTGCGGACATACATTGAAAATGACAATAAAAAGGGTGTATATTTTTTAAACATTGAAGCTGAAAAATTGCTTTCAACTTTCATAGCAAAGGCATTATCAGGTCTTCCTTATGAAAAGTCCAATATAAAACGAACAGACAAAAAATATAGCTCAAAAAATATTCGTAAAGGGTTTTACCTTGATACTGAATTTGAAATCAAAAATAGACTTCAAAGCAAAACTGAATTGGACAAATGGCTTACAGAAAGATATTGCTTATATCTTCAAAAAGACAGTAAATCTTACCGTTACGATATTCATCATAAAGAATGGGAAATAAAAAATGTAGAAATTATAAAGCTTAATTTGAATTATAAAATTGGCGACATAAATTTATCAGATCGAAAACCAAATTTGACACATTATTCTGAAGGCGTAAAAGTAATAGCTTGGAAACGTCAAAAAGCATAGAAAGTACAGCTGGTAACAGCCACTACAACGGATTTGGGCAATTGGCTTAATGGAAAAATGGTCTTGTATTTGGAATGATTTGGCAAATCCGAAAATAGGGCTTAATTTAATCCCAAACCCGCTGTAGTGCCAGAACGTTAGCAGTAATGCACAAATATTGCAAAAAAAACAGATATGACAATTGAAGAAATTCAAAAAAATACTTCCTTTTTATTTTTATGTAAGGATGCTTATTTTAAAAAAATCCGACCTGCAGATTCTGAAAGCAGACTATCAGAAGAATATAAAAGTTTAGTTGAAATTGGAAAGATATATTTTGATAATAATCTTGTGGAAAACTTTGGAATGTATCTGAAGGAAAGTCAATATCGCATTCAACTGTGGACTGCTCATTTAATACTTGAATATGGAAATCCCAATAATAATTTACGACAACAATGTATTGATGAAATTATAAAATACACAAATAATCCTTTAGCCCGAGAAATAGAAAATGAAGAAAAACTATGGCTAAATAATTATTACGAAAATCAAACAAAAAATGACTAAAAGCACTACTGCTAACACTTGTTACTAGTAATTTGGGCAATTGGTTTAATTGAAAAATGGTTTTGTTTTTGGGATTTTTAGGCAAATCCGAAGATAAGGCTTAATTTAACCCCAAACCACTAGTAGCAAGGGAACGTTAGCAGAAATTAAAAAACAACAAAATGTTAAACCCAAAAACTGACAAGCAAAAATTTATCTATACACTAATTTATCCAGCATTATTGGGATCAATGTTATTTGAAATTTTACCAATTAAATTTTGTCAAATATATCTTTTTAAATTTTTCATAATCATCTTTTTTCTACTCGATTATTATCATTTATATTTTATCATGGATAATAAATTTGATGATAAGAAGAAAAACAGTCCAGAATACATC
>NZ_MUNX01000127.1 GCF_002001005.1 Flavobacterium sp. A45
CCACAAATATCTAAATTGTTATTTTTCATATACTGAATCAGCTCAAAAACAAGATCCGAATCATGAAAAAAAACATCTTCATCTGCCATTATTACCCAATTATACTCTTTGTTCTTAAGCCTTTTAAACATAAAATCTATGCTGTTCAAACCATACATTCCGGTAGTACCGTCAATAACTATTTTATCAATACCTTTAGGGAAAAGTGCTGCCGTTTTGTTATAAAGTTTGAAACTGGCAACAGTAGTTATTATAGCTATTTTAGATTTATCAATCATGTCAAGTAGTTTTTAGCCTCTTCTTTACTCAACCCTTTCCAAATTAAAAAATAACGCATTACTTTTTTATTCAAAATCAATTTGGCAAACAATTTACTTTTTACAAAATAGGCCAATTTTGAACTAGATTGAATTGGTTTTAATTCAAAAGTACTCTTTTTGTCATTTTGGATCAATTTTGACACCTCAACCTTCATCCAATCTTCCGAGACATTACCCATGTGGTAGGCATAATTATCCACAGTTGACAATCGCCAGAAGCCTTTTTTTACAACTGGGAGATCCAAAAATTGTCCTTCGCTATCGCCTCCCAATTTGAATGTTGCAAATCTACTTTCTAAATTATTGAAGACTTGTGATCTATAAGTCGTAACAAAATGTCCTGCACCTAAAACCGCTTTTTTATCTTCATTAGTTACAGTCAAATATTTTTTTAATTGAACTGGATTATAAAAATTGTCATCCCCTACACTTAATCCAAACATTTTTAAAGCGTCATGATTTACAACTGGAGTACATTTTAATTTATTTGAGAAAAACAAATCCCAATACACATTGGCGGTAAACGTTCTCAAAGAACGCGACGAAGGCGTTGGGCAAACAGCTCCCGTTTTTGGAAACGAATCAAAAATAGAATAACTGGCCTCTTGCCACCCGTTCAAGAAAAGCACATCGGAATCTGAAACTGTAATTAAAGGGAAATTATCCCCCGAAATTCCTTTTAAAACGGCATTAAGTTTTCCAATATTAGTAGTATGAATTACTTCCTGTATTTTGTTTTTATGAAACAAATCGTTCAGATAAGCTACAACTTCTATGCAACTTCCATTATTCACAATAGTAATACATGTTTTTTTGTTAATGGTTTTAAATAATGAATCCAAACACAGTCCCAATATTTCGAAACTATCTTTAAAATAACCTTCTTGATTTGGGATATAAACTGGAATAATAACCTGATGAAAATAATCCGATTCGGTTAGAGTTTTGTCTTTATGGGGGTTGAAGCCTACTCGCATGAATTTAATATTTTATGAACAATAGTTAAATATTGATTCCCTATATTTTCTACCGAATACTCCTCCATATATCTATCCCTTATTTTTTGAGACAAAGTCAAAACCTGTTCAGACGTTAAATCTTTAATCAACAAAATTTGCTCCCCAAGTTCATCAATTGAATTGTTAAACCAATAGGAATTAAACGGCAATCTTTGTTGCATAGCTCCTGTTGTAGCCGATATAATTAGTCTTGATGCTGCCATGGCCTCTATTCCTGTTAATGGCCCCGTTTCTAACTTATAATAGGGAATAATCACACAATCTACTAATGAAAAGTACTTTTGCAGTTCGTTGTTTTTTATAAATCCAGTAAAAATTATATTTTTTTCGTTTTTAGCAATATCTTTTAAATTTTCAATTTCTGTTCCGTCACCAACTACATATAATACATCATTCTCTTTTTTAGCTTTTAAAAAAGCTTTAATCACTATATCAATATTCTTTTCTTTCTCTAATCTGGCTAAAGTCAAAAAATGAGTTACTTTATTATTCACAAAAGGGATATCAAAAAAGGATTTTTCATTATATGCACATTGATCTATAATTACATATTTATGTTTCGTTCTCATTTCAATTTGTTCTACATTCTTTTGCGAATGATGGATAAAACAATCTACAGAATCAATAAAATCATAATCAGAAAATGTGATTGTTCCAGTTGTTCTAAAAAGCACCTTCTTGTTCTTGCTTTTGGCTTGTCGAATCATGCTAGCTACTAAATCCGAAGAAAGCTGCCCCACTAC
>NZ_MUNX01000019.1 GCF_002001005.1 Flavobacterium sp. A45
GATTATTTAGAAATCAAGAGATTTTATGAAGTTCTTAAAAAGTCAAAATATAGTCAAATGTTTGATGATGATATTTTAAAATACATTAGTTATATCCGAGAATTAAGTTTTTTTGAAATAATTAGTTATGAATTAGATAAAGAAAACCCCGATTTGGATGAATGGTTTAATTCCAAAAATCCTTTTAAATATGGTTTAACCGAAGAAGAATTAAAAAACGCCTATTCAATGATGGATTTATTGCCTTTAAAATATGGAATGAATGCAATTAGAGGGTTTTTATTAAAAGCACAAAAAAAGATATGGCAACCCCCAGCTCCGCGAAGTCTCCCGACTTTGCGTTTTTTTTTAGTCCCCTCACTGGCGCTCGTTTGCAACGAGTGCCTACTTAACTTGTAAAAACAACTCGTAGCGTTTGCAACGCTGTTAACTTAAACAGGAGCAACTTTAAACAAGTATATTCCTTTTTTTTTTGCTTTTCTTTTAAAATCAATATATTTGAAAAAAAGAATGTCTGAGAAATACAAAGTTATAGATAGTACAGTGCCCACTTTTATTACCATTACTGTTGTTGATTGGGTTGATTTGTTTGTGCGTCCCATTTATTACAATATCTTAGATGAATCTTTGAATTATTGTATCAAAGAAAAAGGATTGAGTGTGCATGCCTATGTCTACATGACAAGTCATACCCGATGGCGTGGATATATCTCTACGTAAGATAGCGCGGATTTGCAATCCGTGCCCACACAGTACATCGACAATCTAAAACAAATCCAATACAACAACATCCAATTCATTTTCCAGTCCTGCATAATTTCTTGCAGAACTAAAATAATAATCCTCTGGCAAGGCAACTACTTTATCTTTTACTGGATTATTGTGGATATAATTCACTTTTTGTTTTATGAACCAATTGGTTTCTATTATTTCAGCATGATATCCGTCTTGCCATACTTTATAACTTTGATCTCTTTTAAGATGCGCACACGCTTTTTCAAAATAGGCTAAAAGCCACTCCCTGCGACTCTCTGGCTCTTCCATTATAGTTTGAATAATTTTCTTGGAGGTATATTTTTTAAAATCACGCATGACATCCGATAAAATGAAACCATTTGTGGCTTTGCACATTAAATGTATATGACTGTGCATAATGCAATAGGCATAAATTTCAAGTCCTTTTTTCTCTTGGCAATATTGCAAAGCATTAACGATATTGTACTTTTGGTTGAGTCGCGTAAAAATATCAACCCAACCTACAGTGGTTATGGTTATAAAATAAGCTTTATCTGAAGTTGTGGCTTTGTATTTTGTTGACATTTTTTTTATCTAAAAATACAATAAAAGCTACAAATAATAAATCACATAGCTTTTATTTATTTATTTTCGTGTAGATTTGCTTTGTAGCCAAGGAAGTTTTTTACATACTTTGCGGGCACGGATTGCAAATCCGCGCTATCCTTTTAAAGAACTTTTTTGCATATCCGAGCGATCGGGGAAAAACCTGATGGGTCATTTATTCAGTCTCTAAAAACTAAATATAATTACAAGTTTAATGATATAACTAAAACTTATGAAAAAATTAAATAGTATAAATTGCATAAGGTTTAAAGGCGACAAAGTTTATTTGGATGAAATTCCAATAGTAATTGGCATTAACATATTAGATTGGCTTAAAAACTATTCTAATT
>NZ_MUNX01000018.1 GCF_002001005.1 Flavobacterium sp. A45
TTTCAGACCTGTCAAAAATGTAAATTAAAATGAACACTTGATAAATTTTAGCTATGAGATTTATCATCTTATCATTCAAGCTTAATCCACCAATATTAAAGCAATTAGGAGAATATTTGAAATCAGAAAGATTATTAAAATGGCATTGGCTACTCAATGTTACCTCTTGCCCTAAAAGTTGCTTTAAATCTAAATTATAGCCAATAAAATGAGAAGAAAATTTATATTGATTAGCATTGTTTATAAACTTAATGCCATTACTGTAATTACTATTTAAAATCTTCAAAACACCCTCTAAACCAATATTTTCAACACTTTCAAAGAAAGCCGCTTCCTTAATAATTACAACATTACTACCTTTTTTGAAGATCAAAAGTGTAATTGTAATTTCATCTTGCTCAATTTCATCTATCTCTTCAAATTTGTTTTGATTTATAGAATAATTGTTTTCTGCAATTTCAAAACTCCAATCATAACCCAGACTGGTTATAATTGAATTAAATTCATCATATACATTTCTACTAAAGGTCTTTACTTTATCAGAGTCAAAAGATGCAATATAATTTAACTCATATTTAGAAAAGTTATCAGATTCATTTGAAATGCTTTTAATGGGGAAAAAATCAAGTATTTGTTGAATCATTTCTTAATAGTCCTTTTAGTGTTTCATATCCCTCAGTAGATAAAATTTTAACAAATTTATTGCCTTGTTCATCTTGAAAAGGTTCAATTAAATTTTTAAGATTTTCAACATAATCATCAATACTCAAATATAAATTATTAGCTAATTTAATTTTGTTTTGAATTCTTTTATTTATACCCTTTTTAGATATGCGAAATTGGGTATCAAATCCTTTTTTACTTGGCAATTCTCTAACTTTATTAATAATTGCATCCCTTGGAAATTCTGGATTAATAGGTACATAATTAGTAAAGACCTCATCAAGCAGATCAGAGAAATTAAAATTATCTCTCGTTCTATAATGGCCAATTACTGCATTTCTTACCACAAGATAATCAGCATAATATTTAACCCTATGAGGAGTTAAAACCTTGTCTATTTCATTTAAAGACTTTTCTGTGTTTTTGTCATCATCATTTTTTTGATTTAACTCTAAAAAATCATCCCACCAATACTTACTGGAGTTTTTGTCAAAAACATAATTGTATGTGATACTATTATTGTCATCAAAATATAAAAGTATTGCTTTAAAAACCTTCTTTTTGGTATTCAATCCCTTAATAAGGTCAAAACTTGTTTCACTTAAAATCTCATCATGCTCAACTTTACAAATTATTATTTTATTTGTCTCTTCTGAATTAAAATGCAAATGAAGTAAACTTCCTTTCTGTATTTCAATATCTAACCTATTCATTCTATCTTGCGTTCTAGTTTCTTTTTCAAGTAATCTTTTAGCATTAGTTTCAATAATAGAATCAATATTTTCTGTCTTTTCAAGTATTGGAATTAGTGAGTTTTTTATTTCAGTTGCACCTTCTTTAAATTCATAAATCCTTTTATTGGGTTGTTCTAAGATTTCTTTAACTAACGACTCAACATATTGTTTTAGATTTATTGAATCTTCGTTTAAACTAATTTGGCTAACCAAATTGTTCTCCACATCAATATGATGCAGAAAA
>NZ_MUNX01000017.1 GCF_002001005.1 Flavobacterium sp. A45
GTATCACTTTCATACAATGCATTGTAGCAGGCTACGCTTACCGGCTTTTAAGATCATAGCTATTGGTTTTTATATTAGATACATTTTCGTATTGATATTAGCTAAGAGCTGGTATTGCTCTAGTGATAACAAAAAGAGTATCATATCTTATTAAATTTGAATTTTTGCCCTCCTACGGAAGCCTCATACATGAGCCCACCTTTTTGCATGGTGAATACCATAACACCATTAGTATATTTTGCGTTGCCTGAAGCTCCCGCTTTTGCGGCTACAGCTGATACTTGCGCTGCAAACTCGAATTTACTCTCTTTAAATCGTTGCATTGCCGATTTTGATTCAAAAAATATTACTTCTCGATACGCTTGTCCTCCAGCCTGAAAACCAATGCTCAATTGCGATAATTTTGCCATGCCTATCAATGTGTTATTTTCATAAACAGCCCCGTTACCGGCTGCTCCTCCAACGCCTACTCCCCCCTTACCAACATTTGGAAAGATGACATAGCCGTAAGCATTATTAAAAATAGATTTCATCAGAGGATCCGTTTTAATGAACTCAGCCTTTGATGTATTGCTGTCGGCTATAATTTTATCTTTTTTAGAATCCGATTGCCCGAATATAGATGCTGAATTTATAAAGCAAACTATCATCATTACACAAATAACATTTATTTTTTTCATAGCATAAATATATTAAATTGTTTGTTAAATTTCTTTTTTCAAAGTTAATTCAAAATTCTTATATAATTACAAAAATGAATCTGATTATCAGTGTTATAAAGGTGATTTTTGGAAAAAATCATGAAATAAATATGTCTCTTGAAGAAATTAGTAATTTAAGATAATTGTCAACTAAATATTATTAATACATACTATTTATTCGTAAATTAGCAAAGACTATTGCCACAATTATTAACTAAATAATTTACGATTATGAAAAAATTAGGCCTGCTTTGTTTGTTATTGACTTGCATTGGATTTCAAAGCTGCAAAAAAAATGAAGCCCCAAAAGATGTTGAAATTACTAAAGCCGAATCTGAAAAGCCGGTAAGCGTAGCCTGCTACAATGCATTGTATGAAAGTGATACAATTAATTTGAAAATCAATACTTTGAATAATGGAAAAATAACTGGTGATATGGTAATGAAAATTATTGATATGCCTGAAAAAGTTGGAAAAATTGCTGGTGAATTCCATGGAGACACCTTATTTGTTGACTATACATTTATTCAAGGAACCAACGATAAAAAAGTTTTCAAAAACCCAATGGCAATGCTTAAAAAAGGTAATGAACTCATTTTGGGCAGTGGGAAAATAGAAACCTATTTGGGACGCTCTTATTTTGCTAAAAATACACCTATTGATTTTGAAAAAGTGAAGTATAAATTTACGACTGTGGATTGTGCAAACAAATAAATATAAAAAACAGTATTTTTTTATTGGACTTTAGGATTTTGCTTCGTTCTCAACTTGTTGGAGTTTGTAATGCCTTAGTAGTGAACGAAGCAATTTTATTTAATATTTCTTTTATGTTAATTTCAAGATATTTCTTTTAACAATAAAAATAAAGAACTTATAATCATAAAA
>NZ_MUNX01000016.1 GCF_002001005.1 Flavobacterium sp. A45
GTTAATAAATATTAATGAATTAATTTTAAGTCATAACAATATAGTAGATATTTCTACTTTAAGTAACTTAATAAGAATAACTACTTTAGATCTTAATGGCAATAGTATTAATTCAATTTCTTCATTAAAGAATTTATCTTCAATCACTAATCTGTATTTAATTGAAAACGAAATTACTAATATTGATGATTTAGCTGATTTAACGACTATTACTACTTTATCCTTATCAGACAATCTAATATCTAAAATTGATTCATTAAAAAATTTAAAACAATTAATAAAATTAGATTTAAGAAGCACCTATGTTTCAGATATTTCATCATTAAAAAATTTATTATTACTCGAAACTTTATCATTAAGCGATAATCAAATTTCAGACATAACTGCATTAAAAAATTTAAAAAATATAACTGTACTAAATATTTGGTCTAACCAAATTAGAGATATTAGTCCTCTAAAAAAATTAACTCAATTAGTGCATTTAGATTTAAGTGAAAATCAAATTTCAGACATAACACCCATCAAAAATTTATTAGGTCTTGAAATTTTATTTTTAGATAGAAATAAAATTTCAGAAATAAATATCCTAAAAAATCTAACGCAATTAACCCTTTTAGTTTTAGAAAACAACCTAATATCCGATTTTAGACCTTTAGAACAACATATCAAAACGATTAATATTATATCTGAAACTGAAAAACAGTATGATAGTGAAAATGGTGTTTTTATTTCCAATAATATTGCAACAATTCCTCCTGTAGAAGTTATTGAACAAGGAAATGATATAGTTTCACAATATTTTGAAGATGCAAAAAAATATGGTTTAAAAGCATTAAATGAATGTAAATTAATTTTTGTTGGAGATGGGGGGCTTGGTAAAACAAGCTTAATGAAGAAAATAGTTGGCTTACCTTTTACAGCAGAAACAACTACACATGGTATCAATAAGAAATCTTGGAATGAGGTAATAAATAAAAATCAAGAAAAAATAAAAGTAAATCTATGGGACTTTGGTGGTCAACATATCCAACATTCACTGCATCAATTTTTTTTAACAGAAAAAGTTATATATATATTATTATTAGATCCAAGAAATGATGCTAACGCGATGTATTGGTTAGAACAAATAGATAAACTAGGTAAAGATTCAGAAGTACTAATTGTTTATAATTGGAAAGATTCTAAAGACAAAGATTCTCATAATAATAAAAACTTCTTCGAGTTAAGGAAAACTTATCCAAAATTAAGCACTCCCTTTTTATTATCTTGTAAGGACAGTTATGGTTTTGATGAATTTAAATCTGAATTAATAAAAACTATTCTTAATCAAAATGACTTATTGGTACAATATCCATTAAATTGGTTTAAAATTAAAGATGAACTAGAAAAGGATGTTACAATTAGTAAAAATTATATTGCATATAACGAATATGACTTAATTTGTAAAAATAACAATTAAAC
>NZ_MUNX01000015.1 GCF_002001005.1 Flavobacterium sp. A45
AATGAGCATTTAGTACTTGGCAGGGAAAATATAATCTGGTTTTCAACATACGATAACATTTACATGCTTAAAGCCTATGACCACCGCTTCAAAAAACACCTTCAATTTAAAAATTTTCAGGTAAGTACAAGAAACATTGTATCAGACAAAGTAAGCAATTTATACGTAGGTTCTTATAAGGGATTATACAAATTAAATATAAGAAATAATTCATCTTCAAAGATTTATGATACTAAATACCCTCTTAATTATTATAATTCCATTTTAATTAATAAAGGCTCCACATTATGGACTGAAGGTCAAGGCCGATTTATTAAATCAATAAATTTATATTCAGGAAAAATTAAAACAATAACATATAAAGGCAATGAAGATCTTCATTCTACATTTATAAAACAAAAATCAAAAGATTCCATCTGGATGGGGTCTGATAAGGGGCTTTTTATATTTAATATAAAAACAGAAGTATTTCAAAGGTATAAAATTGGAAGAAATGACACTGAATTAACAGTGTATGATATTCTTAAAGACAGTAGAAAAACTCTATGGATTGCAACTGATAAAGGACTGTACTACAAAAAAATATCTGGAAATTTTGAAGATTATAGCAATACATATCCTTATTTCAGAAATAAAATTATTTTAGTCCTGCATGAAGATAAATATAAAAATTTGTGGGTGGGGACAAACAATGCAGGTGTAGCATGCGTGAACTTAAAAGCTAATAAGATAGCAATTTATGACCAGTTAAAAGGGCTGTCCAATAATACTGTCTGTGGCATTTTAGAAAGTGACGACCAGATGTGGTTTTCCACTTTTTATGGATTGTCTGTTTTATACAAAAAGATAAATAAATTCAACAACTATTACATTCAAAATGGATTAAGTGAAAATGAATTTAATAAACGTTCATTTTTCAAAAGGAACGATTCCTCATTATATTTTGGTGGACTAAATGGGATTACTGAACTAAATCCTAAACAATTTAATTTCATCAAAAAATCCTACAATATTTATATTTCAAAAAAAGAGTATTTCTCTAATAATCAAAATAAATATATCATTGAATATGGGGATACGGCTACAAATATTGAGCTCCCCTACGACAAAAATTATTTTTCTGCAGAATTTTCTATAAATGATTTATATGATTATGATAAAAGTATATTCTACTATAGAATTAAAGGATTAGCTAATGGATGGACACTCTCTGGAGCTTCAGGCCAAGTTAAACTCTATAATATACCGTCTGGAAATTATGTCCTTGAGGTAAAAGGTAAAAATTTGGAGGGTTTTGAAACAGAAAATAAGATTAAACTTAAAATACATGTTGAACAGGTTTTTTATAAAACACCTTACTTTCTAGCGATCATTATTTTAG
>NZ_MUNX01000104.1 GCF_002001005.1 Flavobacterium sp. A45
ATAAATGTGAGTACTAATTTATAAAAATTATTTCAACAAAGATTTCTTAATCCTATTTATTTTCGTTTTTTATTCCTTTTTTTGCATAAATTTAAAAAAACGAATTATGAAAAAAATACTGATATTTGCTTCTGGATCGGGGACTAACGCTGAAAATATTATAAAATATTTTGGCGATAGATCTACTGGAACCGTGGTAGCGGTTTTTTCAAATAATTCAAAAGCAACCGTACTTGATAAAGCAAAAAAATTAGCAGTTCCGACGGTCATTTTTTCAAAAGAAGAATTAAATTCAGGAAATACGCTACAAAAGGTTAAGGATTTTCAACCTGATTTGATAGTCTTAGCTGGATTTTTATTAAAATTCCCTGAAAATTTGATTGAAGCCTATCCAAATCGTATTATAAATATACATCCAGCACTACTTCCAAAATTTGGTGGAAAAGGAATGTATGGGATGCATATTCACAAAGCGGTAGTGGAGAATAAGGAAAAGGAAACAGGTATAACTATTCATTATGTGAATGAAAACTATGATGAGGGTAATATTATATTTCAACAAAACGTTGCTCTTTCTGAAACCGATACGCCAGAATCGGTAGCGGTCAAAATCCATGCATTGGAACAAGAATGGTTTCCAGTTACTATTGAAAAGCTTCTAACCTCTAACCTCTAATATCATACTTTGGAATACGACGTACACATATATACGGATGGTGCTGCCAAAGGTAATCCTGGAAATGGCGGGTATGGAGTAGTCATGGAATGGGTTGGTAAACCTTATAGAAAAGAGTTTTATGAGGGATTTCGATACACTACCAATAATAGAATGGAATTATTGGGTGTCATCGTAGGTCTTGAAAAATTAAAAAAAGAGAATATTACTGTTTTAGTCATTTCCGATTCGAAATATGTTGTAGATTCCGTGCAAAAGAAATGGGTTTTTGGCTGGGAAAAAAAAGGATTTGAAGGAAAGAAAAACCCTGATTTATGGAAACGCTTCTTAGTTGTCTATAGAAAACATAAAGTAGATTTCAAATGGATAAAAGGACATAATAATCATCCTCAAAACGAAAGATGTGACGAATTGGCCGTTATGGCTTCGATGCAAAAACAGCTTTCTGTTGATGCTTTTTATGAAGCGATTGATTCGAAATAAAAAAAAAACAATAACGTATCAAATAATTTTTTTGATACGTTATTTAAAAGAATTATTTATTCTTTGTCTAATTCTTTGGCCTTGTTAAATCCTGCAAGCAGACCAATTCCAGCCATTGTGATAATGATTGCTGGGTACACGGCACCTTGATTTAAGGCAGTGTAAGTTGTAATTAGTAAAGCAATAAAAATCCCAATTCCACTTCCGATTAATAAAAAAGCTAGATTTAGAATAAATACTTTCCACATAGGAACACCTTTGCTGTTTCCTTCTAAAAAAATACTGGCATTTATGCCTTTTTCAATAAGTGCTAAACGCTCTCTGTTTCTTGTAGAATAAACAAGATAAACAATTCCAAAGATCATAAGGAAAAAACTCAAGGGGATTAAAATGTCTGGACCCATAATTATTTAATTTAAATGATTGATATTCCATATGACGAAGCAGATTTAATTTTGGTTACAGATTAGTCAAAAAAATATAATAAATTGTAACCTTAGTTGAATTAATGTCGTCTTAGTAGTATATGGATAAGTTAAGTGATCAGCATTATATCAATCAAATCATACGCGGGGACACAAATGTGTTTAGTGTATTGGTTGATCGTTATAAGGAAATGATTTTTACTTTGGCTCTAAAGATGATTAAAAACAGAGAAGAAGCCGAAGAGGTTTCTCAAGACACTTTTGTCAAGGTTTATAATTCTTTGAATAAGTTTAAGGGCGATTCAAAATTTTCGACATGGATCTATAGAATTGCCTATAATACCTGTTTGGATCGTCTGAAAAAGAATAAAAAGGATGAGAGTACTATTTCAATAGATGAGTTTTCGGATCATTTAGTTAAAACTCTTGATAATGCTTTGAGTGCTTTGGAAGATAAAGAGCGAAAACAAACGATTCAAAATTGCATGAATTTATTGTCAAGAGAAGAAAATTTTTTATTAACGTTGTATTATTTTGACGATCAGAATTTAGATGAGATTGCTAAAATTATGGATATTAATTCCAATAACGTCAAAGTGAAGTTATTTAGAAGCAGAAAAAAACTAGCGGTAATTTTAAAAAAGCAATTGGAACCGGAAATATTGGATTATTATGAAAGAGAGCGATAAAAATATTGAAAAATTTATAGATAAAATAATGGCGGAAAGCACTTTGGAGTCCCCGTCAATTGACTTTACTTCAAAAGTGATGTCACAAATTTTGGTTGCCCAAAAAAGTAAAATACAGAAGTACAAACCTTTGATTTCTATGCCTATTTGGGTTGTTATTTTAGGGAGTTTAATCTCTTTGATTCTCTATACTGCCTTTGGGAATGAGTCATACAATTCGGAAATAGGTCATTCGTATGTTGTAAATATTTCAAACATATTTTCAGAGTTCCATTTTTCAAAAAACACAATTTATGCTGTTTTAATTGTTCCTTTAATGGTGTTGGTGCAAATACCATTATTAAAAAATTATTATGACAAGAAGTTTCAATTATAAAATTTGGCTTTTTACAATTTATATGGAGAGTTTCTAATCCGTGCAATGCTAAAATGTTTTTATTCTATTTAAAGTGTCCAAAAGTCCAAAATATATTGTTAATTAATTGTAAGCCAGATTAATATATTAATAAAACTTTGTGCTTTCTAACCTTTGCAATATTGCAACTTAAGGACTATCTTTGCACCCTAATTCGAAACTCATATAATGAATAAATTATTGATTGTTGGAACAGTAGCTTTCGACGCAATTGAAACTCCTTTTGGAAAAACAGATAAAATTTTAGGGGGAGCAGCAACATATATAGGGATATCAGCTTCTTTTTTTAATGTAAAATCGGCTATAGTTTCTGTAGTTGGTGATGATTTTCCACAAGAATATCTAGATTTGTTAACAGACAGAAATATTGACATTTCAGGTATCGAAGTTGTTAAAGGAGGAAAAACTTTCTTCTGGAGCGGATTGTACCACAACGATTTAAATTCGAGAGATACTTTGGTTACAGAGCTTAATGTTTTGGCTGATTTTCAACCAAAAGTTCCTCAAGACTATAAAAATGCCGAAATTGTGATGTTAGGGAACTTACATCCTTTAGTGCAAAGCAGTGTTTTGGATCAAATGGAGACAAAACCGAAATTAGTGGTTTTGGATACTATGAATTTTTGGATGGATTGTGCTTTACCGGAATTATTGGCAATCATCAAAAGAGTTGATGTTATTACAATAAATGACGAAGAAGCGCGTCAGCTTTCAGGAGAATACTCTTTAGTTAAAGCTGCTGCAAAAATTCACGAAATGGGACCAAAATATGTGGTAATCAAAAAAGGAGAACATGGAGCGTTATTGTTTCATGGTGAAGAAATTTTCTTTGCTCCAGCATTACCGTTAGAAGAAGTTTTTGACCCAACAGGAGCGGGAGATACTTTTGCAGGTGGTTTTTCAGGATATATTACACAAAGTGAAAATGTATCTTTCGATAATATGAAGAATGCAATAATCCATGGTTCCAATTTAGCTTCTTTCAGTGTAGAGAAATTTGGAACGGAACGAATGCTTGATTTGGATAAAGAAGAAGTGGTCTCAAGATTGAAACAGTTCAAGTCTCTGACCCAGTTTGAAATAGAATTATAAAGTTCTTAAGCCTCTATATGAGGCTTTTTTTAATTAATTAAGTCAATATTTATAAGAAAGAGTACGAATTTGCATCGTATTTTTATAAAATAATAATTTAGAGAACACCATTAAATACCAATAACTACAAACAATAAAACAATGAGCGACGCTTTAAAACACGAATGTGGAATAGCTTTAGTTAGACTTTTAAAACCCCTTGAATTCTATAAAGAAAAGTATGGAACTGCTTTTTATGGTATCCAAAAAATGTATTTAATGATGGAAAAACAGCACAATCGAGGTCAAGATGGTGCTGGTTTTGCAAGTATTAAAATGGATGTAGAGCCTGGTGAGAGATACATTAGCCGTGTACGTTCCAATCATGCACAACCCATTCAAGATGTTTTCAAACAAATCAATGAAAGAATAAACGAAGTAATGGTCGAACATCCAGAGTATGCGGATGATGTTGCGCAATTGAAAGCCAATATTCCTTATATAGGGGAATTGTTTTTGGGACACGTTCGTTATGGTACTTTTGGAAAAAACAGTATCGAAAGTGTACATCCTTTTTTGCGTCAAAGTAACTGGATGCACAGAAATCTTATTTTAGCAGGGAATTTTAACATGACCAATGTTAAAGAGCTTTTTGAGAATCTAGTTGAATTGGGTCAACATCCAAAAGAAATGGCTGATACCGTTACCGTAATGGAAAAAATTGGTCACTTTTTGGACAAAGAAGTAATGCAGTTATACCAAGACTGTAAAGCAGAAGGTTATTCTAAAAGAGAAGCCTCGCCAGTAATTGCGGAGCGTTTGGATATTGCAAAAATACTGAACCGTTCGGCAAAAAATCTCGATGGAGGTTATGCTATGGCTGGTTTATTAGGTCATGGAGATGCATTTGTTTTTAGAGATCCAGCAGGAATACGCCCAGCTTATTTTTATCAAGATGATGAGGTTATCGTAGTGGCTTCTGAACGTCCGGTAATACAGACTGTTTTCAATGTTCCATTTGATCAAGTACATGAAATTGATCCAGGAAATGCTTTGATTATTAAGAAGAATGGTGACGTTTCTATGAAGCAGATTCTTACTCCAACTGTAAAGAAATCTTGTTCATTTGAACGTATTTACTTTTCAAGAGGAAGTGATGCCGAAATCTATCAGGAAAGAAAGAATTTAGGGAAACTTATTTTGCCAGCGGTATTAGAATCTATCGATAGTGATACTGACAATACGGTTTTCTCTTATATTCCAAATACTGCAGAAACTTCTTTCTACGGATTGGTGGAAGCAGCACAAGACTTTTTGAATCAAAGAAAGAAAAATTACATTCTTGAAAACAAAGATAATTTAACAGTTGACTCTTTAGAAAAATTACTTTCTGTAAAAATCAGAACCGAAAAAGTTGCCATAAAAGATGCTAAGCTTAGAACCTTTATTACCGAAGACAGTAGTAGGGATGATTTGGTAGCACACGTTTATGATGTGACTTATGGAGTAATTAAACCAACAGATAATCTTGTTATAATTGATGATAGTATAGTAAGAGGAACAACTCTTAAAATGAGTATTATTAAAATGATGGATCGTTTAAATCCAAAAAGAATTGTAATTGTTTCTTCTGCACCACAAATAAGGTTCCCGGATTGTTACGGAATTGATATGGCAAAACTAGAAGGGCTTGTTGCTTTTAGAGCTGCATTGGAGCTGTTAAAAGAAAGAAACTTATATCATATAGTTGATGAAGTTTATGCTAAATGTAAAGCTCAGGAGAATTATCATGATAATGACGTGGTAAATTATGTTACAGCAATATATGAGCCATTTGCTCCTCAAGAGATATCAGATAAAATTGCTGAAATGTTAAGTTCACCAGAAATTAACGCAGAAGTTAAAATTATTTTCCAAACGGTGGAAGATTTACATACTGCTTGTCCAAAAAATCTTGGAGATTGGTATTTTACCGGTGATTATCCTACTCCGGGAGGTAATCGTGTGGTTAACAGGGCTTTCATGAATTTTTACGAAGGAAAAGACGCTAGAGCATATTAATTCACATTACCGATAAACGGGTTTGTGTGTGTTTTATCGAATTTATTTCCAAAGTAATAAATCTCAAAGTATATTCGCCTACCATAATTTTAGTAGGTTAAGTTTATGGTAGATTTGGGGCAAAAAGGGTGAAAGTAAAATTTCACCTTTTTTATTGGAATAAAATCAAGTTTCCTTCTTGACTAAACAAATTAAGAATAAAATAACAAGTTAAATATTCTGAAAATCAGTAAATTAGCGAATAATCGTTTATTTACGGCATTCATCGAAAATATTTTCAATCAAGTGATTATCGACGTATATTTGAGTACCATAATTTTAGTAGGTTAAGTTTATGGTAGATTTGGGGCAAAAAGGGTGAAAGTAACATTTCACCTTTTTTATTGCTTAAAAATCAGATTTAAACAATTGAATTTCAATAATTTAGCAATTAAACGAGTATTTTTGATATTCATCGAAAATAATATAAAAAAAGTTTGATTCAATGTACATTTGACTACCATAATTTTTAGTAGGTTAAGTTTATGGTAGATTTGGGGCAAAAAGGGTGAAAGTAACATTTCACCTTTTTTATTGGAATAAAATCACGTATAATAGATTGATAATCAATAAATTGACAATTTAACGAGTATTTAGGGAATTCATCGAGAATAGTAGCAAAACAGTTTATTTCAAAGTATATTTGACTACCATAATTTTTAGTAGGTTAAGTTTATGGTAGATTTGGGGCAAAAAGGGTGAAAGTAACATTTCACCTTTTTTATTGAAATAAAGTCTCAGAAAGAGAAAAGAATATAGAGAATAGAAAAACGAGAAAGGTATAGACAAAAAAATAGACGAACAAACCCTAAGTTCATCCGTCTATTCTCTATATTCTTAACTCTATTTTTCTCCTAAACTATTTCTCTAAAGCAAAACGTCTAGATACTTCAGTCCAGTTAATAACATTGAAGAAAGCTTCAATATAATCTGGTCTTCTGTTTTGATAATGCAAGTAATAAGCATGCTCCCAAACATCCATTCCTAAAATTGGAGTTCCACCACAACCTACTTCCGGCATCAATGGATTATCTTGATTTGGAGTACCACAAACATCAAGTTTACCACCTTTTTGCACACATAACCAAGCCCATCCAGAACCAAATTGTGTAGCTCCTGCTTTAGCAAATTTTGCTTTAAATTCTTCAAAAGTTCCAAAAGAATTTTCGATAGCTTCCAGCAATTCACCTGTTGGCAATCCACCACCGTTTGGAGACATAACAGTCCAAAACAAGTTGTGATTGTAAAATCCACCACCATTATTGCGAACCGCAGCATTAGTTTTATCAAGGTTAATTAAGATATTCTCAATTGTTTTTCCTTCCAAATCAGTTCCAGCGATAGCCGCATTCAAATTTGTTGTATAAGCATTGTGGTGCTTTGAATGGTGAATTTCCATTGTACGAGCATCAATATGAGGTTCTAATGCGTCATACGCATAAGGTAATTGTGGTAATTCAAAAGCCATAATATAGTTGTTTAATGATTTATAAATATTTTATTCAAAATTAAACATTTAACTTTGGAATATAAAATTCTATTTTGTTATAATTCCATTAAATAAAATGATAGTACAATTCTGATTATTTAAATCCGAGTAATTAGGAGCTATTTCCTGCTATCCGCTTGTATCTTTTTCTTGCTAAAGGAGCAAGAAAAAGGATACCGCTTCTATCAGGGCTAGGCCATTAGGGATTTCAGGAAATATCAGAATAATTCACAAATAAAATAGTTAATAAACAATCTAAAATTCAAATGGAAAGACCTTCTTTCGCCATATACGATGCCTCCGCAGGTTCCGGAAAAACATATGCTCTTGTAAAAGAATACCTCAAAATAATTCTAACAGCAAATAAGAATGATGCTTACCGAAATATTCTGGCAATAACGTTTACCAACAAAGCGGTCCACGAAATGAAAAGCCGAATCGTAGGCAGTTTGTCCGAATTTGCCAAAGATAAACCAAATACAAAAGCTTCGGATTTAATGCAGGATCTATCCGTAGATACAGGGCTTTCGATAATTCAGATTAAAACTAAATCCCAACAAATCATCAAGCACATTATTCATAATTATGCTGCTTTTGATATTTCCACTATTGATAAATTTACACATAAAGTAATTCGTGCTTTTGCCCATGATTTAGGATTGCCCATGACTTTCGAGGTAACTCTGGATACCGAAAATCTGTTGACCGAAGCTGTTGACGCGATTATAGCTCAAGCCGGTGAAGATGAAACCTTGACTAAATTGCTCATCGATTTCACGATGGAAAAAACCGATGATGATAAATCTTGGGATATCTCGCGTGAAATTTTGGAAACGGGAAAATTAGTACTCAATGAGAACAACAGAAATGAAATCACTCATTTTCATGATAAATCGATAAGTGATTTTATAGCCGTAAAAGAAAAATTAGTTCAGCTTTGCAAAGATTTAGAAAAAGAAAATGCAAGCCTTGCTAGTGAACTATTATTGCTAATTGATAAAAATGCAATTGATTTAAAATCATTTTCAAGAGGGACTTTTCCCAATCATCTTCAAAGCATTGCAGATGGGAAATTCAATTCTAAAAACAAAATGTTTCGGGAATTCGAAGATATTGCGATCAATAAAACAGCAAAAGATCGAGCGCTAATAGAAAATATAATCCCAGAGTTGTTGCAAACTCTTCTTGAGATTTATAAAAACTTCGAGAAACGGAATTTCTATAAAGCCTTCCTGAAAAATATAACTCCTTTATCGTTGTTAAATACGGTTAGTAATGAATTGACAAAAATTCAAAACGAACAAAACGTACTTTCGATAACCGAGTTCAACGCGATTATTCACCGAGAAATCCAAAATCAGCCAGCTCCTTTTATTTATGAACGATTAGGAGAAAAGTATCGTCACTTTTTTATTGATGAATTTCAGGATACTTCCGAAATGCAATGGCAAAACCTGATTCCGCTTATTGATAATGCGCTTTCAGGTCAAGATGATTCGGGACAAAAAGGAACTTTAATGATTGTTGGCGATCCAAAACAATCCATTTACCGTTGGCGTGGCGGTAAAGCAGAGCAGTTTATTGAGTTAAGCAAAGATCAAAACCCGTTCAGCAATCCTGAAAAAAAGCTAGAGCATTTAGACAAAAATTATAGAAGTTATTCTCAAGTGATTGAATTCAATAATGACTTTTTTCAATTATTGTCGAATGAATTTAGCAATACTGATTATAAAGATTTATATGAAAATCACAGCCGTCAGAAGATAAACAATAAGGTAGGCGGTTATGTAAATATTTCTTTTTTGCCTGAAATAGAAGAACAAGAAGGTGACGATGAAGAAGTTTTGGATAAAACAGGACAATATGTTTTGGCTACATTAAATACAATTCAAAAAGTTGTAAAAGAAGGTTTCGAATACAAAGACATTGTAATTCTGACTCGCAAAAGAAGTCAGGGAATAGCCGTTGCCAATTATTTAACTGAGCAAGGCGTTCCTCTTTTATCTTCAGAAACATTGATGATTCAAAACGCAACCGAAGTTCGATTGATTATTCACATTTTAAAGTATTTGAAGAATAGTTCCGATTTGGAGTCAAAGGCTAACTTTTTGCAATATTTGGCACAAAACAAACAAAATGAATTGCCTGTTCACGATTTTATAGCCAAAGGAATGGAGTTGAAAGAGGAAGCAACTTTCGAGAAATGGCTTGAAAACTGCAACATCGAACTTTCTTTTCAAAACATTAGAAAAAAATCATTGTATGAAGCAGTTGAGATTATCATTTCGAAGTTTTTGAAAACGGATGAAAATTCAGAGGCACAATCATCGGCTACGGCTTATGTTCAATATTTTTTGGATATTGTTTTAGAACGAGATGTTCGTAATCAAGCAGGAATTTCAGATTTTCTGAATTATTGGGATAAAAACTCCGAGAAATTCAGCATTCCTTCTCCAGAAGGCACAAATGCTGTTCGTATAATGACCATCCATAAATCAAAAGGTCTGGAATTTCCAGTTGTAATAATGCCTTTTGCCGAAGAAGATTATAATAGAAAACCGAAAGACAAATTATGGCTTAATTCAAAAGAGCAGGATCTTGATATGCCGAAAGTGTTAGTGGATAATAGTAGCGCTATTGAAGAGTTTGGAGAAGAAGCTTCTGCGGTTTATAATTTAAAAAAGCAAGAAGAATTGTTGGATAATATTAATGTATTATATGTGGCTTTGACCAGAGCGGAAGAACAATTATATATTATTTCTCAAAATGTAAAGCCCAGAAAAGATGGAGAATATCCAAGTAATATGGCTTCATTTTTTATAAAATATTTGATTCAGCAAGGAATTTATGATGAAAATTTATTAGAATACACTTTTGGAAATCCGGCTAAGTTGTCCGATAATGAAAAACATATTGATACTTCCAAAAGCATTCCGGTAGTTTCGGAGGTATTGAATCCTAAAAATATAAAAATTGCACAAAGAGAAGCATTGATGTGGGGAACGCATCAGCAGGAAGCTATCGAATTTGGAAATGTGATACACGAAATACTTTCTTTTGTTGGAACAAAAAATGATGTCGAATTGGCAATCAATAAAGCAATTGAAAACGGATTGATTACAATACTTCAAAAAGAACTTGTTTACAATGCAATTATAGAAATAGTAAATCATCAAGATTTATTAGAACATTTTGCTGATGGAAACAAAGTTCTGAATGAAAAAACAATCATTCAAAAAGAAGGAGGAACAATTAAACCGGATCGAATTGTAATTAATAAAGCTAGGGAAGTTTTTTTATTGGACTATAAAACAGGGCTTCCTGATCCTAAATATAAATATCAATTGGAAAATTATCAAATGGCTATTGAGAAAATGGGCTTCAAAGTGCTAAAAAAAGCACTTGTTTATATAGGAGAAGAAATCGATGTAGTACATTTGTAAAAAAAAATAAATAATTTGTCAAATAGCGAAGTTTATAGAATATTTGTCTTTAAACTTTAAGTTTTAAAACCTAATAAAATGTACGGTAAAATACAACAACACTTACAGTCAGAGCTTCAAAGCATTGAAGATAACGGAATTTTTAAAAAAGAAAGAATAATAACTTCTCCGCAAGGAGCGGAAATTACTATTTCAACAGGTGAAACAGTTTTAAATTTTTGTGCCAATAATTATTTAGGACTCTCGTCACATCCTGAAGTAGTTCAAGCCGCGAAAGATGCGATGGATACACATGGTTTTGGAATGTCATCTGTTCGTTTTATTTGTGGAACGCAAGACATTCATAAAACTTTGGAAAAAAAGATAGCCGATTTTTACGGAACTGAAGATACTATATTATATGCAGCAGCTTTTGACGCAAATGGAGGGGTGTTTGAGCCTTTGTTTGGGGAAAATGACGCCATTATATCAGACAGCTTGAATCACGCCTCTATAATAGACGGAGTGCGCTTATGTAAAGCGGCTCGTTATCGCTATGAAAATAGCAATATGGAAGATTTAGAGCAACAATTGATTAAAGCCAATGAATCGGGAGCTCGATTTAAAATAATAGTTACCGATGGTGTATTTTCTATGGATGGAGTTGTGGCGCCATTGGATAAAATCTGTGATCTGGCTGATAAATATGATGCTTTGGTTATGGTTGATGAATGTCATGCAGCAGGGTTTATCGGGGCGACGGGTAAAGGAACATTGGAAGCAAAAGGCGTTATGGGTCGTGTTGATATTATTACAGGAACGTTAGGAAAAGCTTTAGGAGGTGCAATGGGAGGTTATACTACGGCTAAAAAAGAAATAATTGAGTTATTGCGTCAGCGTTCCAGACCTTATTTATTTTCTAATTCATTGGCTCCAGCTATTGTTGGAGCATCAATAAAGGTATTTGAGTTGTTAGAAAAAGACACTACGCTTAGAGATCAATTGGAATGGAATACTAATTACTTCAAAGCAGGAATGAAAAAAGCTGGTTTTGATATAGTAGAAGGGGATTCAGCTATAGTACCAGTAATGCTGTATGATGCAAAATTAGCTCAAACTATGGCTAATGAACTGTTGAAAGAAAGAGTGTATGTAATTGGATTCTTTTTCCCGGTAGTTCCTAAAGATAAAGCGAGAATTCGAGTACAGTTATCGGCGGCTCATACAAAAGAACATTTGGACAAAGCAATTGATGCTTTTGTGGCTGTAGGTAAGAGACTTGCTGTAATATAATTGTTAAAATTTGTGTTTGGGAAGTGTTTTATTTAACATTTTATTTTGTTGTTAAAGAAAATCGTCCTACTTTTGTTTCAAATTAACTAATTGTAATTAAAAATAACAAGTATGAAACATCTTAACAAACTTTTAGTTGCTGTAACGATGGTGATGGGATTAAGTTCTCAAGCACAGGACAGTAACAATAAATGGGCTATCGGTTTTGGAGTAAACGCGATTGACTACAGATCTAGTGCTGGTGATGACTTTATGAGTCATTTTGACCAACCTTTTAAGGTAGATGAAAACTGGAACATTCTTCCTTCAGTTTCTTATATCAACGTTTCAAGATACGTAGGAAGTGGTTTTATTGTAGGGCTTACAGGATCTATCAACCAAATTGATAAATTTGTTATTCCTGTTCCTGGAAAAACTTTTAATGGGCCAAATGATTTTGCTGCTGTAAATCCTGGAGATTTGATGTACTATGGTGTAGATGCTACGGTTACTTATAGTTTCATGGAATTAATAAAATCTAAAGTAATTGAGCCAACATTAAGCGTAGGTGGAGGTTATACTTTCTTAGGTGACGAAAGTTACGGAACTGTAAACCCAGGTGTTGGATTGAATTTTTGGTTTACTGAAAATGTTGGTCTTTCTTTATTAGGTGTTTACAAAAAATCTTTTGGAGATAGAAATTATCCAGGGGATTTAGCTAAACCAGATGCACCTTCTTACACTCAATATTCTGCGGGTCTTACTTTCAAGTTTGGAGCTAAAGATACTGATGGAGACGGAATCTATGATAAAGATGATGCTTGTCCAGAAGTGGCAGGGTTAAAACAATTCAACGGTTGTCCTGATACTGATGCAGATGGTATCGAAGATTCTAAAGACAAATGTCCTACTGTTGCTGGTTCAGCTGAATTCCAAGGTTGTCCTGATACAGACGGTGACGGTGTAGCAGATCCTGATGATGCTTGTCCTTCAGTAGCTGGATTGAAACAATTCCAAGGTTGTCCTGATACAGATGGTGACGGTGTTACTGATGCTTCAGACAAATGTCCTACTGTTGCAGGTCCTGCTTCAAATGGTGGATGTCCTGTTTTAGATGCTGATAAAGATGGTGTTCCAGATTTAGAAGATGCTTGTCCTACTGTAGCTGGTCCAGCTAGTAACAAAGGATGTCCAGAAGTAACAGAACAAGTATTGCAAGAACTAAAAGTACAAGCTAGAGCGGTTTACTTTAACTCAGGAAAAGCAACTTTCAAAACTGGAGATAAAGAAACTCAAGCTAGATTAGATGCAATCAAACAAATCCTTCTAAACTATCCAAATGCTAAATTTAGTATTGAAGGACATACTGATAGTGATGGTTCTGATAAATTCAATCAAAAACTTTCTGAAGAAAGAGCTACTGCTGTTATGAATGGTTTGATCGAAAGAGGAGTTAATGTTAATAATTTAGTATCTAAAGGATTTGGAGAAACTATGCCAGTTGCATCAAACAAAACTGCAAAAGGTAAAGCTGAAAACAGAAGAACAGAAATTAGACACATTGGTTCAATATACGAAGGTAAATTGTAATCGATTCTCTAAATAATTTTAAAAAGCCATTCTTAATTGAATGGCTTTTTTTATATTTATAAAATGACAAATACTTCATTTTTAGATAAGATTGCATCAGTAATACTGTTAGGTTATAATAATGAACTAACTGAAACAGTTATAGTTTTACCGAATAAGCGAGCCAAAATATTCTTTATTGAAGCTTTGAAAAAGCAAGCTGATGAAAATATATTTTCGCCAGAAATTATTAGTATAGAAGATTTTGTTCAGAACATCGCTGAGATAAGAACAATTGATCCCATAGAATTGTTATTTGAATTTTATGAGGTCTATCTATCCATTACCGAAAAAAAGAATCAACAATCCTTTGAGTTTTTTGCTAATTGGGCCAAAACGTTGCTTCAAGATTTTAATGAAATAGACCGTTACTTATTAGATCCAGATCATGTTTTATCATACTTAAAGGATATTGAGGACATCAAGAGATGGGGAATTGAAGTAGAAAACAAAACCCAATTACTCGAAAATTATATTGATTTTTGGAAATTGTTGCCCAAATATTATCAATCTCTTTACGAACATTTACTTAAAAAAGGAATTGGATATCAAGGATTGATTTATCGGGAAGCAGTAAAAAATATCGAAACTTTTTCTAAATTGATTCAAGGGAAACAATTTGTTTTTGCAGGTTTTAATGCATTGAATGCATCTGAGGAAAAAATAATTCAACATCTTATTGTATCAAATCAGGCCAGAATATATTGGGATGCTGATCAAACTTTCCTAAATGATCCTTACCATGACGCTGGTTTATTTGTGCGCCGTTTCAAAGAAAGTTGGAAGCACTATAAGACAAATCCTTTTGAATGGATTGTAGATGATTTTTCGACTGCTAAAAATATTCAAGTTATTGGTACTCCAAAAACCATTGGTCAAGCCAAAATTGCGGGAAGTATTATAGAAAAAATTAATATTGAAAACCCAGCTGCAACACTTGATAAAGTCGCTATTGTTTTGGGAGAGGAAAATTTATTGATTCCATTGTTATATTCTTTACCTAATACTGTCGGAGCGCTGAATATCACTATGGGATATTCCAGCAAGAATAACCCAGCTCAAATTCTGATTGCCAAATTGTTTAAAATGCACACTAATGCTTTGTCCAGAAGCAATAGTAGCTATGTTTTTTATTATAAAGATGTGTTGGAGATATTGACGCATCCGTTAATTGAACCTTATGCTAATGCAAGTGCTTTGGTTGGAATTATTAATAAAAACAACTACACATTTATCAGTCATCATAAATTATTGGAATTAAATGATAATTCAAGTGATTTATTCTTGCTTGTGTTTCAAAAATGGGAGAAAGGTTCTATTGCCGTTTTAGAAATAATCTCTAGTTTATTACTTAGGGTCAAGAATAATCTTAATAATGAAAATCAAGAGGAAAAAATTGCGAAAACTTTTGTTTATGCCATTTTTAAAGTAATTAATAAGCTGATTAATTACTATTCACAGCACAAAGAAATAGACACGATTGATACACTGCATGCAATTTATAAACAAGTAATTGATTTGGCTGAAGTTTCTTTTGAGGGAGAACCGTTAAATGGTTTGCAGATTATGGGAGTTCTTGAAAGTAGGGTTTTGGATTTTGAAACGGTGATTATCACTTCTATGAATGAAGGAAAATTTCCAGCGGGTAAATCACAAAACTCTTTTATCCCTTATGATGTAAAGCGTGAATTGGGACTTCCAACTTTTAAAGAAAAAGACGCAATCTATACCTATCACTTTTATCATTTGTTACAACGTGCCAAAAACATTTATTTGCTTTATAATACGGAAAGTGAAGGTTTGGACGCAGGTGAAAAAAGTCGTTTCATTACCCAATTGGAAGTTGAGAAGCAACCCAAACACAATTTAACCCACGAAATTTACAATGCTGTTTTACCAGACACGGCTTATTCACCAATGGTAATTCCAAAATCGGAGATGGTAATGGCTCGATTGAAAGAAATAGCCGAAAAAGGATTTTCTCCATCGGCGTTGACGAGTTATATACGGAATCCGATTCAGTTTTATTTTCAAAAGATTTTGAGGATCAGTGAAGTTGAAGAGGTAGAGGAAAATATTGCCTTGAATACTTTAGGAACTATTATTCATGAGACCTTACGGGTTTTGTATGAGCCTTTCATTGGCAAATTTATTTCAGAAACAGATATTCAAAATTGTATAAAGCAAATTGACTCTGAGGTTTTAGTACAATTCAAAGTAGTTTACAAAGAAGCAGAAATAAAAAAGGGAAGAAATCTATTGGCTTTTGAAGTAGCAAAGAGAAATGTTTTTAATTTTCTGAAAGTAGAATTGGAAAGCATTAAAAATGGTGATGCAATTAAAATTTTGGAACTTGAAAAAACTTTTGAAAGAATGGTTCAGGATCCAAGTCTGCCATTTCCTGTTTTGATTAAGGGAAATGTTGACAGGATCGAAGAACGTAACGGAATAGTACGAATTATTGATTACAAAACGGGTAAAGTTGAAAAGACGAATGTTACCCTAAAATCCTGGAAAGGATTAACCGAGGATATTAAAAATGATAAGATCATTCAGGTTTTAGCGTATGCCTATATGTATGAAGAAAATGCTGATGGAAAACCTATTGAGGCTGGGATTATTTCCTTTAAAAATCTAAAATCTGGTTTTTTGCCTTTTAATTTTAAGGAAGAAAAAGAGAGTGTTGCTATTATTAATAATGAAATTCAAGCTAATTATTTGGAACAAATTGTGTTGTTATTTAATGAAATTTTGGATGCAACAATTCCTTTCGAGGAGAAAATTTTATAACAGAATGAATAAGAAATTGCATAATGTGTTTGAGTTTTTCAAAAGCACTCTTGCGGTTAATTTGGCCGCCAGTTTTTTTGTTTTCCTTTTTGGAGGATTAGCAGCTTTTAATTGTTCGGTTCTCACTTTTGGTTTTGCTTTAAGTTTGTTTTTCAAAGAAGTTAATGGTAAAAACGAGTATGTGTTTTATTTTAACAATCAAATTTCAAAAATGCAGCTTTGGTTACATTCCTGGTGTTTTACTTTTGTTTTTTTAGCGGTTTGTTCTTTTGTTTTTAAATTGATAATTAAAATACTTTGAAAAATCATTTATTAGAAATTGATAGCATTCAGAAGTCTTTTGACAACAAAAACATATTGTCGGATGTTTATTTAAAATGCGAGACAAATGATGTTATTGGACTTCTTGGTAGAAATGGTTCGGGTAAGTCGACGTTATTAAAAATTATTTTCGGAATTGAATCTTCAGATTTTAAGTTTGTTAGAATTGATGGCAGTGTAAAAAATAAGACAAAGGATTTGTTTAATGAAATTAGTTATTTGTCTCAGGAGAATTGTATTCCTAATAATTTCTCAGTAAAAAAGGCGATAGAACTCTCGGTTTCCAAAGATAAGATTCCGGATTTTTATGCAGATGATTTAATAAGATCAATGTTAGATAAGAAAATTTCACATTTGTCGGGAGGTGAATTACGGTATCTGGAAATCAAAATCATTCTAAATAATTCTTCAAAATTTGTTTTGTTAGATGAGCCTTATAATGGTTTGTCTCCTCTGATGGTTGAGAAAGTGAATGAATTGATAGCCGCCAATTCTATGACTAAAGGCATTATTATTTCTGATCATAATTATGAAAATGTAATCAAAGTTTCGAACAAATTAGTTTTGCTCAAAGACGGTAAGGCGCATCATTTGCTTTCTAAAGAGGAGTTGATAGAAAAAGGATATTTGAAAGAAGGAATGCTTTAAACTCCTTTAAAAAAGTCTTTCAAAACAGAAAGTAATTCAGTTTGATTTTCAATAGAACTCATGTGACCGTCTGGAAAAGTGACCAATTCAACATCAGTGTTTTTTATTTGTTCCAGATTTTCCTCGTAATTAAGAACTGGATCTTTTTTTCCCAAAATCAATAATTTTGGATAGGTTGCAGTATGTAAAAGAAATTCTCTGTCTTTTCTTGCTTTCATTCCTTCGAGTGAAGCCACAATTCCTTGTAATGGTGTTTTTAAAGCCTGAATTTTTACTGCTTCGATTTCATTGATAAGGATTTCTCGGTTCTCTTCACTGAATAAATTGGCAATAGAAAGTCTGATGAAGGTTTCATAATCTTTCTTAACGGCTTTGATGGCTCGGTCTCTGTTTTTTTTTCTTTCAGAGCTATCTTCTTTGGAAGTGGAGTTGAGTAATACCAGTCCTTTCATTTTTTCCGGATACAATTCGGCGAAAGCCAAAGCAACATATCCTCCCATGGAATGTCCCACAAGAATGGTTTTCCGAATTCGTAGTTTGGATAAAATATCATGAATTATGTCGGCATTTTCTTCCATAGTTTGAATATATCCCAAACTTTCGGTTTCACCATGTCCTAATAAATCGATGGTTATGATTCGGGTTTTTTTGCTTAATTCTGGAACAAAATCGTCCCACATGGTTTTGTTTTCCAAAAAACCATGCAATAAGACTACAGCTGTTCCTTTTCCAGTATCGGAATATGAAATTTTAGTGTTTTTGTAGAAAATTCGATTCATTTGTTTTAAACTTGAAACAAAAGTAAGCCGAATTTTTTTAAGAAATATTATTTCATGTTGGAGAAATAGGATAGACTTCATGATTTTTTTTGCAGATGTCATATTCTGTAAATGATATAACTTTTAGAGGTAATTGTATAACGTATAAAACTCAAAAGACTATAAATTTGCTATGAAGCTTAAAAAACAGAAATTATGAATCTTAAAAGATTTTTTGGGGGACTGCTTACAGTTCTAGGAATTGTTGGTCTTATTTATACAGCAGTGATATTTGCGGGTACATCTGGGGAAACAAGAGATGTTAAATCATTAATTATTTACGGAATACTTGGAATCGTGTTTTTTATGTCAGGAATTAGTTTAGTTCGTACTACAAAAGACGAATCTTAAATTTTTACTTTATTTAGACAGCAAGAACATTATGTTCAAAAAAATGGCTCTCATTTCTGAAAGCCATTTGTTATACTATTGATAAAAATTAAAATCTATTATCTCCATCCAATAGATTTCCTAATCCGCCAAGCAGACTTCCTTCGTCACGGCTGTTACCGCCTGATCTTGGTGCTGATGCAATGATTCTATCAGCCAATCTAGAGAAAGGCAATGATTGTATATAAACTGTTCCAGGTCCGCGAAGAGTTGCGTAAAACAAACCTTCACCTCCAAAAATAGAATTCTTGATTCCGCCTATAAATTCAATATCATAATCTACATCTTTGGTGAAACCAATGATACAGCCAGTATCCACTTTTAGAACTTCGCCGTGAGCTAATTCTTTTTTAGCCATTGTTCCGCCAGAATGAACGAATGCCATTCCGTCTCCTTCAATTTTTTGCATGATAAAACCTTCGCCTCCAAATAAACCGCGACCTAGTTTTTGGGAGAATTCTATTCCGACAGAAACGCCTTTGGCGGCGCATAAAAATGAACTTTTTTGACAGATAAATTTCCCTTGAAATTGCGTTAAATCAATCGGAAGAATTTTTCCGGGATATGGCGAGGCAAATGAAACTTTGCTTTTAGTATTGCCTTGATTCAGGAAAGCTGTCATGAATAAACTTTCGCCAGTAAGGACTCTTTTTCCGGCATTCAAAAGTTTGCCAAATAAACCACCCGAACCTGATTGCGCAGAACCGTCTCCAAATATGGTTTCCATCTGGATATTATTTTCCATCATCATAAAACTGCCCGCTTCGGCAATTACGATTTCCTGCGGATCCAATTCTATTTCCACATACTGCATTTCTTCTCCAAAAATCTGATAATCTATTTCGTGTGCTTGCATGATTTCTCTAATTTAAGTTTTTGAATAAGTCGAATTTAAACTCAGAATGTTACAGCTTAATTAAGGAGGGCAAACCGGCAAAGTACTAGTTGTAAAGATGTCTCTATCAAAATCCGATTGCAAGAACCGTAAATGGTATTGCAAGAACCATAAATCAAGTTGCAAGAACTATAAATGAGAATGCAAGAACCATAAGTGAAGTTGCAAGAACCGTAAATGAAGTTGCAAGAACTATAAATGAGAATGCAAGAATCATAAGTGAAGTTGCAAGAACCGTAAATGAAGTTGCAAGAATCATAAATGAGAATGCAAGAATCATAAATGAGAATGCAAGAACCATAAGTGAAGTTACAAGAATCATAAATGAGATTAGCACTCAATTTACTTATTTTATAGAAACAAAAAAACGGCTCCCATTACTGAAAGTCGTTTCTTGAATTTATTAAAATGAATTGTTTAACTTTTTAGAAAAGATTCAATTGTGTCAAAATACTTTTCTTTTGCGTCAAGCCAACCATAGTGTTTGCAATTTTCAAGCAACACCATTTTTGAATTAGGAAATGCTTTTAAACTGATTTCTCCAATTGCTGCGCTAATGATATCTTGTTTCCCTTGAATGATCAAAACAGGATTCTTGAAATTTGAAAATTTGTTTTTGCAGTCGAAATTTGTTTTTTGCATATCACCCCATAACAATGAGTTTATGGCCGAATTGCCTTGAGTTAATCTTTCAGCAATGATAGGGACAAATTTTCTATCGTAAACATAAGCAGGCGCCATGGCTCTTCCTCTGCCAATTCTTGCAGTGTAAGTCGTGTCACCTTTTTCGATTTTATCGTTCCAATAGTTCAAAGAATCTTTTTCGGTTTTGCTCAAGCCAGCTTCAATAAGGTTTTCGCCTTTTAACAAACTCAAATCTACTCCGCCAGAAGATGACAAAATTAATTTATCAATACTGTTTGGGTAAATTGTGGCATAATAAGAAGCCAACATTCCGCCAAAAGAATGACCGAGTATTATCCACTTTTCAATTTCCAAATGTTTTCTTAATGACTCAATATCATCAGCCATTAATTTCATTGAAATCGTTTTGTCGTTTAATTCTTTTAGGGTTGATTTTCCGGTTCCTCTTTGGTCATAAACAATAGTTTGATATTTCTCTGCCAAAATTTTTGCCATAGGTTCAAACCCATTACTATTCATTCCTGGGCCACCATTTATTATTAAAATTGGTGCACCCTTGCCAAATATTTTATAATAGGTTTGACTGGAATCTTCGTTTTTTGCAAAACCCTCGGTTTGGGCAAATGTGTGACCAAAAAGAGATAGAAAGACAAATAGGAATATTTTTTTTATCATATAAATTAAGAATTCATTATGCTTTCGATTTCTTCCACTTCAATCGGAATGTTTCTCATTAAGTTGAAAGGTTCTCCTTTTTCCTGAACAACAACATTGTCTTCCAAACGAATTCCAAAACCTTCAGCTGGGATGTAAATTCCAGGCTCAACAGTAAAAACCATATTTGCTTTCATTGGCTCGTGCAATAATCCGTAATCGTGTGTGTCCAATCCCATGTGGTGTGATGTTCCGTGCATAAAATATTTTTTGTACGCTGGCCATTCCGGATTTTCATTTTGAACATCGGCTTTGTCGATTAGTCCTAAGCCAAGCAATTCTGAGGTCATTATTTTGCCCACTTCTACATGATATTGTTTCCAAAGAGTTCCTGGAGTAAGCATTTTGGTCGCTTCATTTTTAACTCTCAAAACAGCATTGTAAACCTCTTTTTGTCTGTCAGTGAATCTTCCCGAAACTGGAATCATACGGGTCATATCACTAGAATAGTTTGCGTATTCTGCGGCAACGTCCAGTAATACTAGATCACCCGCTTTACATTGCTGATTGTTCTCGATGTAATGCAAAACATTGGCGTTATTTCCAGAAGCAATAATTGGTGTATAAGCAAAACCTTTGGAACGGTTGCGAATGAATTCGTGAACCAATTCAGCTTCGATTTCGTACTCGGTTACGTTTGGTTTTACGAATGAAAGTAATCTTCGGAAACCTTTTTCGGTGATGTTACAGGCGTTCTGGATTAAATCAATTTCTTCGGTTTCTTTCACAGAACGAATGCGTTGCAATATTGGGTTGCTTTTTGCAACTTGATGTGCGGGATATTTGGCTTTCCACCATTTGATGAAACGAGCTTCACGGGTTTCGGTTTCAATAGAAGCACGGTAATGTTCGTTGGTGTTGATGTACATGATGTCTGAGTAAGTCATCATTTCGTTCAGGATTTTCTCGAAGTCTTGTAACCAATACACAGTTTTAATTCCTGAAACTTCAAAAGCGCGCTCTTTGGTCAGTTTTTCACCTTCCCAAACAGCAATGTGCGCACTAGTTTCTTTTAGGAATAATATTTCTCTCTGATTTTCGTAAGGAGCATCCGGGAAAAGTAATAAGATGCTTTCTTCTTGGTCCACTCCCGATAAATAAAAGATATCGCGGTGTTGTGCAAATGGCAATGTACTATCTGCAGAAACGGGATAAATATCATTAGAATTAAATACTGCTACACTATTAGGCTTCATTTGAGCAATGAATTTTGCTCTGTTTTTTATAAAAAGGGCGCTGTCAATTTGGTGGTATTTCATACGTATTTGTATTTATTAATTTTTATTGGAATATAGTATTGCCACTTTTATATTGATTTTATGATTTGAAATTGTGGCAACTTCAGTTTAAAACAATTTTAGGTATTGAATCATCAAAAATAGTAACTTTAAAAATGTAATTAGTATATGTATAGTTTTTTTTAAGATTTTAATAATGGCTTTGAATAGACGGGAGTTTATTATTGTTTTTTGAAGCAGAAAGATTAGGCATTTTTAGTAGGCATTGGTCCCGCTATTCGTTGCAATCTTATAAGCCGAACCCCGGCTTATAAGGATTTTCACTGCTATCGGGGCTAAAGGACAATATTATTAAGTTAAGGGGAAAATTTTAAAAAAAACAGCACGCAGATTCAGCATATTTTTACTTTTTTTCTGCGTAAATCTGCGAAATCTGCGTGAAAATAAAAACACTAATTATTTGCACTAAAGTTCTTGTTTTGACTGCGCGCACAAATAAAGTTTTTAAACAAAAAAAGCACGAAGAAATGAGGGTTTCTCCGTGCTTTTTAGAAAAAGTAGTTAAAGTTAAAACTGTGCTACTTCAGTAGAATCTTTCATGGCTGTTGTGGAAGATTTTCCTGTGGTAACGGTATTTTGTACGGCATCAAAATAGGATGTGCCAACAAAATTTTGGTGTTTTACGGCTTTGAAACCGTGTTGTTGCAATGCAAATTCTCTTTCCTGCAACTCAGAATAGCCAGCCATTCCTCTTTCTTTGTAGGCTTTGGACAATTCGAACATGCTGGTGTTCAAGGCGTGGAATCCGGCCAAAGTAATGAACTGGAATTTGTAGCCCATTGCAGCCAAGTCTTCTCTGAAAGTTTCCATTTCGGCAACGGATAATTTGGCCGCCCAGTTGAATGAAGGCGAACAGTTGTAAGCCAGCATTTTTCCAGGAAACTTTTTATGAATGGCTTCTGCAAATTCTTTGGCATACGCCAAATCCGGATTGCTGGTTTCCATCCAAATCAAATCGGCATACGGTGCGTAACTCAATCCGCGGTCAATTCCTTGCTCCACTCCGCAGTTTACATAGAAGAATCCCTCGGCTGTTTTTTCTCCCGTGATGAATTTGGCATCTCTTGGATCGATATCGCTAGTCAATAAATTGGCAGCATCGGCATCAGTTCGTGCCACGATAAGCGTTGGTGTTCCCATTACATCGGCGGCCAAGCGAGCAGCAATTAATTTATTGATGGCTTCCTGAGTAGGTACTAAAACTTTTCCTCCAAGATGTCCACATTTTTTGGCAGAACTCAATTGGTCTTCAAAGTGAACACCAGAAGCTCCCGATTCAATCATCGATTTCATCAACTCGAATGCATTTAGATTACCTCCAAAACCGGCTTCGGCATCGGCAACTATTGGAACCAAATAGTCTTTCTTGTCAGTCGTTCCGTTTACTACTTGTATTTGATCGGCGCGTAAAAGTGCATTATTGATTCTTTTTACAACCAATGGAACACTGTTCGCAGGATACAAGGATTGATCAGGGTACATTTCGCCCGCCACATTGGCATCGGCCGCCACTTGCCAGCCACTTAGGTAAATGGCTTCCAGTCCAGCTTCTACTTCTTGAATGGCTTGGTTTCCTGTAAGAGCACCCAATCCCGCCACAAAATCTTGCGAATTAAGTTTGTTCCATAATTTGGTTGCTCCCATTCTGGCAACGCTGTGTTCAATTTGATAAGATCCTTGAAGATTTACAACTTCTTCGGCGGTGTACGGTCGTTCGATTCCTTTCCATCTTGGGTTTGTAATCCAGTCGGTAACTAATTCTTGAATTCTTGTCTCGGTTGTTTTCATGATGTTCGTTTAATAGCGTTTGTTGGTTATTTATTTTGGATGGTTTTTTTATACGTTTTGCAATTGATATTTTACAGGTGTTTATATCCGATTAAGGTTAGAAATTCTATAAAATTGTCATTTACTACTAAAGTATCAAGCATCTGTTCGGCCAAATGATAATTTTGTTTCTCGTGGTTTTCGTCACCGACAATTTTTTTAATTTTCTCAAATTCTTCCATTGCCAAACGATGGTAATAATCTTCTGTTAGTGATTTGTTGTTGTCCAAAACCACTTCGTTTTGAAGCCATTGCCACAATTGAGATCTTGAGATTTCGGCCGTTGCGGCATCTTCCATCAAATGGTGTAAGGCAGCTGCGCCTTGTCCGTTAAGCCATGAGGCGATATAGAGAACCGAAATGCTGATGTTTTTTCGAACACCTTCTTCGGTAATGGTTCCTTTTGGGACTGCCAGTAAATCTTCTTCGACTACATTTACATCTTCTCTTTTTATGTGAATCTGGTTTTGAGTTGGCATGTATTTATCAAAAACAGATTGAGCCAATGGCACCAAATCAGGATGTGCTACCCAAGTTCCGTCGTGACCATTTTGTACTTCTCTTCTTTTGTCGGTTAGTACTTTGTCAAAAGCAATGTTGTTGGCTTCTTCATCATTCTTGATTGGAATTTGCGCTGCCATTCCGCCAATTGCGTGTATGTTTCGTTTGTGACATCTTTGAATAACCAATTGTGAATAGGCACTCATAAAAGGCGAAGTCATGGTTACTTGATCACGATTTGGAACGATATAGGTTTTGTTTTTTCTTAATTTTTTGATGAAAGAAAAAATGTAATCCCATCGGCCACAATTCAATCCTACGATATGATCTCTTAATTCGAAGATGATTTCGTCTAATTGAAAACTAGCGGTAATCGTCTCTATTAATACGGTTGCTTTGAAAGTTCCGTTTTGTTCTCCCAGATATTCTTGTGCAAATTCGAAAACTTCATTCCACCATCTGGCTTCTAGATAATGCTCCAATTTTGGCAAATAGAAATAAGGTGCTGTACCGTTTTTAGTTAATTCCTCGTGATTGTGGAAAGCGTATAATCCAAAATCTACTAGAGAACCAGAAGTTTCTTGGCCGTCGATAAGAATGTTTTTTTCATTCAAATGCAATCCGCGAGGTCTTACAATTAAAACTGCTGTCTCATCTTTTAGAGCGTATTTTTTATTTTTTATCGGATCTTCAAGTGTTATGGTTTTGTTTACGGCATCGATCAGGTTTTGTTGCCCTTCCATTAGATTGCTCCAAGTTGGAGAAGTGCTGTCTTCAAAATCGGCCATAAATGTTTTGGCTCCAGAATTTAGTGCATTGATGACCATTTTACGATCCACAGGGCCTGTAATTTCTACTCTTCGGTCTAGTAAATCTCTTGGAGTAGTTGCGGCTACCCAATTGCTTTCTCTAATCATTCTTGTTTCGGGTTGGAAACAAGGTAAAGCTCCTGCATCAAATAAGACTTGTTGTCTTTTACGGTCTTCTAATAACGAAAGTCTTTTGCTATTAAATTTTTGATGCAATTCAGTTAAGAATTCAATGGCGCTATCCGTCAATATTTCGGGATACTGTTCTGTAATTCCATTTGTTATTTGGAATTTTTTCTCGATGGTTTCTGTCTGGTTTTTCATAACTAGTTCATTTTGATACTGCAATACTACAAAAAGTTTTTTACAAAACAAGCGAACGTTCGCTAAAAATTAAAAATATTTTTTTTGAGGTTTTTCTTTTTTTAGTTTATCTTTGATTTTATGAACGTAGAAAAGGAATATATCAAGTTGATTTTTGGGCTTAAACTCAAGCAAGCTCGAACAAATAAAGATTTGTCATTATTTGGCTTGGCCAAAATAACGGAGCTGTCAAAATCGTATTTGAATGAGATTGAAAAAGGAAAAAAATATCCCAAAACGGAAAAAATTATTCTTTTGGCGGAGAAATTAGACGTGACCTACGACCATATGGTGTCATTAAAACTCGATAATAATCTTGCGCCGATTGGGGAAATATTAAAATCGGGAATTTTGAAGGAGATTCCGTTGGATCTTTTCGGGATCCAGGAAGCTGATCTAATTGATATTATTGCCAATGCTCCTGCCAAAGTCAATGCCTTTATCAGTACCATTATTGAAATAGCGCAGCATTATAACCTAACAAGAGAAAGTTTTTTCTTGGCCTCATTGCGTTCTTATCAAGAAGCACACAATAATTACTTCGAGGATCTTGAGGAAAAAGTACTGTCGTTCTGCAAAGCATTTCACATTAATATTGATGCCAATATTTCTATAGAGGAGTTGTCGGCTATTTTGATTGAGGAATATGGCTATACCATAGAGGAAATTGTTTTCTCAGAGCAGGATGAGTTGGGGGATTTGCGTTCCATTTTTGTTCCAAAAAGTAAAACATTGTTGCTTTCAAAGGGAATTGATTCTTCTCAGAAAGCTTTTATTTTGGCTAAGGAAATAGCGTATAATTATCTTGAAATTACCGAAAGATTATACACCTTCAGTTGGATAAAATTTGACAACTTTGACCAGGTTCTCAATAATTTTTATGCCTCCTATTTTGCTGGGGCATTGTTGTTGCCAAGACAACATTTGATAGATGAATTGAATGTGTTTTTATCCAACAGCAATCCAAGACCTCAAGAAATGGTTCAATTGATGAGTAAATTCAATGTTTCTCCCGAATCATTCTATCAGCGTTTGACTAATATTTTGCCAAAGGATTTTCAGATAAAGAACTTATTTTTTCTTCGTTTATCCCATGAAATTGGTACAGATACTTATCAAATAAAAAAAGAATTGCATATTACCAACCAGCAGGAACCTCATGCCAACGAAATGAATGAGCATTATTGCAGAAGGTGGGTTTCAATAAAAACAATCGTGGAGTCTTTGAGACAAAAGAAAGAACACTTTTTTGACGCGCAGATTTCCCGCTATAAAAATAGTAATAATGAGTATCTTGTTTTTTCATCGGCAACGCCTGATCCTTTTAAGAAAAATTGCTTGCGAAGTATTTCGGTTGGAATTTTGATAACGCCTTCTATTAAGAAAAAGTTTAAATTTATTGAGGGTAATTCTGTGCAAAGACAATTAGTTGGTGTGACTTGTGAAACTTGCTCGGTACAAAATTGTTTAGAGAGAGCTTCTCCACCAATTCATTTGGAACAAAAAGTTAGAAATGAAAAGACCGATGCAACGGTTCAAGAATATATAGCTAAATACAGTTAAAGCAAAAGAGCCACGAATGGATTGTTTCGTGGCTCTTTTTTATATTGTTATTCTCAGTATTAATCAACCCATTTGTAATAACGGGCTCCGATTAGATTTGGAATTTCTGTTTCTATTCGGTCTAAAATCCATTCATTTTTAGGTTCTTGGATGCTTTGTTTTTGTTCCTTTTTGTGTAGTTTTTCATAAGTTTCAAAATCAATTTCAAAACTATTTTTAAGTGTTTCAAAAAGAGTCACATTACTTATGGCCGATTTCCATTCCGGTTGAATCGTTCCTTCAAAAACTTTGGATTTGGAACCACTTCCATAGGCTAAAAAACCAAATTTTTCGGATGTGATTTCTTTTTTGGTGTCATAAAAATGAGCCAAAGTAGAAAGCAATCCCATAAAAATGGAACCAGTATATAAGTTTCCAATTAAAGAAGATGCTAATTCTGCAGGCTGTAATTTTTCGGAAACAAATGTTTTATAATCATCAGATTTGCTGATTTCTTTTAATTTATTCTGATATTCCGAAGCAGTTTCTTCTCCAGAAAGAATAGGAGTAGAAGCGTCCAAAGCGTAAATTTCAGACAGCATTCTTCTGCCTTGAAAAGCATAAGGCAAATGCATTACAATGCTTTTCCAAGTGTTGTAAACTGTTTCTTGACTGTTTTTTAATTTCTTGAATGAAAAATAAGCTGCTTTTGTTCGGTCCATATAACATTGATTCGAATATTGACCATCAAAAACAGGTTGGTCTTTGTGGATTTCAATTTCGCTTTCCAGATTATCAAACCAAGATTCGTTATTTGTATTTCCTGTAATTTCCTGTTTTGAAATCGTTCTATAAGGTTTGAAGAAATCAAAAACTCCTTTTGTGCTTACTCCCCAATTATTCTCAAAACTAATAATTCTTGGGTTGGCAGAAATCAACATTGCTACAGCGCCAGCTCCCTGAGTATATTCACCAGTTGAATTCAAGTCGTATTTAGCAAAGTCAGTAGTGACAACAATTGCTTTTTTGCTTGGATTGAGTTGAACAAAATCTAGGCAATTTTGGAGTGCATCCACGCCGCCAATACAGGCAAAAGTGAAATCTACAACATCACATTCAGATAATGAGTTTTCACCAAATTTTTGTTCCATTAGAGAAATCAAGAAAGAGCTTATGGGTTTTGAACTATCAATGGCGCTTTCGGTTCCAATATATATTCGCGCAATTTCATCTAATTTGATGTTGTTGTCTTGAATTAGTTTTGTCAAAGCATTGGCGCCAAACACAACTGTGTCTTGATGCGTGTCGGGCAATGTCATTTTTAATAAACCCAAACCTTTTTCGAGTTTTTCGGGTTCTATATTTCTAGCTAATGCTAATGTTTTTATGGGTAAATGTAATTTTGCAACATCAAATGCAATAGCGTCAATTCCAGTTTTCATGAATAAAATTTAAAGCTGTAAAGTTAAAATTGCTTTGGCGAAATACAATGTTTTAAAGACTATAAAATGGCTAATCTTTAATTTTTAGGGAATAACTTGTAAACCTTGTTTTGGATTATAATATTGTTAGTTTTTTTAGCTTTTGTCAATAAAAAAAAATTGGGTCCGTAATTTTAATGTGTTTTTGGAATTTAGGAACCGTTTAAGTGCTTTTTTGTAAGTTGATGAAGAATAGCGGCTTTAAACTACGTATTTTTATACGTAGTTTGTACGTATTTTTTAAGTACTTTAAAATCATTATAAATTGCGAAGTAAAATTGCATATTTGGTTGTTATTCTTTCTTAATTACCATAAATTTGTGGGACTTTTTAAAAAAATATAATATTTATATCATTATGGCAAAATCTGCAATATTGAAGTCGTCTATAGCTAAAAAAGTAGCTATGGCGCTTTCAGGACTTTTTTTGATTTCGTTTCTATCGCTTCACTTCTTTATTAATTTCGTATCTGTTTTTAGTGAGAATTCATTTAATGCGATGTCACATTTCATGGGTTACAACCCGTTAATTCAATTTGTTATGCAGCCTGTTTTGGTTGCGGGAGTAGTTTTTCACTTCGTTATGGGATTCGTTCTGGAACTGAAAAACAGAAATGCAAGACCTGTCGCTTACGTAAAGTTTGACGGTGCTGCAAACTCATCTTGGGCTTCTAGGAATATGATTATTTCTGGTTTGGTTGTGTTGGCTTTTTTAGGATTACACATGTATGATTTCTGGTTTCATGAAATGGTTTACAAATATGTGGAGTCAAATGTTATTGATGAAACAAGATATTATCATGAATTAGTAGCTAAGTTTGAAAGTCCAGTTCGTACAGGATTGTACAGTGTTGCTTTCGTTTTATTAGCATTGCACCTTTGGCATGGTTTTACTTCCTCATTGCAATCAGTTGGGTTCGACAATAAAATAGGGAAGTCATTGCATAAAATCTGTTATGCATTTGCAATTATAGTTCCTTTTGGATTTATTTTCATTGCACTATTTCATCATTTTAATAATTAATTATCAATCTATCTCTAATGAAACTAGATTCTAAAATACCAGAAGGTCACATTTCACAAAAATGGACTGATTATAAAGATCACTTAAAGTTAGTTGCTCCAAACAACCGACCTAAAATAGATATTATCGTAGTAGGAACTGGATTAGCTGGTGCTTCGGCAGCAGCATCTTTTGCCGAAATGGGTTATAACGTAAAAGCATTTTGTTACCAAGATTCTCCACGTCGTGCACACTCAATCGCTGCACAAGGAGGTATTAACGCTGCAAAAAATTATCAAAATGATGGAGATAGTACTTTCCGTTTGTTTTATGATACAATTAAAGGAGGAGATTACAGAGCACGTGAAGCAAACGTTCATCGTTTAGCTGAAGTTTCTGGAAACATCATCGACCAATGTGTGGCACAGGGAGTTCCTTTTGCCCGTGATTACGGAGGAATGTTGGATAACCGTTCTTTTGGTGGTACACAAGTACAACGTACTTTTTATGCTGCTGGACAAACAGGACAACAATTATTATTAGGAGCTTATTCTTCCTTATCAAGACAAATTGGTCTTGGAAAAGTCGATATGTACAACCGTCACGAAATGTTGGAATTGGTAAAGGTTGACGGAAAAGCTCGTGGAATTATTGCTCGTAACTTGATTACTGGAGAATTAGAAAGACATTCTGCTCACGCTGTAATTATTGCAACAGGAGGATACGGAAACGTTTATTTCCTATCTACAAATGCAATGGGATCGAACGTAACTGCTGGTTGGAAAATTCACAAACAAGGAGCTTTGTTCGCAAATCCTTGTTACGTACAAATTCACCCAACTTGTATTCCAGTTCACGGAACCAATCAATCTAAATTGACGTTGATGTCTGAGTCGTTAAGAAACTCTGGACGTATTTGGGTTCCAAAGAAAAAAGAAGATTCAGAAGCTATTAGAGCAGGGAAATTGAAACCAGTTCAAATTGCCGAAGAAGATAGAGATTACTACTTAGAAAGAAAGTATCCGGCATTTGGTAACTTAGTTCCTCGTGATGTTGCGTCAAGAGCTGGAAAAGAAGTTTGCGACGAAGGTCGCGGAATTGAGGCTAATGATACTAACGAAGGTGTTTATTTGGATTTCGCTACAGAGATTCAATCTAAAGGAAAACAAACGGCTTACGCCAAAGGAAATCACAATCCTTCTCAAGAAGAAATTCTTACATTAGGAAAAAAATGGTTAGAGGAAAAATACGGTAACTTGTTTACTATGTACCAAAAAATCACAGATGAGAATCCTTATGAAACTCCAATGAAAATTTACCCTGCGGTTCACTATACTATGGGTGGAGTTTGGGTTGATTACAACTTACAATCTACTATTCCAGGTTGTTTCGTTGCAGGAGAAGCTAACTTCTCTGACCACGGAGCGAACCGTTTAGGAGCTTCGGCTTTGATGCAAGGTTTGGCTGATGGATATTTTGTATTGCCATACACCGTTTCTAATTATTTAGCTGATGATATTCGTACTGGAAAAATCTCTACAGATTTACCGGAATTCGTAGCTGCAGAAAATAATGTAAAAGAGCAAATCAATAAATTCCTTTCTAATAATGGGACAAAAACGGTGGATCATTTCCACAAACGTTTAGGTTTGATTATGTGGAATAAAGTTGGAATGGGTCGTAATGAAAAAGGTCTAACTGAAGCCATTTCTGAAATTGCTGCTTTAAAAGAAGAATTTTATAAAGATGTTTACGTTCCAGGTAGTTCTGATGAAATGAATCCTGAATTAGAAAAAGCGCTTCGTGTTGCCGATTTCATCGAATTAGGACAATTGATGGCTATGGATGCCTTACAACGTAAAGAATCTTGTGGAGGTCACTTCCGTGAAGAGTATCAGGATTCCGAAGGAGAAACGCTTCGTGATGACGAAAACTTCTCGTTTGTTGGAGCATGGGAAAACAAAGGATATGATGTTACAAAATCGGAACTTCACAAAGAGGAATTGAAATACGAGTTTATTAAAATCGCAGCTAGAAATTACAAATAATAGAATTATGAGCGCAGCAAAAAATATCAATATAACTCTTAAGATTTGGCGTCAAAAAAACTCCAAAGAAAAGGGGAAAATGGAATCATACAAACTAAATGATGTTTCTACAGCCAGTTCATTTCTGGAAATGTTAGACCAATTGAACGAACAATTGGTAAACGAAAGAAAAGAACCAATCGCTTTTGACCACGATTGTCGCGAAGGAATTTGCGGAATGTGTTCTTTGTATATCAATGGTCGTGCACACGGACCAGATACTGGAATCACAACTTGTCAATTGCACATGAGAATGTTTAATGACGGTGATACCATTGTGGTTGAACCATGGAGAAGTGTTGCTTTCCCAGTCATTAAAGATTTAGTTGTGGACAGAACAGCTTTTGATAGAATTCAACAAGCTGGAGGATTTGTTTCAGTGAATACTTCTGGAAACACTATCGATGCCAATACTATTCCAGTTCCTAAAGACGATGCTGACAAAGCTTTTGAAGCAGCAGCTTGTATCGGTTGTGGTGCTTGTGTGGCTACTTGTAAAAATGGTTCTGCTATGTTATTTGTTGGAGCAAAAGTTTCACAATATGCATTGTTACCGCAAGGAAAAGTGGAAGCCACAAATCGTGTATTGAACATGGTTCGTCAAATGGACGAAGAAGGTTTTGGTAACTGTACCAACACTGGAGCTTGCGAAATTGAATGTCCAAAAGGAATTTCCCTTGAAAACATCGCTCGTATGAACAGAGAATATCTTTCTGCAAGTTTGAAATAGTATTTCAAAATAGTTTAAATAAAAAACGTCCCGAGAAATTGGGACGTTTTTTATTTAATTAAACACGAAAATTCTTAATGTTTTGTTTATATTTGAAACATATAATTCTCATACTTATAATATTATTTACAAACCAATAAAGAAGATAATACTCTTTAAAAACTATTCCCCCTCTATGAAAAACAAATTCCTGCTATTGTTGATTACCTCTTTTCTAATAGGTTGTTCCAATGATTCAACAGATGATTCCCAAGACACATCATCTTCTACAAACAGAATAAAAAAAGTTGAAGAAATTCAAAACGGTATAGTAATAAAAACAAGTGATTATGAATATAACAGTTCAGGGGACATCTCTAAATTAATTATAAAAGATAATTCGAAATCGTATCAAACAACTTTTAATTATGACTCTTCTAATAAAATGATTAGTTGGAATTTAAAAGAATACTATTTAGCAAATCCTTCTGATGTAATAGATCAAGTGAATACGCTGGAATACACTAACGGACTAATTACTAATATTTGTATTAGTAGAACAGAAATGGAGTGGGATGTTTTAACGAATTCGATGGATAGAATTAGTTTTTCCTATTCAGGTTCGGAACTAACTTCAATAAAACATTACATTCAAATTACTAATTCTAAAACAGCTGAATGTTCTGAGGTCACAGATGTAGATAATGAAGAATTTTTTGAATATTCTAAAGGTAATTTAATTGGTTATGAAGCGCCTGGCACTGGTTTCTCAGACGAGTATTATGAAATTGAATATGATAATGGCAGAAATTATCTGTCTGCAATAAAACCAGATGCATTTAGATATGCTTTAGGAAATCAATATTCTGTTAATAATAGAAAAAAAGTAAGTGTATATGATTCTTATAATGATGAGCTCACGGCAACTATTATATTTGAAAACACTTATGATGAAAACAATAATCTTGTAAAAGCTGTCGAAAAATATTATTATGTTGGGAGTACAACTCCGTCCAATACAACAACCATGAATTATTATTATCACTAATCATAAAATTTAAAGTTGATGTCAGACAACACATTTATATCAAAAACGTCCCTAATCATCGGGACGTTTTTTTATTACATAAAGTTGAAAACATTATTTTATTAACTGTAAAAGAGGTTTTCCTTTTTCAACGATGTAAGTAGCCAGTTCGCTGGCTTTAGTCTTGCCAAGGTTTTTAGCAGAATGAATTGTACCAGCAGGGATGAATAATACTTCTCCAGCTTTTAGTATAACCGGAGGTTTACCCTCTACAATATATTCAAGTTCACCTTCAAGAACATAAATGATTTCTTCACCGGGATGATTGTGGTTTCCGAAAGCAGTTCCTGGTTCGAAATCAATATTTGCTTGAACCATTTCGATACCAGAAGTGCTCATGTCGTGGCGTTGCAGCTCGGTGCGGCTGATTCCATTAGGCTTAGTTTGAGCAGAGGCAGAAATAGTGTATGTTCCTATAAGTAAAATAGTCACTACAGTTCTAAGTAAATTTTTATTGCTTTTCATTTTAGTATAGTTTTTTTTAGTGATTTAAAGTCATTTCAACAGCTAGTCTCTTATTTTGACTGCAATGCATTCTATTTCAATAGCAGCATTTTTCGGCAAAGAGACTACTTCAATTGTACTTCGGGCTGGAAAGTGATTTTGAAAGTAACTACCATATATTTTATTGATAACTTCAAAATTCTTCAGATCAGTAATGAAAATAGTTGTTTTCGTAATATGGTTTAAATCGGAATTATTATTTTGAAGAATGGCTTTTAAATTTTCAAAAATCTGAATCGTTTGTTCCTGAATTCCTTGTTTCAAAGTATTTGATTTTGGATCTATACCAATTTGTCCTGACACAAATATTAAATCACCATAACTTGTGGAATGGCTGTATGGACCAATTGGTTTTGGCAAATCGGTGTGATTTACAGTTACTATTCTTTTGGTATTGGTACAAGATGACAAAATTATTAAAAGTAGCAATACTACTATTTTGTTCATGATGAATTAGTTTTAGAGAATAAAAAAAGGGTTAACCATTTAGACTAACCCCTTTTTTAGTTTAATTATTTTTTAATAAAATTTAATAATTCAGAGTTGAATTTTTCTAACTCTTCGATGAATAAAGCGTGACCGCTTTTTTCTAAAGGAACCAATGTAGAGTTTGAAATTAGTGAGTGCATTTGCTCTGCTAATTCATAAGAACAGATTTTGTCTAATTTACCGTGCAATATAAGAGTTGGAATTTTTATCTTTTTTAAATCATCACGTAAATCAGTGTCTCTTAAAGTTTTTAAACCTTCAGCCATTGCATAAGGAGAAGCCTGTGCTTGGATTGTTCCTAACCATGCTCCATATCCAGGAGATACACTAGTAGCATTAGCAGGGAATATTTGTCCAAAATTCTCTAATAATTGAGGTCTGTTAGTATTATTCAAAGCAATCAAACCATCAACATCTGCTTTAGTCCAATTACCGAAGTTAAAATCGGCTCTTTTTGTCCAGATTGGCGCTGCTGCTCCGAATAAAGCTAATTTTGAAACGTGAGCGGCATTATATTTGGCTACATAATGGATCACTGTTGCACCTCCCATTGAAAAACCTCCTAGAGTTGCATTTTCAATTTTTAGCTTATCTAAAATCACCTTGATGTCATCTGCAAAAACATCGTAGTTGTATTTTCCTCCCGGTTTGTCAGATAGTCCAAAGCCTCTTAGGGTAATTCCGATTACACGATATCCTTTTTCAACAAAATAAGCATATTGGTATTCGTACATAGCATCGCTTAATGGCCATCCGTGAATTAAAACTATTGGTTGTCCTTCTCCAAGGTCAGTTACGTGAAGTTTTACATTTTTTTCTACTTCAATGTATTCTTCTCTTCCATAAGAAGCTGGAGTTCTTTTTGTTTGTGCAAAAGATTGCAAGTTGATTAATAGAGCAATAAAAAGTCCGATTGATAAGATTAAATTTTTCATTTTATAAATTTTTAAAGTTGTTAATTATTGGTTTTAATTATATTCTTAATTTGATATTGCAAAGTTGTTATAATTTGGGAAGCGTTACAATGGATGGTTTTCCCTTTAAATTGCACTTTTTTCCTTTTCTTAATTTAGGCTTGAACAAATTCTAAAATATCTTTGTTGATAGTGTCGGCATCAGTAGTTGGCATACCGTGAGAAAGCCCTTTGTATATGATAAGTTTGCCGTTTTTTAAAAGTTCAGCTGCTTTAACTGCAGTTGTTGCATAAGGGACAATCTGGTCGTCATCTCCGTGAAGAACCAAAACTGGGATTTGTACACTTTTAAGGTCTTCGGTAAAATCAGTTTCAGAAAAAACTTTGATACAGTCATAATGTGCTTTAATGCCACCCATCATTCCTTGTCTCCACCAATTGTCCTGAATTCCTTTTTTTACATTTGCTCCTTCACGGTTATAGCCATAAAAGGGAACTGTAAGGTCTTGATAAAATTGTTGTCTGTTGTTTAAAGTATTGAATCGGATATCGTCAAATACTGATAATGGCACTCCTTCTGGATTTCGGTCATCTGCAATCATGTATGGTGTGATGGCACTGATTAGAACTACTTTGGCCACGCGGTCTTTTCCATATTGAGCAGCATATCGTATTGCTTCACCACCTCCTGTAGAATGGCCAACGTGGATGGCATTTTTTAAGTCTAAAAATTCAGTTAATTCGGCTACATCTGCAGCGTAAGTGTTCATGTCATTGCCTTTGTATGTTTGAGTGGATCTGCCGTGTCCGCGTCTGTCGTGAGCGATTACTCTGTATCCCTGATTTAAGAAAAACATCATTTGTGCATCCCAATCATCTGATGACAATGGCCACCCGTGGTGAAAGAAAATTGGTTGTCCTGCTCCTAAGTCTTTGAAATAAATTTCTGTTCCGTCTTTTACTGTGAATTTGTTCATGATTTTATTTTTTAAATGTTATTGTTATTTTGATATTGCAAAGTTGCGTCAATTGCCAAAGGACAACAATGGATGCTTTTCCTCTTGAATTGCACTTTTTCCCCTTTTTGTCTAAAAAGTTTTTTTTATAATATATACGAATGAATTTTATTGTAAAATTTAGATTTTTGGCATAAAAAAAGTGCGGCTGTAAAACCGCACTTTAATAAAATATTCATTTAATACTAGAATTGCTTTCGAAATGACAAAGGTGAAATGCCTGTATTTTTTGTAAAAAACCGAATGAAATAAGCATCATCTTCATAATTTAAACTGAAAGCTATTTCTTTTACAGTCATTGCTGTATGTGCTAACAGCCGTTTGCTTTCGAGTATAATTCTGTTTTTTATGATGTCGTTTGGCGTGTCTTTACTTAATAAGCCAATTTTCTTGCTGAGGTTTTTTGGAGTTAAAAACAACATTCCCGCATAGTCAGCAACAGTATGATGTGTTTTATAATGCTGTTCTACCAGTTTGCTGAATTTTCTCAGAAATTGAACATCTGATTGCTGATTATTCTCTGATAACAAATGCTGCTGTTTCCATATTCTGGTCGATTTGAGAATAATGAGTTTCAATAATATTCGCAACATTTCTTCGGTGTTTGCATCTTCATCCTTCATTTCAGATTGTATTTCCCGAATTATATTTTGAATATCTTTCGATTGATCTTCATTTAATTGAATAAATGGAATTTCAAAAACATTATTGTAGAGTATTCCATCACAAGCGACTTCCTGATCGTGAATTTCGATGCAATAAAAATCTCTGTTAAAATGTAATAATAACTCACCTCCAAATTCAGCTTCATTCGGTTTTATAATCACTTTTGGATTTAAGAAAAGCAAAGAATCAGTTTCTATTTGAAACTCCTGAAAATCAACTTGAATTTTGGATTGTTTTGGTAAAAACAAAACTTTGATGTGTTCATCAATTTTGATCAACGTGTTTTCATCAAGTTCCTGTTCTGTAAAGTTTAGATTGCCAAACTGTTTATAAGAGAATTCTTTAAGCATATTATTCGATTATATAATAGTCGTATATACCATTAGCTTTTGCTGAGCGTAAATATAAATAAAATATCAAGTAATAACTTATAGCCTATAAAATTTAAAGGTTAATATGGTTAGCTATAATTATTATAAGAATGATTTATAAGAATTTGAAAAGCCTTCAATAACTCACAAAAAGATTTAAGTTAAAGTTTAAAACAGATGTGTTTGATGATTATATTTTTTTTATTTGAGATTTAAATTTCACTAATTTTATACTATGAAAGTAGCCTTAATACAATCTTCTTTATTCTGGGAAAACCCAGAAAAAAACAGAAAAAAGCTCGGAGAAAAAATCAATGCCATTTCCGAAAGTGTTGATTTAATTGTTCTTCCTGAAATGTTTACTTCGGGTTTTACTATGAATCCCAATGCTGTCGCCGAAACGATGCAAGGCGAAACAATTACTTGGCTAAAACATTTGGCGAAAGCCAAAAACGCAGCCATAACAGGAAGCTTAGTTATTACCGAAAAAGGAAATTTCTATAACCGATTGGTTTTTGTTTTCCCTTCGGGCGAAATTCAGTTTTACGACAAGAGACATTTGTTTACTCTAGCTGGAGAAGATGAAATCTATACCGCAGGAAGCAAAAAATTAATTGTTGAATATAAAGGATGGAAAATTTGTCCGCTGATTTGTTATGATTTGCGTTTCCCTGTTTTTGCCAGAAATGTAGAGGAATATGATTTGCTGATTTATGTTGCCAATTGGCCAGAAATAAGAATAAAAGCTTGGGATGCTTTGTTAAATGCACGTGCGATAGAAAACATGAGTTATACTATTGGAGTCAATAGAATTGGGGAAGATGATAACAATTTTCAATATAATGGACATTCCCAAGTTGTCAATTTCTTGGGAGATTACATTATGGAACCTATAGAAATTAAAGGGGTTTTTATAGTCGAATTAAATAAAGCCGAGTTACTCCTGGCCAGAAAAAAATTTAACTTTTTAAGCGATCGAGATTCTTTCGTGCTAAAATGAACTCGATTTCTTTTTCTCTTTTTCTTTTTTCTTCTTGGGTTCTGGAGTATATGGGATACTTAAATCAAAAGATTGACTCACATCCCAATTGGTTCGAACATCTACTCCTTTAGAAAAATAAACAACTTCTTCCGCTTGTCGTTTTTCGAGATAACTTCCTGTATCCCATTCCTTGTTTTTATTCTCGTCATAAATTGCCCGAAGTGTATATAAATAAGGTTCTAGGAGATTAAATTCAATTTCTGTTTTGCTTTCGGTATATTCACTTGCTTTGACAATTTCACCTTTTTCATCAGTCAATTCAATAATAACTGGAAATTGTTTTACGTTTTTTAAACTCACGATAAGATTTCCGTAATCAGCACGGTTTCTGGTACTGGTACTAAATGATAGAGTATCATTTGTTTTTTCTAAAAAATCAGTAACAGCGCCTGGCATCAATTTTAAATGGTATTTCTGTGCTTCTTCTATTTTAAAATCGACATATAATCGTTGGGTGTATTCATCATATGCAGTAGTAAATGCAACGTCAGCCGAATCTTTGTCAATAAGTTTCATTTTTGATTTGTCAAAATTTACCAATGGAGTATTGGATTCCAATGTAAATCGGTCTCTAAAATTCAAAATTCCACTTTGAACGGCCTTAATGCTCAAAGTGTCATTTTTTTGATTTTTGATTTTAAAAGTAAAGTCTTTTTGGTACTTGTCTTTTACAATATTTAGCGAAAGCGAATCCACTTTCAAAGGTTTATACCACACTTGCAAAGAGTCTTTTTTTTCTATTTTTGTAACTATTGAAGGTACAATTTCGCCATTGTTTTTCAAAGTGATTTTGGCCAATTCGCCATTGTTTTTTGGATTTCCTTCATAACCTACAATTAATCTATTTCCTGAGGATTGACTTGGCTTAAGGGCTTTAAAAGGCATCTCTTCCTTAAATAATTCTAATTCAAAAACGGTATCATTAGGAATCGTTACAATTTGTTTGTTAAATCCTATTCGGTCTGATTTGGGGTTGAATTTATTATTGCTATTGTTGTCTTTCATAGCAACCAAAAAGTATTTCCCCGCTTTTAGATTCTCCAATCTAAACGTTTTCAAACTATCCAAAGTATTGGTAACATATCGAGGGGTTTCTTTGTAAACGGTAGAATCGTTAAATTTTTCATTCGCTTCATAAAGCATAATCGAAACAAAAGAAGCAACTTCTTTATCATAAGCATCTTTTACTCTTCCGCCAAGTGCCAAAGAATCGATATAATCTCCCGTAGAAAACACATATTTAAATTGGTTGAACGGATTTCCCTCGTTATTATCGGCAATACTTTGCCCAAAATTCATACTATACGTCGTGTTGGGTTGTAGTGTGTCATTTATAGTGATGGTCAATACTTTTGTTGCAGTCGTTGGAGTAATCAACGGTTCATTCTTCATTGGAGGCGAAATAATCAATTGCTTGTTTAGGTTTTTAAGCTTGATGTTTTCATCAAAAGTAAGTTTGATTTTATTGCCTTGAAATTTAACCGAATAATTTTCAGGGAAACTGGATTTCAAAGTAGGAGCAATAGTATCTTTTGCACCACCAGTAATGGAGCCTCTTTTGGCACAACTAATAAAAAAAAGAAGAAATAAAAAAGGAATATATTTAAAATGTTTTTTGAACATAATGAACTAAAATTTGATTCTACAAAATAACAATTATATTTAATGTAATCGAAATATTTCACGAATTATTAGGAGCTATTTCCTGCTATCCGCTTGTATCTTTTTATAAGGTGAAGAAAAATCACCTTATAAAAAGGATATCGCTTCAAACGAAGTTCACTGAACTCCAATTAAAATGAATACTAAGTGAAGTAATCAGGGCTAGGGATTCACGATAAAAAACATGTTTTTAATTCAATTAACCATGTAAGAAATATAAGCTCATTTAAGTTTTTCTTCTATGAACTTATATTTCTTATATGGTTAAAAACACACACACCTTTTTTTATAAATTCTATTTAGTTAATACATGAATTATTCATTCAAGTTAAGCACAATCATAAAAATCTTTGCGATTCTCTGCGAGTACTTCGAGAATCTTTGCGTTATAATTAAGCAAATATGTTTGCTCCACATTTACGGGCCATTTCTCATGCTAATTCATTAAATTTGCACTCAAAATAGATCTTCAATGAGCAATATTAGAATCACCAAACAATTTAATTTTGAAACCGGTCATGCATTATACGGTTATGATGGGAAATGTAAAAATGTGCATGGTCATAGTTATAAGTTGTCGGTTACCGTTATTGGGAAACCAATTACGGATCGGAACAATGTGAAGTTTGGTATGGTCATTGATTTTTCGGATCTAAAAAAAATTGTGAAGGAAGAGATTGTCGATCAATTCGATCATGCAACTGTTTTTAATGAAACAACTCCTCATATTGAATTGGCAAAGGAGCTAAAATCTCGTGATCATCACGTAATATTGGTTGATTATCAGCCTACAAGTGAAAATATGGTAGTCGATTTTTCTCAAAGAATCATCCGCAGATTACCTCAAAATATTCAACTTTTTTCTTTGAAATTGCAGGAAACAGAGTCTTCATTTGCTGAATGGTTTGCAAGCGACAATCAATAATTTATACGTAGTTCATGCAATTATCCAACAATAAAAAAATCTATTTCGCCTCCGATCAACATTTTGGCGCACCAACTCCAGAGTTGAGTTTTCCAAGAGAGCATAAGTTTGTCGCTTGGCTAAACGAGGTAAAAGACGATGCCGAAGCGATTTTTCTTTTAGGTGATTTATTTGATTTTTGGTTCGAATATAAAACGGTTGTTCCAAAAGGGTTTGTTCGTATTTTAGGTAAGTTGGCCGAAATTCGCGACAGCGGAATACCTATTTATTTTTTTGTGGGAAACCATGATTTATGGATGGCCGATTATTTTGAAACCGAGTTGAACATTCCTGTTTATCACGATAACAAAGAATTTACTTTTGGAGACAAAACCTTTTTGATTGGACATGGCGATGGAAAAGGCCCTGGTGATTTAGGCTATAAACGCATGAAAAAAGTGTTTACCAATCCATTTTCCAAGTGGCTTTTTAGATGGCTTCATCCCGATCTTGGAGTGAAATTGGCTCAATATCTTTCTGTTAAAAACAAACTTATCTCAGGTTCCGAAGACGTTAAGTTTTTAGGTGAGGAAAACGAATGGCTTATTCTTTATGCCAAACGAAAATTGGAAACCAAACATTATAATTATTTTGTTTTTGGTCACCGTCATTTGCCCATGATAAAATCAGTCGGCGAAAATTCAGAATATGTAAATCTTGGCGATTGGATCACTTATTTTACCTACGGAGTTTTTGACGGAGAAAAATTCGAGGTTAAAAAGTTTGAATAAATTCTACAAGTAATTCAACTCACTTTCGGCATTTTATAAATAAAATTAAGATGGCAACTGGTAATCATAAATTAGACAATCCTGTTTGGTATTCAGTGTCCGAAACTCATAAAGATTTCGTAATTGATTTTGGAACTATAAAATTTTATCATCCCGATTATTGCCCTTTCGGAGGTTTTGTTGCTTTTGATAACATGGAGAAGTCTATTTCTGAATACTCTAAATTAGCCAGTAATTTTTTTATTATAGGGCAGAAACCAAATGTGCCACACAGCCTAAAATTGAACAATGAATTAATCTGTTTGCAAATGATTATTCATGACAGAATTGAGGGAAATATCGATGATGAGATTGTGAAATTAGAGGAGGAACACTTAGACGATTTATTGGGATTGGTCAAAATTGTATATCCCGATTATTTTAAAAAGAAGACTGCTGAATTGGGAAATTATTATGGCATTTATAAAAACAATCAACTCGTTGCTGTAACTGGCGAACGAATGCAAATGGATGAATACACCGAAGTAAGTGCTGTAATTACACATCCAGAACATACTGGGAAAGGATACGCAAAGCAATTAGTTACTCATACTGCAAATGCTATTTTTGCAAAAAACAAAACCCCATTTTTACATGTTGCCGAATCCAATGTTGGAGCAACCAAGCTATATGAAAAATTAGGCTTTGTAACCAGAACCAAAATAAGTGTTTGGAATATTGTAAAAACTGAGTAAGATATTTTTTAAAAAATGTTGTCTCAATAACTTTTACGACTGATTTTCATGATCTTCCAAATCTTTTCGCAAATCTAATTTTCTAAATTCAGGAGATACCAAGCCTGTGAAAACCACAATAATTAGTGTCATACTTCCGCCAAATACAACAGCAGTAACGGTTCCCATCAGTTTTGCGGTTAGTCCGCTTTCAAAAGCACCCAACTCGTTTGAAGAACCTACAAATATTGAATTTACGGAGGCTACACGACCGCGCATGTGATCGGGAGTTTTAAGCTGTAAAATGGTTTGTCTGATAACCATAGAAATTCCATCAACAACTCCACTAAAAAATAAAGCTAAAAGCGAAATCCAAAAACTTGTAGAAAGACCAAATATAATGATACATACACCAAATAGGAAGATGGCGGTCAATAATTTCATTCCAGCATTTTTATTCACAGGAACGTAGGCTGTAAAAAACATAGTCAAAATAGCACCAACTGCTGGTGCTGCTCTTAGAAATCCAAATCCCTGAGGTCCTACTTTTAAAATATCCAAGGCAAAAATTGGGAGTAGGGCTACTGCTCCCCCAAACAAAACTGCAGCCATATCTAGCGTTAGGGCACTTAAAATCGTTTTGTTGTTAAAAACAAATTTAACTCCTTCCTTTAAACTCTCCATAACAGGTTCGCCAATTTTTGGATTCAAAATAGGTTTTTCTCCAATTTGGGTTAACAGTAGTAAAGCAAAAACAGAGCACGCTAGAACCAAACACATTGACCAATGAACTCCAATTAAATGAATAGAAAAACCTGCCACGGCTGGCCCCACAACCGAGCCTACTTGCCAAACGGAACTACTCCAAGTCGCCGCGTTTGAATAGGCTTTTTTAGGAACAATTAATGCCAAAAGCGAGAAAACAGTTGGCCCTAAAAAAGAACGAACAATTCCTCCGAAGAAGACTAGACCATAGATAGTATATAGAATAGTTGTCGTTGACAAACCTGAATTTATTTCTGGCCAAGTAATTAAAAACAATCCTAGACTAATTACTGAAAAGCCTAAAATACATTTTGATAGAAGCCCTTTCTTTTCATTTTGATCGACAAAATGTCCTGCGAATAATGACACTGCTATGGCCGGAATGATTTCCATTAAACCAATTATACCAAGTGAAAGTGCACTTTTTGTAATTCTATAAACTTCCCATTCGATTACGATAAATTGCATGGACCAGGCAAAAACCATGGCAAAACGAATCAATAAAAAGGTGTTGAATTCTTTAAATCTCAGGGCTGCGTATGGATCGTTTTTTTTCATCTTAATCTTGAATTATTTAATGTCTTTTAATCGTAATTGAATGCTTACTTTGTCATTCCACTCATTTTCATCGATGCAATATACAGCATCAAATTCTTTTTGATTGCAGGTTAAGTCCTTTTTATTTCCTAGTCCAAAGCCAATAGCGGTAAGACCTTCAGTATTGTTTTGTTTTACAAATAACTTTAAGTGTTCATCTTCAGAACCTAGTGTTTTGGCATAACCAGTGTCTTTTATTTTTTTTGTTAAAAAAACAGGAGTCATATTTAATGGTCCAAAAGGCTCAAATTGTTTCAGGATCCGAATTAATTTTGGAGAAATGTCTTCAAAATTGATTTCGGCATCTATGGATATTTCAGGAGTTAATTGATCGGGATGAATGGTCTCCTGAACTATTTTTTCAAATGCATTTTTGAAGTTTTGATAGTTTTCTGCTGCCAAAGTCATTCCCGCCGCATACATATGTCCTCCAAATTGTTCCAAATGTTCGGAACAGGCTTCGAGCGCATTGTATACGTCAAATCCTTTTACTGATCGTGCAGAAGCGGCATATTTATCACCACTTTTTGTAAAAACCAATGTGGGACGATAATAGGTTTCGATTAATCGGGAAGCCACAATTCCGATGACTCCTTTGTGCCAATCCTCTTGAAAAACCACCGAAGTGAAGTTTTTCTCTTCTTTGTTTTGGGCGATTTGCTGGAGTGCTTCTTTGGTAATCTGTTTGTCTAGATCTTTTCGGTCAGAATTGTATTGCTCAATTTCGGAGGCAAATTGCTGTGCTTGTTCAAAATCAAATTCAGTTAATAATTCGACTGCATGATTACCGTGTTTGATTCGGCCTGCAGCATTGATTCTCGGTGCAATTATAAATACAACATCAGTAATGTCGAGTGTTTTCTTTTTTATTTGATGTATCAATGCTTTAATTCCTGGTCTTGGTTCCGCATTGATTACCTGCAATCCGAAATAAGCCAATACACGGTTTTCACCTGTCATGGGTACAATATCGGCTGCAATTGCTGTGGCAACCAAGTCAAGATACAATACCAAATCTTCAATGGTTTGGTCTCTATTGGCACCTAAGGCCTGAATGAGTTTGAAGCCTACACCACAACCACACAATTCATCATAAGGATAATCACAATCTTCACGTTTTGGATCCAAAACTGCAACGGCTTCAGGTAAAGTTGCCCCTGGTCTATGATGATCGCAAATGATGAAATCTATGTTTCGCTCTTTTGCGTAAGCGACATGATCAATAGATTTTATACCGCAATCCAGAGCTATGATGAGTGAAAATCCGTTGTCATCGGCAAAATCAATTCCTGCGTAGGAGACTCCGTAACCTTCATTATAACGATCCGGAATATAAGTGGCAATGTTTGGATAATAGCTTTTTAAATAAGAAGAAACGAGAGATACTGCGGTGGTTCCGTCAACGTCATAATCCCCGAATACAAGTATGTTTTCCTGATTTTCAATGGCCTTTTCGATACGTTCGACGGCTTTGTCCATATCTTTCATTAGATAAGGATCGTGTAAGTCGTCTAAACTTGGTCGGAAAAAAAGTTTGGCCTGTTCAAAAGTTTCAATACCTCTTTGTATTAATAAAGCTGCGACGAATTCTTCTACATTCAAAGCTTGGGCTAGGTGCTTTATTTTTTCTTCAGCAGGTTTTGGCTTAAGTGTCCAACGCATTTTTTATGGCAGTATTAGGGTACTAATTTTTTGTATTTAATGAAATATAATTATTTCAAAAGCAATGCTTCTCCTTCAAATTGAATTCCGTCCCAACCTGTTTTCATGAAGTTGCGAATGTTTTGGTGATTGGTCCCATTTGGATCACCCAAAGTTTCTTCAAAATAATAGGCTCCAAAACAAGCTAAAGTTTCGGCAACGGATAATTTTTGCAATAGCGCAAAAGCAAATAATTTGCAAGATCCCGAGTTTTCTCCAGCTGCATTGTGTTGTTCTCCGTTTTGAAAAGCGGTCGGTGTAAAAGTGTAGTTTTCTTCTATTGTTGCAATCGTTTCTGCGAATGTTATGGCAGTTGGAGTTTGTTTTAGTTTGTCTAAAAAGGTATTGATGTTCATATTCTTGTATTTATTCTTCGTCTTTTTGAAATTTACTTTTCTTGGCTTCTTTTACAATTGTTTTTCCTGCAACTACTACGACAATTTCACCGCGAGGGGCTGTTTTTTCAAAATGTGTAAGCACTTCATGAGCCGTTCCTCGAACATTTTCTTCGTGTAGTTTTGATAATTCCCTGCAAACACAAATGGTGCGATCTTTACCAAAATAAGTAATGAATTCGGCTAAGGTTTTAACTAATTTATGTGGAGAAACATACAGAATCATCGTACGGGTTTCCTCTGCAAGTTCCAGATATCGGGTTTGTCTTCCTTTTTTCTCTGGAAGGAAACCTTCAAAAACGAATTTGTCATTAGGTAATCCACTATTGACTAAAGCAGGAACAAAAGCCGTTGCGCCAGGTAAACATTCTACTGCAATTCCGTTTTCGATACAGGCGCGAGTGAGTAAAAAGCCTGGATCCGAAATAGCTGGAGTTCCCGCATCAGAAATTAATGCGATGTTTTCACCAGCTTTTAATCTTGAAATTACATTCTCGATTGTTTTGTGTTCGTTATGCATGTGATGACTGTGCATGTGCGTGCCAATTTCAAAATGCTTGAGCAGTTTACCGCTCGTTCTGGTGTCTTCGGCCAGAATTAAATCTACTTCTTTAAGAATCCTAATGGCACGAAAAGTCATGTCTTCGAGGTTGCCGATAGGTGTTGGGACGATATATAATTTGGACATTTTTGTAGCTTAAAGAGAGTATTTAATAAAATATGATTAGTGATTTAATTCTTAAAACGACAAGAATTTTTTCTCAATGATTTCCATAAACCGGTGTTCATACTCTTCTTTTCCGTCCCAGTTATTGTAATCCGGTTTTACTAATTCGTCTATAAAAGCTTTGGTTTCCAGAAAAGTGTCAAATGTTATCAATTGGTTGAGAACACGGTTATAATCCTCATTACTTCCGCCAAACAAATGTTTGACAAATGCAATTCGGTCGTTTAGTCCAATCGCTATTTCTTTGACTAATTTGTCATTCAAAGTAATTGATTTAGGCTCTTCTTTTTCGAAACTGGTTTGAGGAGCATTTAAAACTGGTTCTTTTTGAAAGTCAAAAGAAGGAGCTGACTGAATGGAATCGGCGTTTTGTTTTTTATCTGAAACTTTTACAAAATCAGGGTCAGTGTATTTTCCACCAAGAAGATCATCAAAGGAAATCTGTACAACGTCTTTTTTCTTTGGAGTTTCTGGTTTTATTGTTTCTATTGGTTCAATCTCTGTTTCTTCTTGTTTTTCTTCTGTATCTTCTGAAAGAATCTCTTTAGATTCTTCTTCTACGGCAACAGGCTCCGTAATAATTGGTGCAGAAACTTCTTCGATTGCTGCAATAATTTCTTCTGGTTCAGCTTTTTCTGTTTCTTCTTCCACTACAACAGGGCTGATAGTTTTATCCTCAATAATTTCGACCAAAGGATTTTCTTCTAATGCAGTTTTGATACTTGAAACTGGTTTTTGAAATTCAGGTACAGGAATGTTTTCGAAAAACTCTTTCATTTTTTCAACCACTTCAGCTTGACCAATAGTTGGTTTTGCATCCGAAAAATGTTCTTCAACAAATCGTAAAACTGCTAATTTTTCATATAATTTTTGTGTTTCTAAAAAAAGCTGATTGATGTCAGATTTATTTTTAAGTTGTAAAATTCTATGAGCAATGCTGATTAAGTCGGCTTCCAATTTTTTTTTCATGGCTTCTGAAATTATAATGAATATGGCTTTATATAAAATTATTCTTTGTTTGTACTAGCTGGCGAGGTATAGATTTCTTTTTTACTATTTATTATTTAAATAAGATCTCTCAAATTTTCGATTTGATAAAAATTATCTACTTTTGAAACCAAGTAAATGTTTCAAAATAACTTCATCAAATTCGAACACTTTATTTCAAAACGTTTACTAGGTAAAATTAAGTTTACCCATGCGATTTATTACCGTTACAAAGTAATAAAAACTATTCATTTTTTAAGCTAGAAAAATACAAAATGTTTCTCGAAAACACAGTAAATCATAAAGAGCAGTTTGGTTGGATTGAAGTCATTTGTGGCTCCATGTTTTCGGGCAAAACCGAAGAACTTATTCGCAGGCTGAAAAGAGCACAATTTGCCAAGCAAAAAGTAGAAATTTTCAAACCTGCTATTGACACTCGATATCATGAGGAAATGGTGGTTTCCCACGACAGCAACGAAATTCGATCAACCCCCGTTCCCGCTGCGGCCAATATAGCGATTTTGGCTCAAGGCTGTGATGTGGTTGGAATTGATGAAGCTCAGTTTTTTGATGACGAAATCGTAACTGTTTGCAACGATCTTGCCAATCAGGGGATTCGTGTGATTGTTGCTGGTCTGGATATGGATTTCAAAGGCAATCCTTTTGGACCAATGCCCGCACTTATGGCCACTGCCGAGTACGTGACCAAAGTTCATGCCGTATGTACACGAACAGGGAATCTAGCCAATTATAGTTTTCGAAAGACGGATAATGATAAACTCGTAATGCTTGGTGAAACCGAGGAATATGAGCCATTGAGTCGCGCTGCCTATTATCACGCGATGAGAAAAGATGACAAAAACAGCGAGAGTCATAAACCCAATAATAAAGACTAAGATTGAATTTAAATATTGTAAATATTGAAACTGTCCTCAATTCGAAATGGAATGGAAATCCGACAGGAGAATCTATTGATAACATTTCTATTGACAGTCGTTCTTTGCAAAACAATGAAAAAACACTTTTTTTTGCATTAGTTGGAACCAATAACGACGCTCATATATACCTAAAAGATTTAATTGGTAAAGGCGTTCGGAATTTTGTCGTGACTCATATTCCCGATGGTCTTGAATCAAAAGCTAATTTTTTAGTTGTTAAAAATACTTTAGAAGCTTTACAGCAAACTGCTGCCCATTACCGAAGCTTTTTTTCGTTTCCAATTATAGGAGTTACAGGAAGTAACGGCAAAACAATCGTAAAGGAATGGCTCAATTTTTTGTTGAGTCCCGATTATAATATTATCCGAAGTCCTAAAAGTTATAATTCTCAGGTTGGTGTTCCGTTATCGGTGCTTGCTACTAATGAGAAACACAATCTAGGTGTTTTTGAAGCCGGAATTTCGACCGTTTCAGAAATGGCGAAACTGGAGAAAATCATTCAGCCAACTATTGGAATTTTAACCAATATTGGTTCTGCCCACGATGAAGGGTTTAAAAATCTGGAAGAAAAAGTCAAAGAAAAAATGATACTTTTCAAAGATTCGGAAGTAGTGATTTATCAAAAAAACAGTAGCGTAGAGCAATTTATTCTTCCAAATACTAACGCAATTTCTTGGTCATTTACAGATACAACTGCTACAGTTTTTGTTTGCAAAAAAGAACATACACACGAACATACAAATATTGAGTATACCTATAAAGAGAATGTTTCGACCTTGAAAATTCCTTTTGTGGATGATGCTTCTGTTGAAAATGTGATTTCGTGTTTATTGGTTTTACTGCATTTTGAATATGATGCCAAAACCATTCAAAGTCGAATAGAATTATTGTATCCGATTGAAATGCGTTTGAAAGTAAAAAAAGGAATCAATAATTGCAGTCTTATTGATGACAGTTATAGTTCCGATTTTCAATCTTTAAAAATAGCATTGGATTTTCTCGAAAGCCAAAAACAACATCAGAAAAAAACGGTTGTACTTTCGGATATTTTTCAAAGCGGATTGTCGAATGAAGTGTTGTATTCTAAAGTGGCGGAGTTGATTGTTTCGAATAATATCAGTCGTTTTATTGGTATTGGTGAAACGATTTCAACATTAGAAACAAAACTTCCGAATGCCATTTTTTTTAAAGACACTAACGAGTTTTTATTGCATTTGGAGCAATTGCATTTCGAAAATGAAACCATTTTAATAAAAGGCGCGCGATCTTTTCAGTTTGAAGAAATTGTAGCTGCATTTGCTGAGAAAACACACGAAACGGTTCTTGAAATCAATCTGAATGCGATTAGCCATAATTTTAACTTCTTTAAATCAAAGCTGAAACCCAACACCAAAATGATGGCGATGGTAAAAGCATTTGGTTATGGAAGTGGAGGATTTGAAATTGCAAAATTACTGGAACATCATAAAGTAGATTATTTGGGAGTGGCTTTCGCAGATGAAGGGATTTCGTTAAAAACCGCAGGTATCAAATTGCCTATTATGGTTTTGAATCCTGAAAACACTAGTTTTCCTGCCATTATTCAGCATCAATTGGAACCTGAGATTTACAGTTTGAAAGGACTGAATGCTTTCCTGAAAATTGCGGAACAAAAAAAACTAAAAGATTTTCCTATTCATATTAAAGTGGATACTGGGATGCATCGTTTGGGTTTTGAGGCGAATACAATTGATGATTTAATAGCTACTCTGAAAGGAAACTCAACAGTCAAAGTACAAAGTATTCTATCACATTTGGCCACAAGTGATGATTTGCAACATAAAGATTTTGTGCAGTATCAGATTAATTTATTCGAAAAATTATCTTCTCAATTAATGAACGAATTGGAGATTACTCCCATTCGTCATATTTTAAATACTTCAGGTATCAGTAATTTTCCACAGGCACAATACGATATGGTTCGTTTGGGAATTGGTCTTTATGGTGTTTCTAATGATTCAGAAGAACAAAAATATCTTGAAAATGTTGGGACTTTAAAATCCATTATTTCCCAAATCAGAACCATTCAATCAGGAGAAAGTGTTGGCTACGGCAGACGATTTATGGCAAATAGAGAATCTAAAATTGCCACAATTCCTATTGGTTATGCCGACGGAATTGCCAGAAGTTGGGGAAATGGAATTGGTTTTGTTACGATTAAGAATAAAAAAGCAAGCATTCTTGGAAGCGTTTGTATGGATATGTTAATGGTTGATGTGACCGAGATTGATTGTAAAGAAGGAGATGCCGTAGTGATTTTTGGCGAAAGCCCAACTGTCTCTTATATGGCGGAACAATTGAAAACAATCCCTTATGAAATCCTTACAAGTATTTCTCAACGTGTAAAACGTGTTTTTTATAGGGAATAACATCTTTTTTTGTTAAAGATTGAGTATATTCGTTACATTATAAACTAACCAAAATCAATACATTATGGGATTTATTAGTGATTTCAAAGCTTTTTTAATGAAAGGCGAAATAGTGAATTTGGCAACAGCCGTAATCGTTGGGGGTGCTTTTGGAAAAATTGTCACCTCTTTTACTAATGACGTTTTGATGCCGCCGATAGGACTGGCATTGGGAAAAGTAGATTTTAAAAACCTAAAAATTGTTCTTCAGGATGGCATTCCCGCTGTTATGGAAAATGGTGCTGAAAAAGTGCCCGCAATTGCAGAAGTTGCCATTAATTATGGTGCTTTTATTCAAACCGTTTTTGATTTTGTGATTATTGGTTTTTGTATCTTTATGGTGCTGAAAGCTTATGAAAAAACCAAAAAACAAGAAGTTCCGGTTGAAGCTCCACCTGCAGGACCAACACAGGAAGAATTGCTTACTCAAATTAGAGATTTACTAAAGAAATAGATTCTAAGTTAAAGAGAAAAATAGTACTATTTCAAATCTTAGAAACTTAGTGTCTCAGAATCTTAGAAACTATAAAAAAACAATACCGCTCTACACTATATATTCTAACTAAACCACCTTATAAATGGGTGGTTTTTCTGTTTTTGTTTAATTTATAACAATTTGTTAATTTTTGTGAAGACGCTTGTTATGTTTTGAATATTACATACTTTTGTACTTCAAAAATAAAATATACACACTTATAATATAGTTACGATGAGAATAGCAGTTGTAGGAGCTACCGGAATGGTTGGCGAAATAATGTTGAAAGTATTGGCAGAAAGAAATTTTCCTGTAACCGAATTAATTCCAGTTGCTTCTGAGAAATCAGTTGGAAAAGAAATTGAATTTCAAGGAAAAAAATACAAGGTAGTAGGAATGCAAACAGCCGTTGATATGAAAGCGGATATTGCATTATTTTCTGCTGGTGGAGGAACGTCATTAGAATGGGCCCCAAAATTTGCTGCTGCAGGAACTACAGTTATTGATAATTCATCAGCTTGGAGAATGGATCCAACCAAAAAATTGGTGGTACCGGAAATCAATGCAAATCAATTGACAAAAGAAGATAAAATCATTGCAAACCCAAACTGTTCTACTATTCAAATGGTATTGGCTTTGGCTCCATTGCATAAAAAATACAATGTAAAACGTGTGATTGTTTCTACTTACCAATCCATTACAGGAACTGGTGTAAAAGCGGTTCAACAATTCGAAAACGAAGAAAAAGGAATCAAAGGCGATATGGTTTACAAATACGAAATCAACCGTAACTGTATCCCACAATGTGATGTTTTTGAAGATAACGGATACACCAAAGAAGAAATGAAATTGGTTAAAGAAACCAAAAAAATCTTAAGCGATGATTCAATCAAAGTAACGGCTACTGCTGTTCGTGTGCCAGTTGTTGGTGGGCACAGTGAAGCAGTGAATGTTGAATTCAGCAATGATTTTGATGTAAACGATGTAAGAACTCTTTTGAGCCAAACAGATGGTGTAACGGTTCAAGACAATTTAGATACTTTTACTTACCCAATGCCAAAATATGCCGAAGGTAAAAATGACGTATTCGTAGGACGTATTCGTCGTGACGAAAGTCAGGCAAACACTTTGAATATGTGGATTGTTGCTGATAACTTGAGAAAAGGAGCAGCTACTAATACTATTCAAATTGCAGAATATTTAATTGCAGCAAAATTGGTTTAATCCATTTCAGATATTTAATTCACAAGAAAACTACAACTTTAATCGGTTGTAGTTTTTTTGTTTTCTTACCTTTGCGTTGATGAAAAGGAAACAGCTCATATTAAATTTTTCTTTGGTTGTTGCGGTATTGTTTTCAATACTGTTTCAATCGGTTGATAGTATCGGCCATTTAAAGGAAAAATTTTCTGAAAAATCCTGTCATCATACCTATAATTCCAGTTCGGAGTTTACCCACCAACACCACAATTTTGATCATTGTTATGTTTGTCAATTCGGTTTTAGCAGTTTTGTAACACCAATAAATTATTCCTATGCATTCTTCGCTGGGAATTGGAAAATACCCTATTTCTTTGCAACTGTAAAAAGCGTTTTTTCGTTTTCCGGTAGCTTGTATTCCCATCGTGGCCCCCCAAATTGTTTGTAAACAACCCAGTTATCCCTCACTTCGCATCAATCCGCAGATAAAATTTATCTAGGAGCGAAAGAATAGGCTTTATCAGTAAACATTGTTCCTGCTGTCCGCTATATTCCATCTCGTAGAAAAAACGAGCTGGGATGCCGCTTCCATCAGGGCTAAAAAGCCAACATAGTCTATTTTTGGAATTAATGCAATCAATGACTTTTGGTTTATATATAATTTCAATGTGAGTTTAGCTTTGTTCAGGTTGTTCGTTTTAAATCAAGCTATTTAGAGTTTGCTTTCAAAAGAGATTTTGTTAGTAGTTCTATTATTTACAAAACATTTTCAATCACTTGATGCCTTTTAAAAAAGGACTTTGATTGAGAGCAATACAAATTTTCAAAATGAAACAATATATAGTAGCCTTATTTCTGGGGCTTACCACTTTTTTACAGGCACAAAATTCAATCACAGGAAAGGTAACCGATTCTAAAAACAATCGTCTACAAGGAGTTGTGGTTTATGCCACAGAGTCACATAAATCAGCTAGTACCGATGAAAACGGAGCGTATACTTTAACTGAACTTCCAAACGGGGAGGAAACTCTAGTATTTTCATACGTAGGTTTCGCAACTCAAAACAAAAAAGTCGCTAAAATTCAAAATACCCAAACTCTGGATATTGTAATGGATGAAATAGCTTTCCAAATGGATGAGGTTATTGTGTCAACTCCTTTCTCCAAATTGCAATCGCAAAATGTAATGAAAGTAGATCGAGAAAGTGTCAAATCAATGCAAGAAAAGGGAAGTGCCACTTTGATAGAAGGCTTAGCTACAATCCCTGGGGTTTCACAGATTTCTACGGGAACATCTATCGGGAAACCGGTGATTCGTGGATTGAGTGGAAACCGAGTTTTAGTGTATACACAAGGTATACGGTTAGAGAATCAACAGTTTGGAGACGAACATGGTTTGGGATTGAACGATTCTGGAGTCGAAAATGTTGAGGTAATAAAAGGCCCTGCATCCTTGCTTTATGGATCGGATGCATTAGGAGGAGTTTTGTTTTTTAATTCCGAAAAATTTGCGTTGGCCAATACTTTTCAGGGAGATTTTGGGCAAAGATTGTTTTCGAATACTCTTGGAGCCAGTACAACTTTGGGCTTGAAAACATCTACCGATAATTGGAAATATTTGATTCGCGGGGCATACAACACACAATCCGATTATAAGATTCCAGATGGCGATCGTGTTACGAACACTCGCTTTCAGGAAATGGATTTTAAAGCAGGAATTGGGTATAGCAATGCCAAGTTTTCGAGCACTTTGAGATACAATTACAATAATTTGGATGTCGGAATTCCAGAAGACGGAATTGCAGATCAAACCACAACCAAAAAAACAACTTTTCCAAAGCAAGAGGTGTTTAGTAATTTATTTTCTTTGAATAATACCCTGTTTTTTAGTGATTCAAAATTGGATGTAAATTTAGGATATATTCAAAACGACCGTTCCGAGTTTGAAGACAGCAACGTTGCGATTTTGCATATGGTTTTAAAGACATTTGATTATAATGTCAAATATTATTTGCCAAAATTGGGTAAAGTAGAAACGATAGTGGGTGTTCAAGGAATGTCTCAGGAAAATAAAAATCGTGCCGAAGAGTTTTTGATTCCAAATGCAACAACCAATGACTTTGGGGTTTTCGGAACTGGAATTTATGACTGGGGTTCGAATTCATTGCAAGCAGGACTTCGTTTTGATTACAGGAAGTTAGTTTCCGAAGAAAATGGAATCGCTGGTGAAGAAGGTTATTTTGAGGCACTCGATAAAAACTATGACAGTTTCAATGCATCATTGGGATACAAAACCAATTTTGCTAAGGATTTGACTTTTAGATTGAACGCCGCAACGGGTTTTAGAGCACCAAATTTGGCTGAGTTGTCTTCTAATGGGGTTCATGAAGGTACTTTTCGTTACGAAATTGGAAACCCTAATTTGAAAACCGAACAAAATCTGCAAACCGATTTAGATTTGGAATACAAAAGCACCCATTTTGAGTTTAGCGTAAGTGGTTTTTACAATCATATTAATGATTACATTTATTCGTCACCATCGGGAGCAGAAATTGATGGATTTAAAGAGTATAATTACATTCAAAACAATGCCAATTTGTATGGAGGTGAAGTTGCTTTGCATATTCATCCACACCCTTTGGATTGGTTGCATTTTGAGACCAGTTTTGAAACCGTTACAGGAAAATTACAAGATGGTGGTTACTTGCCCCAAATTCCAGCAAACAATTGGGACAACACTATAAAAACGGATTTTGTAATTGGTAAATGGTTGGAAGAAAGTTTTGCAACATTCAATGTTTCTACCACTTTCAGTCAGGATAAAGTGAGCGGATTCGATATTCCTTCAGATGGTTATACATTGTTGAATATGGGTTTTGGAGGAAAAGTAAAACTCGGAAAAACCGCTTTCGATGTAAACCTTAACGGAAATAATTTACTGAACAAAACATATATTCCTCATTTGTCCCGTTTGGCAACAGATGGAATTCCAAATATTGGAAGAAATTTTGTTTTGGGAGTTGCGTTTAAATTCTAAGTTTAAATTTTTACAAAACAACAAACCCCAATAGCAAATTGTTATTGGGGTTTGTTGTTTTGTAAAATAATGGCAAAAAGGCTAATTCTTTGTAGCTGTTATGGTGTTTTTTTTATTCCCAATTTTTTATTTCATTAAATTTTATTTCGTACTCAACAATTTTTCCATTAGCCAAATATTCTTTTTCGAAAATTATAATGTCATTGTTAAATTTAATTGGCTTTATGAAACCTTTGTCGGCCGTTGAGATTCTTGCGAATTTTCCTTTTTCAAGGTCAATCAAAGTCAATGCAGTTATGGGGCCTTTTTGGTAATCTATAGTTAGCCATTCTTGCAATGCTAAAAAAGTTGAGTTGGGATGCCATTTAAATTCAAGTCCAAATATTCTGTTTGCGATTAATTGTCCGTTTAATTTTATTTTGTAGTAAGTTGGTCCAAACCGAATTTCGCCTTCGAAAATAAAATCAAACGCATACTTTTTGTCTTGAGATTTATATGCACCTATTTTTTCTGTTTCCATTAACTGTCAGTTTCTATTTTGTAATACCTCATCATAACTCTTAGCCTCGATAGCAGTTAAAATCTTTTTGTGTCGGTGTTCGGACAAAAAATTGTAACTAAAAGCTGGACAATGTTTCTGAAAAATGCCAATGTTCCCGCTCCAAAAATAATTGATTGGAACTTAGGATTTGAATCAGACATAAAAATATATCTGCGTTAATCTGCTTGATCCGTTAAATCTGTGGGTAATTATTAATATTCAATTTTTCCTATATGTCTCATAATCCGAACAATTTTTGTCTTTCTATTGTTGATGTAGGAAGAGGAACTTGTGGCTTTATATTTTCGGGGATTGGGTAATATTGCTGCGATTCCGGCTGCTTGAACCATTGTTAAGCTTGAAGCATCTTTTCGATACCAATGTTCTGTAGCGGCATATGCCCCGTAAACGCCGTCACCCATTTCGATACTGTTGAGGTAAACTTCCATAATTCGTTTTTTGCCCCAAATAGCTTCTATTAAAACGGTAAAATAAGCTTCCAAGCCTTTTCGAAGGTAGCTTCGGCCTTGCCAAAGGAAAACATTTTTGGCCGTTTGCTGTGATATGGTGCTACCGCCTTTTATTTTTCGACCTCTTTCATTGCTCTTATATGCTTTTTGCATCGCAATAAAATCAAAGCCGTTATGAGTTAGGAAAGTTCCGTCTTCACTGGCAATGACGGCCTTTTGTAAATTCATCGAAATTTTATCTATAGGTTCCCAGTTATGGCTGAAATAAATTTCTTTTCCTGCTGCTTTGTTTTCAAAATAACGAATCACCATTAACGGGGTAAATGGAACAGGCACAAATTTAAAAAGTACAACAGAAGCTATTGAAAGGCCAAAAAACCACAACAAAGCTTTCAGTAAAAGCCATTTTATTTTGGACACAAGGCTTCCTGATTTTTTTTTAACTGGTTTCTTAGTTGTTTTTTTTGGTGTTATTTTGGTTGCCATTTTTTATGTTAAATCTGCGAGTTCGTTTCCTATTAAACTGCCTATTGCCACACCCATTCCGCCTAGTCTAACGCCACAATACACGTTTTCAGAGAGTTGGGAGATAATAGGTTTTTTGCTGTTACCAATGCCCATAATGCCACTCCAGCGGTGCTCAATACGGACATCCTGATTGGGCAAAATTACTTTTTTTAATAAGTCTTCCAATTTTTTTTGCACAATTTCTGTTTGGCCAAATTCGGTTGTGGTTTCAGTATCAAAATCTAGATTTCTTCCGCCTCCAAGTAATATCCTGTCGCCTATATTTCTAAAATAGTAATAGCCTTTATCCAAATGAAAAGTTCCTTTTATGTCTAAATTGGGAATTGGTTCAGTGATTAAAACCTGTGCTCTGGCTGGTTTTACTCCGCCTTTGGTGAGTGTGTTGGCAAAGCCATTGGTGGCAAACAATAATTTTTTGGTAGTGAAACTAAAATCTCCAAGAGCAACTTCAACACAGTTTTCGTTATCCAAAAAGGAAGTAACAGTTTGTTGGTTCAGAATTAAAATATCTTGCTCAATAGCTTGCTTTAACAAAGCTTGCATCATATTTCCAGTGTCAATTTGAGCTTCAAAAGGATTAAAAATCAAATATTCGTTAATGTCTCCAAAACCAAAACGATCCACTTCTTTGGCAAATACATCAGATTTGAAAATTGGTTTTAAGATCTCATTTATAAAAGGTAATCTATTTGAACACTCGGAAAAACTACTGTCATCATCTTTCAAAAACAATTCATAACCGCCATATGGCCTGAAATCTATTATTTGATCACCAAGGCGTTTTCTCAATAATTGTAGGCCGCTCCATCTTTTTTGGACAAGCTGAATGACTTCTTCTTCAGTATGTGTTTTTAAATCTTCGATGATTTCTGAGATGCTGCCAAAGCAGGCAAATCCAGCATTTTTGGTACTAGCTCCTTGGGGTAACATTCCTTTTTCGAGTATCAATATTTTGCTGTCTGGGTATTTTTCACGCAAGCGTAATCCGGTATGTAAACCCACAATACCACTACCCACAATAGTGAAATCTATATTAGTAAACCAATTTTTTAATTCCCAATAGCTTAGTTGCATTTGACTTTTTTTTATAAAATTAAATAAATTTTCTAGTTTTTGAATACTACACTTCGAATATGTTGGGCAATCCAAATCATTATTTTAAGTAAGAAATGTGTTAATGTTGAAAACAATAGGGATTTGGCATTATAATTGTGTTGTTAAATTGGATTTTAAAACCAGATTATATTTCTAGATCAGCAGAAAAACTATCTGGAAAATCAATATATAATATTAAAAATTAAATGTTTAGTAATGTTTGAAAATATAGATGAGCTTATAGAAGTAAACTTAAAACTGCTATATACATCGAAATCCCAGTTTATGATGCGAATCAATTTTAAGGACGAATGCGGTTTCAATTTGAAAAATTCTAAAGTGTTTGCAGAAATTTTAGACCACAAAGGTCTTGTCGTATTAGAAAAAGACCAAGGTTTCCGATGTGATCTAACGGATTTTGGTAAACAGGTATATGAGAGTGGAGGATGGAATAAATATATCGAGAGTGTTGAATCGTTTGCGAAATTTAAAACGGTCGTTAATACGGATTCCCAAGTTAAAAAAATTGAGCAGTCATTTCTGAAAAAAGTTGTGATTGCCGGTATTATTGTATTGGTTTTGTGTTTTTTCATTACCTTATTGACGGTTGAATTCTTTAAATTTTCTTAAATTCTTTTGATTTTTTTTCAGTATTAAAAAGACATGGCTTTTTTTAAGTTTTTTTTATGTGATGCTATTCATCTTAAGTGATAATTATAATGTTATATTTGAAAAATGAATATGTATTTTAAATAATTATGAGAAAAACACTCTTTTTAATGCTAACAATGATGAGTTTAACCGCAAGTGCTCAGAATGTAATGACTCCGGAATTACTTTGGAAATTAGGACGAATTACTCCTTTAGGAATTTCAAAAGACGGCAAAAATGTCGTTTACAAAGTTTCGACACCCTCAGTCGAAGAGAACAAATCCAATTCTAAATATTATACTGTTTCGATTAATGGAGAGACAGTTGCAGAAATTAAGAATACAAAAGATATTTTGGTTGATAAAAACATTTCCCCTGATGGGAAATACATAGTTTATAACCAAGAAGTTAAAATTGATAATGTCTTAGGAAAAGACTATTACCCTAATTTGGATAAATCCAATGTTCAAATCTATAATGGTCTCGATTATCGCCATTGGGATACTTGGAACGAAGGGAAATTCAATCATGTTTTTTACAAAGAAAATAAGGAAGGTTCAGAAGGAATTGATATTCTAAAAGGAGAAAACTTTGATAGTCCTCAAAAACCTTTTGGTGGTGATGAAGATTATAATTGGTCTCCAGATGGGAAAAGTATAGTGTATGTGTGCAAAAAAAAGGCGGGCACTGAATACGCACTTTCCACAGATACTAATATCTATGAATACAATCTTGAAACAGGAAAAACCATCAACAGAACCGAAGGAAATTTTGGATATGATATGGCTCCACAATTTTCACCTTCTGGTGACTTGACTTGGCTGCAAATGAAACGTGATGGTTATGAGGCAGACAAAAACGATTTGATTGTTAGTTTCAAGGGAATGAAAATAAATCTAACTGCCAATTGGGACGGAACGGTAAGTAGTTACAAATGGAGTAATGATGGGAAAAAGATTTATTTCATAGCACCAATTGACGGGACATTGCAGGTTTTTGAGGTTAATTTTCCAGGTTTGACAAAAATTGCAATTACTGTAAAGCAAATCACAAAAGGTGATTTCGATGTACATGATTTGATTGGGTTTTCGGGAGAAGATTTGATTGTTACCAGAAACGATATGAATCACGCTGCTGAAATTTTTTCTTATAATTTGAAGAAAAACACATGGAAACAGTTGACCAATGTAAATACTGCAACTTATTCAACATTGGCATTAAGCAAAACCGAAAGACGTTACGTAACTACTACTGACGGAAAAAAAATGTTGGTATGGGTAATTTTGCCTCCAAATTTTGATGCTACCAAGAAATATCCAACGCTGTTATTTTGTCAAGGTGGACCACAATCTCCTTTAACTCAATCATATTCTTTTCGATGGAATTTCCAATTGATGGCAGCCAATGGATATGTAGTTGTAGCACCAAACCGTCGCGGAATGCAAGGTCACGGTGTAGAATGGAATGAGCAAATTAGTAAAGATTGGGGCGGACAGGTAATGGACGATTATCTTTCGGCTATTGATGATGTCGCCAAAGAAAGTTATGTTGACAAAGCTCGTTTGGGTTGTGTTGGTGCAAGTTATGGTGGTTATTCTGTGTTTTATTTAGCAGGAATCCATAACAATAGATTCAAAACATTTATTGCCCACGATGGAGTTTTCAATACCCAAAGCATGTTTGGAACCACCGAAGAAGTTTTCTTCAATAATTGGGATTTTGGCGGGCCTTACTGGGAAAAAGACAATGTGGCTGCACAAAAAGCATACACCAAATTCAATCCTATAAATTATGTTCAAAACTGGAATACACCAATTTTGATTATTCAAGGAGGAAATGATTTTAGAGTGCCTATTGGGCAAGGGCAAGAAGCTTTTCAAGCGACGCAGATAAGAGGAATCAAAAGCAGATTTCTATATTTTCCGGAAGAAAATCACTGGGTTCTAAAACCTCAAAATGCCCAGATTTGGCAAAAAGAGTTTTACAAATGGCTTAAAGAAACCTTGTAACGCTCCGATTAATTAATAATTCAGAAACAGTATTGTAACAATATTGCGTTTTTTGTTACATATCGTGAAACCTTAACCTATTTTAAAAATGTATAAATTACCCATTAAATCGTTCTTTATCGCAACTACTCTAGTTGTTGGTATGAATACGATGACTGCTCAAGACGGATTAGTCAATTCATTGAAAGTAAACGTTAGCGAAAAAAGCGCAGAAAGTTTTAAGTTTACAGATGTGATTAATCTGGCTAATACTTCTGTCAAAAACCAAGGATCTTCAGGGACTTGTTGGAGTTATTCTACCAATTCTTTTTTAGAATCTGAAATGATTAGAATGGGAAAACAGCCGGTAGAATTATCACAAGTTTTCTCTGCTCGAAATGCTTATGTTGAAAAAGGTAAAAATTATGTGCGTATGCACGGAGCCGTAACATTGGGTGATGGTGGAGAATTACACGATGTAACCAATATGTATAAAAAATACGGAGCTGTACCTCAAGAAGTGTATACTGGTTTGAACTATGGTACATCGAAAAATAAGTTTGCTGAAATGGCTGCTTTGACCGAAGCTATGTTGGCAGCAGTTGTGAAAAATCCAAACGGGGAACTTACTCCAAATTGGGAAAAAGCATACGCAGCAGTTATTGATTCTTATTTGGGTCAAGTTCCTGAAAATTTCATGTACAAAGGAAAAAGCTACACACCACAAACATTTGCCAAAGAAGTAGTAGGAATCAACCCTGATGAGTATGTTGAGTTTGCATCTTATGCCAATGTACCGTTTTACACAAAAACGATGATGATGGTTCCTGATAACTGGTCATTTGATTTGGTTTACAATGTCAAGATGAACGATATGACGACTATCATTGATAATGCGTTGAAAAACGGTTATACAGTAGCTTGGGCTTCGGATGTGAGTGAGAAAAGCTTTAGTTGGAAAAATGGTGTAGCTTATGTTCCAACCAAAAAGTATGATGAAATGACAGCTGAAGAAAAAGAAAATATGTTTAATGGTCCAAAACAAGAGTTGGAAATCACTGAAGAAATTCGTCAAAAAGCATTTGATAATTATCAAACTACCGATGATCACGCAATGCACATTGTGGGGATTGCCAAAGATCAAATGGGTAAAGAATATTATATAGTAAAAAATTCTTGGGGAGCAACCAATGATTATAAAGGATATTTGTATGTGAGCAAGAATTTTGTAAAATACAAAACAACTTCATTGATGGTTAATAAAGGTGGTGTTCCATCTGATATTGCAAAGAAAATAGGGGCGTAATTTTTGTCTCTTCAGATTGTTAAAAGCCTGTCTTGATTCATTCAAGGCAGGTTTTTTTTATTGTAAACATTTTGGCTTACGTTCTCAAGGTCACTCTTAAATAAGCTATAGAAAACTGAGGGGATATACGATTAGCGTTTCATGCTAAAATGAGATTTGAAGACTTGGGCAACTCCATTTTGGGTATAAAAAACCTGAAACCAATAATCGGTGGAAGGAAGTGGATTGCCATTGTAATTGCCGTCCCAGCCAGGCTCGGAAGGTTTGAGTTCTTTTAGGAATTTGCCATAGCGGTCGAAGATATTTATAACGGCATCGGGCTGAAATGAGAGATCGGGTATGTTCCAAGTGTCATTGAAACCATCGTTGTTTGGGGTAAAAAATTTAGGATATTTAAGCACATTGGCGATTAAAACCCGGTTGTCACAATTTCCTTTGGTATCTTTTACGGTAATAATATGTTGTCCCGAAGTGACATTGGAAAATACATTGCTGGTTTGAAAATTTCCATCATCCATTTGATATTCATAGATCCCAAAACCATTAGTTAAGGTAACTATAATATCGATATTGTCTTCGAAAGCATTGGTCACGGTCACGGTTGCAATTGCTGGACTGGATTTTTCAACGGTAACTGTAGCTGGATTGTAACCACAATCGTTACCAATATTAGTTGTGTTTTTGGTACTTACTACCGTATAGATTCCTTCTTGAATTGCAGTATAATTGGCACCTGTGCTTATTTTATTTCCGTTCAAAAACCAATCTATTGTATAGTTGGTTGTATTAAGTCCTGGATTCAATTGAGCTGCATTGATTATTGCTCCTGTCTGGTAATCGACACAGATTACACCGCTTTTCAATGGCAAATCTTTCAAGGGATAAATGGTAATGTTAAAATCATCTTGAGAAGCACAGCTGGAATTTTCCGGAGCTGGAGCATAAATGTACATCTTTTGGCTAGTTGTAATTTGCTGCCCTGCCAAATATAGCGTTCCTGTTGCATCCGATCCAGAATAATAATCCCCAATGGATAAGGGAGGCAATGTGTAACTTTGACAAATAGCGACATCCGCTGTGCTGACCAATAGGGGAGCTGTAGAAATGGTAACCGAAAAGCTCTTTTCGCTTGAGCAGCTCAGTCGATTGCCAACAATGGCAAAGACGTAAATTGTCTGTGAAGTTCTCAATACTGTTCCCGTTGGAATTACTGGGCCTTTCCCTCTGGGTTGAGAATAATAATTTCCTTGATTTAATGGGGGTAGAGTGTAGCTGTCGCAAACGCTTACATCGTCAAAATTACCTAAGTCAATTCCATTGACATTAACCTTAAAAAAAGATTCATTGCTGCATTTGGTAAAATCAGGCCACTCATTATAGATGTAAATAGTTTGTGTGGTTGTTATGACCGTTCCTTCGGCAAGTTGATTTCCCAAACCACTAGGCCCTCCTGTAGCGGTGTAATACCCGCCATTTTTTAATTTTGGTAACTTAAAATCAGTACATGTGATTACATCCGTAAAACTATCCACAGGTGGCAGTGGTCTGATTTCGATACTAAAACTATGTTCATTAGTACAATCTATTCCAGCTGCATAAATATAAATCGTCTGCGTTGCAGTGATGATGTCGCCAGCTTTTAATTGAAGTCCGCCACCATTTGTTTCGGTAAAATAATTACCATTGACCAAGGGAGGCAATACATAACTTTGGCATTCTAGCCTATTACTTGGCGTATCAACCAATGGCAATGGTTTTATGGTAATTTGGTATTTTAGATTATCGGTGCAATTGGGAGAGGTTGTGGTGACAACATAATAGTACACGGTTTGCGAATTGGTAATAACCGTTCCGGAAGGGATATTTTTGCCTTGACCGTTTGGACTGTCATAATAACCGCCAATTGCAACAGCTGGTAAAGTATAGCTTCCACATTCTGTAATGGGAATATAGGACGCAGTATTTACAATGTCAATTCTGAAGGAGTACTCATTGGTACATTTTCCATCATTTGCAAAAATAAATAGCGTTTGGCTCGAAGTTATATTATCTCCAGCATTCAAAGGAATTCCGAATCCTCCTGATAGACTATAATAATTTCCATTTGTCAACGGTGGCAAAGTATAGGAATCACAAGTCACTACATTACTGGGCTTATCTACAAGTGGCAAGGGATATACGACAAAAGGGACTGCTTCGTCACGGCAAACCACACCGTTGATTACGGCATAATAATAAATGGTATTGTCTGTTGTATATCTAGTCCCAACTGAAATTGTATTACCTCTTCCTCCAGCCTCCGTAAAAAAACCACCGACAACTACGCTGGGAACTATGTATTCCCCACAGGCTTCTTCAGGAAAATCAATTTCATAAACAAAGGTCAGCTTAAAAGAATTTTCATTGGTACAATTGTTTGTTGGAGTTGGACCGCTGTAAATATAGTAGATTCCGGTTTTTACAATAATATCCCCTGCATTCAATTTAATTCCAGTTCCATTTGGTCCCGTATAATAATCCCCATTTGTAATTGGCGGTAATGTGTAACTGTTGCATGCAATCACATCAGCGATATCATCAACTGTGGGAAGTGAATAAACAATTACATTGAAATTAATAGTAGTATAACAAACCGAGTTGGGAATATTTTCAATACGCACCCAGATTGCTTGAGGTGATTGGGACAAAGAAACGATAAAGGCTGTTGGATTTGGTATGGCATTTGACGCGCTATTTGCTTCTGACTGGCTTGTATAATAGGTGATATTGTAATCCGAAGGATTTAATCCATTCAGGATAGGGTTTTCCTGAATTGTTAAATTCACCAGCACTCTTCCAAAATTGGTGTCACAAAAACTTAGGTCTGGAGGTTTAACAACATTGATAGGAGCTGTCACCAATAAATCAAACGATAGGAGATTATTGCAAAACGTATTTCTGTTAGAAACATGTACCGCTTTAATGTATATTGTTTGATTACCGGCGCTGGTAAAAGAAGCCAATTGACTATCGGGAATGGTTGGTCCGTTTGAATTGGCTGCAGCCAAAGAATCAAAATAGTTCAGAGAATATTCTGCCGGATTGAGACCTAACGTAATTAAATTATTCTGTGTCAGGTTATATTGATAAGTGGTGTTTCCGGTATAGCAAGCAACTAAATTCTTAGGTGATTTAATGACCAAATCGCTAATGACCACCTCGTCTTTTATGACACAACCGGAAAGTGTTGCTGTAACCCCATAAGTCCCTGATTTATTGAGCGTCAAAGAAGCGCTTGTTTCAGTAGGAATTACCGTTCCGTCGAGAGTCCACTCGTATGTGTAATTCCCAACAAGCCCAGATTGGAGTGTAATTCTTTCGCCTTCGCAAATGGCTCTATCAGGACCTAAGTTCATAGTAGTCATAAAACTGCCTCCTTTTATGAATACTGCCGAATCATAATTGCTGTCATTGTAATCTCCAATTGCCAGTTTTATGCTGTATGTCCGATTTGGAATCACAGTTGACGAAGCTGTCAAAACTTTGGTTTCACCTCTCATGTTTATAGCTGACTCCCCCGGATTGGTTACATTATAATGGTCAAACAAATTGGCATTGGCAGATAAACAGGAAGAATTGTACTGTTCGTCTCTAATATTCTTGACAGAAACTGGAGTTGTTGTTCCTGGAAGCACAGCAAGATTTGTGGCAACTCCTGTAGTTAGATCAGTCAATATAAATGCAAAAACATCGCTAAAACCACATTGAAATTCACCATATTCATTAGATGCAAAAAGAAAATCAAAACTAAAATTACTGGACAAAGGAGTAAAATCAAACTGAATATAACTTACATCGGTAATAGGGACAATTTGTCCGTTACTGTCGCTTATAGCTTGCAAATCGGCATCATTTGCTGTGTTTAACTGACTGCTTTCATTGGCTCCAGTATAAATTCCTTCGGTATATTTTGCTATTCCATTCCTAATAATGATTCCGCTTGATATTGGGAAATTGGGATTGGTACTGGTGAATTTACCAATGCCTTGGTGTGATGAAAATCTGAAGTTACTTTCATTCGCACAAGCATTCTTCATTAATTCTTCCCGAATCAGTTCGGGTATACCCAAGCTTGTCGTGTCAACTATGATCCCCTGCGACAAAGATATAGTCGAATAAAATAATAAAAGTAGAAATAGAGTCTTTCTCATAATTCTGATTTTATTAATTTGGGGTGTTTAAAGGTACAAATGATTTTATTTTTAATGTAATGAATTTCAGTATTTTATGTTGTTAAAATCATTTACAATTAATTATTGTACAAAAGTTATTATCGCTTCTAATTTTAGTAAATTGCATATTCTGTCAATCTTTTTCTTTAAAAAAAATAAAAATGAGCACATACGATATTGTTACCCTTACTGTAAATCCAGCTTTAGATAAAAGCACCCATTTTAAAGGCTTGGTAGCCGAACAAAAAATTCGCTGTGAAGAACCTCGCTTTGATGCTGGAGGTGGTGGAATCAACGTTTCCAAAGCCATTTCAAGGCTAAACGGCAGTTCTTTAGCAGTATTCACTTCGGGAGGTCCATTGGGAAAAATGCTCGAAGAATTGGTTGCCAAAGAATCCATCTCCTTTCAAGCCATTCCCATTCAGACCTGGACTAGAGAAAGTTTTGTGGCTGTAGATGATAACACCAATTCACAGTACCGCTTTGGGTTTACCGGAGGAGAAATTACTGAAGAGGAAGAGCAGGCCGTACTCAATGCAGTGGCAGACTTAAAACCAAAATTCTTAGTAGCCAGTGGCAGTTTAAATGAAGGTTTATCATCCGATTTCTATCAAAAGATTGCCGAAATAGCAAAACAATCTGGCGCAAAGTTAATAGTGGATACATCAGGGGAAGCTTTGAAAAAAGTATTGGAAACAGGCGCTTATCTAATTAAACCAAACGTAGGAGAACTGGCGAAACTGATTGGTGTTGAACGACTGGAAATGGAAGAAGTCAATGAAGCAGCCAAACAAATTATTGCCAAAGGCGGAGCGGAAATTGTGGTAGTTTCTCTCGGGCCTCAAGGAGCGGTCTTAGTAACTAAAGATAATTATGAATTTGTCCCAGCTCCCAATGTCGCTAAGAAAAGTACCGTTGGTGCCGGTGATAGTATGGTCGGCGGAATGGTTTGGGCACTTTCGCAAAATAAAAGCCTGAAAGAAGTAATCCGCTGGGGTGTTGCCTGCGGTTCTGCCGCCACAATGAACGAAGGAACCCAATTGTTTAAAGGTACAGATGCGCAACGATTGTTCGATTGGTTGAAGGACAAATAATTTTTTTTAAGTTTCTGAGCCAGAAAGTGACTAAGTTGCTAAGTTTAGAAATATTTAAAAATCGAATTAAAAATCGAAAACCTGATGGTTTTACCTTCGTCAGGTTTTCTCTATTCTTTTCTCTTTGTTCTTTTCTCTTTACTCTATTTTCTAAAATAATTAAAAAAATAAAAACCTACTGACAAACTGTTGTCACCGACCGTATCTAATTTTGAAGAAGTAAACAATGAAAAACTTTAAAATTATGAAAACATTAGCAGCACAAGTTATTACTCCCGAAGATTTATTGAAACACTGGCAAGGACATCGCGCTTTAACACGCCGTGTAATTGAAATATTTCCTGATAAAGATTTCTTTGAATTTTCAATTGGCGGGATGCGTCCATTTTCAAAATTAGCCGATGAGCTTTTAGCTATTGGAGCCCCAGCACTTAAAGGAATAGTCAATCGTGATATTCAACCTTATACTGAGGGAACTGAAAAATTAATTTTTAAAGCGCAATACCTTGAAAAATGGGACGAAGCTACCGCAGAAATTAATGAAAATTGGCAGAAATTAACCATCGAAGATTTTAATGAAACCTTTAATTTATTTGGTCAATATGAATTCCCAATCGTTCAAAATATTTTATATTTTATTGATAACGAAGTGCATCATCGAGGTCAGGGTTATGTTTATTTAAGAGCCTTGGGAATTGAACCTCCTTTTTTCTGGGAAAGATAAAAATTAAAAAAACTCCTAATATGAAATTCATTTTAGGAGTTTTTTTATAAAAGGCGTCGTCTGTTTTTATCTAATAATTCCAGAATTTTAGTTTTTAATCTTTCCGGTTCCAATATAGTTGCATAATCCCCAAACATCATATACCAACGCGAAAATCCTTCCATCGTATCACACGACATAAAAGTCATTTCGATTTTGTCGTCTATTGCTTTTTCCGAAACAAAGCCGTGGTATTTTCGTTCGTATTTCAGGTAATTGGCAATTTTTTTCTCCACCAAAATCCTGATTTTGATTGTTGAAACAGTTTTGTTTTTATCTAAATAAGTTTCTAATGCATCGTGTTCTATTGAAAAAGGGATTTCCGTTTTTTTAATTCCGTGTATCCGATCAGCCCGGAATTGTCTGTAGTCTTTACGCAAATGACAATACCCTAACATATACCAATTGTTATTATCGTGAAAAACTCCAACAGGTTCAATATGACGTACTGTAATTCCATCCGATTGAATAGCTTCATACGAAAGAAAAACTTGTGTTTTTTCGGCGATGCTTTCAAAAAGCGTTGCCAAAGTATTCGGAGATTTATCATTAAAAAGTTTCTCCGAAGATTGCATTAACACACTCGACTCAATACTGGAAACCCAATCTTTATCATCACTTCGCAACACAGCCTTTAATTTATACATAGCCGAAGCATAGTGATTTCCAAGAGTTGTATCAGTAAATTTCTGCATTAGTTTTTCAGCCGCTATAAAACTGCTGGCTTCTTCGCGGGTAAACATAACAGGCGGTAACCGATAGCCGTCCATTAAAGCATAACCAACACCAGCTTCACTATAAATAGGAACTCCAGAAGCTTCTAATGTCCGAATATCACGATAAATTGTTCGCAGGCTAACCTCAAAACGATTCGCCAATTCCTGTGCTTTTACAATCTTTTTGGATTGCAGTTGAATAAGAATGGCAACAATGCGGTCAAATCGTTTTGGGGTTTCGTCGAGCATTTTTTTAAGTTACAAAGGTTTTGAGCATAGAATCTCAAAGATACATTTCAAAAATAGAAAACCCTAACAACTTTTGTTATTGAAGTTTTACTTATTGTTTCTTTTCCAGATTTCTGGGTTTTTAGAAGTATGAAAAACGGCAAAAACAGTAACATTTTTTGTATTTTCATTTATTAGGTAATGAATCAAAAAAGGAAATTTTTCTATTTTCCTACATCGAATTTCATTGTATTTTATACTAAAAAGATAAGGGTCTTTTTTTAAAGAATTGATTTGTTTTTTGACTTGCGTTTTATAACGTAAACCCAATCCTTTCAATTGCATTTCATACCATTCAAAAGTTTCTTGAATGTCATTCAAAGCGTCAGTGTCTATTTTTAATTGAAAATGCAAGTCCTAAAGCGTTTTAGAAACTTCATCCCAATCTAAAAGTCTTTCGGGGTTTGCATTTGCTTTTGCCATTCGGTCTAAAACAATTCGTTGGTGTTCGACAGGAATTTCCATATCTTCATTCCAGATAGCATCATTAACTCTCAATCTATCCTTAGGAGAAAGTTGCTTCACAGCTTCAATCAATTGATTGACACTCAAATCGATATTTAATTTTATAGTTTCCATAAAAACAAAGTTAGTAAAAACAAGTTGCAGCAAAAAAAAAACCTGACAATTTTTGCATCATCAGGTTCTCTCTATATTCATTACTCTTTCTTCTATTCTCTAGAAAAAAAATCTAGTCGTTCAATTTCAAAACAGCCATAAACGCTTCTTGCGGAATTTCAACATTTCCAACCAGTCTCATACGTTTTTTACCTTTTTTCTGTTTCTCCAATAATTTACGTTTACGGGAAATATCCCCACCATAACATTTGGCGGTAACGTCTTTACGCAACGCTTTTATCGTTTCACGGGCAATGATTTTAGCACCAATTGCTGCTTGAATCGGAATATCAAATTGTTGTCTTGGAATCAATTCACGCAATTTCTCACACATTTTTTTACCAATGTTATAAGCATTGCTTTCGTGAATTAAGGCGGAAAGTGCATCCACAGACTGTGCATTCAATAAAACATCCAAACGAACTAATTTTGAAGTACGCATTCCAATTGGCGAGTAATCAAATGAAGCATATCCTTTTGAAACCGTTTTTAATCTATCGTAAAAATCGAATACAATTTCGGCCAATGGCATATCGAAATTTAGCTCAACTCGCTCAGTTGTTAAATACGTCTGATTAGTAATAACTCCTCGTTTTTCGATACATAAACTCATTACGTTTCCAACGAAATCAGCTTTCGTGATAATAGTAGCTTTTATAAAAGGCTCTTCAACGCGGTCTAATCTTGATGGTTCTGGTAAATCCGAAGGATTGTTAATTACAAATGCAGTATCTGGATCTTTTTTGGTGTAAGCCAAATACGAAACGTTCGGAACCGTAGTAATTACGGTCATATCAAATTCACGTTCCAAACGTTCCTGGATGATTTCCATGTGTAACATTCCCAAGAATCCACAACGGAAACCAAATCCTAGAGCTGCTGAACTTTCGGGTAAAAATACTAACGAAGCATCGTTCAATTGTAATTTTTCCATCGAAGCACGCAAATCCTCGTAATCCTCAGTATCTACAGGATAAATCCCGGCAAATACCATTGGTTTTACATCCTCAAAACCAGTAATCATATTCGTTGTAGGCGTTTTGGCATCGGTAATCGTATCTCCTACTTTTACTTCTTTGGCTTCTTTAATTCCCGAAATCAAATACCCAACATCTCCTGTCGAAATCACATTTTTAGGAACTTGATTCAATTTCAAAGTCCCAACTTCATCGGCAAAATATTCATTGCCAGTAGCCATAAATTTAATTTTTTGGCCTTTCTTTATTTCCCCGTTTTTCACACGGAAAATTACTTCAATACCACGAAACGGATTGTAGTGCGAATCAAATATCAAAGCCTGAAGAGGTTCATCTTTTACTCCTTTTGGAGCTGGAATTTTTTCAATAATTGCAGCCAATATATTTTCTACACCAAAACCAGTTTTCCCAGAAGCATGGATAATATCTTCCAATTTACATCCAAGCAAGTCAATAATATCATCACTTACTTCCTCTGGATTGGCACTTGGCAAATCTACTTTATTCAAAACTGGAATAATTTCCAAGTCGTTTTCTAGAGCCAAATACAAGTTAGAAATCGTTTGTGCCTGAATGCTTTGTGCCGCATCCACAATCAGCAATGCACCTTCGCAAGCCGCAATAGAACGCGAAACTTCATAGGAGAAATCTACGTGTCCCGGAGTATCGATCAGGTTCAAGATATATTCTTCCCCTTTATATGTATATTCCATTTGGATTGCATGACTCTTGATCGTGATACCACGTTCACGCTCCAAGTCCATATTGTCCAGTAATTGCGCTTTTTCTTCACGAGCCGTTACTGTTTGGGTTGCCCCCAATAATCGATCCGCTAATGTACTTTTTCCGTGATCAATATGTGCAATAATGCAAAAATTCCTAATATGTTTCATGTATAATGATGTGTAACTTTTATTATTCCGAACAGCCACTGGCTGTTCTCCTCTTAATCTCAAATCTCACGCAAACGCCGTAAAGCGACAATTAATCTGCAAATATACTCTAAATTCAACAGTTTCAAAGTTTCAAAATAGGAAACTCAAGCATTTACCCAAAGTCTTTTCAAATTGTAATACATATACCCTTTAATTAGTTAGCAAATTATTCAAAATCATCTTCTTAGTTATCTAATGTCATTAAGTTTTTTATCCTTTCGCTTAAAAGATGTAATTTTGCAAAAAATTTAAGGACGATGATTAAGATTGGCAACATTATATTACCCGAATTTCCACTATTGTTAGCACCTATGGAAGATGTGAGTGACCCTCCTTTCCGCAGATTGTGCAAACAGCATGGCGCCGACTTAATGTACTCCGAATTTATTTCTTCCGAAGGCCTAATCCGCGACGCCATCAAAAGCCGAATGAAATTAGATATCTTCGATTACGAAAGACCCGTAGGAATCCAGATTTTTGGTGGAGACGAAGAAGCAATGGCTTTATCCTCTAAAATCGTTTCTACCGTAAACCCAGATTTAATAGATATTAATTTTGGCTGTCCAGTCAAAAAAGTTGTTTGTAAAGGTGCAGGTGCCGGAGTTTTAAAAGACGTAGATTTAATGATTCGTTTGACTCAAGCCGTTATCGACAGCACGCATTTGCCTGTTACCGTAAAAACCCGTTTAGGATGGGATGATAATTCCATAAATATAGATGAAGTTGCAGAGCGTTTGCAGGATATTGGTGTTGCCGCTTTGAGCATCCACGCCAGAACCCGCGCACAAATGTATAAAGGTCATTCTGACTGGTCGCATATTGCCCGCGTCAAAAACAACCCAAGAATCACAATGCCCATTTTTGGTAACGGAGATATTGATTCTCCCGAAAAAGCATTGCATTATAAAAACGAATACGGCATCGACGGAATAATGATAGGTCGTGCTGCCATTGGTTATCCTTGGATTTTCAACGAAATCAAACATTACTTCAAAACAGGAGAACATTTGGCAAAACCTACCGTTGCCGATAGGGTAGAAGCAGTGCGAAATCACCTCACTTGGGCAATGGAATGGAAAGGAGAAAGACTCGGTATTGTGGAAACAAGACCACATTATACCAATTATTTCAAAGGAATTCATTCTTTCAAACCCTTCAAACAAAAACTGGTAACCCTAGACCATCCCGAAGAATTATTTGCCGTTTTGAACGAGATTGAAGAGGCGTATTCTGGATATGAGGTTGTTTAAAAGCTTAAGCACGAATTGCACTAATTATCACGAATGAATTTGTGTAAATTAGTGGAATTCGTGGCGATTTTTTTTCTATTCCAACAATTTCTTACTAACTCGACTGCTCGCAATCAGCGAAGCAATAAAACCAAGAGTGATAATCGTCGCCATAACAATCCCTACATTTTCCAATGTAAAAACCACTGGATAAGCCAGTGTAGGAGTTATCATAATCAATTGGTACTGCTGTTGTAATAATACAAATACAACACCCAATAATAACCCAATAATTCCACCAAAAACGCTCAATAAGGTTCCCTGAAGCAGGAATATGTTACGCAAATCCTTGATGTCAGTTCCTAGATTAAAAAGGGTTTTTAGGTTTCCTTTTTTATCCAAAATCATCATGATGAGTGCTCCAATCAAGTTAAAAAGCGCCACAACTATTACCAACGTAAAGATTAAGTACACCGCAATGTTTTCAGTGTTCAGCATTTTATACAAGGCTTCATTCAGTTGTTCCTTGTTTTTTACGGTAATTTTATTTTTGAAAATGGATTGAAGTTTCGCGACAACAGCTCTCTCATCAGCACCTTGTTTTAATTTAATTTCAAGACCCGAAACCTGATTAGTTTTATATTCCAATAATTCCTGTGCCAAACCCAAATCGGCAAACACATATTTAGAATCTAAATCTTCACTGATTGCATAAATTCCAACCGGGAAAACATCTGTTTTATTAAAAGCTTGAGCAGGATTTTCAATAGCTCCCTTACCGGGTTTTGGAACAAAAACCTCAAAAGGATTATTGTAATCCAGCAGTCCCATCGAGAATTTTTGAGCAATACCATATCCAACAACTACCTGATAAGTATCGGGTTTCAGCCATTGTCCATTATACAGTTTTTTATTATAATCGCTAACGGTGTTAAAAGTAGAATCAACACCTTTTAGATAAGTAACCTCTTGTTTTCCATTAAAAGTAAACAACACTCGCTCTTCAATAACCTTTGAAAAGGAAGCCACCCCTTCAATTGCTGCAATCTCTTTTTCCTGTTTTGGTTCAACAAAAAAAGATTTTCCAAGCGTACTGCTTACTTTAAGATCGGGATCAATATCATTGGTAAACGAAAGACTAAATTCCTTCAATCCCGAAAAAACCGAGAGCACGACAAACAATGCCATTGCTCCCACAATAATCCCCATACTAGCAATACGATTAATGATATTGATAGCATTATTTTTGCTTTTGCTAAAAATATACCGCTTGGCTATGTAAAGAGGGAAATTCAAATTTTATTGAAATCTGCGTTTGTCCAACAAATCTCTATTCTCTATCGGATTTTCTTGATTTTTCAAGGCATTGTCAATCTTCTCGATATAATCCAAAGAATCATCAATAAAGAAAACCAAATTAGGCACTTTACGCAATTGCAAACGTACTCTTTGAGATAAATCGTGCTTAATCAAAGTCGAATTAGCTTTAATCCCTGCCAACGTTTCCGCTGCTTTTTCTTGAGGAAAAACACTTAAATGCACCGTCGCCACAGACAAATCTGTAGTCACCGTAACCTTGGATACTGAAATTATCAAATTTGTAATTCCATTTTTTCTCACTTCACCCTGCAAAATATCAACCAAATCTTTTTGGATAACCCCGCCTATTTTTTTCTGTCTATTTGTTTCCATGTTGCAAAAATACTATTTTTTTGAGAGACAACCTTACAAAGTCATTAACTCATAAAGTTTTTTATATTTGTTTTATGATTTAGGAGCAGAAAATTAGGCTTGTTCAGGAGACAAAATTCCTGCTGTCCGCTATATCTTTTTATCTCGTCAAAAAAGACGAGATAAAAAGGATGCCGCTTCCATCAGGGCTAAAGAGAAGCAATAGTTCTTTATTGGAACAAATTCAGAAAACAAAAAACATACTATATATAATGAGAAAAATAGAACACATTGGCATCGCAGTCAAAAACCTTGAAGTATCCAATTTGTTATTCGAAAAACTATTTGGCGCGCCCGCCTATAAACAGGAAGAAGTCGCCAGTGAAGGGGTAAAAACATCTTTTTTCATGAACGGCCCCAACAAAATAGAACTCCTTGAAGCCACCAATCCCGAAAGCCCAATTGCCAAGTTCCTCGAAAAAAAAGGAGAAGGAATTCACCACATCGCTTTTGATGTTGAAGACATTCTTTCCGAAATCGAACGACTCAAATCAGAAGGATTCACAGTCCTAAACGAAACCCCAAAAAAAGGAGCCGATAATAAATTGGTCGCTTTTTTGCATCCAAAAGGGACCAATGGTGTATTAATTGAATTATGCCAAGAAATAAAATAAAAATTAGTCAATTCATAATCAGTTCTTTTCAAAACCGATTCCTTCTATTGACTAAATTATTCGAAAATCTACCCAAAAAATACTTGTGACAATAAAATAATTGTAGTAATATTGCAAACTCTTAACCGGTCCTATAGCTCAGCTGGTTAGAGCACCTGACTCATAATCAGGTGGTCCCTGGTTCGAGCCCAGGTGGGACCACAGAAAAACCTCTCATATCAACTGATATTGAGAGGTTTCTTTTTTTTAAAATCACAACAAAGTTCTCTTTTTATACACTTTAACTAAAAAAAGGCGCAATTCATCGTAATCCCGATTGGGAAATATCATATGTATAAAAAAAACATTAACTTAGTTGTAGTAATCACCCCAAGGTTACAAACAAGGCCTATCTTGTTTAATTTGTAAGTATTAGATTAGCTTTAATTCAAAAAAGTTAATTTTAGCGTTAAAAAATTCATTTTATAGAATTATCATTTGCCCTTCAGATAATATATCCATAACTTCGCGGCATTAATTATTATAGTGTTAGGAGTTTTAAATCAAAAAGTTCTTTTTATTATTTAGTAAAGTTGATTTATTACTTTTTATAAATTTATGAAAATTATCAAAAATAAATTTTTTATCTGCATTTCACTCCTTCTTACAGGGGTAAGTAGTTATTGCGCACCACCTGCTCCAACACAAAGAGCCCCTACGCCTCCTGACTTGCCTATAGATCAAAACATAATTCAATTAGCATTAGTAGGAGTAATATTTGGCACATATATCATATACAAACAAAATAAAAAAAGACCTATTTAAGGCCTTTTTTTTGTTTTAATAAATTTTTTCTCAGTCTATTTCTGACTATACAACCTAGAAACGTATTTCCCGATTACATCAAATTCCAAATTCACTTTGGTTCCAATAATAAACGAATTAAAATTAGTGTGTTCATACGTATAAGGAATAATTGCTACACTGAAATTGCTTTTACCTGAATTTACCACAGTCAAGCTAACGCCATTTATTGTAATAGAACCTTTTTCTATTGTAATGTTTTGCAATGATGAGTCATACTCAAAAGTGTAAAACCAACTTCCATTAGTTTCTTGAATCGAAATACAAGTTCCTATTTGGTCAACATGACCTTGCACGATATGTCCATCTAAACGATCTCCTAGCTTCATGGCTCTTTCTAAATTCACGCTGTCGCCAACTTTCCAATTTGAAATATTAGTCTTTTTAATTGTTTCGCCAATAGCAGTTACCGTATAATGATTTCCAGAGATAGCAACAACCGTTAGGCATATTCCGTTATGAGCTACGCTTTGGTCAATTTTTAATTCATTGGCCAATGTCGAATCTATCGTGATGTGAATATTATCTTGCTCTTTCTTAACTTCTTGGACAATCCCAAGTGTTTCAATAATTCCTGTAAACATTTCTTATTTTATTTTACTAAATTTGCACTTCAAAATTAGCAATAAATAACTAGAGGACATTATGAAAAAAGCAGAAAATATAATCGTAGGGATTTCAATAGGAGATTTAAACGGTATTGGAAGCGAAGTCATTCTGAAAACATTCGAAGATTCTCGAATGTTAGAATTGTGTACCCCGGTTATTTTTGCCAATGTAAAAATACTTTCGTTTATCAGAAAGAATTTTGAATCCACAGTCGCTTTACAAGGGATAGACAAACTGGATCAAATTGTCATAGGTAAAGTCAATGTGTTCAATCTTTGGAGAGAAGGAATCGATTTAAGCCTTGGAACAAACGACGAAAAAGTAGGTGAATACGCTATCAAATCATTTGTTGCTGCAACCAAAGCTTTAAAAGAAGGCGACATAGACGTATTAGTCACTGCGCCTATAAACAAATACAACATTCAATCGGATTCGTTTAAATTCCCAGGGCATACTGATTATTTAGACCAAGAATTAGAAGGCGATGCATTGATGCTAATGGTTCAAGACAATTTAAGGGTTGGATTATTAACGGATCATATCCCGTTGAATGAAGTGGCTTCGCATTTAACCGAAGAGCTAATTTTTAAGAAAATAAAAACTATCAACCAAACTCTAATACAGGATTTCAGTATCAACAAGCCTAAAATTGCAGTCTTAGGACTTAATCCGCATTGTGGTGATGGTGGAGTTATTGGAACTGAAGATGATACTGTATTGAAACCAGCATTGAAAAAATTATTCGAAAAAGGCACTTTGGTTTTTGGACCTTTTCCTGCAGACGGTTTCTTTGGAAGCAATCAATACGAAAAATACGACGCTGTTATTGCTGCCTATCACGATCAAGGTTTAATTCCTTTCAAAACATTATCTTTTGGAAATGGCGTAAACTATACAGCAGGTCTAAATAAAATAAGAACTTCTCCAGATCACGGAACTGCTTATGATATTGCTGGAAAAAATAAAGCCGATTATAATTCTTTCAAAGAGGCTGTTTATCTTGCGATTGACGTATATAATTCAAGAAATCAATATGCAGAAATCAGCCAGAAGCCTTTAAAAACAAAAGAAAAACAGTTATAAACAAAAAAAGGTGAATAACATTATTAGATTTCCAATTATTTTATATCTTTGCACTCCCGAAGTTTAGGGCAAATTGTTGTTGAAATGAGCAAGACAAAAGAATATGTAATTCCTTTCGTAGGATTGAAGCTAGGGAAACACAAATTTGAGTATCAAATAAATAATGCGTTCTTTGAAATCTTTGATTATAACGAATTTCAAAATTCAGATATCAAAGTAAATGTAGTTTTAGACAAAAAAAGCAACCTGCTTGAAATTGATTTCAAACATAAGGGAATTATTAATGTTCCTTGCGATCTTACAAGTGAAGATTTTGATTTGCCTGTAAAGGGAAAATTGAAACTTATTGTTCGATTTGGGGAGACATTCAATAACGACAATGAAGAATTGCTAATATTGCCTTTTGGGGAGTTTGAAATAGACATCGCTCAGTATATATATGAGATGATTGTACTTTCAATACCACTAAGAAGGGTACATCCAGGAATAAAAGATGGAAGTCTAAAAACAGAAGCTTTGACAAAACTGAAAGAATTAGCAATTGAAGAACAAACAAAGAAAAACAAAGAAGAAAAGGAAGAAGAGAATATAGACCCGCGCTGGGACAAATTAAAGCAACTATTAACGGATAAATAATATAGTAAAATGGCACATCCAAAGAGAAAAATCTCGAAAACTAGAAGAGACAAAAGAAGAACACATTACAAAGCTACTGTAGCTCAAATCGCTACATGTCCTATTACTGGAGAAGCACATTTATACCACAGAGCTTACTGGCATGAAGGAAAAATGTACTACAGAGGACAAGTTGTTATAGATAAATCTGTAGCTCTTGCTTAATACGTTTTTGTAAATAATACTAGAACTCTCACTTCGTGAGAGTTTTTTTTGTTGTTTATAATTTCCCTCAAATAAGAAAAACTTAAAACAATTAGTTTGGTTTTTTTATTGTAATTTTAGAGACTTTTAAAAATTTTGCAAATGGCAACATTTGGCAATAAATAATCGCATATAATGAGTACAATTACAGCCGCAATTACCGCAGTTGGAGGTTATGTTCCAGACTTTGTTCTTTCCAACAAAGTTCTCGAAACTATGGTCGATACAAATGATGAATGGATAACCACACGCACCGGAATTAAAGAAAGAAGAATACTAAAAGATGCCGATAAAGGAACTTCTTTCCTTGCTATAAAAGCTGCAGAAGATTTAATAGCAAAAGCAAACATTGACCCTCTTGAAATAGATTTAATTTTAATGGCAACGGCAACTGCAGATATGCCAGTAGCTTCTACTGGAGTATATGTAGCAACTGCAATTGGCGCTACAAATGCTTTTGCATACGACTTACAAGCCGCTTGTTCTAGCTTCCTTTACGGAATGTCAACAGCCGCTGCTTACATTCAATCTGGGCGATACAAAAAAGTACTGCTTATTGGTGCAGATAAAATGTCTTCAATTGTAGATTATAAAGATAGATCAACGTGTATTATTTTTGGAGATGGTGCAGGAGCTGTTTTATTTGAACCAAATTATGACGGTTACGGTTTACAAGATGAATATTTACGAAGTGATGGTGTTGGTCGTGATTTCTTGAAAATTCCAGCTGGAGGTTCTATTCTTCCAACTAGTATGGAAACGGTAAATGACAATAAGCATAATATCATTCAAGATGGTAAAACTGTTTTTAAATATGCAGTTACCAATATGGCTGATGCAAGTGAATTGATTCTTAAAAGAAACAATTTGACTAATGAAGATGTAAACTGGTTAGTACCACATCAAGCTAACAAACGTATTATTGACGCTACAGCTCATAGAATGAACTTAGAAGATGATAAAGTATTGATGAATATTGAAAAATACGGAAATACTACTTCGGCAACATTACCATTAGTATTATACGATTTTGAACACGTTTTCAAAAAAGGGGACACTATAATTTTTGCTGCTTTTGGCGGCGGTTTTACTTGGGGATCCATTTACCTAACTTGGGCTTACGATAAAAAATAAAATAAACTAAAAAGAAATAATTATGGATTTAAAAGAAATTCAAAATCTAATCAAATTTGTAGCAAATTCAGGTGTTGCAGAAGTAAAATTAGAAATGGATGATGTTAAAATCACCATCAGAACTACTTTAGAAGGAAACGTTACCGAAGCAACTTATGTTCAACAATTACCTGTTCAAAACGCTCTTCCTCAAGCTGCCGCTCCACAACAAATAGCTCCAGTTACTGCTGCTCCAGAAGCACCAGTCGCACAAGACGCTCACTATATCACAATAAAATCGCCAATTATTGGTACTTTTTACAGAAAACCTGCTCCAGACAAACCAATGTTTGTAGAAGTTGGTAAATCTATTGCAAAAGGAGATGTTCTTTGTGTTATTGAAGCCATGAAATTATTCAATGAAATTGAATCTGAAATATCTGGTAAAATTGTAAAAATATTGGTTGATGATATGTCTCCAGTAGAATTTGACCAACCTTTATTCTTAGTAGATCCATCATAAGAAATTTTGAATGATGAATTTTGAATGGTGAATTTATCTCATTCAAAGTAATTTAAAATTTATAATTTATAATTTACAATTTCAAGAAGATGTTTAAAAAAATACTAATAGCAAATAGAGGAGAGATAGCACTTCGTGTCATCAGAACTTGTAGAGAAATGGGTATCAAGACAGTAGCCGTTTATTCTACTGCAGATGCCGAAAGCTTACACGTGAAATTTGCCGACGAAGCCGTTTGTATAGGACCACCTCCAAGTAACCTGTCTTATTTAAAGATGTCCAATATTATTGCTGCTGCCGAAATTACAAACGCAGACGCAATTCATCCTGGTTACGGGTTCCTTTCTGAAAATGCAAAATTTTCTAAAATTTGTCAAGAACACAATATAAAATTCATCGGTGCGTCTCCAGATATGATTGACAGAATGGGTGATAAAGCTTCTGCAAAAGCTACGATGATTGAAGCTGGAGTTCCTTGTGTACCAGGTTCAGTCGGAATCTTAGAATCTTTTGAACAAGCTGCTGAATTAGCCGATAAATTTGGATATCCTGTAATGTTAAAAGCAACTGCCGGTGGTGGAGGTAAAGGAATGAGAGCTGTTTGGGCTCCAGAAGATTTACTGAAAGCATGGGAAGGTGCACGTCAAGAATCAGCTGCCGCTTTCGGAAACGACGGTATGTATCTTGAAAAATTAATTGAAGAGCCACGTCATATCGAAATTCAAGTTGTTGGTGATTCATACGGTAAAGCATGTCACCTATCTGAAAGAGACTGTTCTGTTCAACGTCGTCACCAAAAATTGACTGAAGAAACTCCTTCTCCTTTTATGACCGAAGAATTGCGTAACAAAATGGGTGAAGCAGCTGTAAAAGCAGCAGAATACATAAAATACGAAGGTGCTGGAACTGTTGAGTTTTTGGTGGACAAACACAGAAACTTCTACTTTATGGAAATGAATACTCGTATCCAAGTAGAGCACCCTATTACGGAACAAGTTGTTGATTATGACTTAATCCGTGAGCAAATCTTAGTAGCAGCTGGTGTGCCAATTTCTGGAAGAAACTATCTTCCTCAATTACATGCTATCGAATGCCGTATCAATGCTGAGGATCCTTATAACGACTTCAGACCGTCTCCAGGAAAAATTACTACATTACACATGCCAGGAGGTCACGGAGTACGTTTAGATACTCATGTTTATTCAGGTTATACTATTCCGCCAAATTACGATTCGATGATTGCTAAATTAATTACTACAGCCCAAACTCGTGAAGAAGCTATTAGTAAAATGAGAAGAGCATTAGACGAATTCGTAATTGAAGGTATCAAAACAACCATTCCATTCCACAGACAGTTGATGGATGATGCTAGATACATCGCAGGGGATTACACCACAGCCTTCATGGATACTTTCAAAATGAATGACCCCGAATAAATTAATTCAAATATCAAGTCCCATTCCTAACCGAATGGGATTTTTTTTGGATTTTAAACCACAACGCCATTTTACCTGGCTGCTGTCGGGTTATCCGACTACTTTGGTAGCCAGCTCCTATCCTTCATGCGTTTGCAAAACCATTTGTATAGAAAACCAATTATTTTTCCCAAATGACGCTCGTTTGAAATCCGTTTGTTAAAACTTCCTTTCTTCTTTTATTTATAGTTATTAAATGGCCAACTTCGTACCTTTGCTATCTTGGTAAAACCAAAACAGCAATAAACAAACAAAATGATTGAAGATAAAAACCCACAACGTACCAGCATAGCGCAATTAGGAGAATTTGGTTTGATAGACCATTTAACAAAAAACTTCGAGATCACCCAATCTTCTACATTAAAAGGAATTGGTGACGACGCAGCCGTATTGGATTTCAAAGAAAAAAAAGTAGTTGTTTCAACTGATTTATTGATTGAAGGTGTACATTTCGATTTGGCTTATATGCCTCTAAAACATTTAGGGTATAAATCCGTCGTGGTGAATCTATCTGATATTTGCGCAATGAATGCCCGACCAACTCAAATCACGGTTTCTATAGCTGTATCTAATCGTTTTCCATTAGAGGCATTAGAAGAATTGTATGAAGGAATTGCCCATGCCGCTCAGGAGTACAAAGTGGATGTAATCGGTGGCGATACGACTTCTTCCCAAAAAGGATTAATCATTAGTGTTACTGCACTTGGTGAGGCAGATGAAAACGAGATTGTTTATAGAAACGGTGCAAAACAAACTGATTTATTAGTAGTCACAGGCGATATTGGAGCAGCTTATATGGGATTGCAGGTATTGGAAAGAGAGAAACAAGTTTTTCAAGTCAATCCAAATTCACAACCCGATTTGGATGCTTATACCTATTTGATTGAACGCCAATTGAAGCCGGAAGCCCGAAAAGATGTTCGTACTTTATTGCACGCATTGGAAATTAAACCCACTTCAATGATAGATATTTCCGATGGATTGTCTTCAGAGATTATGCATTTGTGCAAACAGTCAGGTGTCGGTTGTAATCTGTATGAAGACAAATTGCCTATAGATCCTCAATTTATCAATGTTTGCGAAGAATTTAATATTGATAGCACAACAGTTGCCATCAACGGTGGTGAGGATTACGAATTGCTCTTTACAATTGCGATGGAAGATTTCGAAAAAATAAAGGGAAATCCAAATTTTAGCATTATTGGGCACATGACCCAGAAGAGTGAAGGAGTGCATCTTGTTACTCGTGCCAATACAAAAATCCCTTTAAAGGCTAGGGGTTGGGATGCAATAAGCGAATAATTGATGAAATGTTTTAAAAAGAAAAAGCGACATTCTAGTGTGTCGCTTTTTTTTTGTTTTGAGGAGTTGTTAAAAGATAATCCCTCTAACTTTTGCTTCCCGAATTAAATCAATATCACTTCCGTCTTCAACTTTAAAGAGCTCTTTTAGATTTACTTTTCTGCTTTCTATAGCATGTAGTGAAATAGGGATGTATTGCGGAATATCTTTGGTTTTTGTCCCTTTAGAAATATGGAATAAAATTAATTTGTCAAATTGATCAATACCTTCAAAATCATTATTAATTTGATCAGCCATCTTAATGACAGAGTGACTATAGTATATTTCGTCTTTCAAAATGATGTCAAAGCCAAAAAGCAGTTCGTCAAATGTTAAATCATTTTTTATAACCAATCCAGCAGGATTTATAGTCTCAATTATATTTTTTATTTTGAGTAATTCAGTATACATGGTTAGCAGAATAATTTTGCAATTGGGCATCAATTCCATAATTAATTTAGCTAAATCCTCACCAGAAATAATTCCTTTTTCTTCAAAAGCAGGCATGCTGATATCTAAAAAAGCAACGTCAAAAGGAAGGGTTTCTGGATTTGTAATAATGTTATAACCTGTCTCGCAGTCCTTACCTTGTGTAAATGAGTATTCATAAATATCAGGTTTGTAACGAGTAATGGCGTTTTTATATCCGTCAATTATAAAGGGATGGTCGTCTACTATTAAAATGTTTTTTTTGATTAATTTTTCCACTTTTGAATCCACTATCATTACGTTGTAGTTTTTTGTGTTTTTTTAATTGGAATTGCTATTATTATGGTAGTTCCTTCTTCTTTTTTTGATTTTATTTCGAGGGTTCCTTCACATTCAACAGTTCTCGTTTTTATATTTTGTAGGCCAATCCCTTTTTTTGCTCGGTTGATATTAAATCCTACACCATCATCGCTAATTTTCAGTATTAAATTGTCATTTTGCTTTTTAAATTCCACTTTTATTTTGGTGGCCTTAGCATATTTATTACAATTTTGAAGAGACTCTTGAAGAATTCGGTATATATTAATTTTTACGGTATTGTCAATATAATCCCATTTTATTGCAGGGTCAATATGGGCAAGAAACTTTGAACTATATGTTTTTTTCTGTTCTTCAAATAAATTAGCAACTATGGCGACGAAGTTATTAATTAATTCTGATTTTTCTCTATTCAAGTTATGTGAAATTTCCCGAATATCTTGTTCAATATTTTTGAGTTCAGTAAGATAGTTTAGTCTTCTTTCAATACCTGAATCGTCTTTGATTTTGTTTAAACTATCCAAATTGATTCGAACACCAAACATTCTGCCCAGCACACCATCGTGCAATTCCCTTGCTACTCTTTTTTTCTCTTTAATACTATTGATTTCAATAGTGTTTTGTTGATTGATTAATAAATTATAAATCTCGGCATTCGCTTGCTGCTGCTGTTGTTTGAACAACAGTTCGCGTTGTTTAACTTTTTGAAGTTTAATGGTATACAATAATATTGCCAAGATTATGAAAGAACCAAAAATTAACAAAAGTTTCTTATTTTGACCTTCAAGATTCGTATTCTCAACTTTTATTTCATCGGTTTCATATTCTATTCTGGAGAATTTTTCACCCATTTTACGTTCAGCCTTTTGCAAACGATCATTGATTTGAATGTATTCTTTAGAATATTTGGATGCGTTTTTAGGGTCTACCGTTTCCATTTGTTTGAGGGTTTCCAGTACACTTCTTAATCGATTAGTGCTACGGGAAAGTGTAAGTGCTTGTTTGGAATACTGAATAGCTCTTAAAGTGTCATTTTTGGAAGCAAAATATTCAGACAAATGGGTTTTGTTGATGATGACCCCTGATGTAAGGTGTAAACTATCCCTAATTTTAAGCGCTCTATAGAATTGTTCAGGAAGCCCTTCTGATTCTTTAAGTTTAAATTTAGAATAGGCTAAATTATCCAATAACATTGCATATAATTTGGGTTTATTTACAAATAAATTTTCTTGTTGTAGCCCTTTTTCAAAATTACTTTTTGCTTGTTGGTAATTTTTTAAGTTCAAATACACATAACCCATATTGTTTAAGGAGGATGCTTTAAATTGCAAAACTGATGAAAAAGATTGGTTGTCAATAATGGCCAACGCTTTGTTATGGTATTCTAAAGCTCTGTCATATTCTTCCCGTTCATTGTATAAAATCCCTAAAAGGTTATACGCTTCGTAAAGCAATTCATCGGCATTTATTCCTTTTAGGACTTTCAATGCTTTAAAAACAGCTATTTCGCAGTTGAAGTAATCGTTCTCATTGTATTGTAAATTAGCTTTACCAATTCGTGTTTTGGCTAGATTGTAATTGTCGTTAAGATGAAGATATAATTTTTCTGCTTTAAAATAATTAAAATAGGCACTGTCTGAAATTGCTTTTGCTCCGTAATAATCTCCTAGATAAGTATAGGCTTTGGCCATGTTAACAGAATCATTGTTTTTTTTTGAGCGATCCAAGATGAGTTTTGATGCATCAAAATAACCTTGCCAATCTTTCATGTTGTAATACCGATTGGCCACCTTAAAAAGATTGACTTTATTAATCGAATCGTCTTTTTGACTCATAATAATTGCCAATGCTTTTTGATTGTATTTTTTTTTGTAGGCAAAAGGCAAACGGTCATCATTAGCCAAAGTTAGATAGGTAGAAAGGCTATCTTGGGAGATGTTTGTAGTTTGAATGGCTATTTTATTCTTGGTACAACCAAAGAAAATAAACAAAGAAAAGATTAGTATGTAGTTAATTTTATTCAACAGTAGGATTTGAGTTGAATCAAAAATACTAAAACTTTTCATATAAAAAAAGGCTGCCAAGTAAATGACAGCCTTTATTGCGTTGATGAAATCAATTTTAGTCTAATTTTCTATCTCTCCCTGTGTCTTGGCCTCCATTCCCGTCAATTTCAGATAGTTGATTGATGCTTTCGTTTTTTGATGTATTACCAATGATATCTAATTTTTTATCTCTACCGGTATCTTGACCTCCATTCCCATCGATTGGTGTATTTACAGAATAGTCAATGATTGAAGATGTTGTGCTTTTTGGAGAAGCAAATGAAGTTGTTGCCAATACTAATGTAAATAATCCGATAGTTAAAATTGCTTTTTTCATGATTTTGAGGCTTTATGTTGTTGTTTTTTTTTACGCTTTTGATTCCGTTTGCATTGGAATTCATTTGTAAAACTAAACAGGAAGCCGCAATAATCAATTCAAAAAAAGGCGTTTATGGTAGAAGGTATTCGTTTGATAGTGAATGGATAGTAATTCAGGGTGAACGTCTATTTCTTAGGTTTCGATGTAATTTTCATTTGCAAATTCACTAATTATAAAGTCAATATTGGTTTTGTAAGACTTCGAGAATGGAAGTTTTATTGTAGTTTTCTTAATGTAACACAAAGAATTCCCCGTGTGGATTCTAGAAATAAAATTACGATTTACTATATAACTATTGTGGATTCGTATAAACGGATTGGTTAAGACGGTTTCAAAATGTTTCAATGTTTTGAAAGCCGTTATCATTTCGCCATTTTTTAAATGAATATCCGTAGAGTTATTATCGGCTTGAAAATAACATATTTCGTCAGAATCAATGTACCTATGGTCTCCATAAGATTTGACACATAAGATAAATGATTTTTTATTGCTTTTTAATTCTAAATTTTCAAGATTTCGTTTTTCTTTGGCATTTGGATTTTGGACAAGAACAACTTCGTCTTCTGTGTTTATTTTATTCAATTTATGAATCAATTTTACAAAATCGATAACTAATAAGGGTTTCAATAAATAATCGATGACTTCGTATTTGATACAATCGAAAGCAAAATCTTTTTTCTTGGTAGTAATGACAATTTTTGGTAATTCTTTTAAATACATCATTAATCCATTGATTAATTGTAAGGAGAGATTGCTGTTCTTATCGATTGGATCTATTTCCAAGAAGATGAGTTTAGGCATATGCTCTAAAATTAGATTTACGCCGTCTGCATAATTATCAGCGGAAGCAAGAAAATTTAATTCCGAAAATTCACTGGCAATTGCCTTTGTTTTCAAAACGCTTTCTGGATCGTCATCTATAATAATGTAGGTGTAATTCATTTTTTAAAACTTAATTTTAATGCTCAATTTTTGTTCTTTTTTAAATTTATGACTTTCTTATTTTAAAAGATGCTCCAAAAAGAATAGAATAATTGGAATAAAAA
>NZ_MUNX01000014.1 GCF_002001005.1 Flavobacterium sp. A45
TGTTCTAAAATATTCACTTTTATATACTTTTCAGTTGTTTCCCGCGTAATTTTGTGCAAAGTTTTTCTTTTAGTCATATTACTTCACTTTTAATTAATTCTTCCCACATTAGCTTTAATTTAATGACATATTAATATATTTTGAATAAATTGTTTTTAATAAAACAGCTATTATATTGTCTGTGTTTTTTTTATGTTTTTCATAAATTTTAATTAAATCATTTTTGTTTAATGTTAACTTACCAATACAAATAGCCATTAAAAATTCGTAAGGAGCTGAATCTTTATCTTTACTGTCTTCTATTGAGTTAATAATTATATTAGACATTATTGAACTTGAATGAGAATCAATTTCATAATTCAATTCTTTGTTTGTAGATGCTCTTAAAATAGATGCTTGAATTATCCCATCGTTATATCTATTAAAATTTTCTGGATCTAAAATATGTCTTTCATAAATAGTTTGCTTTATATTTTTTTTAATTCTAAAATTATGTAGTACAGAAAGAATCGAAAAATAAACTTTTGACTGTTGTATTTTGTCAGGTTTCCAATTTGTAAATTTAAAAAACGCAAAGTTTTTATTTAGAACCAATCTTTTTCCATTAGATTTATTTAAAAACACATTATTGACTAAACCCTCGTCATTATTATTTAATTCATTGTATCTTTTTTTAAAAAAAGCCTTCGTCTTTTCTGTCATGACCTCATCCGTTTGAAATTCATCAAAACCATGTAGCAATTTATTAATTAAATCTTTTTCAAATTCCCAGCTAATGATATCACTGTCTTCATTTGGTAATAGTATTTTGTCAATTGTAATAAAACTATATGTGGAAAAATCATTGTATTTTCCATATTTAATATTACTCATTAAGTTAGAATATGCTTTATCATCTATACATCTGACAAATCCATTAAAATAAATTATCTGGGAATGTTCTTGCGTTCGTAATCGCCTACTTACTTCGGATATTTTTTTTCCATTTGAAATACAAGATGAACATACTAAATAACATGATGGGTCTTTTAAGTTTTTAGTCAGTTTTAAATCTTTATAATGAACAGACTCAATATTTAGTGAATGAGCTTTGTAATAATAATTTTTTATTTTATCTGCAATATATTTTGATTCTGCATTATCAACATAAATAATACTTGTAATATTAATAGGGAGTTGATTAATTAATAGATGATTTGTTTTTTTTTCAAAATGGTTAAGATCAATTCTATCTAAATCTAAAAATAATTTACTTACATCAATATAAATATCTCTTGTTTTGCCCAGTGAATTTTGTCCTTTATAACAAC
>NZ_MUNX01000013.1 GCF_002001005.1 Flavobacterium sp. A45
GTGCTGGTAAGCATACTAATTTATATATGTAAAAGAAAAGCAAGGAAACAAAAAAAGAATTTTGAAAGAGAGAAGGAAATAATTGATTTGAGGGCAAATGCTCTGAAAGCGCAAATGAACCCTCATTTTATTTTTAACATACTAAATAATATGCAGAGTGTAATGATTCTCAAAGGGGAAAAAGAAGCAAATAAATATTTTGGTGCTTTTTCAAGACTGCTGCGTTTAACTTTGGATATGTCCAAACAGGAATTCGTTTCTTTAAAAGACGAATTAGAATATATTAAAAATTATCTCATCTTAAATAAACTCCAATTAAACGATCAATTGCATTTTAGTATCCAATCTGAAAAAATAGAAAACGCTAATACCATTTTTATTCCTGGAATGCTAATCCAGCCTTTTGTTGAAAATGCTATTATTCATGGTCTGGCTCCTAAAGAATTTGGAACAAAAGTACTAAAAGTTAAATGTTATATAGAAAATCACTATCTTACTGTCATAATTGAGGATAACGGAATAGGAATTGAGGCGGCAAAAAAAATGAATAGAAAAAGGAGTTATCTTTATAAATCCTGGTCAACAACTATTGTTAACGAAAGAATAAACGTAATAAATGACTCCTCTAATAGCGATACTATAGTCCTAGAAGTGGAAGATATTCGAGAAGATGATAAAAGTGCAGGTACAATAGTTAAACTTAAATTTAGGATTAAATAATCGTATTGTTAAAATTTCAGATATTATACAATTATATTTGAATAAAAAAGTAAAATTATGAATACTTATAAAGTTGTAGTAGTTGATGATGAGTTAAATAATATTTTGCTTTTAAAGCACTTTATCGCAACCTATTGTCTTAATGTAATTGTAGTTGGTGAGGCTTTAACTAGTAAAGATGCCATTGAAGTAATAAATGAATGTGAACCCGACATTTTGCTACTTGATATTAGGCTTAATGGGAAGGAAGTATTCGAGGCATTAGATCAAATTAAAATTAATAAAGCGCAGATTATATTTGTAACCTCACATGACGAATATGCTTTGAGAGCAATCAAATATAATGCAATTGATTATATCCTCAAACCAGTTATCATTGAAGAATTAATTCTTTCAATAAACAAAGCCATATCAAAGCTTAATCAGCAAAATTATTTTGATTTTAGCAGAGGATCTCAAATTAATAAAATAGAAAGGGACATATCAAATAATAAAGATTATATAGCTGTTGCTTCAATGGATAAAATTGAGCTTATAAAAACAAGCGATATAGTATATTTA
>NZ_MUNX01000155.1 GCF_002001005.1 Flavobacterium sp. A45
TAGAGAATTAAAATATGAACTTAAATTTTACAAAATATTAGTAGTAATAACATCTATTTGTGCCATAATTTCTACAATGATAATTTATTCACAAATTCTTATTAAATCAAATGTTTGTATTTATCCCATTTTCTTAGCAATAGTACTTTTAATATATGGTATACATGTTTTAGTCCCAAAAAAGCTTATAATAAAAGACAATTAGTAGAAATTAAATAAACAATAAAATATGCCTGTAGAAGTAAAATTTACAATTAGATATACTGGAGGAACTGCTGACGAGAGCATTTTGGACCTATATGATGCTGCATCTTCAATGCAAGGGTTAGCTAAAGCATTGGCAATAACAACGCATGCATTAGCAACGAAAGGTGAAATAAGAAGTAAAGGTGACTCAATTCCTAATGTAAAATTTTATCTGCACCCTCCAAAACAAGGAAGTTTTATTGAACTTGTAACTATTGTTTTTGAAGATCCAGTTGCAAAAGTTATTGGTACATCTGTAGTGGTTGCTGCATTTTGGGATATGATAGATTTTACTTGGAGACAAGCAACTGGTAGACAAAAAGACCCAGAAGAAAAGATAGCTCGAAAAATTGTTGAAGAGAACGAACTTTTTCCTCAAGAAATGTCTAGAGTTTTAGAAATTCCTTTACAACAATTACATAGGCCTATATTACATGATAGGAATATTGAGATTGAAATCAAAAGACCTAGAGTCGGTACTGTTTTGAAGTTTAGCTCTGCCACCCTTGATTATGTGATGTCCCAAAATGATCCTGAACTTGTCGAAAACATTAATGGAAACGTTACTAAGTATAATATTTTAAGCGGTTATGGAAGGTTTTATGATGACAATGCTCAAAGAACAATTCCTTTCAATATTTCTCCAACTTTAGAGATGGAAGAGCAAGAAATTTTAACTTGGTCATTACATCACTCTACCGCTGATAATCAAAATGGAAAGATTATTATTGATGCTCAAGTAGTAAAAGATAGATTGGGAAATATAAAAAGATATATCATTCAACATGCAGAAAAAAATGATTTCAATTAATAAACAAACATTTGAAAAATTATTAAATTTCTTAAAACATCCTATAACAGCATTGGTATTTGGAGTTTTAGTCAGTTATATTTTTTATCTCATAAGTAAAAAAAACAAAATTCCTTCTTATTATATTTCGCCACCAACATTGGTTGCCCAAAAAAATGATAATAATT
>NZ_MUNX01000011.1 GCF_002001005.1 Flavobacterium sp. A45
TATATTTACATATCAAAAATCAATTTTACAGATTTTGAAGAAAAATCAGTTATAAAAAATAATTTATGAAGATAAGCATCAAAAACAATATCTCTTATTTGGAAATTGATAGGGCATATAAAATATTAAAAAAATCTTCAAATGTTGATTTATATATACCTGCTAATATTAATGGAAAACAACTTGGTATTTATTCAGAAATTATACAGTTAATAATTACTTGGAGCAGATTGAGTAACGGAAAATTATTTGTCCATTACAATAGTACGACACCAGAACTTGATAAAAAAATTGATATAATGTTCAGTCGCTATTGGAACTTCATTGCAGGTTGTATGGGATATAAAAATGGTATTTTTTTGTTAGATAAAACTGATATTTCATCTAAAGTTGCAAATGTAATCAAGGACAAAATAAACTTTTTAAAATTCAATGAAAGCTGGAAAAAAGGAGATAATAGCTTTATAACTTCTGTACAGCATTCTGCAAATCCCTATCCATCAGCATTTTATTTGTCAAATGGAACATTGAAATCAAAAAAAGAAGTCATTGAGCTGTCAAAAAATATACTAATTGAAATTTCAAAAAATTATACCAGTAATACTTCAACTGTCGTAATTGAATACTACGACAAATTAATAGGTGAAATAATTTTTGAATTAATAGAGAATACGCATTATTGGGGACAAAGTAATTATTTAAATAAAACATTTGAAACCGGAATAAGAGGACTTCTCTTTTCGTCTCATCACGGAAATAAGGAAACTTTATTGAAAAATTGTAAAGATGATAAGCCTCTATCAGATTATATATCTAGTTTAATTACTAATGATACTGCTAATAATTTTATTATTGAATTATCAATTTTCGATACAGGCTCCGGATTAGCAAGTAAATGGCTTAAAAAAAGTATTGAGGAATTTACGTCTAAAGAAGAAGTTTATGAAGCAATCATTGATTGTCTAGTGAAAAATAATACCAGCGATCATTCTAGTAATTATGAAAGAGGTTTTGGGCTACATAACATGATGACGCTTTTAGGCGATAGAGGAGGGTATTTTAAGTTAAGAACAAATGGATTAAAGCTTCTAAGAGATTTTAAGAAAAATCCTTTTAATGGATATGTTGAAAATAAAAGAGGTGATTATAAATTAGATGATTGGCATAATATTCAAAACAAGAGTGCTCCTACTTATAAGAC
>NZ_MUNX01000010.1 GCF_002001005.1 Flavobacterium sp. A45
ATATAATTCCCCTGTTATATTATTTTTAGCCTACATAATAATTTGTATTAACAACCAATTAAATATATTTATTATGAAAAAAGTTATTTTGAGCATCTCAGCGATGCTAGTTTCAGTAGTAGGTTTTGCACAAGCAAACGTAAGTAATGTAAACCAAATAGGTTTAGTAAATGGAGCATTGGTTAGCCAAGTTGGTGCGACAAATGATTCCGACATATTACAAATCGGAATTTTAAACGGTGCTTCAGTAGTTCAAGCTGGAGTTTCAAATGAAGCCGACATCAATCAAGGAGGTTTCTTAAATGGTGCGGGTGTAACTCAAGATGGAAACAGTAATGACGCCTATGTAGGTCAACTTGGTGCTGGAAATCTTGCATTTATAGACCAATATGGAGATAGCAATGATGCTGTTACTGGTCAATTAGGATTTTTGAACTATTCAAATACAGTTCAAATTGGAAATGACAACAGTGCCACTACATTACAATTTGGTCTAGGAAATGGCTCTGATATTTATCAAGAAGGTGAAGGAAATTTTGCAGGAGTTCTTCAAGCTGGATTTTTTAATTCATCCTCTACAACTCAACTAGGTGACTACAATGGAGCTATAACAGTACAATTTGGTTTTGACAACTCTGCAACTACTTGGCAAAATGGTACTTCAAATGGAGCTTTAACAATACAACTTGGTGATTCACACATGAGTACTATTAATCAATGGGGTGCTGGAAACGGAGCTATTGTTTATCAATCAAACTAGTAAACAGTTTGTATGTGTCATTACATAAGGTGACATCATAAAAAATAAAATGAGAGTTGAAAGTAAAATTCAACTCTCATTTTTTTTTGTCAAAAATAGTTTCTTTCTTTTTTTCTCTCAATTGTTTTTTAAAAAGAACGAATTTTCTTATTTATATTTAAATCAAATCAACCCTTTGACGACTTAGTTTTGCTTTTTATCGAATAAGTGACTTGGGATGGTAAAATAGCTTATTTCAGTTAGTTATCTTTTGAAAACATTTTATAAATTTGAGTAATAAATTCAATAATAAGTATTTAAGATGCTTTTTTTTTATTGTATTAGTTGCTTTTTGATTTCGTTTTTGGAGTAAGTTAATTAAATCAAAAGACTAAACAGAATTGTAGCTTGATGTTCTTGATATTGAAACAACCGTTTTTATTTAATCAAGATTTGTAT
>NZ_MUNX01000139.1 GCF_002001005.1 Flavobacterium sp. A45
CCCCATTCAGGTATTTACGGATCAATCGATGTGTGCTCGTCCCCGTAACTTTTCGCAGCTTATCACGCCTTTCATCGCCTCTGAGAGCCTAGGCATCCCCCATACGCCCTTATTTTGCTTATTGTACCAATCTCGTTTTTACAACGAGACCGTTTTGTTTCGATTTTTCTAATAAATTAGAAAAATCTGCTTTCTACTTTTTATTATTTCTTATCTCAATATGTCAATGAACTTTTTCTTTTTAAAATAAAGAACATAGATAATAGAGAATAGACTTAGTCTATATTCTTTTTTCTATATTCTATCTTCTTAAAGATAGTGGAGAATAACGGAGTCGAACCGTTGACCTCCTGCGTGCAAGGCAGGCGCTCTAGCCAGCTGAGCTAATCCCCCATTTTTAGTTGGCAGTTAACAGTTTTCAGTTAACAGTACTTCAAACGGTTACTCAACCTCTAAAATTTCCTTCTTAAGAGTAAAATAGTTGTCTCGGACAGACTCGAACTGTCGACCCCTACATTATCAGTGTAGTACTCTAACCAGCTGAGCTACGAGACACTCTTCATTCTTATTTTTGCGCTGTTCGGCGCTTGTTTTTTAAATTAACAGCAAGAGTAATATAATCCTATTATTTGTAACCAAAAGTTCTTTTCGTCTTCTTTCCCTAGCGTGTGTTGCCACTAACACTAAGGCTCTAGAAAGGAGGTGTTCCAGCCGCACCTTCCGGTACGGCTACCTTGTTACGACTTAGCCCT
>NZ_MUNX01000009.1 GCF_002001005.1 Flavobacterium sp. A45
AGTTAAAGGGATCTTTTACTGATTAACGGTCAATTATACTGATGAACGTAAATAACATTTTATCTTTTTAATTGTAAAAATCATTTACAGTCTTACAGAAATTCCTATCAAGCAAATCATAATAATAAAACATTTTCAAATAGAAGAGTTAAATGCATTTTTAAAAAAATGTAGTTAGTGAAAAAAAATGCCACAAAACACTAACCTTTAATTTTTAAGAATCGATTAAAAAGATCATGTTTTCGCTTTGCAATTGGTAGCCTAACTCCATTAATTAATTCACAATAACTTCCATCTTTCTTAACAATCCTAGAATTAAAAAAATTTAAAAGAGCTGTTTTGGGTCCACTCTTTTCGGTCTTTCATATACTTAAAAAACGAATATAATCGCCCAAAAATTAAAAGCACAAAAAACCGTCATTACATGATAAAAAAAAATAGTAGGCTTTGGATAGTTCTTGTATTATTTCCATAATTCTAAACTTTGATACTCAATTATACGTTTCACGTCGGAATTTAGCACTTTGCAAATCAACGTATTAGTTTAACAATTGAGAAAATATAAAATGTACTCCAAATAGAATTATATAATTTTAAATTGCTCATCATGTTTAAATTATGAAGACTTTTATGCTTTTATAGTCAAACCTTCGCATTTTTACTGCAGGGGGTATGGTTTTCTTAAACACATTTAAAATCAAATTTAAATGATAAGTATCAAAT
>NZ_MUNX01000096.1 GCF_002001005.1 Flavobacterium sp. A45
AAAATAATCTCTATGAAATTAATGTTCATATGATAGAATTATTTGTTACTCTATACAAAGTAAATGACATTGAATTAGAAAACTTAAAAACAGCTAATTTCACTACAATTCAATATTCAGGATGCAAGAATCTTATTGAATATGTAAATCAAAATATTTTCAATTATGTTGAATTTGTATATTTAGAATTAAAAGACAATATTGATGAGGACGAAAATAGTATTGTAACTCTCTTAAATGCTGGATTAATAGAAGAAGTTTGCTTTCAAATGATTGAAAAAAATCGAACAATAATTAGTGACGTTTCAAAAATTAATGACAAAGGTCTATGGAGTAAATTATTTGAATATAACCGATTGGAAATTTCTTGGAAAAACTTTTTTGAATACTTTAAGAAATTTGACAAAATAGATGAAACTCTGGTAAATTACTTAAATGATGAAAGAGTTTCTAGCAGACTCTCTGAAAAAGAGATGACAGAAATTGATGAAGACTCTCAGTTGCTCTTTAGCGAACTTATTATTACGAGTACGATTGGTGATGATAGTTTTAAAGCTCTAGCGAAACAATTTCCATATATTTATAATATGGATGAATTAATAGAAGTTTCCCATAATAAAATAAAGATTCTTATTGAGCATCATTTAATTAAATTAGATAAAAATAATTTCGAAACATTAAATAATCGATATCCACAAT
>NZ_MUNX01000074.1 GCF_002001005.1 Flavobacterium sp. A45
CCCCGTAACTTTTCGCAGCTTATCACGCCTTTCATCGCCTCTGAGAGCCTAGGCATCCCCCATACGCCCTTATTTTGCTTATTGTACCAATCTCGTTTTTACAACGAGACCGTTTTGTTTCGATTTTCTAATAAATTAGAAAATCTGCTTTCTACTTTTTATTATTTCTTATCTCAATATGTCAATGAACTTTTATCCTTTCGGATCTGTGGAGAATAACGGAGTCGAACCGTTGACCTCCTGCGTGCAAGGCAGGCGCTCTAGCCAGCTGAGCTAATCCCCCATTTCTAATTTTAAATTATGAATGTTGAATTTTGAATTAATGGTAATTCATACTCATACTTCTAAAATTTCCTTTTTTAAGAGTAAATTAGTTGTCTCGGACAGACTCGAACTGTCGACCCCTACATTATCAGTGTAGTACTCTAACCAGCTGAGCTACGAGACACTCTTCATTCTTATTTTTGCGCTTTTTTAATTTTACGCATGTTTTTTAAATTAACAGCAAGAGTAATATAATCCTATTATTTGTAACCAATAGTTCTTTTCGTCTTCTTTCCCTAGCGTGTGTTACCACTAACACTAAGGCTCTAGAAAGGAGGTGTTCCAGCCGCACCTTCCGGTACGGCTACCTTGTTACGACTTAGCC
>NZ_MUNX01000008.1 GCF_002001005.1 Flavobacterium sp. A45
TTGTCTTACTCCTAAAAATACAATAAGTTCATATTATAAAATATATTTCAAAATACTTTTATTAAAAACTTATTATAATTCTAATGAGCATAAGAATTATAACAAAAATATTTCTACTCTAAAAAAAATGATTAAGGAAGAGTTGAGTATTATACAGGATAGTTACAAAAAAAACAGTTTTTGTCAATTTATTGCTTCAAAGATTTCATTAGTTGATAAGGGGTTCGCAAAAGAAATATTTTCTGAAAACACTACTGAAGATATTATGCTGTACAATAACTTAAGATATAAAATCACGTATCTTTTGATTAAAAATTTTGAGGCAATTATAAAAGCAAATAAAAAGGAAATTGCTGAAAATTCAATCCCAAAAATTCATGAAGAATTTTTTAATAATATTATTGAAAGAATTAAAGAAATTAATGATGGTGAAGATCGTTTGGAGCTTTTTACAAGATTAGGTTTTATTTGTTATTTGAATAAATTAGAAAATCAAGCCAAAGAAATTTATCATAATGTATTTGAATCACTGAATATGATAATCAAAAGAGAGCCTGTTTATGAATATTTAAATTCTTTAACATATGTGTATTTATATAATCAATCATTTGTGATAAGCCAGTCTAATTT
>NZ_MUNX01000063.1 GCF_002001005.1 Flavobacterium sp. A45
TCATTCATTTAAAGTAAATTATATTGTAATGAAAACTGCATTCAAAAAAAAAATACTTTCTCTTTTTGTTGTAATAATTTTCAATACGACATTTACAATCAATGATCATAATTCTCCAAAAAAAGAATTTAAAAAAAACTACCTTCAAAACACCTACTTATCTACGTCTATTTTCATAACAGACTCCCCCATAATCAAAGCAACTGGAAATCAAATATATTGTCCCAAATCCAGCATTAAAATAGTCACAGATATAAGTATTAATGACCCTGCAGAGAATAGCATTAACGCAATAAATATCCAGATATCCTCAGGATACGTAATAGGTGAAGATTTATTAACTCTTACAGGCTCACATCCAAGCATAATATCAAATTGGGATACAGAAACAGGAAAACTATCCCTTACGAGTTTAAATGGAAATCCACTACCTCATTCAGATTTTATCAAGGCTGCAAAGGATGTCGAATTTAGAAACAGTTCTGCAACACCAAGTGGCATTCGAAATTTCTCCATAAATTTAGGCAAATCAAATTACCTTCCCTCAACCAACCATTACTATCAATTTGTTTCCAATCCTGGTATTTCATGGGGAAATGCTAAAAGAGCTGCCGAATCAAGTTCTTACTATGGATTAAAAGGATACTTAGCAACTATTACCACATTAGACGAAGCCAAATTTGTGGGAGAGCAACTCTCCGGAAACGGCTGGTTAGCTGGAAGTGACGCTCTAAAAGAAGGAGAATGGAGATGGGAATCTGGACCAGAAACAGGAACAATTTTTTGGAACGGATATGAAGCAGGTTACACCTCAACTTTCGCATATTGGAATAACTATAAAGAACCTAATAATGGAGGAGTTATAAAAGACTTCATAACAGGAATTGAAAATTACACCTATATAACAGATCCAGACAATGGTAAAAAAGGGACATGGAACGACATAGAACTTTATGGCGTGAAAGACCCAACAAAGTTCAACCATCCAAAAGGATACATTGTAGAATATGGAGGTATGCCTGGAGATCCCCCACTACAAATGTCAGCCAGCACTACTTTAACAATGCTTGCAATTACCGGCACGACAGCACCTCAAATTTGCAATTCAGGGAGTAGCAATCTCGAGGCCACAACCTCTGCAGGAACAATCAATTGGTATGACACTGCAATTGGCGGAAATACAATTGCCACTGGTACAAATTTCAAAACACCAATCTTAAACACCTTAACAACCTATTATGTAGAGAGCACTATTACCGGTTGCAAAACCCAAAGAACTCCAATTGATGTAATAGTAAATTCTGTCCCAAACATAACTTCTGAAACTGTACTTTCTCCTGTTTGTGGTTTAGGTATTTTTTTCTTAAAAGCTACAGCTAATGAAGGAATAATAAATTGGTTTCCAACAAATTCAGGAGGTACTATTTTAGGAACTGGATTCACTTACATTACGCCACAAGTTTCTACAAGCACCACTTTTTACGCAGAAGCAAACAACAATAACTGCATATCATTAACAAGAACACCATTTAAAATTGAGATTTATCCGCTTCCTCCAGTGACAGATCAACAAGTCCCAATATGCATTCCTGGTTCAGTTGAGTTGAATGCCTCTATTCCCAACATGACTTATCTTTGGAACACCGGTGAAACCTCTCAAACCATTGACGTTTCAACAATTGGAATTTATACAGTAGATGTAACCAGTCCAGCCCCAGAAAACTGCACTAACACAAAAAAAATTACCGTAGCAGAGAACAACAAACCCGAAATAAAGAATATAAAAGTTAACGAAACAACCGTAACCATAGAACTAATAAAAAGTGAAGATTATTTTGAGTATTCAATAGACGGCGTTAATTATCAAAGTTCAAATATTTTTACGAATGCTCCCAGCGGATTACAGACTGCTAATGTTCGAGAAATTAATCAATGTAGTTTTGATAGCGAACCTTTCATAGTCATCATTGTGCCAAAATATTTCACTCCAAACAATGACGGATTTAATGATGTCTGGGAAATAAAAGGATTATTAAACTATCCCTTGGCTGAAGTCACTCTTTTTGATCGTTATGGAAAATTAATTACCAAACTCAATAATCGTAATCGAAGCTGGGATGGCACTTTTAACAAAAGTCCCTTACCTGCAACGGATTATTGGTATGTATTAAAATTGGATTCAAATAGCCCAGAAGTCAAAGGACATTTTTCATTGAAGAGATAATTACAGATTCTTTTTCTCTTGAATTTTATTCAAAATAAAAAGATAGTCTTCTTGATTGTTTACAAAATCACGATCGGAAACATCTATCACCAAAACATTCAAATCCGTTTGGTTTTTGATGTATTCCAAGTAACCTCTGTTTATTTTTTCCAGATAATCAGCCGTAATATCCTGTTCATAGCTTCTGCCTCGGTTTTTTATATTTTGTAATAAACGAGTTGTATTTTGATAGAGATAAATATACAAATCAGGCTTTGGCATTTCTTTATAAATAATATCAAATAGTGTTCGATACAATCGAAATTCGTCTTCTTCCAATGTAATTTTAGAAAACAGTAGCGATTTAAAAATATGGTAATCGGCAATAATAAAATCTTTGAACAAATCAAATTGTGACAAATCATCCGATAACTGCTGGTATCTATCCGCCAAAAAAGACATTTCTAGCGAAAAAGCATATCGCCCTTGATCTTCATAAAATTTAGGCAAAAACGGATTATCGGCAAAACGTTCCAAAACTGTTTTCGCATTAAAATCCTGAGCCATTTTTAGTGCCAAAGTTGATTTTCCCGCACCAATATTACCTTCTATTGCAATGTAATTATACTGGTTCAATATTACTGCATCCAAAGGACATTTCAATTTTTGGACTACTTTACAAATACTGTCATCAGGCGTAATCAGGATTAACTCTGAAATTGTTTTTTTTAAAACAGGATGTACCCAATCTAATTTCAAATCCTGAAAAGGCAACAGAACAAATTTTCGGTTTTGCATTAGCGGATGCGGAATTTTAAGATGCTCAAAATCAAGAATTCCATCATCAAAAGCAATCAAATCTATATCAATAATCCTAGATTGATAGCCCACATTTTCATTGCGAATACGACCCAGTTTTTTTTCCACTTGCAAAGCCAACTCCAAGATTTTCTGAGCAGAATAAGCGGTATGCATAACCAAGGCGCAATTATAAAACGCCTCACTTTCAAAACCCCAAGAAGGAGTTTCATATAAATTCGAAACTTTTATAATAGTACCGATTTCACGATGAATCAATTCAAGACATAATTCTATGTTTTTCAAACGATTGCCTTGATTGCTCCCTAGAGATAAAATAACTTGATGCTGTGATTCCATATTAGGCACAAATTAAGGAAAAGAATTTTATAATAACAGTATATTTGCCCAGAGTGTTTCAATTTATTTTCAGCATTAACTGTAACAAATCAGCACTTTTTACTACTTATTAAAAAAAATATACTATATGAGATTTTTAGGAAATGTGATGGCTACCATTATTGGTATTTTTATTTTTTTCATGTTGTCTTTCTTCGGTATAGTTCTCATCGGAACTATTTTTGGAGGAGAATCTGAGGGGATTGAGGTCAAAAACAATTCGGTTATCGAATTAAACTTAGAGCACATCTCCAATGATTATGCCGGAAAATATAAAGACCCTTGGATGGATGTCTTTTCAGAGAAAAAAAATATTGGCCTTACCGATATCATCAATGCCATTGCTGCCGCAAAAACAGATAGTGACATTAAAGGTATTTCAATTTTGAATGAAGATTCATCATTGGGATTAGCCCAAACCAAAGAGTTAAGAGAAGCTTTGAATGATTTCAAAAAATCAGGAAAGTTTGTTATGGCCTACGCCAATAATTATTCCCAAAGAGATTACTATTTAAACTCTGTTGCCAACACCATTTACTTAAATCCTGTCGGTGATTTTGATTTTAAAGGACTATCTACAGAAATAATGTTTTTCAAAGATTTACAGGAAAAGTCAGGAGTAAAAATGGAAGTTATTCGTCATGGGAAATATAAAAGTGCCGTTGAGCCTTTCCTAGAAAACAAAATGAGTGATGCCAATAGAGAGCAGACTACCGCTTTGTTAAATTCTGTTTGGAGTTCAATCCTTAAAGACATCTCAGCAAGTCGTCATATATCCATCGTGCGATTAAATGAAATCGCAACTGGTTTATTGGCTCGTACTCCGGAAATGGCCAAAGCCAACAAACTTATCGACATTGTCGCTTATGAAGATATGTATCATGATGCCATCAAAAAAGCTTTGAAAGTTAAAGATGATGAAGATTACAACAAAGTTTCAATAACGGATTATGCACAAAAAGTAGCTACAACATCCCTAATTTCAGACACAGACAATCAAATTGCGGTAATTTATGCGCAGGGCGAAATTCAAAGCGGTGAAGGTGATGTCAATGTAATTGGAGAAGGTTCTATGCGACGTTCATTGCAAGAAGCCAGAAAAAGCAAAGACATAAAAGCCATTGTACTTCGTATTGATAGTCCTGGTGGAAGCGCCTTGACATCTGATTTAATATGGAGAGAAATTGAATTAACTAAAAAAGTAAAACCAGTTGTAGTATCGATGGGAAATTATGCTGCTTCAGGAGGATATTACATCGCTTGTAATGCCAATACCATTTTTGCAGAAAATAACACCATAACAGGTTCAATTGGCGTTTTTGGAGTTTTACCCAACTTTAGCCGCTTGTCTACAAAAATAGGAATCAACACAGAGCAAGTAATGACCAATGAGAATGCTAATTACAGCCCATTTGTTCCTTTGAATGAAAAATTCAAAGGCGTAACACTGGAAGGTGTTGAGAGAGTATATAAAACATTTGTAACTCACGTTGCCGAAGGACGAAAAATGACATTTGCCCAAGTAGATTCAATTGCTCAAGGACGAGTTTGGACTGGTTCGGAAGCCAAGAAAATTGGATTGGTGGATAAAATTGGAAATTTAAATGACGCTCTGAAAGAAGCCGCAACATTAGCAAAAATCAAGGATTATTCCACACAAAACTTCCCGGTTTATGAAAAAGATTTTGCCGATGTTTTTGCCAATTTCCCTTTTGCAAAATCAAAAGAAGCTTTTATAAAAGAAGAATTAGGAGAAGAAAATTATTTTATTTTGCAACAAATTAAAACAATTCAAATGCAAAAAGGAATACAAGCTCGAATGCCTTTTGAGATTTCAATCCATTAATTTTTTTAATAATAAAACTCAAACCCTTTCCGTTTTTGAACTGAAAGGGTTTCTTTTTATGATAATTTTACAAAACAACTAATTAATAAACCTTTATTTTTGTAAATAATAACCCAAATTACTAAATCTCTATGCTAAAGAAAATTTTAAAAATCGTTGGAATTGTATTGGTTGTATTTACAGCTTCCTTATTTGCAATTCCTTATTTCTTTAAAGACCAAATAAAAGCCAAAATCACTGAGGCCATCAACGAAAAAGTAGATGCTAAAGTTTCTTTTGCAGATGCAGATTTGAGTTTATTCAAAAATTTCCCAAAAGCAACTGTAACCTTAGACAAATTACTGATTATCAATAAGGCTCCATTTGAAGGAGACACTTTGGTTTCTTTAGGCGAATTGAATTTAAAAATGTCAATCAAAGAATTATTCAAAGGCAAGGAAGAAGCAATGGAAATTGAAGGAATAACTTCGAAAAACGGTTTTATCAATATTATTTTCAACAAAGATGGAATCGGAAATTTTGACATTGCCCTGAAAGATAACAAACCAAAAGAAGAAGGTAAAAGCGAGCCTATGTTGTTGAAAATTCAGAAATATCAAATTGAGAATTTCAAGTTTCAATACTTCGACGAATCTTCACAAATGAGAATGGTCATTGACAGCTTGAACCATGAAGGAACCGGAGATTTTAGCAACTCAAAATTGGATTTAGATACCAAGTCAACGGCTAAAGTTTCATTTGACATGGGCAAAATCAATTACATGAAGAATGTCGCCTTGTCATTGGATGCTGTTCTTGGAATTGATTTAGAGAAAAGCAAATACACTTTTAAAGAAAACAAAGCCTTAATCAATCAATTACCATTGGAGTTTGACGGTTTCATTCAAATGGTCGATGCAGGACAAGTTTATGATTTGAAATTCAAGACACCAACTTCCTCATTCAAGAACTTTTTGGGGTTGATTCCAGCTGCCTATTCTTCGAGCTTAGATGGTGTGAAAACAACCGGAGATTTTACGGTTAACGGTTTTGCCAAAGGTATGCTTACCGATACGACGATTCCAAAATTCAACATCGCTATTGCTTCGAACAACGGTTCGTTCCAATATCCGAGCTTACCGAAATCAGTTCAAAGTATAATAATCGATACCAAAATTGTGAACGAAACGGGTATCATGAATGACACTTACGTTAATCTAGACAAACTTTCATTCCGAATAGATCAAGATGTTTTTAATGCAAAAGCTAAAATCAAAAACATCAGTACCAATGCTTTGGTTGATGCAGCTTTGAAAGGAACCATCAACTTGGCGAATCTTTCTAAGGCATACCCTATCAAACTAGACAAACCGCTTACCGGAATTTTGAAAGCGGATGTGACAACAAAATTTGATATGGCTTCGGTAGAGAAAAGCCAGTACCAAAACATAAACAATGCGGGGACCATCGGTTTAACTGGATTTAATTATGCTGACGCCAATGGCAAGAATATGACCATCAGCAATGCCTTAGTACAATTCAACCCAAGCCAAGTGCATCTGAAACAATTCAATGCCAAAACAGGAAAAAGTGATCTTAGCGTAACAGGAGTTTTGGATAATTTTTATGGTTTCATGTTCAGAAAACAGGAGTTGAAAGGGAATTTCAATCTGTCTTCAAACCAACTTGCTGTTAGTGATTTCATGACAACCAGCACTGCTCCAACGGCTACAGGAACAACTGAAGCTACAGCGGCAAAAACAAAGAAATCAGAACCATTGAAAATCCCGGCTTTCTTAAATTGTACGCTTACCGCAAAAGCCAATACCGTTTTGTATGACAACTTAACACTGAAAGATGTTTCGGGAAAAATGATTATCAAAGACGAGAAAATTACTTTGGAAAATATAAAAACTTCCATTTTTGGAGGAAATATAGGCGCCAGTGGATCTGTTTCCACAAAAGGAAAAACACCGGTTTTTGACATGAATCTTAATTTAAATCAAGTCGATATTCAACAAAGTTTTACTCAATTGGATATGTTGAAAAAAATAGCGCCAATTGCCGGAATCGTAAACGGAAAAGTAAACACCACCATCAAATTAAATGGAAATCTTGATGCTACTGAAATGACACCAGATTTGAAAACAATTTCAGGTGATTTGATTGGACAATTGCTTTCTACAACCATAAACTCCAACAATTCGACTTTGTTAACAGCATTGACTTCTAATTTGAAATTTATTGATTTAAACAAAGTAAATCTTAATGACATCAAAGCAGCCCTTACTTTCAAAGACGGAAAAGTAAACGTAAAACCATTTGAAATCAAATACCAAGACATCAAAGCGGTTGTGGGCGGTTCTCATGGTTTTGACCAAAATATGGACTACAACATCAAATTTAATGTTCCTGCCAAATACCTTGGCAAAGAAGCCAATGCCTATATCTCAAAAATGTCACCAGCTGATGCTGCCAAATTTGAGAACATTCCTGTAACAGCATTGATGACCGGAACATTCAGCAATCCAAAAATCTCATCGGATATGAAAACGGCAGTGACTAACTTAACAATGCAGTTAGCCAAACAACAATCGGATAAATTGCTTAAAAAGGGAGGCACAGCATTGGATAAATACCTAAATACCAACGCAAAACCAGGCACTGACACCACTAAAACCAATGCACAAAAAGAAGACATTAAACAGAAAGCCAGCAGTTTAATCAACGGTTTGTTCAAAAAGAAAAAACCCGCGGAACCTACAACACCTGCAACACCATAAATTGTTTTAATCAAAACTATAAGCCGCCTACAATTTTTATGTTGTGAGGCGGTTTTTTATTAGCCTGATTTTGGACAGAAAGATTTGTTTTTTTACCATTATCCAACTAAAATTAGGATTAACGCGATTGCAATAATTATTATTTATATTTGATATAAGATAAAAGAAACAAACTTTCACCAATCTACCCCAATTCTGTGTGTGTATCCGAAGGTTTGTAGAGCATATTTAGGAGTTATCAACAATTATAAGACAACAATATGACAAACATTGAAAGCAATAAAATATCTAGAACAAGAAATTTAATTCTAATTGTTTTGTCTTTACAAATATCATCTTGTATTGGACAAGTTAAAGAAAAACCGGTTAATCATACAACAGAAAATGGAATAAACAATAAACCAATCAATTCAAATCAAAGTACAACCTTTCCGCAAATTCACACCAATTTAAATGGAATGGTAAGGGAGTTTGTAAGGACAATGTATCAAGACAAAAAAGGGAACTATTGGTTTGGAACAAATGGAGATGGAATTATACGCTATAATGGACAAATACTTGAAAGAATCACCATTGTTGGAATTAGTCCACATTTTAGGGTTTTAGAGATTGTAGAAGATAAAGTAGGTAATATTTGGTTTGGAACATCCGAAGGACTCATAAAATACGATGGTATAAAATTTAAAACATTTTCATTCAAAGAAGGACTGCCAGGTGTGAATGCGGAAATTTGGGGTTTAACAATTGACAAAAACGGACTTATTTGGGTTGGGGCGACAGGAGGAGTTAGTCATTTTAACGGTGAAAAGTTTATACCTTTTTTGTTGCCAGTTTCAAAAGTCGAAAATGCAAAACCAATGCTATCTGACAAATTGGTTTTTAAAATCATAGAAGACAAGAATGGAAATATGTGGTTTGCTACTGATGGGAATGGGATTTTTAAATATAAAAATGGAGAATTTATTCATTTAACAGCTAAAAATGAACTTACCGACAATAACGTTGCAGATATTTTAGAAGACAAACAAGGAAATATTTGGATTGGAACTTTTAATGGCGGTGTGAGCAAATTTGATGGTAAAACATATACCAACTTCACAAAGGATGAAATTATTGCAGGTGTAGAATCTTATAATTTTTATGAAGATAGCAAAGGGAATATTTGGTTTACGGCTGAAGGTTATGGCGTTTACCGTTATAATGGCAATAATTTCAAACAATTCACAACTGAAGATGGCTTGACATCCAATGTCACACAAAGTATTTTCGAAGATAACAAAGGCCAAGTATGGTTTGGAAGCTGGCAAGGATTAAGTATTTATGATGGAAAAATAATTTTGAATGCTAAAGACAAAGAAACTTGGACGAACTAAAATAACTGTTGCTAACAGCTCTTACAACGGATTTGGTCAATTGACTTAATGAAAAGTAGTTTTTGTATTTGATCTGATTTGCTTCGCCTGTTCGCTATTGCTCGAATGGCAAATCCGAAAAATAAAGTTTAATTTAGTCCTAAACCCGCTTTAGTACCAGAAACCCTAAAAGAGGCATCGTAAACTAAAAACAACCAGAAATATAATAGACAATTTACTGACTAATATTTCGCTGCTTTTTTTTACATCTGCAAAATTTTAATCACATTGACTAAGTGCAATGATTATTCTACTTTTAGCCTTCAAAAAAAAAAATTACATTTATTTACAATCCTTTTACATATTTTTTATACCATTTAAGTATAGAGAAAATAATTTTGCTTAATAACAATAAATCAAAAAATAATGAATTCAAAAATTTTAACCTCTAAACCTGTTTGGGAAAATGGAATTTCTTTAATACGGATTTGTGCAGGGATAATGATTATAATGTTTGGCAAAGAAATCTTTGATGAAGCAACAATGAATGACTACACCAAATTTCTTACTGATGTTGGTTTTTCTTCACCAAGATTTATGCTAACTCTTGCAAAATTAACTGAGTTGATTGGAGGAGCTTTCCTAATAGTAGGTCTATTTACTCGAATTGTAGTATTCCCACTAATGATGACTATGTCAACAATAGTATGGTATATGTCAGATGGTAATTTCTTTAACGGAGGAACTGCTTCTACATTTTTTCTTTTGTTCCTTTTGTTTTTGTTTTTTGGTTCAGGAAAATTTAGTTTGGATTATGTTTTTTTTGATAAAGCAAAAATGAATACAAACAAATAATTTAGTTAGTGAGAGCTCTAAAAAATAACTGCACAATGACAAAAAGAATTGAAATATTAGTCATCCTATATTTTCTGACTATTGCTCTATCTAATCAGATTTTCGGACAAAATACCTTGACAAAGGAAATACTTTGGACAACAGATTGGAGTCCTAACGGAAAGCACATTGCAATTGGAGGCAATATTGACACTTTAAAAATCTATAACGAAGGAAGTCTAAAAACATACAAGTCATTTCCAATAAAGAACACTATTACACGTATTAAATGGCATCCGTCAATGAACATTATTGCAGTTACAACTCAAATGTCTGACGAAAAATCATTTATTCTCAATTTAGAAACAAATGAGAGAATTGAGTTAAATTACATCTCACCAGACGGGGCAAGGGGACTAGGTTGGAACTATACAGGTGAATATTTAGGTATTACAGACAATGATGGACAAATATTAATTTATGATATTAAAGGTAAATTAATCAGAAAATTTGTAAATCAAGTTAACTCAACCAAAGGAATTACAGCACTTGATTGGCATCCTAAAAAAAACATTCTTACAACTGTAACAGACAAAATACGCTTTTTTGACATTGAAGGAAATTTATTAAAATCAATAAAACATCGACAAGAAGAAGTAATGTTGTTAAGTATCGCTTGGCACAAAACAGGCAAATTTTTTGTAACGGGAGATTATGGAGATGAAAAAGACAAATCATTACTACAATATTGGAATGACCAAGGCGAACTTTTAAAAACCATTGACATCAGTCAAGGGGAATATAGAAATTTGGCTTGGAATCCAAAAGGTGACAGGCTTGCATCGGCAAGTGACGCATTAAGAATTTGGGACACAAAAGGAAACCTTATTTCAGTAGGTAATTCGAAAGACTATTTATGGGGTGTTTCTTGGAATGAAAAAGGAAACAGAATAATTACATCAAGTTTGGAACAAAGAATAATACTTTGGAATAATAAAGGAGAAAGAATATTAACAGTGGAATAAAAGGGTAGCCACTAATAGCCGTTTTGCCTTAGTGAATGATTCAGCGGAAATACGTTTCTCATAATATTTTCTACAAAGCCGAAATTGAAAACTTACGAAGTACACTCCATCTCAAAGCGAAACGTTATTTTTTATTGGATTTTACCTGTGAAATTATTGAAGAACATATTTTACGCCCTAATGCCACGTGAGGGATCACTTCACTATAGATTTATTCTCATAGGAGTTCAGTGAATTTCATTTGAAGCTAGCTACCGGAGTAGCGCGGATAGCCAGACCCCAAAATATTTTTAGAAATTATAGTTTTAAATTTCCAACCTCACTACATAACCCTCGAAACTTCGGACATTGAAAACGGTCCCTTCTTCAAAAATGAGGTATTGCCCTTTGATCCCTAAGAGCTTCCCTTTGAAATTAGGTTCTTTGTCAAGGTTTAGACTGTTTACTTTTTTGGGATAATTCAATACTGGAAAATGCATTTGGTAAACGTCATTTTTCTCCAAATGATAAAATTCCTGCACCTCGGCGGGGATTAACTTTTCGAGTTTTAATTTTTCGGCTACTAAATCCACATGAACTATGTCGTTTTGGATCATTTTTCGCCAATTGGTTTTATCCGTATAATGGCTTTTGAGCGCTACCTCGGTAATTCCAGCCAAGTAACGATTGGGTACTTCAACAATGGAAATGGCCTGGCTCGCGCCTTGATCAATCCATCGTGTGGGTACTTGAGTTTTTCGGGTCACCCCTACTTTTACTTCACTCGACAATGCCAAATAAACAATATGGGGTTGCAATTGTACTTGTTCCTCGTAGGCCAAATCACGATCTTCAATCCCAAGATGGGCGGTGCTCAATTCGGGTTTCATAATCCAATCACCCACTGCTGGACTCGAATAGAAACAATCATAACAGAATCCTTGACGGTATATTTTTTTCTTTTTGCCACAATTCAAACATTGGTATCCCTCGAAGCTGATTTCCAACTCTTTGTTCAATACTTGATTCATGTTCAAAAAACTATTTTCGAAAACCAAATAATATTGAATAGGATCTCCAAATTCGGTTTGCATTTTAGAAAGTACGCCTTGGTAAGTCATTGAGATTATTGATTGAAGATTAACGATTTTTGATTATTTGATTTCAATTCCTAAATTGGAATCTTTACCACAAATAGAAGTGTTTTTTTTATAAAAAAACACTATTTTTGGTACTATTGCAAAGTTAGCATTTGTGAATCTATTTTCAAATCTTAAATTGGCAATCATAAATTAAAATCAAAACCCATGCCTTTATCAATTATCAATTCCATTGCTTCTTGGTTTTTAAAACAAAGAATTCACCAGATTGAACTGTTCCTCAAATATCCCAACGAGGTACAGGAAGAATTGCTAATGAATTTAATCCGTTCATCGGAAGAAACGGTTATTGGCAAACAATACGATTACTCATCCATAAAATCATACCAAACCTTTACCGAAAGAATTCCAATTTCGACCTACGAAGATTTGGAGCCATATATAGATCGTACCCGAAAAGGCGAGCAAAATGTACTTTGGGAAACCCCAATAAAATGGTTTGCCAAATCGAGTGGCACGACCAATGCAAAAAGCAAATTCATACCGGTAAGTAACGAAGCTCTTGAAGATTGCCATTACAAAGGGAGCAAGGATTTGTTGTGCATGTACTTGAATAATAACGAAGAATCTGAAATGTTTGTAGGCAAAAGCCTTCGTTTGGGAGGAAGTTCTCAAATTTATGAAAACAACAATACTTTTTTTGGAGACTTGTCGGCTATTTTGATTGAGAATATGCCTATTTGGGCAGAATTCAGCAGTACGCCCAGCAGTAAAATTTCTTTGATGAGCGAATGGGAAACCAAAATAAGTGCCATTATCAATGAAACCATAAATGAAAATGTAACCAGTTTTGCGGGTGTTCCTTCTTGGATGCTGGTTTTAATGAATAAAGTATTGGAAGAAACTGGGAAAACAAATCTGATGGAAGTTTGGCCCAACTTGGAGGTGTACTTTCACGGTGGTGTAAGTTTTGATCCTTACAGAGAACAATACCACAAAATACTGCCTCACAACCAATTTAAATACTACGAAATTTATAACGCCTCTGAAGGTTTCTTTGCCATTCAGGACTTGAATAATTCCAGTGATTTGTTGCTAATGCTGGATTACGGAATCTTTTATGAATTTATCCCGATGGATACTTTTGGTACTCCTGAACAAAAAGCTGTTCGATTAGCGGATGTGCAGTTGTTTAAGAATTATGCCATGGTGATTACTACCAATGGTGGTTTGTGGAGATACTTAATAGGCGATACCGTTCGATTTACTTCCTTGAATCCGTATCGCATCCGAGTTACAGGACGTACCAAACATCACATAAATGTTTTTGGCGAAGAATTAATGGTAGAAAACACCGATCAGGCTATTGCCAAAGCCTGCCAAATCACCCAAACCGAAGTGGTTGATTATACCGTTGCCCCTATTTTTATGAAAGACAAAGAAAAAGGAGGTCACGAATGGATGATTGAATTTAAAAAAAATCCAAAAGACATTGTCGCTTTTCAAAAAGCTCTGGACGAAACTTTACAATCTTTAAACTCCGATTACGAAGCCAAGCGTTACAACAACATGACTCTTAATCCACTGGTTATTAACGTGGCAAGAGAACGATTGTTTTATGACTGGCTTAAAGAAAGTGACAAACTTGGAGGTCAACACAAAATCCCAAGATTATCCAATAAAAGAGATTATCTTGAACAATTGAAAAAGATGCAAAATTAAACTGCTTAAAAAAAAAATCAATCCTTTGAAAATATCTTCAAAGAATTGATTTAAAGCGATTTTAAATTTTTATTTTAAAAACAATTACCTAATAACTGATTGATTACTGATTCTCCAATATCTTTTTTAGGTTTGTCAAATTTTGAGTTTCAGCATCTTCTATAATGTTTATTCCAATGAAATTCATCAAATTCTTTGGATAAGAAGAGTTTCCATAAAACTCAAAAGTAACTTTTGTCTGATTATCTGAGATAGACTCCAATAAAGTACTGGCCTTATTATCCCCTTTCATTGGTCTTTCAAAATGCAAATCGACATCAATTCTCTCTTCAGAAACAGCAGTAATTAGTTGTGAACCTGCTCCAACATTATCATCTTTACTATCCCAAGAAGCTTTGAATCCAACAGTTCCATCAACACCTTGATAGTTCATAGTTACATTGGGATCCTCCATCACCCAAATACTGTAATTCTCTTGGTTTTTGACCATTTTTACATAATCGAAAACCTCTTTCCTTGGCTTGTTGATGGTTGTCGAAACCGAAACAGTATAATCGTTTGGAATAAAAAGTGCTATCAATAACAACACAGCTATGAGTCCAACAACCACTATACCTAAAATTTTAAGTATCTTCATAAAATTCGATTATTTATTTGGGGCTTCATCAAAATTAACCATCCAATGAATCCCGAATTTATCCACAAACATTCCAAAATAAGCTCCCCAAAAGGTTTTACTCATCGGCATATAAGGATTTCCTCCCGCTGAAAGTCCGTTGAAAATCCTATCGGCTTCATCAGTGCTTTCTGAATTGATTGAAATCGATACATTTGATCCAAAAACAGCTTCTCCGCTAGCATCATTACTGTCGCTTCCCATTAACATAGTATCGCCAATCGGCAAACATACATGCATGACTTTATTTGCGTCTGCATCTGACAATTTCGGGCTGTTTCCATCCAAAGGCATATCACTAAATTTTCCGATATACGGAAACTCACCTCCAAAAACTGACTTATAAAATAGAAATGCTTCCTCACAATTTCCATTGAAAATTAAATACGGATTTACTGCTGCCATAAATTTTTAAGTTTTAAATTGTTTTTATTTAGTCACTAAGATTCTTAGAGGCTTAGTCTCTAGTTTATTTTTTTTCTGAAAGTTCTTTTATTTTTTCAAATGCTTTAGGAAAAACTTCCCCAAAGTATTCAATATATTTTTCAACCATATCCATCGTGCCTTCAAGCAAAGTTCCACGTTCAGTAGATGTCAGACGATAGGTTTCCATGGCATCAGACCATCCTTGTTCAGATGTATCAGCGGGCAATACGTTAAAATCTTTAATCTCTGATAAATGCTTAAAAGCCATATAATCATTTTCCACTTTCTTAGAAATAACACTGTTCATGCCCATTCCATCTGGTGTCAAAAAAAGAATAACATCCCCTTCGTTCCAATTGCTTTCCGCATAAGTCCCTTCACAAAAAACATTAGCCCACTCGCGATAGCTTTTGTCATCCCATAAAGTTTGCCAAACTTTTTCTTTTGGAGCATCGATAGTAATTTTAAATTCTAAAGTTTTCATGCAGATATATTTATTATTTTTATTGGTAATATGCAATTAGCATCTCTATATTTACATTTAAAGACACTCTGTATACTTTTTGAAATTATCCAAAATCGCTTGCCAGCCTGCTCTTTGCATTTCTTCTGAATTTTCATTTTCGGGATCGAAACTCTCAATAATTTCTACTCCATCTTCCAGACCAATAAAGTAAACATCTACTTTCCGGCCGTCAGCCAATTTATACTCTATAAATGAATGTGTTTTTATCTCTATATATTCTCCTTCAAAATCGAAACTCATTGTTCCATCTTTTGAAGCCATAATTGACTTGAATTTTCCGCCAACTCTCAAATCATTTTCAGCATAAGGTGTGTGCCAATCCTCGGATGCATTATTCCATTTTGTAATATGTTCTGGAGTAGTCCAGAATTTCCAAACTTCTTCAATTGAAGCTTCTACTTTGCATTTAACCGTTATCATAGCAAATTATTTCCCATAAATTTACAAATAATCTAAACGAAAACTCTTTTTTAACAATAAAAAAACCTGCTTTATTGACAAAGCAGGTTTAGTATTATCTATTTATTATTAAACTTATGAAGCTATCTCCAAACGTTTCAATAGATTTTTGTTCAAAGTTTCTTTGGCGTATTCCATATCAATTTCTAATTTTTTATCATCAGAACTTGGTAATTCATACATCGCATCAGTAAGGATTGCTTCGCATAACGAACGCAGTCCACGGGCTCCTAATTTGTATTCTAAAGCTTTTTCTACAATAAAATCCAAAGCTTCATCAGTAATGGTGAATTCAACCTCATCCATTAAAAACAACTTTTGATATTGCTTGATTAAAGCATTTTTAGGCTGGGTCAAAATGGCACGCAAAGTTTCTCTGTCCAAAGGATCCATATGTGTCAAAACAGGCAAACGTCCAATGATTTCAGGAATTAATCCAAAATCTTTGATGTCTTTTGGGATAATGTATTGCAACAAATTGTCTTTGTCGATATTATCCACATTTTTGGATGTAGAATAACCTACAGCCTGACGGTTCAAACGTTTTGAAATAATACGTTCCACTCCATCAAAAGCACCACCGGCAATAAACAAAATGTTTTGAGTGTTTACCTCAACAAATTTTTGATCAGGATGCTTACGACCACCTTTTGGCGGCACATTAACCACAGTCCCTTCCAATAATTTCAATAAAGCTTGTTGCACTCCTTCTCCCGAAACATCACGAGTGATTGAAGGGTTGTCGCTTTTACGTGCAATTTTATCAATTTCATCAATAAAAACGATACCTCTTTCGGCTTTGGTTACATCATAATCGGCAGCTTGTAAAAGACGAGTTAGAATACTTTCAACATCTTCTCCAACATAACCTGCTTCGGTAAGCACTGTTGCATCAACAATAGCAAGTGGTACATCCAACATTTTGGCAATCGTTTTGGCTACCAATGTTTTCCCTGTTCCAGTTTGCCCCACCATGATGATATTGCTTTTTTCAATCTCTACTTCATCGTCCAATTGCTGTTGCATTAAACGTTTGTAGTGATTGTAAACCGCAACGGACATCACTTTCTTGGTTTGCTCCTGTCCAATAACGTATTGATCAAGGAAAGCTCTAATTTCTTTTGGTTTCTTTAAAATTAAATCACCAACTAGTTTCGAACCTCTATTCGTTTTTAATTCTTCCAGAACAATTCCGTGCGCCTGTTCGATACATTTATCACAAATGTGAGCATCGATACCCGCAATCAATAAATTGGTTTCTGGTTTTTTCCTTCCGCAGAAAGAACATTGTAATACTTGTTTTGCCATCTTTTTAGATTGCAGATTTCAGATTGCAGATTTCAGATTGCAATAAACTGCTATCTAAAATCTGTTATCTGTTATCTAATTTAACTTCTTCTCAACACTTCATCAATCATTCCGTATTCTTTGGCTTCGTCAGCAATCATCCAATAATCGCGCTCACTGTCTTTGTGTACTCTTTCAAAAGTTTGTCCTGAATGTTGAGATATAATTTGATATAACTCATCTTTCAATTTCAACATTTCGCGCAAGTTGATTTCCATATCAGTTGCAACTCCTTGAGCACCACCTGATGGTTGGTGAATCATTACTCTTGAATGAGGCAAAGCCGAACGTTTTCCTGCAGCTCCTGCGCACAAAAGAACTGCTCCCATAGAAGCGGCCATTCCTGTACAAATTGTAGCTACATCCGGTTTGATGTATTGCATCGTATCATAAATCCCTAAACCTGCATAAACACTTCCTCCAGGTGAATTCAAATAAATCTGAATATCTTTGGAAGCATCAGCACTTTCCAAGAACAATAACTGCGCCTGAACGATGTTTGCAATCTGATCATCAATTCCCGTGCCAAGAAAAATAATTCTGTCCATCATTAATCTCGAAAAAACATCCAATTGAGAAATATTCAACTGACGCTCTTCTATAATATAAGGAGTCATATTTTTTGGATTCATCGCAGCCACTATTTTATCATAGTACATTGCATTTACACCTTGACCCTTAATAGCAAATTTTTTGAATTCTTTTCCGTAGTCCATTTTAAAAAGTTTATATGTTTATAAGGTATATTTTTTAATATTTTTCTGTCCAAATGGTAAAGCAAAGGTTGTTCCTTTTTGTTTTTTGTGACAAACTGTCTCGTTTTTCATTATATCAATACCTATTCAAACAAAAGAGCGTCAAAACAAAAATCTTTTGACGCTCAAATATACTTATTTTTTTATAAATTATTCTCCGTAAGAAGCAGCAATAAACTCTTCATAAGTCACTTCTTTAGTAGTTGGGTTCGCTTTTTCCTTGAATAATTCAAGTAATTTAGCTGCAACAACTTGGTCAGAAAGTCTTTTTACTTCTTCTTGATTAGACAATACTCTTGCTACAATTCCTTGAACTTCTTCGTCAGTTGGATTTGTTTGTCCAAATTGAGCCATTTGCTGTTTGATTGCATTTGTTGTAAATGATTTCAAATCTTCAAAAGTAATTTGGATATTGCTTGAAGCCATTGCTTTTCCTTCAATCAATTGGAAACGCAATCCTCTTTCAGATCTTGCATATTCTACGATTGCTTCTTCTGGAGTCAATTGTTTTTCTCCTACAGTCTGCAACCATTTGATTAAGAATTCAGATGGTAAATCGAATTTTGTGTTTTCAATCAAAAATTCCTGAACATCTGCCAATAATTTTTGGTCAGCTTGCTGTGCAAATTGAGCTTCAGCATCTTCTTTAATTTTTGCTTTTAAATCTTCCAAAGAAGCAACTTTTCCTTCTCCGAATAATTTGTCGAATAATTCTTGGTTCAATTCAGCTGGCTCTGAAACATTAATAGCGCTGATAGTGAAATCAACATCAATTGCCAAATCATGTACATTATCGTGACCTACTTTCAAGTAATCCATCAATTGGTGATCGTCTTGAAATAAACCTTTTGTATTTACTGTTACAACATCTCCAACTTCTTTTCCGATGAACAAATCAGCAGTCGCTTTATCTTTAAATACATCTAAAGAGAAAGTCGTTTGGTTATCAATTCCGTTTTCTGTATTTACAAAAGTACCCGCGATATCAGAATCTGCAGTAACTTTTTCAACAGGATTTGCATTTCCAAATTGTTTTTGGATACGTGCTACTTGACCATCAATTAATTTATCATCAGCAGTAACAACATATTTTACGATATCATTTTTAGCTTCAAGATCCAATTCAAAACTTGGCACTAAACCAATTTCGAATTCGAAAACCAATTCTTCAGCATCCCAGTTAAAGTTTTCGTTAACTTTAGGAAGTGGAGTTCCCAAAAGATTTAATCTTTCAGATTGCACAAAACGCTCTAAAGCCAAATCAACAACTTTCTTTACTTCTTCTTGTTTGATAGCCTTACCGTATTGTTTTTCAACAAGGTCTTTAGGCACAGCACCTTTTCTAAAACCTTTTACAGTCGCCAAAGGCATTTTTTCGTTTATTCTTTTTGCTACTTGTCCTTTGTAATCCATGTGAACAACTGTCATTACAATCGTTTCATTCACAGCGTCTATTGCTACTCTTTTGATATCCATCTTCTTCTTTAATTTACATTATAAAATTGGGTTGCAAAATTATGAATTTTTTGCAACCCAAACAAGTATTTTAAGATTTTGAATTTTAGACAATTATTTAATGAAATCAGGAGAAAATATATCTCTCAACATTGTCAAAAATTAACCGTAAAAGAATCACTAAGCTTTGCGAACATTGCGCTTCCTTTGAACTATCTGCGGTTAAATTTTTGAGTTATAACTTAAAATCCGAACCGTATCACCAACTGAAACAGTCCCTAATCCCAGTCCAATGACATTTTGACCAAATAAAACTTTATTGCCAAAATTTCTATACTGAGCCAATGTTTTCAATGGATCTTTTCCAGAAACCATTCCCTTTTCTTGATCCACAGTCGTCATCACACATCGGTCACAAGGCTTTACACCAATAAAAGAAACACCTCCAATTTTAAATTCTCTCCAAGCATCCTCTTCAAAAGCTTCTCCATTGGTAAAAACAAAATTCGGTCGAAAACGATTCATTGGAACTTTAACTTCCAATCGCCCGTTCAAATCATCCAATGAAGACTGTCCAATAATCAAAAAAGGATAGGCATCCGAAAAAGAAGTGATTTCATTACCCGTAATAGCATAATCTGGATCTAATTTTCGTTCACTTTCATCCGGCATATACACCAACCGGACCGAAAACCCCAAAAGTTTGGTAAACCAGTCGGTAATCGTTTGACTCACTTCATAAGCCTCAATCGTATCATCCCAAACTGTAACTTCAATTTTAGAAGCTGCGTCAAAAAAAACAGGTTGCAACTGAATATCTATTGATTCCAAAAGCACTCTGTGCGTAATCCTCAAAAAATCTCCTGCAATTTCTGGCTTAAAAAGAGCCAATTCAGGATATTCTCTTTGTGACAAAAACCTTCCGTCATTATCTACTAATAACCAGCGGCGGTCCAATTCCAGACCACGATCGGTAACTTTGGATTCCTGCAATGGGATTCCTCCTAATGATTTCACAGGATAAACCCAAATTTCTGAAAGCTGTAACATAACATTATTTTTTTTTCAAATCTACAAATTAAACTTCTACACAAGAGTCAATAAATACCCTAAAACAGAACCGCCAATTACGATAAAACTACTATTGATATTTTTAAAACAAAAAGCAATAGCAAGGCTCGTTAATCCGATACAGATGGTTCTCCAATCTGTAATTGTTGTCACTACCAGATCCACACAGACTGCCAAAATAATTGCTACAGATGCAACATTTACCGCATCCAAGAAAACAGCGAATAGTCTAGAATTCCTCATTTTCTTCACCAACGGATTCAACAAAGCAACAAACAAAAACGAAGGCAAAAAGATTCCGACAGTTGCCAGTAAAGCCCCAGTCCAATCATTAATTTGATACCCAATAAAAGTAACGGAAGAAAATACCGGGCCAGGCGTAAACTGTCCTACCGCAATCGCATCTATTAATTGATGACGCGATAAAATTCCTGTTGTAACTAATTCGCTATCCAAAAAAGCAAACAAAACATAACCACTTCCATAGAGAATGGCTCCAATTTTTAGAAATATTAAAAACAAACTCCAATTGGAAACCGAAGCACTAGGAGAAATTGAAAAAGGAAAAGCTACAATGGGCAAAAAATTTTGATCAATATTTTGAAATGGTTTATTTTTTATTCCAAACACGAATAAAGCCAAAAACCCAGCACCAAACAATAAGTACAATTCGTTAAAATTCAACAATGATAATATCAAAACTAGGATTCCAATTATGTATAGTTCAGCTGTTTTTAATGATTTTTTAGCCAAAGGAAAAATAGCAAAAAGAATTATCGCAATTATAGCCGGCTTTATTCCATAAATAAACGGCTGAATTTCTGGAAGTTGTCCGTACTTTTTGTACACCCAAGCAAAAAAACCCGTTATCAATACTGCCGGAAAAATAAAACAAAGTCCGGCAACTATCAATCCTCTCCAACCGGCTTTTTCCTGACCAATATGAATTGCCATTTCGGTACTATTGGGACCAGGAATCAAATTGGTAGCGCCTACCAAATCCAAAAAGTGTTGTTCGGTTATCCACTTTTTCTTGGTAACTACTTCCTCTTTCATCATTGCGATATGAACCGCTGGCCCACCAAAACCAATAGTCCCTAATTTTAAAAACAATTGAGCAAGTTCCTTCAAATTATTATTCATTTACTTTAAAAATACTTATTACTACACAGAGACCCTTAAAAACGCATTATACTGTTCATTCCCAAAATTAAAACAAAAAAAACAGCCTTATCAAAGGGCTGTTAGAAAAATCAATCTTCGAAATTTAATTTATTTTTTATCACTCTTCCTTTCGGTCATAGCCATACCACATTTTGGGCACTTACCTGCTTTGTCAGATGCAGATCCATCCATAGTACAAACATATTTGCTTTTTGCGACAGTAGTAGCTTTATTTTCTTTTGCAGTAGTGGCATGTACCGTTTCTTTACTCGCCACCAAATCCATTCCACACTTACTGCATTTTCCTTTTTTATCACTCACTACTTTGGGATGCATCGGACAAGTATACATTGTTTTTTGAACTTCTTTTTTAGGGGCTGTAGCAGTCGTTTGAGCTGACGCGGCTGTCCCCATAGCAAAGAAAGCCATTAAGGCAATAATTAATGTTTTCATGATTTTATTATTATTTTTGATTAAACTTTATTTGAATTACTTTTTTAATTGTTAAGTTGAAAATCTTTATCGAATAATAATTATAAAAAAACTGCATTCGGCATTCCATAGAATACTAAATGCAGTCAATATTTATATCAAGAGTTCATGTTGTTCATTCTATTAAAATCTTTGAACAAAATTACATTATCCCAACTTCAAAATAAGAAGCAACATTAACAGTTTTAAAAATACCAAAACTATTTATCACCAATAATAGAATAAATAATAGACTGGGATAATGACAATATAATACTAAAAAACATAGCGACCCAAAATGTATCGACGGTAAACCCTCCCACAATCTTGGTGCATAATAAAATAATCAAGGCATTTACCACCAATAAAAACAACCCTAAAGTCACAATTGTAAAGGGCAAAGTCAACAGTACCATTATAGGCTTAATAAAAATATTAAGCAACCCCAAAACAACAGCAACGACCATTGCTGTGTAGGGCCCAGCTACTTGTACTCCCGGCAAAAAATGAGCAATTCCAAAAACCAATACAGCGGTAACAATTATTCTTATAATTAAATTCATAATCAAGTCTTTTAAAATTTTAATAAATATAATAAATTTTCAATACTATACTAATTTATTTTAAAAAATCACTTGCTAATTCATAAAACATTGTAGGGTTTTCGGCATGCAACCAATGTCCAACATTAGGAATTGTCGCTACTGTAGATACTGGAAAATGTTTTTTAATTTCATCAAAATCGCTATCAAGTATATAATTAGAACTTCCTCCACGTATAAAAAGTGTTGGCTTTTCAAAAATCAAATCCGAAGCTAATGCCTTACCGATTTCATCAATTTTTTTATTAAAAGCGTTCAAATTAAATCGAAAAGCCAATTGCCCTGGTTCTTGCCAATACAAGCTTTTCATCAAAAATTGACGAGTCCCAAAATCGGGTATATACTTTTTCATTATTTCCTCAACCTCAGTCCGACTTGGTTTAACTGAAAAATCAACAGCATTCAATCCCGCCAATATATCCTGATGATGAGGAGCATAAAACTTGGGACCAATATCAGCAACTATCAATTTATCAACTAAATTAGGATAGGACGTAGCCAAAAGCATGGCCGTTTTCCCTCCCATCGAATGTCCAATTACATCTATCGATTCAAGACCGTTTTGCTGACAATAATCGAAAACATCTTGAACCATAATTTCATAACTAAATTCATCCGAATGAAAACTGCGTCCATGATTGCGCATATCCAACAGATGCACCTGAAAACCATCGGCGACAAATTGGACTCCTAATGTTTTCCAATTGTCGGACATTCCGAGAAAACCGTGAATTATAAGCAAAGCTTTTCCAGAACCTTCAATTTTTGAGTAGAGCATTTTGATTTTAGATTGCAGATTTTAGATTGCAGATTGCAGAATTCAAACCCTACATTTCCGAATCATTAATCTATTAAAAACTATTTTAATTTTTGCAGATACATATTTACCACATTGTCCAAACCAAGATAAATAGCTTCGGAAATAAGGGCGTGACCAATGGAAACTTCCAATAATCCTGGAATATTTTGTTTAAAAAACTGAACATTATCCAAACTCAAATCATGACCAGCATTAATTCCTAAGCCTAATTCGTTTGCCAAAACTGCCGATTTAACATACGAATCAATTCCCTTTTCATTCCCTAAACCGTATTGGTGTGCAAAAGCTTCAGTGTATAATTCGATTCTATCGGTTCCTGTTTTTTGGGCACCTTCAATCATTTCAAGAATTGGGTCAACAAAAATGGAGGTTCTAATTCCATTACGTTGAAATTCCTGAATAACTTCCGATAAATACGACTGATTTTTTATAGTATCCCAGCCTGCAGACGAAGTAATTGCCCCAATAGCATCTGGAACCAAGGTTACTTGATCTGGCTTACACTCTAAAACTAAATCGATAAAATTATGCTGAGGATTTCCCTCAATATTATATTCAGTGTAAACAATTGCTTTTAAATCTCGTGCATCTTGATAACGAATGTGACGCTCATCTGGGCGAGGGTGAATCGTAATTCCTTGACCTCCAAATTTCTGAATATCAGCAGCTACTTTTAGCAAATCAGGCACATTTCCTCCACGCGCGTTACGCAAAGTGGCAATTTTATTTATATTAACGCTAAGTTTTGTCATAGAAAAGGTATTAATAGGTATCTAATTATATTTGATAAGACAAAAATACAAAGTAAAACCTAGCAGATTTTGTATATTTTTGATTATTTTGCGTCGATTATTGAGGATAGATTTATGACAGATATAAAAGAATACATCACAAACGACTTCAAAGCTATTGATTCTCAAAAAACCATTGGAGAAGTTCAAGATTTTTTTGACGAATTAACTTTTTCCCACTTCCCAGTTATTGAGGAAGGCATTTTCGTAGGAAGTATTGCAGCTGACGATATTGAAACCTTTGACAGCGATAAAAAAGTTAACGATTATAAGTATGTACTAGAACATTTTTTTGCTAGAACTAATATGATTTGGTTAGATGTTTTGGAAGTTTTTGCCAAAAACCATACTAATTTAGTTCCTATTTTGGACGAAAACAATAAGTACATTGGATACTATGAAATTGAGGATGTTATTAAATTTTTTCACGAAACCCCTTTCCTAAAAGAACAAGGAGCCATCATAATAGTGAGCAAAAATACTATCGACTATTCGATGAGTCAAATTGTACAAATTGTAGAGAGCAACAACGGTAAACTCTTGGGGCTTTTCATTTCAAATTCCGATGTAAATACAATTGAAGTCACTATCAAAATTAGTGTTGGTTCTTTGAATGAGATTATTCAAACTTTCAGAAGATATAATTATGATATCGTTTCAGAACACAACGAAGACAACTACATCAAAAATTTAAAAGAACGTTCGGATTATTTAGACAAATATTTGAACATGTAATTATTTGGATTATACCATTTAAAAAATATCAAAACCAAAAGAAATGAAAGTAGCTATTTACGGCCAATATTATTTAGTAAGCACAGAACCTATCATCAAAGACATTTTTGTGTTTTTCAACAATAATAATGTAGAAATGGTTATTGAATCTGATTTCTTGAAAATGTTGTATGAAAAAAAAATCATTGAAAACGAATACAACACTTTTTCTTCTCATGACGAACTGGATTCCAGTTTTGATATGCTAATTAGCATTGGAGGCGATGGAACAATACTTCGAGCCGTTACACTAGTTCGTAATTCTGGAGTTCCTATTTTGGGTATAAATGCTGGAAGACTGGGTTTTTTGGCAACAGTACAAAAAGAAAACATAGCCGAGTTCATGCAGTTTGTTATTGACAAAAAATATAAAATTTCAAAAAGAACATTATTGAGCTTGACCTGTTCTCCTGAAAACAAAGCCATAGAAGGGCTTAACTTTGCAATGAATGAAATATCTGTAAGTCGAAAAGAGACAACTTCGATGATTACGATAGACACCTATTTGAACGATGAGTTTTTGAATTCCTATTGGGCAGACGGGTTAATTATTGCCACACCTACTGGAACAACAGGTTATAATTTAAGTTGTGGAGGCCCTATTTTTACACCCGATGTAAAAAGTCTAGTCATTACTCCTATTGCTCCTCATAATTTAAACGCAAGACCTCTTGTGATTCCAGATACAACTGAAATTCGTCTCAAAGTCTCTGGAAGAGAAGAACAATATTTAGTATCCTTGGACTCTAGAATCACAAGTGTAGCTAATGATTCGATTTTAACCATTAAAAAAACGAATTTCGAAATAAATATGGTGGAGATTCCGGAAGAAACTTTTTTGAAAACCCTTAGAACAAAATTACTTTGGGGTGAAGACAGAAGGAATTAAAACAGAACCCATACGAATTCTATCTTTTTTATCGTTACTATCAAAAGCTTTGTATATCAAAAAAGGGATCTCGTCTAAAAAAAGACAGTATTCCTAATATACGTATTGAATACTATTGATAATTATTATATTTGCAGGCAATTTTATAATTTATGAGTAAACTTTTTATTTCATTTTTATGTTTTTTTACCTTTTCCTCTATTCATTCTCAAATTAATGAAATAGGAGTTTTCCTTGGAGGCAGTAATTATATAGGAGATGTAGGTTCGACAACTTATATCGCCCCAAACGAACCTGCTTTTGGTATTTTATACAAATGGAATAAAAGTGCAAGACATGCTTATAGATTTTCCTACACACAGTCACAAGTTTCAGGAAATGACCATGATTCAAAAGACTCGGGAAGGAACAATAGAGGTTATAGCTTTGTAAACAACATAAAAGAATTATCAGCTGGATTGGAATTTAACTTTTTTGATTTTAATTTACACGAAGAAAGACCAAAATTCACTCCTTATGTATATTCCGGTTTAAGTTATTTCCTTTACGATGATTTATATGTAATTTCTGGGGTTACACGTAAAAACGATACAAAAAGTACTATTGCCATACCGATGACCGTTGGAGTAAAAACAAATTTTTCAAGGCGTTTCGTTTTAGGTTTAGAAGTTGGAGCTCGATATACTTTTACCGACAATATTGACGGCAGTAATCCAAGTAACAGTAATTTACCAAAATTTGGAAATATAAATAATAATGATTGGTATGTATTCACAGGAGCAACATTAACATATACTTTTGGAAACAAACCTTGCTACTGCGCAGATTAAAATAAGATGTTAAGAGACAAAATAAACACAGATAATATTCCCAAACACCTCGCCATTATCATGGACGGAAATGGTCGTTGGGCAAAACAACAAGGCTTCCTAAGAACACTTGGACATGAAAGCGGCTCAAAATCTGTAAAAAAAATCATTCAAGAATGTTTAGATTTAGGAGTAGAATACTTAACTCTATATGCTTTTTCAACAGAAAATTGGAACAGACCCAAGCTTGAGGTAGACACTTTAATGAGAGTTTTAATCAATTCATTAAAGAAAGAGCTAAAAACAATGCAGGAAGGCAACATTAAGATGAACGCTATCGGTAATCTAGAAAAATTACCAAGCAAAGCCCAAAAGCAATTATTTGATGTGCTGGACAAAACAAAAGACAATACGAAAATGACACTAACTCTCGCCTTAAGCTACGGATCTAGGGAAGAATTAGTAAATGTTGTGAAAATAATAAGCGATAAAGTTAAAAATAATATAATTTCAATAGACAGTATTGACGATTCAATTATAAATGAGCATCTTTACACGCATAATTTACCGGATGTTGATTTATTAATAAGAACTAGTGGAGAACACAGAATAAGTAATTTTTTGCTGTGGCAAATAGCCTATGCAGAATTGTATTTTACTGATGTATTATGGCCCGACTTTAAAGAACAAGATTTACATGAGGCTATCATTAGTTATCAAAAAAGAGAACGTCGATTTGGAAAAACAAGTGAACAAATTAAATAATTTTTTAGTGTTACATAAAAGCATAAAACTAGTCCTTACCTTTTTAATTTTAGGAACTTTTACTCAAATTAAAGCCCAAGACAGAGTACCATTTGACCAAGGTAAAAAATACATATTAGCAGATGTAAAAGTAGTTGGAGATATTAGTTTCAATCCTCAAACTGTAGTTACTTTTGCAGGATTGGAAAAAGGACAAGAAATTACAATTCCAGGAGAACAAATCAGTAGTTCTATAAAAAAATTAGGAAAGCTAGGGCTTTTTGATGAAATTTCATTTTATGTAAATAGAATAGAAAACGATAGTATCTACCTAGACTTGAATATTAAAGAATTGCCGAAAATCAACGAAGTAAAGTTTGTTGGGGTTTCCAAAAGCAAAACCGAATCTTTCATCAAAGACAACGGGCTAACCAATGGCAAAATTGTAACCGAGAACTTAATCACTACGACAAAAAACTACATTGAAAAAAAATACAAAAAAGATGGTTTTTTCAATGCCAAAGTTTACATAACTACCACTAAAGACACCCTTACTTCTAATGAAGTTAATATGCTTGTAAAAGTTGACATTGGCGACAAAGTCAAAATCTACAAAATTGATTTTGAAGGAAATAAAGAAATCCCAAGCAAGAAACTGCTTAGCTCTATGAAAAACACAAAAGTTAAAAACTCAATTAACTTTTTGAAGAGATCAAAATACATTGAAGACAAATACCAAGAAGATTTAGAAAAAATAGTTAACGACTACAAAAAAATCGGATACCGAGATGCACGTATTATAGGTGATTCTGTTGCTTATGATAAAGAAAAAAATGCAATTTATATCAAAATCAAAGTTGAAGAAGGGCTTAAATATTATTTTGGAAACATTAAATTTATCGGAAACACTGTTTACTCTGATGAAGGTTTAAGTAGTATGCTTGGTCTTCGTAAAGGTGATGTATATAATGGTGTACTCCTACAGGAAAGAATTGCTGACAAATCAAAACCAGACGGAGATGACATCACCAATCTATACCAAAATAACGGATACTTGTTTTCAAACATAAATGCTGTAGAAACTAAAACTACAGACAACGTAATTGATTTTGAAATCCGTGTTACTGAAGGTCCAATTGCGTATTTTAACAAAATTACCGTTGTTGGAAACGACAAAACAAACGATGAAGTTATCTACAGAGAGTTAAGAACAAAACCTGGAGAAAAATACAACAAAGCAGAGTTGGTGAGAACCATCAGAGAGATCGGTCAATTAGGCTTTTTTGACCCTGAAAAGATCGACCCTCAATTCAAAAATGTTGATTCAGGTGCAGGAACTGTAGATATCGAATACCACGTAGTAGAAAAAGGAGCCAGCCAAATCGAACTTCAAGGAGGTTATGGTGGTGGTGGTTTCGTAGGAACTTTGGGACTGTCTTTCAATAACTTTTCGGTAAGAAATATATTCAACAAAGAGGCATATCGTCCGCTTCCTATGGGAGATGGACAAAAAGTAGCTTTACGTCTTCAGGCAAGTTCTTACTACAGAACCTATAGCTTATCATTTTCTGAGCCTTGGTTTGGAGGAAAAAAACCTATACAATTTAGCAGCTCATTTGCTTTTAGCCAACAATACAGTGCGAACTATCAATTGCAAAACGTAGATAAATCAAGGTACATTAACATCACCTCTTTATCTGTAGGAATGGCAAAAAGATTAACTGTACCTGATGATTTCTTCACGCTTTCACAATCCATTAGTTATCAACAATACGATTTGAACAATTACCTTTATGGATTGTTTACATTTGCAAATGGAACATCTAGAAATTTATCCTATTCTGTTGGCTTAACAAGAAACAGTAAAGGTTTCAACCCTATATTTCCAACTTATGGAGCTGAATTTGGAATAACCGGTGAATTCACACTTCCTTACTCTGCATTTACCAATATAGATTATGCCACATTAGGAGAACAACAAAAATATAAATATATTTATGCGGGAACTTCTTATGTAGATAATAACGACAGAGTTGTAAATGCTGGAGATTATCTTGACAAATTACCAAATTCTGGAGGAGGCGTTCCAAATAAAGTAGATAATTATCAAGATGGTGTTGCCGATCCTGCAAAAGTAGATCAGGAAAAATACAAGTGGTTAGAATATTATAAAGTACAAGTAACAGGAGACTGGTTTACTACTTTGTATAAAAAATTAGTATTACGCACACTAATGCAATTTGGATTTTTAGGTGCATACAATCAAGACCGAGGTGTTATTCCATTTGAAAGATACTATTTAGGTGGAGACGGTATGGCCGGAAGTTCAATTGACGGAAGACAAAACATCCAGTTAAGAGGATATGAAAATGGAGCTTTGACACCTGCAAGTTCAACTGGAGATGCTTATGGAGCCACTATTTACAATAAATTTTCATTAGAATTACGCTATCCAATTACGTTGAAAGCTTCAGCATCCATTTATGCTCTTGCATTTGCAGAAGCAGGTCAATCATACGAATCCTTATCAGATTACCAACCGTTTAACTTAGCGCGTTCATCAGGTGTTGGTTTAAGGGTTTTTATGCCAGCTTTTGGTCTATTGGGTATTGATTTTGGTTATGGGTTTGATGCTGTTCCTGGAGCGATACAGCCAAGTGGATGGCAAACGCATTTCATCATAGGTCAGCAGTTTTAAATGAATTTGGTTTAAAATTTCTAAAATTAAAAATTATGAGAAAAGAATTTTTATTTATAATTTTATCCTTTATTGTTGCAACGACAATAAACGCTCAAACCAAAGGAAATAAAGTAGGTTACATTGATATGGAATACATATTGCAAAATGTACCCGACTATATCGAAGCTAAAGCTCAATTAGAGCAAAAAGCACAGAAATGGAAACAAGAAATTGAAGATAAAAAATTAGAAATAAATAAATTGACTGAGGCTTTAAAAGCCGAAAAACCGCTATTAACCGCAGAATTAATTGAAGAAAGAGAAACCGAAATAAAGTTCCTTGAGTCTGAAAAATTAGATTATCAACAAAAAAGATTTGGACCTAATGGTGATTTAATAATACTAAAATCAGGATTAGTTAAGCCGATTCAAGACCAAGTTTTTACAGCTGTTCAAGACATCGCTGAAGCTAAAAAATATGACTTTATATTTGATAAATCCTCACATTTGACTATTCTTTTTGCAGCAAAAAGATTTGATATCAGTGATCAGGTGATTCGGGTATTAAATCGAACGGAAAAAAGGGAACAATTAACCAAAAAACAGCAAAAAGAAGAAGAAGCTAAAGAGAATAAAGAAGACGAATTGGACGAAAACCCAGTTTTAGCGGAAAGAGAAAAGGCATTATTAGATAAAAAAGCCGCAAGGGAAAAATTAGTAGCCGATAAAAAAGCAGCTCAAGAAGAAGCCCGTAAACAGTACGAAGAAAAAAGAAAACAATTACTGGCCGAAAGGGAAGCAAAAAAAAATGGCACAGTTGTTGCTCCAGCTAAAACAGTAACCGAAAACACATCTACTACCGGCAGCACAACAGAAAAAACGAGTACAGCAACAGAAGCAAAGACAACAACAACCGAAGAGGTTAAGCCAAACATACAGGAAGAACGTAAAAAAGCTTTAGAAGAAAAAAGAAAAAAAATACTTGAAGAAAGAGAAGCTACAAAAAAAGCAGCTGAAGAAAAAAGATTAAAAGAAATTCAAGAAAGAGAAGCTTTGAAAAAAGCTAATGAAGAAAAATTAAAAGAGAAAAACTAAACAAATTCTAATTATTAAATATTTTAAAACAATGAAACAATTCAAAACTTTACTAATTGCTGCGATACTATTTATTGGTGCAACTCAAATTTCAAATGCTCAAACAAAAGTAGCTCACGTTGATGTAAATGAAATCATGTCTAAATTGCCAGCTATGCTTGATGCTCAAAAACAATTAGAGAAATTGAGCGGTACTTATGATGCAGATTACAAAAAGATGGTTGATGAATATCAAGCAAAATTAAAAAAGTATGAAGCTGAATCTGCAACAGTTACTGAAGCTGTAAATCAAGAGCGTTCTAAAGAAGTTCAAGATATGCAAAAAAGAATTGTTGATTTCAGAGACAATGCTCAAAAAGAATTACAAACAAAACAAGAAGAAATCGTTAAACCAATTATGGAAAAAGTAAGAGCTTCTATCCAAAAAGTTGGTAAAGCTAAAGGATTTCAATATGTTCTTGACGGATCTACACTTTTACTTGCTGATGGAACAAACATCACTGTTGACGTAAAAAAAGACTTAGGTTTTTAATCTAAAATAAATCAATTGCAAACTGCTCCTCCAAAATTACTGGTTGAGCAGTTTTTTTTTACAAAAAAAATTATAGTATATTTAAACTATAGCTTTTAAATTTGCAACCATGACAAACGACAGACCAATTGGTGTTTTTGACTCGGGAATTGGAGGGACTTCCATCTGGAAAGCCATTCATGATTTACTGCCAAATGAACAAACAATATACCTTGCTGACAGCAAAAATGCTCCGTATGGGCAAAAATCAAAAGCTGAAATCATTGCCTTAAGCATGAAAAACACAGACTTGTTGATTGAAATGGGTTGCAAGCTAATTGTAGTAGCCTGCAATACCGCAACAACCAATGCTATCCAAGAATTAAGGGATAAATACAGCATTCCGTTTATTGGCATAGAACCTGCCATAAAACCTGCTGCAACACACTCTAAAACTCAAACAATAGGAATCCTAGCCACAAAAGGAACTTTAAACAGTGAGCTTTTCAATAAGACTACCGAGAAATATCAAGACATCAAAATCATTGAACAAATTGGTCATGGATTAGTTCAATTAATCGAAGAAGGTCAAATCAATTCTCCCGAAATGACCGAATTGCTTAATTCCTATCTCACTCCTATGATTGAAGCCAACATTGACTATCTCGTATTGGGCTGCAGTCATTATCCCTATTTAATTCCGCAAATAAAAAAAATTCTTCCTGAACACATTCATATCATTGATTCTGGAGAAGCTGTTGCCAAACAAACCCAAAACATACTTAGAGACAAGGTTGGCTTTTCGACCGCAAAAAGCAGTAATCCAATTTTCTATACAAACACTAACCCAAAAGTTTTAAAAGAAATTTTAGAAAACAAATACAGCGTTGAAGAAAAAAATTTCTAGGCTATTCAAGCTTTTTTCTAACAAACCAAATTCCGTCTAAATTGAGATTCAATGTTAATTTATGATAGTTCTCTTGAACTAATGAATTTGTTATTTGACCTTTTTGTCCATAGGTATAAGAAATAAACAAAGCTGAAGATAGATGATCCAAGGGCAATGAAGCTCCAATTGAAAAACTTTTATCCTCAATTTTTTTATTGTCCACTTCTAAGTAACCTGTATCGTAATTAATGCCAGTAGCATATTTTATTCTGTCAAAATATATTCTAGATGTTTTTGCTTTTTGATAAGAAAAACCCAATGCAAACTTTTCTTGATTTGAAAAATCACCATACATATCGGATTGATTGGTAGCATCCCAAAAGTTTTTTTCATAGTCAAAAGTTACATTAAGTTTATTTTTAAAGGCTTTATTGAAACCTATACCAATCTCCAAAGGCAAATAAAAATCATCTGTATTTGATTTTTCATCTGTCTCCAAATTAGCGGTACCAGTTCCGTTTTCAACAGTTACAGACTGGGTTTTGGTTGCATTAACACGAGTTGGAGATTTTACATTTAACCCAAAAGTTAGCGATGGATTCATTTTAAATTGCGAAGCCAGAATAGGACGAATTCCGCTATAACTCACTTTTTTATCTATAGTCGTGACGGAGTTATTGATTGCATAAGTTCTTTCATCGGTAGTGTTCCCAAAAAGGACGGAAGCAGATAAACCCAATGATAATTTGTTAGTCAGTTTATAGGCATATGAAAAATCCAAATTATTCAATCCACCAGTACCTATTACGTCCAAATAATAATATTCATTACCACTATCGATTACAGGAATTTTTAAGCCAGATATTTTAAAAGAAGAACTGGAATAAGGCATCATAGCGACACTAACTGCCGATTTAGTTGTAATCGGAAAGGCAAAAGCAAAATGGGAAAACTGAAAATTATTTCGATTTTCTTTTTTCAGATTATCTTCAAAAGAGGATTGAATGCCTTTACCTCCTATTTCAAAAAAGAAATTATTCTGCTGAATATTCACAAGTGAAGCTGCATTTTTATTATTAATAAAACTATCCGAAGGCAATGCTATACTAGCAGTACCAAGAGATGGAATCAATCCAAAATTAGCCTCATACAAGCTTCCCAATCCATAAAGTGAATACGGTGAAGTCGCAATACTTTGAGAGAAGGCAATAAAAGAAGTAAAAAAAACTAAAACCAAAAAAGGACTACTCTTTTTCATTTAATACGTTATATAATAGATTTGTAATTTCATTTCGCTTTCCTTATTCGTCTGGTCACCCAATACAACTCTATCTACAACTTTAGATAAAATAGGCAACGTAAAAACTAAACCACTCTCTGAATCCGACTCTTTCAGTATTTCTTTTTGCAAAAAAGCACCCAAGGATAGTTGATAACTTACACTTTCATCAAATTCATCATTCTCATTATTCAGAGTGGCAACTAAACTCTCACCGCTGGAATCTGTGAGTGTTGTTTTTATCCGATTCAATCTATCAACTACATAAACACTTAATTTTTCAGGTAATGGAAACATTTTCGAGTATGAATTCTTCGCGGGTTTCATTATTAACCTTGCATCGACTATGGCACCTTTATCAGAGAGATATTTTAGTTGCTTTATATTCGGAAAATCCACTCGACACACTATTCCTGTACCTGATTGAATAAATCCTTTATTTCCGGTGTACGAACTGGATAGATTAATTTTAGATAATGGCAAATCTTGAATTAAAGTTCCTGCCCGATCTGAAGAAACAGAGTTAAACTGTTTAGCCACATCCGAAATGGTAAATTCTTTTTCGTAAAAATCTTCAGTATCTCCTTTCCCTTTAGAATAATACAATCGAAGTACGCTTGACAAATTGAATCCAATCACACTACCGGAAGTATTGGAATCAGATTTCAATACAAACCCTTTTAAATAATCTGTAAACTCACTTGTTGTGGAGATTTCATTATTCTTGAACTTATTAAAAAGTTCCAATCCAAATTCGTTATCCAATTTTATATTGATACTGTCTTTACCAATTGGCTTTGGCTTATATGTTATCGTTCCTAAACTCGCAGAATTATAATCTAAAGCAGAATTATTATAAAAACTATCATCATCTACATTGGGTTTGAACTTTTTGGTTACCCTATGTATGTTTAAAGTCTGAACTTTGGTAGTATCAGCATAATAATAATCATCATACCTTAAAATCATGGCTATTGAATCAAAAACATATCCAGTAGCATCTGTATCCGAATTTTCACTGTAAAGATTGAATGAAGAGGTAGAAACCTGAAAATAACTATCCGCCTTTACTTTTCCAAAAAGAGGATCGTCATAATTCCCTACCAAAATTCTACTTTCGCTGGAAGTAACCAAGGAATCCAGCTTTATGGTAGAAACATTAATTGTCACGGTGTCTATGGAGATAACTTTATTTTTTATCGCCAGATAATCAGCACCTACAATAAATTCACCAGCATCAACATCGGAATCACAGGAGAACATCAATAAGCCAAAAAACATCAAAATCAAAAACTTGTACATACCTAATTTTTTGAGCAAATATAGAAGCCCTCGTTGCTGCAGTCCTAACAACATATACTGTTCGGGTCTTTCAATCTATAAAAAGTGATAAACTGTCTATTACTCAGTATTTAGTTTCAAATCCAGGTTCAGCCATAATAATAGCCCGTTTGTCTATAGAATAAACCCATGCATATATATTCTTTTTTATTCATTGGCAACACAACTACTTTTGAGCCAATAATTAAATAATGAGAATAAACAACTTTATAAAGCTTTTGATTCTGATTCCAATATTTAGTGTTAGTGCACAAAAAGGATTCACAATTGATTTGAACATAAAAACAGAACCCATAGAAAATGGTTCCATAAAGCAAACTGGAATTGGGGTGTTATTTTTTAAAGACATTGGAACTAAAAACAAATTGACAAATACTTTTAAATACAAAAGCACAACAGTTACTGATGAAATTGAAACCTATCTATTAAAAAATTATGTTACAAATTATAGCAGCACTCACTTTAATAGTTTTGAGAATAATTTTGAATTTTCTCATCAATTAACAGAAAAAACAAAGTTGAAAATAGCAATAGAACCAACAGCCAATTATGAAAGTAATTTTAAAATTTCGGATGTAATTGTTTTAGGAGGAATTGAGCTTAGTCAATCTTTAAACAAAAATAACAGTATTGATTTGGGAATAAAAAGGATGACCATTTTTGGCAAACCCGAAATATTGCCAACATTCTCCTTCAATCATCAATTCAACAAAGAAGCATATTTAAAATTAGGATTCCCAAATTCGGAACTATCCTATTCCAATTCCATTCGGAATAAATTTAGCTTAAACAATGACTTTAGCGGAAGCAGTTACAATCTAAATTCCCCAATTATAACAGAGGATTTAAGCACTATGACGAAAGTAGGATTCTCACAAATGGAAACCACTTTACAATTTGAAAGAAATATGGACACGTCTTGGTACATAAGCCTCAAAGGAGGATATTCATCGAACAAAGAATTTAAATTTTCTGATGAAAATAAAACCAAAGAAATGAATCGAACTTTAAAAAACGGAGGCATCTTTTCTGTTAGCATAAAATACAAACTTTAATAAACACCATGCACATTATGAAACATTTAAAAAAAGGAATATTTCTTAGCACTTTACTTATCAGTCTAATTTCAATCAGTTGCAGCAATGATGATGAAGAAGACAAACTAGGAAACTGGATAAAAAAATCAGCATTTGATGGACCGGCACGATCAAGTGCTACAAGCTTCGTGATAGGAACATATGTTTATGTTACAACTGGTTATACTGGAGATGAATATCTAAATGACTTATGGGCTTACAATTCTGATGGAGATTATTGGGAACAAAAATCCGATTTTATTGGTATTGCAAGAAGTTCGGGATCAGGATTTGAATTGAACGGAAAAGGATATGTAGGTCTGGGTTATGACGGAACCAATAAATTAAAAGATTTCTTTGAATACAACCCAGATACCAATATTTGGGCACAAAAAGCAGATTTTGCTGGAACTGCCAGATATGGAGCCGTTGGTTTTCAAGTGGGAGGAAAAGCCTTTATGGGGACAGGATATGATGGTAATTATCTAAAAGATTTTTACCAATATAATGCAACGGATAATTCATGGACACAAGTCAATGGTTTTAGCGGCAACAAAAGAAGAAATGCTACCGTTTTTGTAATTGACGACATTGCCTATTTAGGAACAGGAATAAACAGCGGGGTGAATCAAGCTGATTTTTGGGCATTTGATCCAAGCACTGATGTTTGGACAAGAAAAAGAGATTTGGATGATGATGAGAGTGATCATGATACCTACTCCATTAAAAGAGCCAATGCCACTAGTTTTTCAATTAATGGTTTAGGATATGTTACTTGTGGTGAAAGTGGAAATACCATTTGGGAATACAATCCAAAAACAGACATTTGGAAAGAAAAAACACCTCTGGAAGGCTCTGGAAGATCTGATGCAATAGGAGTAACAATTGGTGAACAGAGAGGCTTTGTCATGTTAGGAAAAGCTGGAACATCTTACTTTGATGATGTGTGGGAATTTAAACCAAACGAGGAACAAAATGACGACGACAACTAACCGCAAAAGCAAATTTTTCCGGAAGAAACTCCGGAAGAATTTGTCTTCTGTTTTTAATTTATCCATAATTCTATTTGTAATAGCCCTCTTAATTTTTATTTTTTGTCAAAAGGAAAAAAGTTTAAACGTACAGACCCTAAAGATAAATCAAGGTTGGGGATACACTATTACAAACAATAATCGGGTAATTATAAAGCAAACAGTTATCCCCGTTATTAGTGAACAAAAAAGTTTCCAAACCGAGAAAGAAGCTATGACTGTAGGGCAATTGGTAATAAAAAAATTGAACGCCAATAAATCGCCAACTATTACAAAAAATGAATTAATTTTATTAAAAATAAGACTCTAGATGGATATTGTATCTATAAAAAATACCGACTCAAATAAAATACTTATTCACAGTATCATTTGGTGTTTTTTTATCAGTACTTCACTAATTCAATTCTATGAAAGTCCATCGCATATCAACACCGATTTTTATATACAATGGATAACTGGAATACTACTATTTTACCTCAACTATATCTATTTTGTTCCCCATTTACTTTTGCAAAAAAAATACGGATATTACTTTGCCGTTCTACTTGTTCTTATAGTTATTTTCATGTACTGCAGGTTTCAGTTTTTCATGCCTGAATTTCGGGAAATGAAACCACCTAATGGCATGAATTATCCTAAAATATCTCTCACAGATAAAAATATAGAGCAGAGAATCCACAAAAGAGAACAACCTTTATTCTTCAAGTTTGTGCCTTCATTCTTCTATATTTTAATAGTTGCCATTAGCACTATAATCAAAATATTATCAGAGTTTTACAATGATCAACAAAACAAATTAATTGCCGAAAGTCAAAGAGCTTCAACTGAGTTAAACTATTTGAGAAAGCAAACCAATCCCCATTTTTTATTCAATTCACTTAATAGTATCTACTCGCTGGCACATAAAAAATCAGATTTAGTACCGGATGCCATTGTAACTTTGTCTGAAATGATGCGGTATATGCTTTATGAAACGGACAATAAAACCGTTTTATTAGAAAAAGAAATTGACTATATTAAAAACTATATTGAATTACAAAAATTAAGACTCAACAATATTGAAAACATTTATATAAATGTTCATGGCGACACCAAAAATAAGCTTATAGAACCCATGTTACTGATTTCATTTATTGAAAATGCATTCAAATATGGAACCGATTATAAAGGAACCGCTTATGTAAAAATCAAAATAACCATCGAAGGAAATATTTTGGATTTTAGAGTAGAGAATAAGATAGAAAACAACAAAAAAGACCCTGTAAACTCAGGAATTGGGTTGTCTAATATTAAAAATAGACTTAATTTGCTTTACGCAAATGCACATGAGTTAAATCTAACGGCTACAGATACAATGTATACGGTACATTTGATTCTACAATTGGACCAAATTCAACTACAAGCAAATCCAGCTTTTATACCAACATCATAAATTAAGAACAGATGAAATGTGTCATTATAGACGACGAACCATTAGCGGTAGATTTATTGGTAGAATTTGTCGGAAGAGTCGATTCGCTCGAACTGGTTACCACATTTACGAATGCTATTGATGCCATATCGATAATTAACCAATCCCAGATTGACTTGATTTTTTTGGACATCGAAATGCCTCATTTTTCAGGAATTGATTTCATCAATGCCATTGAAAAAAAACCGTTAATCATTTTCACAACTGCTTATTCAAATTATGCTGTCGAAGGTTTTAATCTTGGTGCAGTGGATTATTTGGTAAAACCCATTCCTTTTAACCGTTTTCTAAAATCTGTTTTAAGAGCACAACAAATCTTTGCGCCAAAAAACCTACCAATAGAAACTCCAGCAACAAATACGCCCGAAATTGAACATGATTTTATGTTTGTCCGAGCAGAATATGAAAATGTAAAAATCAATTTTGCAGATATTTTATTTATCGAAGGATTGAAAGATTATGTCAAAATACACACTACCGACAATAAATACACACTAACCTTAATTAGTTTAATAAAACTGGAAAACCTATTGTCTTCCAAAGGCTTTGCTAGAATTCATCGTTCGTACATAATCAATATCAAACATGTGAAATCCATCCAAAAAAATAAAGTTTTAATGGCTGAAAAAAGAATTCCAATCAGCGAAAGCTATAAAACTTCATTCTTTGAAAAAATAAACATTTGATTTTAAACACTTGATTTAGGAAAAAACTATTCCTCTTTAAACCAGCTCGAATACATTACGTAATTATTGGAAATACGTTCTATTTCACCAGCAAAATTAGACTGGTCAATATCTTTAACTTTTTTGGCAGGAACACCCGCCCAAATAGTCCCCGATTCTACTACTGTATTTTGTGTAATCACTGCACCAGCTCCAATAATTGAATTACTCTCAATAACGCAATTATCCATAACAATGGCACCCATTCCTATTAATACATTGTCATGGATTGTACAACCATGCACAATCGCATTATGACCAATGGAAACATTGTTCCCAATAATGGTTGGATGTTTTTGATACGTACAATGCACAATCGCTCCATCTTGAATGTTTACTTTATTACCAATTGTAATAAAATGAACATCTCCGCGAATAACGGCATTGAACCATACGCTACATTCTGAACCAAAAGTAACATCTCCCACAATGGTAGCGTTCTCGGCTACATAACAATCTTCTGGAATAGCCGGTGATTTTCCGTTTACAGCCTTTAATATCATTATCTTTTTATTATTAATTAATCGCAGGACAATTGCATTCGTATTTTTCAGGTTTACACAAAAAGTTAATTCCTAAAGTAAGTTGATGAAATCCTGAGCTCTCATACTGAACATCACCCAATAAATGAGTATAAGTGTAAGCAAACATAAAACTTTTATAATTAAACCCTAAAACTGGTGTAATATATTGTAATTTTTGACTATTGGTACCGCTGCCATTACTGAATTCAGCTCCATCAAAACTCCTTCTGTAAGATAAACCACCCCACAATTGTCCCATATCTAAGTTTTTATAGACTTTCATATTCATGTCCAACGCACTCTCCTTCGTTTTATCCACATATTGATACAAAAGTGAAGGTTCCCATAAAATTTTGTCGGCATTACCAAAAACATATCCTCCACTTACAATAAATTTTCGCAAATTATCACTTTCATATTCGGTATAAAGTTCCTGCCTAGTCTCCAAAACATTTTTTACAACAGCATTAAAACTAAAATCAAGTAGATTATAGGAAGCTCCTATATCCAAATTAAAATAAGATGCTTGTTGCACTATATTACCCAAAGCAGGATCATAATCCCCCGAATTCATAAAATCGGTTTCATCCAATTGACTTTGATTGACTCCAACATTAACACCAAATGACAACTGATTCAAATCGACAGCATCTCTGGAAAACATAATGTGATGTGCATACGTAGCCTTGAAACCAAATTGGGAGTGATAGCCATTGACATCATTGAAAACAATAGCTCCAACTCCAGACTTTTCCCCAACTCTTCCATTGTAACTTAAGGTTTGCAGTGCAGGCGCATCCGTTTGGTCAAACCACTGTTTTCTTGCAGTCAGTCTTAATTTATGACAATTGGAAGCTCCAGCCATCGAAGGAAAAATCAAATAATAATTATCCGATAAATAATCAGAATATACCGGAATTCCTTCTTGAGAAAAAGCAAATGAACTTATAAAAAATAACGCAATTATAGACTTAATTTTAAAACACATGGAAGTATCTTTTATGAAATTAGGGAGAACAAAAAAACCATTTGTTAATTTATTCATTAAAATACCAAATATAGTTAATCGTGGAAAATAACTTTAGTAAATTTGCATAAAATCACAAAATCATGACTAAAATAACAATAAAAGAAACGCAAAACCCAACCATAATAAAATTTGAATTTCCAGATTTTATCACTCAAAATGAGAATTTTGAATTTAAAAATATAGATGAAGCCAAATCATCTCCTCTTGCCCAACAACTTTTTTATTTACCATTTGTAAAAACGGTTTATATCTCTGGAAATTTTATTGCTGTTGAAAGATTCAGCATTGTGGAATGGGATGATGTAAAAGAAGCCGTAGCCGAGCAAATTGAAGCTTATGTAAACAAAGGAGGCGTTATAATCACTGTTGATGAAAATAAAACCAAAAAAAAGCCAATTACCGTTTATGGTGAATCAACTCCAAATCCTGCAGCACTAAAATTTGTTATCAATAAAATGATTACAAAAAATGCTGTTGAATTCAAAAACATAGATCAAAGCGCGCCATCTCCATTGGCAACCGAATTATTTAAATTCCCTTATGTAAAAGAAATCTTTATTGATGAAAATTATATTTCGGTAACTAAATATGACATCAATGAATGGCAGGATATTACGATGGAATTAAGAACTTTTATCAAACAATTTATTGAAAACGGAGGAACTGTCCTGGATGAGGATTTAATTCAAACCATCGTTAAAGACGAAAAAACCAAAGACGAATCATTTGACTCACTTGACGAAACGTCTCAAAAAATCATTAACATTTTGGAAGAATACGTTAAACCGGCTGTAGCTGCAGACGGCGGTAATATTCTTTTTGATTCCTACGATAGTTCATCAAAAACAGTAAAAGTAATTATGCAAGGAGCCTGTAATGGATGTCCGTCATCAACTTTCACTTTAAAAAGCGGCATTGAAAACATGTTAAAAAGTATGTTGAATGATGAAGGGATTAAAGTTGAAGCTGTTTAATTTAAACATTACCAAATTTAAATTTTCTTGAAAAGCGTTTCCAATATGGAAACGCTTTTTTATTTCCCAAAAAAGAACTCTTTTGGCAACAACCCTTTTCAGAAAATAATCTACTTCCGTATCCAAAATCATACAAAAACTATTGATTATCAATAATTTAAAAATTATTCCATTTAAAATTCACAAAAAAAAGATTACTTTTGATTACATAACTAAAAACATAAACTATGGGACTATCCTCATTTTTCAAGAACTTATTTGGCTCTGCCAAAGAAACCGCAAACGAAGTTGTAGACCAAGCAGAATCTGCTATTGAAGAAACCAAAATAACTGCTCAGCCTTATTTAGAAAAAGCAGAAACTTTTCTGGAAGAAACTGTAACCAAAGCCAAAGAAACAGCAACTCCTCACATCGAAAAAGCCGAAGCATTTGTAGAAGATGCAGTCGCCAAAGCTAAAGAAGTAGCAACACCATATATCGAAAAAGCGGAATCAATAATAGAAGATGTCCAAGCAAAAGGTACTGAAGTCATAAACAACCTGAAAGATAAAACAAATTCCTCTGACTCAAAAAAACTTGAAAACCCAAATAAAAAAGAAGAAGATTCCGAATAGCTTTTTGTAAAAAATATTAAATCCGTATTTTTGCAATTCAACTTACAACCTTCTCTATCGAGAAGGTTTTTTATGAATTAAAACATGACTTTAGATCCAAATTACATTGCAGGCTACGCTAATACATTTATAGAAACACTCATAGAGTATTCCCCAAAAGTTGTTTCTGCGCTTATCATTTTATTTATCGGACTATATGCCATTCGAATAATCAACAGACTCATTCGAAAAATAATGGTTAAAAGAGACTTAGACCCAACCCTAACCAAGTTTCTGGCAGATATTTTACTTTGGGTTTTGAGAGTATTATTGTTTGTGACTTTCATCGACAAATTAGGAATAGGAACATCCTCATTTGTTGCTATTTTAGGAGCAATGGGACTTGCCGTTGGTTTGTCTTTGCAGGGCTCATTATCGAATTTTGCAGGAGGAATGCTGATTATTCTTTTCAAACCGTTCAAAGTGGGAGATACGATAGAGGCTCAAGGTGTTATAGCAACGGTCCAGGAAATTCAAATTTTTGTAACTAAATTAATCACTTCGAATAATCAAACCATTTTTGTCCCTAATGGCGCTTTATCCAATGGAACCATTATCAATTATTCCATGCAGGGAACCAGAAGAGCAGATTTAACCATTGCCATTTCTTACGGTACTGACCTTAAAAAAGCAAAAGACATCATAACCAAAGTTTTGGCAAACAATCCAAAAGTATTAACCTCTCCAGTTGCGGAAGTATCAGTTAAAAACCTAACTGACAATGCCATTCAACTGGCAGTAAGACCTTGGTCAAAAATTGATGATTATGGGCTTGTAGTTGCAGATACTTTGGAAAACTGCAAATTGGCCTTTGATGCTGAAGGAATTACTTTCCAACCATTTATTTCCGAGTTATCCAATAATAAATAGTAACAATAAAGAAAGCGGATTATTTTTTCGGAGTAGTCATTAAAAAATCTTTCAAATAATAAGGTTCAAAATAGGCGACATCAACAGTGTCGCTTTTTTTGTATTTATCAAAACTCAAAGCACTCATTTCATTAGCTGATGGATATTTAATATCATCCAAAAACACAAAATTATCTTTTGTTAAAACACTTTTGCATTTTTCATTACAGTCACCAATAAAATAAACCGTTTCTTCTATATCCTCAAAAGAACTTTCGGTAATAACTTCAGCTAAGACTTCCCGTTTTTTTTCTAAAGAAGCAAAAAAAACAGCACTATACACTTCCATTCTGCGAGCGTCAATCATAGGCACAATTAAACCCTTATCAATTTTAACTTTTGAAGCTAAGGCCTGTAAAGTGTCCACTGCAATCAAAGGAATATTCAAAGCATAACACAAACCTTTGGCAGCCGAAACTCCTATACGCAAGCCAGTATAGGATCCTGGACCTTGACTTACGGCAATAGCGTTGAGCTCTTTCATACCAATTCCAGCTTCATTGATAATTTCTTCAATAAAAACATGTAAACGTTCCGCATGAGAATAGCCTTCCTCAGCTATTTCTTTGCATAATATTGTTTTCCCTTCTTTTGCCAAGGCAACAGAACAATTTTTGGTAGCGGTTTCAATGTTGAGAATATAGGACACTTTTTTAGGTTTTAGAATTTATAATGCAAGTTTTAGATTTATAAATCTATAATTTATTGCGCTTGCAAATTTACATCGAATTTTGAAATATCTTTTATAAAAAAGAAACACGTCCTGAAAACTTCAAGACGTGTTTTTATTTATTTGGAAATAAAATATGGATTTAATCAAAAATTACTTTTTCTTAACTTCTTCTGATTGAACAAAAACCATATCACCAGAATTCAAATCTTTAGCAACTGTTGTGTATGGCCCAGTAATCACCACATCTCCTTTTTTCAAACCAGACATCACTTCAATATTTGTATCATCTTGTATGCCTGTTTTGATGATTCGGATTTTGGCTTTATTACCTACTTTCACAAAAACACATTCCAGTTTTTTATCACTTTTAATGGCTGGTTTTTTATTTTCAGAATCTGGACCTTCAACTTGACCGATTTTTACCGCTGTCGTATCCGATTTCACAACAACTGAACTGATTGGAACGTAAACCACATTTGTTTTGGTTGTGGTAATAATATCTACAGTAGCAGTCATCCCTGGTCGGAATGGAGAATATGAAAGTGGTTTCCCTGCAATCAAATCCTGATAAGAATCTTTAAGAATTCGAACTTTTACTTTAAAATTTGTCACCTGATCGGCAGTTAAGGCCGTACTCGCAGAATTAGAAATACTGGTAACAACACCTTTAAACTGTTTTTTCAAATAAGCATCTACTTCAACATTGGCCAAATCTCCTACTTTTATTTTTACAATATCATTTTCGTTAACATCTACTTCAACCTCCATATTGTTTAAGTTGGCAACTCTTAAAAGTTCGGTACCAGCCATTTGCTGTGTCCCCAAAACTCTCTCACCAAGTTCAACATTCAAAACAGATATTGTCCCATCCGCTGGAGCATAAATCACTGTTCTTCCTAAATTATCTTTAGCTTCATTTACAGTTGCCGAGGCACTTTGCACATTATAATAAGCCGATTGTTTACTAGCTTTTGCCACTTCAAAAGCAGAAACAGCCTTGTCCCAATCTGATTTAGAAATAATTCCTTTCTCAAACAATGTCTTATTTCGCTCATAATTAGCCTTAGCCTCATTAAACGATGCATCAGACTGACTTAAACCTGCTTTAGAGCCTGACAAATTAGCTACACTTCTATTCAATCCAGATGTATATAAATCGGGATTTATCTTAACCAACAAATCTCCTTTTTTTACTACTTGTCCTTCTTTTATTGGCAAATCTATAATCTCCCCCGAAACCATAGAGGCAATTTTAACCTCTATTTCGGGTTGGATTTTACCCGTTGCCGAAACGGTCTCCACTACTGTACCAGTTTCAACATTGGCAATTTCAACTTCTTTGCCTTTATCTTTACTCCCTAAAACTCCTGCTTTTGAAAGCCCTATTAATAGTCCAATAATTACTACTGCAGATCCTATTATAATGTAAATTGTTTTTTTTGACATGGTCTTATTTTTTCATGATTTGGTCAATTGGAATTCCAAAATAAAATTCTAAAATTTTAATTTTGAAAATATAATCGTATTTGGTTCTTATTACTTCTGATTGTGCATTGGTCAGTAAAGTTTGCGATTGATTGAAATCGAAAGAATTCATTAAGCCTACTGCATATTTTTCTTTTGAATAATTATAAGCTTCCTCCCTGTTTTCTAATGCAACGATGGCTGATTCATGAGCATTCATAGCTCCTTTTGCATCGGTAAAAGCAGTATAAACATTTCGTTGCAAATCTAGGTCTTCTTTCTCTAGTGCAATTTTAGACTTTTCTAAATTAACTTTATTACGATCTACATTATTTCTAACAGACCACCCATTAAAAACAGGAACATTCAATTGCAGTCCAAAATTCTGACCTTTGTTATCATTCAATTGCGTCCCAAAAGAATCTGCGGGTTTTGTCCCTATTGGCATCCCAGTGTCATCAAAAGCAACAACATCAGCATAAGAAACTCTTGAATTAAAACCATAAAAAGCTGTTAAAGTTGGCTGAAAAGCACCTTTTGCAATTGCAACATCTTTCTCAGCAATTTCTAAATTTGCTTGGGCAATTTTCAACTCAGTTCTGCTTTCTTTTGCTTTGGCATATATATCAATCGGTTTAACCGACATAATATTGTTTTCGTCATTAATATTGGTGTCATCAATTACATCGAAATCCCAAAATTCTTTTAACTGAAGTAATTGCGCTAAACTCAATTTAGAAATCAACAAGGCATTTTCAGCATTGATAACATTTTGCTTATTGGTAGCCACCGTTGCTTTTACATCCAATAAATCACCACGGGGAATAGAACCTGCTTTGACCAATTCTTCAGAACGTTTGAATTGCTTTTCGTTAATTGCCAATTGCTCATTTTGTACTTTTAGATTTTCTTTATTAAAAAGTACCTGCAAAAATGCATTCGCAACATTCAATGCAATATCTTCCTGCATTTTTACTAATCTGTATTTGGAGGCAACTATCGAGAGTTTGGCTCTTCGCATGATGTTTTGATTTTGCAATCCTTTGTAAATATCCACCCCAACATTGGCTCCAATACCTGTTTGTTGAGTAGTCTGATTTCTCAAGAGACCAGTGGTGATATCTTGGTTCAAACCAATATTCCATGAATGACTTGCATTTAAATTAGCACTTGGCAAAAAATTACCAAAAGCATCTCTCTTATCAATATTGGATGATATTGTATCCAGTTCCGTATTTTTTATGGAAATATTATTTTTTATGGCATATCTCACACATTCTTCCAAAGTCCATGCCTTGGTTTGCGCTTGAGCCGAAAGTCCGATCAGGAAAACAAAAGCGATACTTATATAATTTATTTTTCTCATTTGTAATGGAATAAAACGCAGCAAATACACTGCATATATTTAACTTAATTTGCTTTTCGAAAATACTTCAGTGATTAATTTGGTTTTGCTTCCTCAGTTTTCAATCCTTGATTCCAAACTTTTATTTTGTCTGAAGCTTTAAGACCGCTTTTTACTTCTACATAAATTCCGTCACTAACACCCAATGTGATGTCTTTTCTTTGAAACTTTTGTGGTCCTGTTTGAATTTCTACATATGGTTTTAATGTTTTTTTATCAAATTGAACTAACGATTCTTTTAAAGCTTGTACTTTATCCGCTTTTTCCAGAATGATAGAAGCATTGGCACTTAAACCTGCTCTAATAAAAGTATTATCTCTATTGGTTAAAGTCGCCTTAATTTCAAATTGGATAGCTCCGTTTTCTGTTTTCCCTTTTGGTGCTATATCGGTCAAGACAGCAGTAAATTTTTTGTTTTCAATGGCTCCAACAGTAATTTCGATAGGCATATTTAACTTAATTTTCCCTACTTCAGATTCATCCACTTTACCTACAAAAATCATTCTACCTACATCAGCAACACTTGCAATTGTTGTTCCTTCATTAAAATTATTACTTTCAATTACTTGGTTCCCCACTTTTACTGGAACATCTAACACCATCCCATTTACAGTAGAACGAATCAAAGTATTGGCATAATTTCCTAATCCGGAAGCTGTCCCTGTTTTTACGATATCAAATCCTTGTGTCGATGCATAATAATTTTGTTTAGCCTGATTATATGCTAATTGTGCTGCATCAAAATCATTGGCAGAAATTACTCCTTTATCAAACAACGTTTTTTGTCTTTGAAATAATTTTTCTTGGTTATCCAATTCAATTTTTGCAGTTTTCACTTGATTTTGTGAATTGTTCAAACTTGAAACATTGGCAACCACTTTAATTTTGGCAATCATATCGCCAGCTTTTACTGATTCTCCAGCTTTGATATATACAGCTTCAATAATTCCGGAAATATTTGGCTTGATTAAAACCTCCTCGTCTGGGACAATATTCCCTGTCGCTAATGTACTTTTTACAATAGTTTTCACTTCTACTTTATCGGTTTCAAAAACGATAGGCGATTCTTGGTTTTTGGCATATAAATAATATAGTGCCCCGAAAAAAACTATTGCAATTAAAATCAATATGGTTATGGTTACTCCTTTTTTCATTTTGTATTGTTTTTTATTCGATTATTATTGTTTTTTGATTGAGTTATTATTCAGCTCTTAGAGCATCAACAGGTTTAATATTTATGGCTGTCTGTGCCGGGATGAATCCAGCCAATAGTCCAGAGCCCACTAAAATTAGTAAAGCAATAAAAACAACCACTAAATCTACGCTTGGATTAATAAACATCATCCCTTCTGTAGGCATCGTTGACAAAATCATATTCAGTATGGCCAGCAAGCCAGTTGCTATTGCGATACCAAACATTCCCGCAATTATGGTTAAAAAAATTGCTTCTAATAATATCTGGGATCGAATGGCTCCAGGAGTTGCTCCTAGCGCTCGTCTAATTCCTATTTCATTTGTTCGTTCTTTTACAACAATCAGCATAATATTAGAAATCCCGATAATACCCGATAACAGAACCAAAGTTCCAACAAAATAGGCAATGAATTTAAGAACATTAAACAAATCCTGCACCTTTTGAAATTCGGCAAATAAATCAAAATTACCAACTGCTCTTTCATCATCCGGATGAATAGAATGTCTTTCTCTCATGAATGCCAAAATACCAGGTCTAAGTTCAGTAATTGAGGCATCATCATTTGCAGTAAGAGCCATCCAGCCTACTTTATCTCCAAAATTAAACGCTTGCTGAAAAGCGGTGAAAGGGATGAAAATGTTTTTTTGTGCTTGTTCTGCATTTCCATTATTGCCTTTACTTTTGTAAACACCAACCACCATAAAATTGACACCGTTTATTTTGATGTAAGATCCTATGACTTCTTCAGCACTTACATACAATTCTTTGATAACGCCACTGCCTATAATTGCTACTTTTCGTCTTGCCAATATATCCTGATGATTCACAAAACGCCCCTTAACAATATCCATTTGCTCTTGTTTTACTAATTCTGGATAATCTCCATAAATAGTATAAGCCCCTGTTTTTATTCCTCTTACTACATTACTCACACCATTGAAGTCACCCAATTGGTTACGCGGAGATACATATAATAAATCTGGGAATTTTTGTTTTAAGGCATCTACATCACTGTTTCTAAAATCATATCGGCGTGTTTTTGGTAATCCTTTATACGCTTTTGAGGTAGTTTGAGTCCACATAAACATGGTATTTGTTGCAATACCGTCAAATCCTTTTCTGATGCCATTTTCAAGACCATTTGATGCGGCCAATAAAATCACCAAAATAAATATACCCCAAAACACTCCAAAAGCCGTAAGCAGCGTTCGGAAGGTATTGGCAGTTAATGCCTCTAAAATTTCATTCCATTTTTCTCTATCAAACATAATTATTCGTCTCTAAGTGCTACAATAGGTCTAATTTTGGCCGCTCTAAAAGCTGGTATAAATCCAGCCAAAGCACCTGCCACTACCAAAACGATTAAGGTTGATATCGCCACCGTAAAATCTACTTGCGGATTCACAAAATATTCACTTTGGGCATGGGGTCCAATTAATTCTAAAAGTGATAATCCTGTTAATAAACCTAGAAAACCTGATATAGTGGTAATAAAAATAGATTCATGCAAAATCATTATAATAATTGAAATCGGAGAAGCTCCTAACGCTTTTCGAATTCCAATTTCCTTGGTTCTTTCTTTTACAATAATCATCATAATATTACTTACCCCAACAACACCAGCTATAATGGTACAGATTCCTACCCACCAAAAAAACAATCGAATATAAAGGTTCAAATCATAAAATTTCTTGGCTTCGACAGTGGTGTTAAAAATACCTATAGCACTTTCATCATCAGGAGCAACTCCGTTTTTGGCCCTTAAAAGCTGTGCTAAACCTGAAGTGAATTTTTCTCCTTCAGCCAAAGCTTCTTCATAGGTATCTTTCTTCTTAAGAGTATAAAACATATTGTTGATTTTATCTCCTCCGCCATACACCTTTTGCGCAGTGGTCAAAGGCAAAAATGCTCTTGCTTCTTCTCTTTCTCCTCCTGGATCGGTAAAAACCCCAATCACTTTGAAATTAATATTATTAATCACAATCTGTTCTCCTATGGGATTTTTTTCTTTGAATAGATCCAACTTTAATTTCATCCCAATTACTGCAACTTTTTCGTCATTTGAAAGGTCATTTGCATTTATGAATCTACCTTGAACTACCGTAGCATTTTCAATACCTTGATAATCTGGATTTACGCCTCGATATTGGTAGTTCCCAGACTCTTTACCATAACTCATGGTTATACCCCAAGCATTATAAGTCGATGTGTTTTTATCAAATTTATCTCCATATTTTTGAACCGAAATATCGTAATCGCTATTTCTAAACTGTATTTGCCTTCCAGGGTTCATCCCTTTATACGCTTTTGTAGTTGCCCCCGACCAAACTTCTATAATTCCGGCAGCATCACGTTCAAATTGCTTTTCAATTCCATTTTGCAGTCCTTTACCAACTCCAAGAAGAATCACCAAAATAAAAATCCCTGAAGCCACAGAAACTCCCGTAAGAAAGGTTCTCAGTTTATTCTTGGAGATTGCCTCAAATATTTCTTGCCAGCGTTCTATATTAAACATAAGAAGAAGCTCTAACTTGTTCTACCATTTTATCGTCAATGATTAGTCCGTCTTTCAAGACTACATTTCTTTTGCACATTGCGGCAATATCAGGCTCGTGTGTTACTATCAAAATAGTTTTACCTTCATCATTAATCCCTTGAATCAACTCCATTACTTCATAAGAAGTCAATGTATCTAATGCTCCCGTAGGTTCATCGGCCAATAACACTTTTGGGTTGGAGGCCAAAGCTCTGGCAATTGCCACACGCTGTTTTTGTCCTCCGGAAAGTTCATTTGGTAAATGGTGTGAATGAGAAGCTAGACCAACTTTCTCAAGATATTTCATTGCAATCTCATTGCGTTCTTTCCTTTTTACACCTTGATAATACAACGGCAAAGCCACATTATCCAATGCACTTTTGTAATTAATCAAGTTGAAAGATTGAAAAACAAAACCAAGAAATTGGTTTCTATATTTTGAAGCAAGAGTTTCATTTAATTTTTTGATGGGCACATTGTCCAATGTATAAAGTCCCGAATCGGCTTCATCAAGAATTCCTAGAATATTCAATAAAGTAGATTTTCCTGATCCGGACGAACCCATAATAGCAACCAATTCCCCTTCTTTTATACTGAAATTAATTCCTTTTAGCACATGCAACTCGGAATGTCCCATTTTGTATGATTTGTGTAAGTCTTTAATTTCAATCATGATTTCGTTTTTTGATGCAATAGTATTTATCTTCTAAAAATAGTACTAAGAAAAATGGATTATAAAATTACTAATTAAATCTACAGACCTTTTTATTTATTTTATAATTGGCCGCATAATTCGCAAATCATTAGTACTTCTTCCAACCAATTATTTCTTAAGCACATTTCATAAGACTTATATCCCATTAAAATGTTACACCCTTTACGAAAAAATATATTTGATTTGTTAAGTTTGTACTCAAAACACCATACAAATGCTAAAACAACTAACTATTCTAATTATTTTCTTATCAGGATTAGCACTAACAACTAGCTGTTCCTCAACTTCCCAAAAATTAGAAGCCTTAAAACCCGAACCGGACGATGCGGTGCCACTTACCTACACAAATGTACCCTCGTACATCAACTTACCTGTAAATATTAAACTAAAAGATATTGAAAACCAGACCAACATTTTACTGAATGGTTTAATCTATGAAGACAACACTATTGAAGATGACAATATCGAAATTAAAGTATGGAAACAGGCTCCAATAACAATTACCAATGACCATGGAAAAGAAGGCGAAAAAATAAAAACCGTTTTGCCTTTAAAAGTTTGGGTAAAATACAGAATTGGAACAAAAACCATGGGAGTTGATTTGTATAAAACTCAAGAATTCAATCTAAACGGAGTAGTCACTTTATTAAGTAGCGTAAGTTTAAACAACTGGAGATTAAGCTCAAAAACAACTTTAAAATCACTTGATTGGGTTGAAAGTCCAACAATGACTGTTTTTGGAAAAAATATGCCCGTAACCTATCTTATCAATCCTGCTGTAGGTCTTTTTAAATCAAAAATTGAAAATAACATTGACAAAGCAATCGAAAATTCGATGGATTTCAAACCCAATGTAATGGAAGCGCTATCCAAGATATGTACCCCTCTTGAAATGAGTGCCGAATATAAAAGCTGGCTCAGAATCGTTCCGATAGAAGTATATTCGACCAATGCTAAACTAAAGAATGATTCTTTTTTACTCAATATGGGTATGAAATGCAACATGGAAACTTCGATTGGTAAAAAACCCGAATCAAAATTTGAAGCCAATAAAATTGCGCTAAAAGCAGTAGAAAAAATCCCAGAACAAATTTCGGCTAATATCGCAGCTGTTTCAACCTATCAAGAGGCTTCAAAAATAATGACTTCCAATTTTGCCGGGCAAGAATTTGGAACTGGAAGCAAAAAAGTAACAGTGAAAAATGTGGCACTTTGGCACAAAAACGGAAAATTAGTAATCGCATTGGATCTTTTAGGTTCTGTAAACGGAATAATTTATCTGAATGGAGTTCCGCAGTACAATGACACAACAAAAGAAATTTATTTTGACAAATTGGATTATGTATTGGACACCAAAAGCCGATTAATGCGAACCGCAAACTGGCTGGCACAGGGAATTATTTTGAAGAAAATTGAAGAAAATTGCCGCTATTCGATTAAACAAAACCTAGACGAAGCCAAACAAAATATGATGATTTATCTTAAAAACTATTCACCTATGCCCGGCGTTTTCATTAATGGAAAAATGGAAGACATTCAATTTCAAAAAATAGAGCTAACCAACCAAGCAATGATTGCTTTTATAAAAGTAAACGGAAACATAAACATTGCAATCGATGGACTGAAATAAGAGTAAACAGTTTTCAGTATTTAGTAGCCAGTAAAAAAGTCAGTCTCGAATAATGTTTTCAAGACTGACTTTTTTATTGTGATTGCAATTGATATTAATCTACTGTTTCTTCTTTTTCATTCTATAAATATAATAACCAAGCGCTCCAACAAGCACATAAGGTATCACCATAAGATAAACGATTCCATCATTAACCGCAGCAGCTTGATTTTTGTTTTCATCGCCAGTTAAAGCTGCACGGCACATAGCACATTGCGCATTAGACGAAATCCCAATAAAGAAAAAACAAATTCCAAAAAGAACGGTCTTGATTTTGTGATTTACTTTTTTAAACATAATAAGGCGAAATCATTAAATACACAATTACTCCGGTAACGGCAACATACAACCAAATTGGAAAAGTAATTTTGGCAATTTTTTTATGTTTATCAAATTTACTGGCCAAGGCACGAACGTAAGTTATCAAAACCAATGGTATTATGGCAATTGATAAAATAATATGAGTAATCAAAATAAAGAAATATACATATTTCAAAACTCCTTCTCCACCGTATTTTGTCGAATCTGCAGTCATGTGATAAGCAACATACATTACCAAAAAAGCAACTGAACATCCAATAGCCATCTTCATCAATAGCTCGTGACGCTTTCTATTTCCGTTTTTAATAGCCAATACCGCAGCAACCAACAACACAGCAGTTATTCCATTTACAGTGGCGTAAATAGGCGGTAAAAACGACAGAGGCGCAACATCAATTCCAAAATCTTTTAGTTTCACTTTAAATAGAACTGCAACTGCAAGAGGAATTACAATTGACAGCAACACAATCCATTTATTATACTTCTTTTCTATAGTATTATCTTCCATTCTATTTTATCAATCTTTTTTTCTAATTTCTATGTTCTAAATTCTATTCTGCAACCTATCTTTATTCCTTTAGCAAAGCTTGAATATCTTGCTGAATATCTCTTATTCCTTTTTTCTCCAAACCGTCATAATACAAAATCGGATTACCATATTCATCTTTTCTGCATCGGATGTTTCCGTTTTTATCAATCAAAGCAAAAAGCCCTGAATGCTCAAAACCTCCAGCAACCTTATTGTTTTCTCCAACATAAATATTGAAACCTTTATTGGATAAACTATAGATATACTCTTTATCCCCTGTAAGGAAATTCCAATTAGACGATTTTACTCCCAACACTTTGGCATGCTCTTTTAAAACAGCTGGCGTATCATGGGCAGGATCGATTGTTATTGAAACAATTCCAAAATTTGGATTTCCAAAAAAAGCATTTTGAAGTGTCAACATATTGGCATTCATTTTAGGACAAATAGAAGGACAAGTCGCGAAGAAAAACTCCAAAACATATACTTTACCTTTGTAGAAATCATTAGAGATTTTCACATTGTCCTGATTTGTTAGTTCAAATTTTGGAGCAGGTCCAATTTTAACTAATTTATCATTCTCTTCAACAGAACCGCTTACCTTATCCAAACGATCTCCTTGAATCACACTGTCATTCTGCATTCTATCAACAATTTTAGGAACAGCATATATTCCAAAAACAAGTATCACAAAAGAAATTCCTATATATGATTTATTTTTAAGCATTTTTATAATCGTTTTGTTGCGTTATGATTCTTTTTTAGAGCGGCACGGTATTCATAAAGTATAATCTTGAAATCATCCAACATCTCATTGCTTAATTCTGCCGGATGAAAAGTATTATAACCTTCTTTATAGTCTTTCCTTTCTTTTCGTCCCCTCAAGTTTCTTTCTTTGTCAACTATATAAACATTAGGAGTACCAAAATCAGGATTCAATTTCCCTTTTAATTGTAGCTGACCAAAATACGTCATAATTTCTTCTGGATTTGCGAATACAAAATGCCATTGGCTTACATCGGTAAATGCACCTAAAGCATCAACAACAGATTTAACATCATTTTCGGTCCCCAAGGGAGCAACAACAACAAACTGTAAATCTTTGAAATCATGATAGCGCTGATAAATTTTTTGATTTAAGTTGAAATAATTTCCTCTATTTTTAAGAATCTCAGTACCCGAAAAACCAAGTATAGTAATTTTATTGTCCAAACTTACTTTTTCACCATTTAAGGATTTCCATTCTCCAAGATCAGAAATCTTTGGAGTTATAACCGGTAGCTTTGTAAAGCTATTAACCCCGGATGCAAAAAACAAATAAGCAACAATAGGCAATATAAATAATACAAAAAGAACAATATTTTTTTTCATTAGAACTTTATAAAATTTAGTGTATTAAAATAAAAAAAGGCATCCGTCTAGACGGATACCTTTTTCATTGAATTAATATCTTGTTAAAAATTCCATTTAATCGTAGAATTTTTAAAAACCTCAAATACATAGTCTCCCTCTGTCAATAAAATAAAAAGCAAATAACAAACTAAGAATATTAAAGGATAAACAACAGCATTACGCAATACTCTTTTTTCTCCTTCCATGTGCATAAATGCCCATACAATGTAATATGCTTTAACTATTGTTAGTATAATAAACAACCAGTTTAACAAACTCATAGTTAAAAAAGTATTCATCGCTAAGGCATCAGGTTTTACGATACCGAAAGCAACTTCAACAGTTGTGATTAAAGATAATAGACCAAAAACAGTCCAAATTCTTTTTGTATTAGAAACATGTTCGTGTGACATAATGATAAATCTAAAATTAAACTAAATAGAAGAATGTGAAAACAAATACCCAAACTAAATCAACAAAGTGCCAGTATAACCCCACTTTTTCAACCATTTCGTAACTACCCCTTTTCTCATAAGTCCCCAAAAGAACATTAAAAAAGATAATAATATTGATTACTATACCTGAAAAAACGTGAAACCCGTGAAATCCTGTGATAAAGAAAAAGAAATCAGCAAAAAGCTTACTTCCGTATTCATTATGAGTCAGATTAGCTCCTTCTATAACTATCTTGGCTTGATCTAAACGCACAAGAGATTCTTCTCTAGAAAGTACAATTTTCTCTTTGTCTTTATTTAAAGTTTCAATTCTCACTAAAACATCTGGATGTGCTTTGAATCCAGCTTGAACTTCAGCCACTGTGTAAGTAGGAATAGCAGATTCACTCATGAACCATTTTGCTTTATCTCTTGACAATTGCTCTCTTTCTACAGGCAATTTTGCAGCAAAATCTGCCAAGGCAACACGATGACCTTCTTTGTCAACAAACTGAAGTAAACTACCACCAGTTGTTTCAACTGCACCATATTCTCCTTTGATAAAGTTTTTCCATTCCCAAGCTTGAGAACCAACGAAGATCAAACCTCCAATGATTGTTAGAAACATATAAAGGGCTACTTTATCCTTTTTCATTTGATGCCCTGCATCAACAGCCAAAACCATTGTTACAGATGAGAAAATCAAAATAAAAGTCATTAATGCCACATAATACATTGGAGCAGATACTCCATGTAAAAACGGAAAGTGTGTAAACACCTCATCGGCTAATGGCCATGTTTCAATAAATTTAAATCTAGAAAACCCGTAAGCTGCTAAAAATCCAGAGAACGTTAAGGCATCTGATACGATAAAAAACCACATCATCAATTTACCATAACTTGCTCCCATTGGCTCATTGCCGCCTCCCCAAGTTTTTTCACTATTTGCAGTAGTAACTGTCGCTTCCATAAAAGTTATTCGTTAAAAAGTTTCCAAATTTACGTTTTTTTCTTATTTAAAGAAATATAAAAATAAAAATAAATAAACCCATAAGAAGTCCAAAAAGTGCCAATACATTGCACCTAGTTCTATTCCAAGAGTTTGAGTTGAATTATATTTTTGTTTAAAATGATTATAAATAATAATTAATAATGATATCATACCTCCAGCAAGGTGCAATAAATGAACCAGTACCACAATATATAAAAATGTTGTTGTGATAGAGCTGGCACTTCCAGTAAAATAATATCCATTCTCCACTATTTGTCCAAAGCCAACAAACTGCAATACTACAAATCCAATCCCCAAAGCCAATGTTGCCAAAAGCAAAGAAGTTGTCTTGCTTTGATTGTCTTTTTGAATTGCTTTTTTTGCCAAATGAAAAGTTACACTACATCCCAAAATAGCAATAGTGCTATAATAAAAAGCAGATGGTAATTCAAAATTCTTCAACCAATCTGCTCTTGATTGACTCACTACATAAGCACTTGTTAGACCTGCAAACATCATTGTCATGCTCACCATAGCAAACAATAAAATCAATTTATAAGATCTTGCCGTTCTCAATTTATGATCTTCGGCTGTCATTGTCATTTCCATAATTATCTCAAAAATTTATCCAAAATATACACTAATTGTAATAACGTTATATAAGAAACACTTACAAGCATTAATGCTCTTGCCGCTTTTGCTGTTTTTAATTGATACAAACGAACCGCATAAAACAACATCCAAAGTCCAAGACACAACACTAAAATCGATGCAACCGGCGTAATAAACAAACGTCCAGTATACCCTAATGCAGGCAAAAGTGACGCAATGATTAACCAGATGGTATACAATATAATTTGCAAAGAAGTCCCTTTATCCTTTTTGCCCGTAGGCAACATAAAAAAACCAGCTTTCTCATAATCTTCATACAAAAACCAACCAATAGCCCAAAAATGAGGGAATTGCCAAAAAAACTGAATCAAGAACAAAGTTCCAGCTTCAATCCCAAATTCACCCGTTGCAGCAACCCACCCTAACATAAAAGGAATAGCTCCCGGAAATGCACCCACAAAAACAGACAATGAAGTTACAGTCTTTAGCGGCGTATAAATACTCGTATATAAGAAAATTGAGATTGCGCCAAACATGGCCGTTTTTGGATTTATTGTATAAAGCAAAACCAACCCCAAAACAGTAAGCAAACTCGCCACTATTAAAGCTAAACGAGGAGACATTCTTCCAGAGGCAACAGGACGATTCTTGGTTCGATCCATCAATGCGTCCAAATCTTTTTCTATTACCTGATTGTAAGCATTGGAAGCACCAACCATGCAATATCCTCCAACCGCCAGTTTTAACAGAACCAACCAACTAAAAGAGTATGTAGAATCAAAACCTAGTACATATCCCGCAATTGAAGAAAAAACAACACTAATTGCCAAACCGGCTTTAGTAATTGCTTTAAAATCAAGATAAATAGATTTAATCGAAGTGGGATTTGATGTTGTACTCAATGCAGATAAAATTGGAATATTTTTTGAAAACTGGTGCAAATATACAAATTAGATTCAAAAATGGTCAATCTAAATTGAAATTGAAAAATTAGTTATTTCATTAGTCGGTTTTTACTGTTTAAAAGACCTTGATGAAAAACAGTATTTCAAAACAGACTTACTATAAAACCATAACCTATTTGATCAAGCCACATCAAATCAAAACTACTATTTCGTTTTTAGTTCATAAATAGCATTTACCATACCATTCCTAGTAGCATCCAAACCTAGTTCCCAAAACATAATACCGCCTAATTTCTTTTTTATTACATACAAAGTTTTAGCTTTAACAGAGGCAATATCATCACTTGTTGCAAACATTTTTTCTTTCTGATTATACCAATAAGGAGCATTTGCTTTTTTATCCCAAAAATATTTCCACCCTTTTTCCTCGGTCAATGTGTTTTTAAAATCTTTAAAACTCACACCTCCTGTATGTACACCAGACTGATACAATCCATTATTTACGTTCTCAACATTTTTCCATGTTCTGGTATAAAACGCCGAACCAATAACCAATTTATGAGATGGGATTCCTAATTTCAATAAATACTCAACTGCCTTATCCGTAGATTCCTCCTCTTTATTAGTGCTAAAAAGTGGTGTGTGATGCCCTGTAACTTTCGAATATCCATTTACCAAATCATAACTCATAATATTTACACGATCCAAAAGAGGCATTATCTGCTCCCACTCCACCGACTCGTCCAAAAATTTCTTAAATCCACCTGCAGCAAAACTCAATTCGTTCGAGTTCCCCAATTCATCTCTCAAAACTTTTACTAATTCTGTGAAATTTTTCTTGTCTGCCTGTTGGTATAAATGCCCCGGATGACCTTCAATAGTCGGATACTCCCAATCCAAATCCAGCCCATCTGTTTTAAAATAATCATTAACTTCTTTTACAGATTTAGCAAAAACAGCTCTTCCTGATGCTGTTGAAAAAGCTGCTGAGCAGTTTTCGCAACCGCCCCAACCCCCTAAAGACAACATTATTTTGAGCTGTGGATGTTTGGATTTCAACGAAACCAAATGTTTAATTGCAATAGAATCTTTGGCATTATCTACATTTAATTTTCCGTCTTTAAGATGACAAAAACTATAAATTATATGAGTTAATTTTTCAACCTCAAAATCATTTATCTGTTTGTCATCACCCGTATAATAAGCCAAAACTGAGAAGCTTTTATTATTTTGAGCTTGTAAACTTAGACATGCTATCACCAAAAGAAAAGTCATTATATATTTTCTCATCGTATTAATTTTAAATTAATTCTAAAAATTATTTTTTATATAAAATCATTAATAATCTAAATACCAATTAAATACATCTGACCTAAAACCGACAGTAAACCAAGTTGTTTGTTCTTTAAATACAGTTGACGTATTTGTTGTAGGATCAAAATTTCGATATAAAAAATTACCGAAAAATTTCAAATTAGTAGCTGGATTCACTAGATAGCCCACCTGAATTTCTGTAATGAAAAGACTTGTTTTATTTCCTTGTCCAACTTTCACATCTTTGTCATACGGCCTGTTTTCATCGTAGTCTTTATATATGTTTTGTCCATAGTTAAGTTTATTATCGGCTGTGTCAAAATCAAGACCTCGGGTTCCTAAAGTAAATTTAGCATTCGAATAAAAACGATCTTTATGATAATAACCTAACAAAACTAACTCCTGAAAATTCCCTCCCCATTGATGGCCCAAACTTTGGTTGTTATGTCCATAATTGGTAATCGGTTCACTATGTGAGTACACATAAGGTCGAACATGATTGAATTCCAATTGCAATAGCAAATTATCGACATGAAAAGCGTTGAAATATTTTGCTCCTATTTGATAACCCAATTTATTTTTCCAACTGTTATCACCGGCAGCTATATCACTTGTAGAAAATTCATCGATAAGAAATTGACCATAAAGATTTACCTGATTGTTCCATTTGTACTTATAACTCAATCCCAAAACCGCATTACCGCTTCTCGAAGAAGAAGAAAACTCAACTGCTCTATAAAACACTATTGGGTTTATAAAATTCGCATCAAAACCTCGGCCATTAGTATTTGTCCAAATAACCGATTCAAAAAAACCTAAATTCAATTTATTTGAAACATTCCAACTCAAATAGTGGCTCACCATATATTTGGATGCATAGGTTCTATCAACGGTAACTTCTGGTCGAACATCCTTTAGCCACATATAATTTACAGAATATTTGATTTTCCAAAAATTGGCATCAATCTTAAAAAAAGGATAGGGACTGGCCCCATCTCCCAAAAACAAGGAACGATAACCATCTCCGATAAAATTTTTCCCATATCCCAATTGCAAATCCAAAAATTTTGCAGCATTATAGGAAATATTGGCATCCGCCATAGGAAAGTCATAGGCGTCCGAATTATACGATTTTGCAATACCAATTCCTGGAATAATTGCAGGATTCCCGCCAGATGGCTTTATCGAATTGGCATAAGCATTATAGTAATCGGCAAAACGGCCTTGACTCTCATAAAAAGTGGTGGTGAAATTCAAATGCTTACCAAGGCCTCCTTTAAAATTAAGTGCTCTTGTATTGACAAATGTATAATCTGACTTACTTGGATTGGAGATTCCTCCTTGAACATTAAACAAAAAATTCAAAGCAAACCAATATCCTTCGCCTTTAATTTCGGCCAAATTTTCATTCCATACTTTACGACCCCACCAACCTGATTTATTTTTCATAAGGCCGGTATTGACTTTCTGAAAATTATAATACTTTTCAACCTCGGCATAAGTATATGGTTTCGAAGCGGTATGATTATTACTTCCTACCTGGTTTATTTGACCATCAAATTGGGCATAATAACTGTGCGAAAAAGGAATCGCCAGATGGCTTGAAAATTGAGGATTATCAAAACGTTTATAAACAATACTGTCCAACTCTGTCAAACCCTGATTTAAGTTGATGTTTTCTTTTTTTGCCAATGTTGAAGCCGCAATTTGCTCAGGAGACTGCAATGGAATATCAATACTTATATTAAACTTGGAATAGGTAGGATTTCCGGCATAAGTAGGCGGATCAATTTTAGGAAAACCAGTAAAAACCCTTTTGGTTTCAGCAATGAGCTCTTCATTATTGGAATTCACATACAGCACTTTAAACGTTCCCGTAACATCAACTTCAAAAAGCACTTTTACAAGTCCTTTGTAATTATTCTGCTGCAATTTTTCAGGAACTTTAAAATTATGATATACGAATTGTTGCACTTCGTTATAGAAGCAATTTTTTAAATCTTCTCCCTGCAAATTTTGACAATTTGAAAAAACAGGAAAACGCTCATCGGAAGATTCCAACTGATTTGAAGTTGGAGTTTGTGCATTTCCGACTAATGCATTAAAAAGTAAAATAAAAAAAATAAAGTTTTTAATCATTTGAATTTTATATCTAATCAATACTGAGAAGAAGTCTCTTCCCCATTTGCAATCGCTTTAGCACCCGAAGTTCCAATGCGTTTTACACCGAGCTCAATCATTTGTAGTGCTTCGTTATAAGTTCTCACACCACCCGCCGCTTTAACAGGAAGCGGTGATGCATTTTCAAGCATAATTTTAACAGAAGAAACCGTTGCACCATTGGGCAAATTATTCTCTGTTTTATAAAAACCAGTTGATGATTTCACAAAGACAGAGCTAAATGCATCTTCCTCAAAATTTGAAATTATCACGTTTTTAATCAATGCTGATAATTGAGTAATTTGTAATTCATTGAGAGCAGCCACTTCAATAATCCATTTTACGGTTTTATTGTGGCTCAATCCTAATTGTGTTCCTTTTAGAATTTCTTCTTTTACCAAGTCAATATCACCTGCTTTGAACGCTTCATAATTACAGACAAAGTCCAAATCATCGGCACCGTTTTGAATACATTCAAGTGCTTCATCCAATTTTTTTCTCAAAGACGACTTCCCTTCCGGAAAGTCAATTACGGTTCCAACCAACACTTTCGATTGTGCTGCAACAATCATTTTCTTTGCCAAAGAAACTCTATTAGGGCGAATCATTATCAATTTAAAACCTTCGTCTATTGCCTCCTGAATAAAACCCTGAGCCACAGCTATATTTTCGTTTTCGCTCAAACTAGCTTGAACATCTGTTTTTAAATAAGTTGAATCCAAATAATTCCTAATGTTCATCTTTAGAATTTAAGAAGTTAAACGCCGTAAAATTACGTTATTCGAACGATATCCCCTCAATGGAATATCATACAAAATAAAAAAACCCACCGAAGTGGGTATTATTTTTTTAAAATTAAATTTAAAATATTGAATTTATTACAAATCACTATAACAAAAACAGCCAATATCGTTCCAACTGAATTGGCTACAATGTCGAAAACATCTGCGTTTCTCGAAGTGGTTATTAAATTTTGCAATATTTCTATTATTATTCCAAAAACAAATGAAAACACAACCGAATACACCAAAGGTTTAACTATGCTATCTATTTGTAAATGTTTATTAAAAAACAAAAACCAAACAAAAGTAAACACTAAATGAAAAAAAGTATGAATACATTTATCAAGGTTTGGAATGTTTATAACTGGAATTTCATTTGAATTAACTAAACAAAAATAACTCACAATCCCTGTCCACAACAAAGCAACCAAAAACAAAAGATATTTAGGCACCTATAAGTTCTTTATACGCTTCACTTGAAAGTAACTCCTCTACTTCTGACAGATTAGAAACTTTTATTTTAATCATCCATCCAGCACCATAAGGATCCGCATTAACACTTTCTGGATTGCTTTCTAAAGCATCATTGAATGCAATAATTTCACCAGACAAAGGAAGAAACAAATCAGATACTGTTTTTACTGCTTCAACAGTTCCAAAAACCTCATCTTTATCCAAAGTTTGATCCAAAGTTTCTACTTCAACATAAACAATATCTCCTAATTCCTTTTGTGCAAAATGAGTGATTCCCACTGTAGCAACATCTCCTTCAAGACTAACCCATTCGTGATCTTTTGTGTACTTTAAATTTGCTGGTATGCTCATAAAATTATAATTGAAAATTAATACTTATTTTTTGTACAAATGTAACAATCTTATACACAATTATGGTTTAGATATTCAAAATTAATTTCCAAAAGTGTAACGAAAAGTAAATCCGGAACTAATATTCGTTAATGGAAACGAAGTTGAAATAACCGGTTTTGAGAAAGAATGATTGTAATAAAAGATTATAGTTAAGTTTTTGCTTAAGGAATAATCGGCTGTGGCATTCAATGTCCATATATTTTGCCCACCACCCAACTGATTATTATCATAATCCAGATAACGAACAATGGTTTGATTGTCTCTGTACGTCAAATCAACTTTGATATTAATATCACTTTTTATAACACCTGTTGGATTATCGGCCAATCTGGAAGAGAAAATAACATCTTTTATACGGTATCCTGCACCTATCACATATTCTACACCATGTACTTCGGTCAATAAATTATTGTCAAAACTCATTGATAACGCTCTATCCTTATTGATTTGTGTCAATATTTTAAATGAATTTTTTAACTCGAAATCAATCCTTACTAACGGATTAAACTGTTCGACCAAAGTAACATTAGACATAATCGTTGGGTTATAAAAATTCCCGCTATCATCAACCCCATTAGGGTTATTCGTATAATTAAAATTCGATCTAAATGAATTTACAGTATATGAGGCTCTGTAGTTTTGCTGCAAAGAAAAACGCTTAAATGTATCCTTAAAAAATTTGTATCGCATCAACCCAGTATACTTTATAGCCCAATTAGGCAATGGAAAGCTTTTGAAAATATCAAATGAAACTTTATCGGCACTTGTACCAGAATAAGCCGCTAAAAAAGCAGGCAACAAAACCGCTTGATTGGAACTGGAATACCCAATAGGATACCCTTTCGAATCAATATTGGCTGGGTTATTAATATCAATCCCTCTTTCTGTTGCTAATCTGTTAGCGACAGAAAGCCTGTTGTTTCTAAACTGATCGAATGCCGTAGAACGGACTTCGTTACTGGTTGAAAAAGAAGTCCCTATCAATACTGTCGAAATGGAAAAAAGACCAAAACTATACGGTGATCTAGGATTGTAGCTTCCATCAGCTCCAACATCGTACTGCTCTGAAAAATTTTCGGAATAGGAACGATCACCAAGTAAATCAATCTTTAAATCCGGTGTCAACTCCAAATTGGCCGACCCTTTAAACTCTTGTTTATTAACACTGGTGTAGTTTTGATTAAATTCCTGATAAGTAGTCAACCAACCTCTTTTGGCTGCCTCATATCGCACATCATTTTGACTACCAAAAACAAATCCCAAAGTAGGTTTTGAAGTCCCAAAGAATCCGACACTAGGGATATACCCTGGCAGAACAGTTCCTTGGTTCTCAGTAAAACTAAGATTTATGCTTTTCACACTAGTTAATATACCCTTCAATCCATCCACAAACTGGTTTTGGTTAATTTTTTTTAATGGATCTGCTTTTACAATTTTTTCACCAGGCTTAGGTGCTGCAACAGGCTTTGGCTTAGAAGCTGAGCTTTTGGAAATCCCTATATATTTATACAAGGTTTCCATATTGAACGTGCCATTCAAATTTGTTGACCTGGCGTTCTGCACCGTATTTCCCAAATTATACGATGTCCCGCCAATATCTATATTACTCAATGCCATAGAGGCTTGCTGCCAACTGTAATCACCCGTGTAGGAATAATTGGCTTTAATGAAACTTAAAAAAGGAATCTTATCGAAAGGAATTTCATAATTCAAAATAAACTGTTGCATATGAAAATTGGCCGTTCCTGTATCAAAATAACCATCCCAAATGGTAACATCATTAATTGGCTCATCATTCTCATCCAAGTAATTCTTCACAAGGTTTCTCGAAGCTGCAGTATAATTTATTTTTAATGATTTTGTCAGATTAAAATTAAAACCATATTGGTAATTAAAGCCAAAATTTCTTCGATACAATGGTTCAAAACCGATACCAATATCTTCAATTTGTCTAAATTGTTGTTCATTACTTTGTCTGACCACATTGGTATTAAAAGTAACACTCGATGGCAAATAATTAAAATTAAAATCCTTTAAAAACTTCCAATAACTACTTTTTGACACGAACTTCGTTTTCTGGAATGGTTCAATTGGTTTTGGCTGAAAAGCAAATGCATAATCAACAGTCGTTCTGGATTGCTGATCTACATTCTTTTCAATTTCAAAATCGTGACGCTCCACTTCGTTATAATACTGTGAAAAAGTAAAGTTTTCGGCATCATATGGCATCGGTTTCTTCTCTGCGCTTCTTTCTTTTCGAACCCCAATCAAATTGATACTTTTGCGTTTGGTATAATCAATTGCCTGATTCAATTTACTTTTTCTTTCAGCTTCAGTATCGGCATCATCCAAAACTTGTTTCAGTTTGATATCTTCATAAAAAGGATCATATTCCGGTTTTATAATTTCCTCTCCAATAGAATAATTAAAAGGAACATTAACTCCCCATTTATTAGGTAAAAATTTCCCTAAATTAATATTGGTCACCACATTGTACTGTTGAATATCCTCTCTGCTTCTTTCATTTGGCCCCTGCTCAATAGTACCAAAACCAAAGTTTTTGATATTACCTGTAAATGAAACTGTGGCCAAATCAGCAAAATTGGTATCTATGTTTAACAAAGCAGCCATACCGCCTTTATTATCCATATCAGCCAAACGAAGTTCATTGAACCACACTTCTCCTTTTACATCTTGATGAAGCTCATTACTTTTTAAACCAAGCATTATATTTCGAATTAAACCTAAATTCGGATTACCCTTGATTCCCAAACGCAGTTTACTGTTTCCATCACCGCTAGCTTCATTGGGATCATCATCTGAATAATAAATTCCATCTGCTGGCAAAGTCGATTTGTCTATTTTCAAAGACTTAAGTTTTAACTGAGTCAGTAATTCCAAAGACAAATCTATTTCGTTATCCGATGGCCATACTAATTCTGGGTTCAATGGCAAGCAATCTTTCCCTCCAGACGCAGATGCCACTGTAACTTTCAAAGGAATTTCTACTTGATAAAAGTCATTGGAATAATCTGCCCCAAAACGCAAGAAAGCCACCATTTGGTTGTCCTGCAAAGCGGTTTCATTTGGCAAAGATTCAGCATGCAAAAACATTTTAAGCTTGTTGTATTGACGCATGTCAATATTGAAATTTTTGAAAGCACCGCGTCCATCCAAAGGCTCAAGCCCTTTTCCGGAAACCCTCATCGACAACGATTGCTCATCCTGATTAATAACCGTATTGTTATTATACAATTGCTCCCTTACCACACTTGGCGGACTCACATAATTTATCGGACATCTACTGGAATTCTCCTCAATATTTACGGATGCTGTTTCAAAAATAGTTCCATCATCATCCACATTCAAATCATTAAAATCCAATGCTTGTGTATAACGTCTCCATTCTCCCCTTATCAAATCCAATGCACCGAAACGCAAAGTAACTTGATCCGTAAAATTAGTCATAAACATTCGCATGAATCGGATAGACCTAAAATCCGAAATTTTACCGATAGTGTTTTCGGGTTGTGAAATCGGAATTTTAAATTGAATCCATCTCGCCTCGGTTGAACTGCCGTTTGGCAAAGTAACAACCGTATTTCTTATGTCAGCAATGTAATTCTGACCTACAGTCATATCCGGTTTCATGTCAACACTGTATTCATAATACGCATTAATGGTATTCATTGTATTGTCTCTATTCACATCCTCTACATCTGGAATGGTCGAAGAACCTCTGTTTGGAGAATTAATATTTACATTTGAATTTCCATCAACACCATTGTAATTTTTATAACGATCCAATACGCTGCCCGAAGTATTTAAATAATAAAGATAATCATCCCCTGCAGGATCGGATTCCGAAGCATAATTAGAATACACTTTTGCTTCACCAGTAGATGGAAGTCCGTCCAATCCAATATCTTGGTTGGTTCGGTTGCCTTCATTATTATCAAAAGCATAAATTAAAGATTGGGAAGCGGGCGCATTTCCCCATACTGGAGGAGGATTCACTACAACTTGGTCGGGACCAAAACCATTCTCATATACTTTTCTTCCATCTTTCAAAACATCTTCCGAAATTTCTCCAAGGTTGAAATAGACTTTTCCCGTGTTCGATTTAGGAACACTCCCCGCACCTACATAGGGATCCATAACCCAAAACTGAATATACTCTACGTTACTTTGCTCAAAATTGGTAGAACTCAGCGATCTTACTATACCTCCAAAATTTTCATTGGGATTGTCAGAGACAATCGAGGAATTATTGTAAGGTCCACGATCTTTTGGATAATAACTCATATCCAGTGTATTCACCACCAGTGACTGCCCTTGAACAATATCTGTCAATGGATACAATTCTTCGCTATAAACTCTCCTTGTTGTATTCAAAGACAAATCATCATTTGTTATTCCAGATGGCTTTGAGGTATAAAAAACAGGATCTATTGAATACCATGCCAATTTGGCTCTTTTGAAACCATAATCCAAGCCTTCTAAATTTCCATTAAAATTATAAAGACTGGAAGCATTATTCTCTGGAGTAGAAGACAAAGTCCAAGCGTAAGGAGAACGCAAATCGATAGAAGACTGAGAACTTTCGAAATCATCCACATAAATAGTGGATTCCCCCTGAAATTTATCTCCATCGGCTGCATTTGGCATCAAATAAGCTACTTCACCGCTTACTGAAATATTCGAAGGAACATCGGTGTCAATATTGGGCAATTTATTAACCAAACGGGTAAAAAACGGAACTTGAGAAGAATAATTTCCATGCAATCCAAAAATGCTATTATTCACGGATTCTTGTCCATAACTAGATTTTTGAGTAAACGGCTTCTCTTTCATGTTTAAGAAAGTAGCTCCAACCATGAAATTTTCAGATATTAAATGATCTACATTTACTCCAAAAAACCTTCTGGTTTGTTGTCCAAAAACCGAATTGTTTTCCAATGAAATTTCGATTGGAGTATTCGATGCCTGCAATGACGGATCCAAAATTTGGACTCTGCCCAGTTGATAATTGACACTATAATCAACACCCTCCATTAAAACCCTACCTGCTGCGGTTACTTTTACTGAACCAATAGGAACATTGAATGCTCCAATAGGAATACCATCTCCACCTACAGATTTATACCTTCCTCGCAAAAGAAACTTGTTCACTTCCGGATTTTGAATAGCTCCAGCTTGGGTAACCCGGTACATATATGGATTTACGTATTTTTTTTGATTTTCGTTATAAGTACTTACATCATTATAATCTTGCGTAGATCCTTGATCTTTCAACTTATTAAACAATAATTCACCAAAAGGCTCCTTACTCGTAAAAATAATTCTACCATTCTGGGTATCCACTGTTAGGCCTTGAATAAAATCAAAAAAACCATCGCCTCCAGCTTGTGGATCATTGTTAAAATTCAACTTGTCCAAATTAAGTACCTTCAATAAAGTAGTGTTTTCTACTGTATTTTCAGGAGTTGGATTAGCCGGAAAAGGGAATCCGTCCACAGGAGTAATATAATTTAAAGCCGATGGATTTTTGTATAAAATATTCAATCTAAAATCTTCCTGTTGCAATTGGTAAGCTCCTTGAATTTGATAAATATTTTTCATCATCAAATTCCAAACTGGGTTCGTTACATTGGTCAAACTGCTTTTTAACATTTTCAGAATTAAAGTCTGAGAAATAATCGTTTGATTAGATGGCTGGTTCCCTCCAACAACAGTTGCCTCAACACCATCATTTCCAAATTCACCCACCTGATACACTTTGTCACCAATAGAATACTGATAAGCTACCGCCAAAATCTCGTCATTCCCTAATTTTTGCTGTAAAGAAATATATCCCAACTGAGGATTAAAAGTATATTCGTTAGACAATAACTTTCTGGCATTCTCCAATTTTGAATAATCTTGCCCTTCGCTAACATCAATTGAAGGTGAGAATCCAGAACTTGCAGTTACAATTTCACGAATATTATCATTCAAATAACCTGTATTGGTCTTAATTAAAGCCGGATCGTATAAGTTATTTGTATTGTCCGAAGGAGAATCAATTGGCTTAACAAACATTCCTGTGGATGGATTCAGCACCACTACTTTATTATCAGGCAATCCCGTAATTTGTGCCTCACCTAAATCCTGAAGCGCAATAATATTTCTTAGGTTATTACTGGTGGTGTTTACACGGTTTTGTCTATTCGTAATCCAAACTTCCAGCCTTGTTATTTGAACCCTGGAATCAATAAAAGGGTAATTTTTCAATGATGCATCGTATTTATCTCTAAAATATTGGGATAAAAAGAAGTGCCTATCATTATCATAATCCAAACCATACATTTCAAATTCCTGAATAGTTCCTCCACCTTGGGCAATTACACTTTTGGCTTGCGATTTTTGTTCCGAAAAAACGCCTGTAACAGTTGTTTTACCAAACTGCAATTCCGTTTTTACACCAAATAAACTTTGTGCTCCTTGTATCAAAGTACTGTTCAAAGGCATACTAACATTCCCGACTTCTATTTTTCGAACAATATCGTCGTCAGCCGGGGTATATTCTAATTTTAATAAATTTTGAAAAGCAAAGGTGGACTGGGTATCAAAATTGGCATTAACCTGAAGCCTTGTCCCTACTTTTCCTAACAAACTCATACTTATCCTTTGATTAAAATCAAACGAAGTATTCGTTCTATTCCGAGGAGAAAAAGCCGGATTATCCTGTTTGGTATATAATACTCCCAGATCAATCTCGATGGAACCAGTTGGCTTCACATCTATGGTATTACTTCCGAAAATGGATTCAAAAAGCCCTGATTTTATATAATACCTAGGCAATAAATCCTTTTTGGCGGCATCGCTTCCTTCTTTATTCCCATCGATTGCATCCAACTTTTTGTTAAAATAATTACTCATTGATTCTTTTAGCATCAATTTTTCATACTCAGCAGGAGTCAAAACAATAGGGTAATTGATATTGAAATCGTCTACGGAATTGGTATAGACATAAGTATTGGTAACTGGGTCATACGTATAGGCAGACAAAATACTCTGAGGATTTGCCAGCTGGATTTCACCAACATCATATCCTTTTTTGATAGTATCTTGAACAACACCTTGCACTTGAGCCTGCGATATAAAACCACAAAAAAATACCAGCAAAAAAATGTAAATTTTATGCATATCGATTAGGCTTCTAATATCCTCTTATAAGTTTTTTAAAGCTTTTTTAATTATAGTCTCCACAGTAGCTTCTGGATCTTCTTTGATGATTTTTTCAATGATTTTTTCAGATGTTTTTCGAACAAAACCAAGAACCTCTAGAGCAGATAACGCCTCATCTTTATTTGTATTGCTCAATGACATTGAAACTTCATCTAAATCATACAATTTTAACACTTTTTCTTTTAAATCAAGAATTACTCTTTGAGCCGTTTTACTACCAATTCCTTTTATTTTTTGAATGGTAACCACGTCTCCCGAAGCAATCGCATTAATAATTTGTTTGGGATCCAAAGAAGAAAGCATTGTTCGTGCAATACTAGCTCCAATTCCAGATACCGACAGCAACATTTTAAAAATTTCTCTTTCTGATTTCTCCACAAAACCGAACAAAGTATGGGCATCTTCTTTTATTTGAAGATACGTATAAAGTTTTATAAAATCGGCATTGGGAAGTAATGAATAAGTGTGCAAAGATATATTTACGTGATAACCAACTCCACTACAGTCTATCACAACATCTGTAGGTGATTTTTCTACTAATTTTCCTTGTAAATGTGCTATCATAAAATATATTATCTGTTCAAATATAATAAAATTTGAGATTAAAAGACAAATGTATTGCGTTTAATGGAGTCCCTTTTAGAGTATAAACCAACACCTTACATTTTAATCTTAAAATCTCAAATTTTAATCTCTGGGTACTTTTAAATCTATTTCCCTTTTAACCTTAAACTTTTTTCTTGTGCATCAATTACTGCAATTGCAGCCATATTTACCATTTCTTCAACACTGGCACCCAATTGAAAAACGTGAACTGGATGTTTCATTCCCATCATAATTGGTCCGATTGAACCTACTTTATCCAACTCTTTCAAGAGTTTATAAGTAATATTTGCAGATTCTAGATTTGGAAAAACCAAGGTGTTTACTTTTTTTCCAGCTAGTTTTGAAAAAGGGAATTTAGCAGACAACATATCTGGATTCAAAGCAAAATCAGCTTGAACTTCACCATCAACAATAATTTCCGGATGATTTTCATGTAAATAAGCTACAGCTTCTCTCACTTTTGAAGCACTTTTATTCACAGAAGAACCAAAATTTGAATACGATACCATCGCAATCACGGGTTCAACCCCAAACATTTTTGCAGTATTGGCAGTCATTACAGCAATTTTAGCCAATTCCTCAGCAGTTGGATCTACATTTATCGCCGTATCCGACAAAAACATCGGACCACGATTAGTCATCATAATATTTGTGGTAGCCACCAAAGAAACATTCGGGGCTTTGCCTATTATTTGCAACATCGGTTTCACAACTGAAGGATAACTTCTGGAATGTCCAGAAACTAAAGCATCAGCTTCACCAGTATTCACCATCATTGCAGCGAAATAATTTCTCTCTCTCATGAACTTTTCAGCATCAAAAAGTGAAACTCCATTTCTTTTTCTAGACTCCCATAATTCTGTAGCGTATCTTGTTCTTCTTTCTTGCTCTTCGTCAAGTTTTGGATCTACAATTTGAACATCAGCATCAAAACCAAGTTCTTCTTTTAATTCCAATATGATTTCTTTATTCCCTAATAAAATTGGGAACCCAATACCTTCTTCATAAACAATTTGGGCTGCTTTTAAAACATCGAGTTGTTCCGCTTCCGCAAAAACAATTCTCTTAGGATCGGTTTTGGCTCTATTGGTAATCATTCGGATCATCTTATTGTCATTACCCAAACGATTCAAAAGTTCTTCCTCATACTTTTCCCAATCCGTTATCGGATTCAATGCCACACCTGATTCCATTGCGGCTTTGGCAACTGCAGGCGCAACAACAGCAATCAACCTAGGGTCAAAAGGCTTAGGAATGATATATTCTCTACCAAAACCTAATTTAGTAGCTCCATAAGCTATATTTACTTGTTCTGGAACATTCTCTTTGGCAAGGGCAGCAAGTGCTTTTACGGCAGCCATTTTCATAGCCTCATTGATCTTGGTGGCGCGAACATCAAGTGCTCCTCTAAAAATATATGGAAATCCAAGTACGTTATTTACCTGATTAGGATGATCAGAACGTCCTGTTGCCATAATAACATCTTTACGTGTTGAAATAGCAAGATTGTATGCAATTTCAGGATCTGGATTTGCCATGGCAAAAACAATAGGATTATCTGCCATTGCCAATAACATTTCAGGAGTCATCACATTTGCGGTAGATAGCCCCAAGAAAATATCGGCTCCTGTTAATGCTTCTTCAAGGGTAAGAGAAGCTCCTTCGACAGCATATTTCAATTGTAATTCAGACAAAGCAGAATTATCTTTGGTCAAAAGACCTTTACTGTTGAACATTAAAATATTCTCTCTTTTCACTCCTAATAAAACATACAAATCGGCACAGGCTATAGCTGCTGAGCCCGCACCAGACACAACCATTTTTACATCTTCTGCTTTTTTATCAGCCAATTCTAATGCATTAATTAAGGCTGCTGAAGATATAATTGCTGTTCCATGCTGATCGTCGTGCATTACCGGAATATTCAATTCTTCAACAAGTCTACGCTCGATTTCAAAAGATTCTGGCGCTTTAATATCTTCAAGATTTATTCCACCAAAAGTTGGCGCAATATTCTTTACTGTCTGGATAAATTCTTCAACATTTTCGGTCCCAATTTCGATATCAAACACATCAATATCAGAAAATATTTTAAACAAAAGACCTTTTCCTTCCATTACTGGTTTTGAAGCTTCTGGCCCAATGTTACCAAGTCCCAAAACGGCAGTTCCATTTGTGATAACGGCCACTAAGTTCCCTTTAGCAGTATATTTATAAACATTATTGATGTCTTTTGCAATTTCCAAACAAGGTTCAGCAACTCCTGGAGAATAAGCCAAAGACAAATCTCTTTGGGTTGCATATTTTTTGGTAGGAACTACTTGGATTTTACCTGGAGTTGGTTTTGCGTGATACAATAACGCTTCTCTTCTTTTACTGTTTTTATCCATTTTTTATTTTTTTTCTTATACACAAAGGTAACGGACTTCCTTTAAAACAGAAGCCTTTATCCCTTCCTTTTATTAAAATTTAAGATAATTTATAACCAAAAAAAATAGCTACACATGATGTAGCTACTCTATAGTATTTATAACTAACTGTTATTGTGAAATATAAGAATCCAAATGTTTTATGGTTTCTTTTTGAACTTCTATTATCGACTTTACAACATCCCCAATTGAGACAAGCCCAACTATCTCTCCATTTTCAATCACTGGTAAATGTCTAATTCTCCTTTTACTCATTAATTCCATACAATAATCCAAATTATCCGATGGTTTAACGGTTACCACATCACTTTCCATGATTTCACTTACAGGTGTTTTCTTTGAAGATTTATCTTTTAAAACAATTTTTCTGGCATAATCTCTTTCCGATAAAATTCCTTTTAAAGCCCCTTCTTCAATTACAAGAATTGCCCCTATATTTTTCTCTCCCATAACCCTCAAGGCTTCGAAAACAGTAATGGTCGAAACAATTGAAAAAACGGACCTTCCTTTTGTGCTTAGTATTTGATTTACAGTCATAATGGATAAATTTTAGAATGTTAAATTTAGAAAAAAAACATATACGGAAAGTAAAAAAAATCAAAAAACTTCTTTACCAAAATAATTTTGCTGGATATACTAACAAAACTATTATGCTTCTAATTACCTCCCAAAATTTACAAACTGTATTAATTGCACACTTGTACCCAGCAAAGCCATTTTTTACAATATAATCAGACTAGATTCTAACCAAACAATTATTTCATCGAAACAATAATAAATTCGCTTCGTCTATTGGCTTGATGCTCTTCTTCAGTACATATCACGCCATCAGAACAATTATTTACCAACTGAGATTCCCCGTAACCATTTCCGATCAAGCGAACCGAATTGATGCCGTTTTTTACTAACCAATCCACAGTGGCTTTGGCTCTTTTATTTGATAATTTATCATTATACTTAGCCGTTTGGCGACTATCTGTATGCGATCGCACCTCGATTTTCATTTCAGGGTATTCTTGCATCACAGCCAATACTTTTGCCAATTCATAAGCCGCATCTTTACGAATGGAAGATTTATCTAAATCAAAATAAACAATCGGAATATTCAGTGTTTTGGCTAAATCAGTTCCAACACTTATTGGTTTGATGCGACGCTCCAACGCAATGGGAAGGTCTTTACTGCCAGAAAAAGTTTTTGATTTGACAGAAACCTCATTAGTCTGATAATCCTCTTTTTCACCTCTTACATAATAGGTCTTACCACAGTCCACAGGAAAACTATAACGTCCTTGTGCATCGGTTTGAACCACTTGCAGCGGCTTGAAATTGGCATCAAACAAACTCATCTTAACATTCGTTAAAATTTCACCTGAATCCGAGTCTGTTACCAATCCCGATAGCGTTTGTTCACAAGTCAATTTTTTATTCTCAACAAATCTATAAATATCATCGTATCCTTGACCTCCTTCTCTATTAGAGGTAAAAAATCCGTTTCTATTTTTACTGTTAATTAAAAAAGCAAAGTCATCCTGCTTACTATTAATCGGTTCACCTACATTTTGTAAACTATAAAAGCTGTTATCTGTTCCTATTCTAGCCACAAAAATATCCAATCCACCTAAACCTGGTCTCCCATCACTTGCAAAATACAATTCGTTATCCTTGGAGATAAAAGGAAAAGTTTCTCTTCCTTCGGTATTAACTTCGGGACCAAGATTTTCTGGAACTCCATAGGTTCCATCGGCATTTACTATGACTCTAAACAAATCCGATTGCCCTAATGTTCCGGGCATATCCGAAGCAAAATACAGCGTTTTTTCATCAACACTCAATGTGGGGTGTGCAACACTATACTCACTACTATTGAATGGTAATTCTGCTACATCACTCCATTGACCCTCTTTATCAAGTGTGGCTTTGTATAATTTAAGCAAAGTGTTTTTATTGGTATCTCTTCCTCTTTTGCCGTCAATAAAATTGTTTCGGGTAAAATACATCGTTTGACCGTCTTGCGTAAAAACAGGTGTAGATTCGTGGAACTTGGAATTAATCTTACGTTCGAATCGCTGTGGCACTCCCATTTCTCCGTCTGATTTAATCTCGGACCAATACAAATTGGTAAAAGATTTATTGGTCCATTTAAACACATTTTTAGACACGCCTCCAGTATCTCTGGCTGAGGCAAACACCAATTTATTTTCCAAAAACGAACTACCATAATCAGAAAAAACTGAGTTTACTCCAGCATCCACTACTTGAAAGCGACCTGAATTGGCTTTGATTTCTTCAAGGTAATTTCGATTGTCTTTGAACAGAATCCCTCTTTTATCATTATTAGTTTTTTGATTGAACTGCTCAAGCATTTGATCTGCTTTAGCATAATTTCCTTTGGATTTTAAAGTCTGGGAATAACGATAAAAATACTCTGGCTCTTGATTGGGATATAAGGTAAAAAGTTGCTCATACCACTTTAAAGCCTGTGAAAATTCAGCTTTAAAGTAATAGGCATTCCCTAGTTTTTGAAACATTTTCTCGTCTTGGTGTCCTTTTGCAGCAACTTTCTCATAATTATCGATCGCATCTACATAAGCAAAACGATCGTAATCTTTTTCAGCTCTGCTTTCGGTTGCTTTTTGGGCAAATCCGCATAAAAAGAAAACACTAAAGAACAGACTATATAGTAAATTTTTAATTTTCATATATGTAAAATTTATTTGTCAGTGATCATATATGCATCGCCTTTTTACTTTTTGACATTTGCTCACGCAAACTTCTAATTAAAGACGACATCATAGGTTTCGGTTTTTAGAAGAATCTTGGGGAGATTATTTTATCGTATTTATTGAACAATTCGTATCGCAAAAAGATTTCATGAGAACCGGAATTGTATTTCGCAAATTCAGTAGTATCAAAATCATAACTGTATCCAATAAACCATGAATCACTGGCTTGAAATCCTACCATAGCACTCATTGCGGCACTCCATCTATAAGCAAGTCCTGCAACAAATTTTTCGTTCATCATGAAATTGGCAGATACATCCACTTGCAAAGGAGCTCCTTGAACATATTTGGTTTCCAAAGTCGGTTTCAATTTTAGGCTTGGATTCAAATCGAACACATAACCCGCTATCAAATAATAGTTGATTTTCTCTGTAGCAATATTGCTTGAAGAACTCGATGTCGCTGATTTATCAAAATGTTCGGTTTCAATCAAATTCGGTGCCGATATTCCGATGTAACTATTATCAGAGTGCAAATAGAATCCAACTCCGATATTAGGAGAAAATTTATTATCGATGTTATCCTGATACAAATTAGGATCACCAGGTTGATAAGTAAGTTTACTAAAATCTATACTTAACAAATTGGCACTGGCTTTTAATCCAAAAGAGAGTTTATAGCTCTCCGATGCTGGTATTGTATATGAAAAATCCACCGCAATATTATTCTCTGTAGAAATTCCAATTTTATCGTTTACAACAGACAATCCCAATCCCAATTTACTTTCATTTAAAGGAGTATTAATAGAGAAAGTATTCGTTACTGGGGCTCCGTCTACCCCAACCCATTGATTTCGATGCAAAGCAAATATACTCATCGATTGCCTGGATCCTGCATAGGCTGGATTAACCACAATCGTATTATACATGTATTGGGTATATTGTGCATCTTGCTGGGCTGAACTGACAATAGTGAAAAGCATTACCACCAACCCGATTATTTTTGTTTTCATATGCTGTATTTTATTTATAATTTGGGGCTTATCTTACTATTTTCTATTCAAATACAAGTAACCTGATTTCTCAAAAGCATTGGAATCACTGTCTCTGTATTTCAGTATATAAAAATAGGTTCCCGCTGGTAATTCTTGTGATTTTTCGACTGTAACCCTACCTTCAGAAATACCTCTAAACACTATATCATCATTGTTATAATGATCGCGTTCAAACACTAAAACTCCCCAACGATTAAAAATCTCTATTGAATTGTCTGGATAACATTCTAATCCTTGTATAACCAACTTATCATATTTATCACTTCCATCTGGTGTTACTGCATTGTACACTTTAATTGCACATCCTGAAACTGTCAATACCGTAGGGTTGTCATTGACAATATTTATGTCATCTGATATATCCTGAACCACTCTACCATTTGGACCCGTTCCAAAAACTGTAGCCTGATTCGAAATGGATCCTTTATTAATATCCGTTTGCTTAATCACATATATTCCTTGGAAATGGGTTAAATTGGTTTCTCCTACGTTCAATGTTAATGGACTTCCTGTCATAACAACTCCAGGTAAGGGATCAACAATATTTATATTCGTTAATGGAACATTTCCTGTGTTGGTTACTTCGAAATTATAGGTAATAGTTTCACCAGCTTGGGCATAACCATCAGCATTTTCATCATTGAATTGGGCAGTTTTCACCAATGCAATACTTGGTCTGGATACAAATACTGTCATAGTAGCTGTACTACAATTACTCAGATTTGTTTTTTCGCAAATACTATAGGCCAATGTATATGTACCACCTGGTATATTAGACAATGCATTTAGCAATCCATTAGCTCCCATCGTGAAATTCGAGCTTGGAGTAAAGCTTAAAACTACATCAGCCAGATTTATAGGCAATCCATTAAAAGTATCATTGGCAATTGCATTAAAAATTCCATTTGAGGCAACTAACCCATCTATGGTACCCGCATCATCATTATTTGCTTTAATGCCAAATCTTGGTGATGCTGCACAACCAGATGTTGCTGCTGGATAATTCACAGTCACTGATTGTGATGGATTTAATACAAACTCCATAGTCACAGCCGGCCTTGTTAATTCGTATCCATCTACCCCTTGAATCCATTGTCCATTTACCAATAACCAACCTGGCCAATCAGTTGGGTTATTATTCCCATCAACTACTGCTCCTGGCCAAAGGACATTCCCTGTTAATTGCATATTACTTTGTGTTGCTACCACTCTATTTGAACTATCAATCCAATTTATAGTTAACAATCCTGTTGGTGTAAAATTATCTGCTACTACACTATATGAAACATAAGGCACATCATTAGAACAATAACTATTAGTGGTTATTGTCATTGTCGGCGCTATAACAATTAAGGTAACTGTAGCAGTATCACAATTTGTAGAATTCAATTGACTACAGATAGAATAAGTTAATGTGTAAGTACCAGCTGGTGCATTTGGAGCTAATTCAACCGTACCATCAGCTTTTAATGTCATAAAACCTGTTTGATCGTGATTTACAGTTGATAGCACTATATTACTTAGAGTAGCATTCGCTATATCAACACGATCATTAGTAAGTACATTCAAAATAGTTTGAGCAACATTGATCCCTACGATTGGGTCAATATTATCATCAGCAGCAAAAATAGTCGGAGGAGCAGGTGGTAGAAGGTCATCATCACCTATCGTTACCGTAGCAGTTGCATCAGCTGGTGTCGTGGTTACCGTAACTGAATTGTTAGTACTAACTAATGTAATAACTACAGTCTCTGATCCTTCGAATACATTATCATCTGTCACTATCACTGGAATTGAAACACTAGTTGTATTTGCAGGAATAATAATAGTATTAGAAATATTTACATAATCAATTCCATTAGCCGTAGTTCCCGTTACAGTATAAGTTACTTGAGTATCTGTAGCAATTGGATTTGTTAAGATAAATGTAAACTCACCATTCGTTATTGGTTCAGAGGCATTAGCTAGACTTGCTGCTACACTAACTATTGGAGTCGCATCATTATCATTAATTGTCGCTGTTCCGAATGGAGTTGTATTGCTAGTGTTTCCTGAAGTTACCGTACCGTTCAAAGCAAAACTCTCTGATGGTTCATCGGTAGCATCGTCTGTTGTTGGTACACTTACCGTTACGCTGGTTTGTCCCGCTGGGATCGTTACTGTCGTAGTCGTTGCAGTGTAATCCGATGTTCCGGCTGTACCTGTATTAGTTACAACATCAACTACTGTGTCCACTGAACTTGGAACGTCTATAGATACCATGAATACAGCATTGGCTCCTTCGATAACCGTTGGACTGCTGATGCTAACTATTGGAGTCGCATCATTATCATTAATTATCGCTGTTCCGAATGGAGTTGTATTGCTAGTGTTCCCTGAAGTTACCGTACCGTTCAAAGCAAAATTCTCTGATGGTTCATCGGTAGCATCGTCTGTTGTTGGTACACTTACCGTTACGCTGGTTTGTCCCGCTGGGATCGTTACTATCGTAGTCGTTGCAGTGTAATCCGATGTTCCGGCTGTACCGGTATTGGTTACAACATCAACTACTGTGTCCACTGAACTTGGAACATCTATAGATACCATGAATACAGCATTGGTTCCTTCGATAACCGTTGGACTGCTGATGCTAACTATTGGAGTCGCATCATTATCATTGATTGTCGCTGTTCCGAATGGAGTTGTATTGCTTGTGTTCCCTGAAGTTACCGTACCGTTCAAAGTAAAGTTCTCTGCTGGCTCATCGCTAGCATCGTCTGTTGTTGGTACACTTACCGTTACGCTGGTTTGTCCCGCTGGGATCGTTACTGTCGTAGTCGTTGCAGTGTAATCCGATGTTCCGGCTG
>NZ_MUNX01000094.1 GCF_002001005.1 Flavobacterium sp. A45
AAAGTAAAGTTCTCTGCTGGCTCATCGCTAGCATCGTCTGTTGTTGGTACACTTACCGTTACGCTGGTTTGTCCCGCTGGGATCGTTACTGTCGTAGTCGTTGCAGTGTAATCCGATGTTCCGGCTGTACCTGTATTAGTTACAACATCAACTACTGTGTCCACTGAACTTGGAACGTCTATAGATACCATGAATACAGCATTGGCTCCTTCGATAACCGTTGGACTGCTGATGCTAACTATTGGAGTCGCATCATTATCATTAATTATCGCTGTTCCGAATGGAGTTGTATTGCTAGTGTTGCCTGAGGTTACTGTTCCGTTTAAAGTAAAGTTCTCTGCTGGCTCATCGCTAGCATCGTCTGTTGTTGGTACACTTACCGTTACGCTGGTTTGTCCCGCTGGGATCGTTACTGTCGTAGTCGTTGCAGTGTAATCCGATGTTCCGGCTGTACCTGTATTAGTTACAACATCAACTACTGTGTCCACTGAACTTGGAACGTCTATAGATACCATGAATACAGCATTGGCTCCTTCGATAACCGTTGGACTGCTGATGCTAACTATTGGAGTCGCATCATTATCATT
>NZ_MUNX01000007.1 GCF_002001005.1 Flavobacterium sp. A45
GTTTAAAATTAATCGTATGACTTTATTTTAAAAATAATAAATATCAAAAAATAATTTTGAATGATTTATATAAGGTCAATTCATTTTGGTTTATCTCATAATCTTAAAAGAGGAGATCAAGATTAAATAATAACGGTTTTATTTTAAAGATTTTTTTAAAAGAGTATTTTAAAAATGTTCCGTTGAAAGTTCAAGAGAGAATAAAATATTGTGATTTTTATTTATAAAGTAGAATTAATGTAAAAAAAGAGCATAAAAGAGCTTATATATTTAACAGTTGTTTAAAAAGAAAAGTCACAGCTTAAGTTAAATTGACAAGCATTTTGTTCTTTATCGATTTACTTTTACATTTCATCGAAAAACTTGGAAATAGCTATAAAATAGGTTGTTATAAGTTTTTTTTATAAAAATAAAGTTATAAATTTGACTCGTAATATTTCATTAAGCACTTATATAAATATTGTTTAGATGAAATTATTAAGCAAGAAATTCCCAAATTTCAATTTTTAAAACCTACAATTTAGTATAATTTAGCCCTTTATTATACTATTTAAAAAACCTACAAAATTGTATAATATAATTCC
>NZ_MUNX01000121.1 GCF_002001005.1 Flavobacterium sp. A45
TATGCTAAAAGGATTTTTCAATGTACCTACAGCGGTAAACGAACCCGTAAAAGGATACGCACCTAATTCCCCTGAAAAAGCAGCTGTTTTATCAGCGTATAAAGAAATGTGGAATACTAAAATCGACGTTCCATTGTATATTGGAAGTGAAGAAATTAGAACAGGAAACACCAAAAACATGACCGCTCCACACGATCATCAACATGTAGTTGGAACTTACCATTTAGCCGAAAAAGGGCATATACAAAAAGCTATCGCCAATGCATTGGAATCCAGAACAGCATGGGCAAATATGGCTTGGGAACAAAGAGCTGCTATTTTCCTAAAAGCTGCTGAATTAATCGCTGGTCCTTACAGAGCAAAAATCAACGCTGCAACTATGATTGCGCAATCTAAAAATATCCATCAAGCCGAAATTGACGCAGCCTGTGAACTGATCGATTTTTTACGTTTCAACGTAGAATTTATGACTCAGATTTATGCTGACCAGCCAAAATCGTCCTCTGATATGTGGAACCGTTTAGAATACAGACCTCTTGAAGGTTTTGTATACGCAATAACTCCATTCAACTTTACTGC
>NZ_MUNX01000142.1 GCF_002001005.1 Flavobacterium sp. A45
ATACAAAAGAGATGGTCAAATTGTTACAATTATTGGAGATTCTGAAATTAAAAAAGATCTTTATTCAATTTTATCAAATTCGATTTGTTCATATTTTTTAGTAAAATATGATTCAATATTAAAAGCTGGTTTAGAATCATATTTTTTATTACCATCAGGTGTTTATGCAACACATTTTATTAGAATAGCGAATATTTTTAAAGAAAGTCAGGATATAAATATTTTATCAATTTTTTTATTACCTTTTTTAAAGGGGAATCCGGAAATAATTTATTCCGATACTCCAACAATTTTTCCTTTAATTTATTCTTGCTTACTTTATATAAACATTAATAATACAAAACCTTTTAATCCTAGGATTAAATTTTATTCATCCAATACGGTTACTAGAGATGAGATTGAAAATATTGGAAAATCACTATTTATAGTATCAACTTCAATAAATGGTTCGTTGCCTAACAAACTAAATAAATTAGGTGTTGATTGGTCTAAAATAG
>NZ_MUNX01000006.1 GCF_002001005.1 Flavobacterium sp. A45
GGAACGGTACGGATTATACAACGAATCAGATAGGAACAAGATTCCCAGGAGCAGACGGTTGTACGGCAGATCAAGTATTGAACTTGACTGTAACGCCAAAACCTGCAGATATAGTAACGAATCAAACCATTTGTTCGGGAGCGACCTTCACCTGGAACGGTACGGATTATACAACGAATCAGACAGGAACAAGATTCCCAGGAGCAGACGGTTGTACGGCAGATCAAGTGTTGAACTTAACTGTAACGCCAAAACCTGCAGATATAGTAACGAATCAAACGATTTGTTCGGGAGCGACCTTCACATGGAACGGTACGGATTATACAACGAATCAGATAGGAACAAGATTCCCAGGAGCAGACGGTTGTACGGCAGATCAAGTGTTGAACTTGACTGTAACGCCAAAACCTGCAGATATAGTAACGAATCAAACCATTTGTTCGGGAGAGACTTACAGATGGAAC
>NZ_MUNX01000135.1 GCF_002001005.1 Flavobacterium sp. A45
CCCCATTCAGGTATTTACGGATCAATCGATGTGTGCTCGTCCCCGTAACTTTTCGCAGCTTATCACGCCTTTCATCGCCTCTGAGAGCCTAGGCATCCCCCATACGCCCTTATTTTGCTTATTGTACTTACGGTTTATTGTTCTCGGTTAATTGTTTATCGTTTTACAACTATAAACTAAAAACTATTAACAACAAACGCATTTGTTCTTTCTACTTTTTATTATTTCTTATCTCAATATGTCAATGAACTTTAATAAGTATTAAGATTTCTGTATTAAGTATTAAGATTTTGTCTTAATACTTTGTACTTATATCTTTGTACTTTCTTGTGGAGAATAACGGAGTCGAACCGTTGACCTCCTGCGTGCAAGGCAGGCGCTCTAGCCAGCTGAGCTAATCCCCCATTTTTAGTTGGCAGTTAACAGTTTTCAGTTAACAGTACTTCAAACGGTTAC
>NZ_MUNX01000085.1 GCF_002001005.1 Flavobacterium sp. A45
GGTTGTACGGCAGATCAAGTGTTGAACTTGACTGTAACACCAAAACCTGCAGATATAGTAACGAATCAAACCATTTGTTCGGGAGCGACCTTCACCTGGAACGGTACGGATTATACAACGAATCAGACAGGAACAAGATTCCCAGGAGCAGACGGTTGTACGGCAGATCAAGTGTTGAACTTGACTGTAACACCAAAACCTGCAGATATAGTAACGAATCAAACGATTTGTTCGGGAGCGACCTTCACCTGGAACGGTACGGATTATACAACGAATCAGACAGGAACAAGATTCCCAGGAGCAGACGGTTGTACGGCAGATCAAGTGTTGAACTTGACTGTAACACCAAAACCTGCAGATATAGTAACGAATCAAACGATTTGTTCGGGAGCGACCTTCACCTGGAACGGTACGGATTATACAACGAATCAGACAGGAACAA
>NZ_MUNX01000098.1 GCF_002001005.1 Flavobacterium sp. A45
TAACGCCAAAACCTGCAGATATAGTAACGAATCAAACCATTTGTTCGGGAGCGACCTTCACCTGGAACGGTACGGATTATACAACGAATCAGACAGGAACAAGATTCCCAGGAGCAGACGGTTGTACTGCAGATCAAGTATTGAACTTGACTGTAACGCCAAAACCTGCAGATATAGTAACGAATCAAACGATTTGTTCGGGAGCGACCTTCACCTGGAACGGTACGGATTATACAACGAATCAGACAGGAACAAGATTCCCAGGAGCAGACGGTTGTACGGCAGATCAAGTATTGAACTTGACTGTAACGCCAAAACCTGCAGATATAGTAACGAATCAAACCATTTGTTCGGGAGCGACCTTCACCTGGAACGGTACGGATTATACAACGAATCAGACAGGAACAAGATTCCCAGGAGCAGACGGTTGTAC
>NZ_MUNX01000005.1 GCF_002001005.1 Flavobacterium sp. A45
GGAACGGTACGGATTATACAACGAATCAGACAGGAACAAGATTCCCAGGAGCAGACGGTTGTACTGCAGATCAAGTGTTGAACTTGACTGTAACACCAAAACCTGCAGATATAGTAACGAATCAAACGATTTGTTCGGGAGCGACCTTCACATGGAACGGTACGGATTATACAACGAATCAGACAGGAACAAGATTCCCAGGAGCAGACGGTTGTACGGCAGATCAAGTGTTGAACTTGACTGTAACGCCAAAACCTGCAGATATAGTAACGAATCAAACCATTTGTTCGGGAGAGACTTACAGATGGAACGGTACGGATTATACAACGAATCAGACAGGAACAAGATTCCCAGGAGCAGACGGTTGTACGGCAGATCAAGTGTTGAACTTGACTGTAACACCAAAACCTGCAGATATAGTAACGAATCAA
>NZ_MUNX01000012.1 GCF_002001005.1 Flavobacterium sp. A45
CCAAAACCTGCAGATATAGTAACGAATCAAACCATTTGTTCGGGAGCGACCTTCACCTGGAACGGTACGGATTATACAACGAATCAGACAGGAACAAGATTCCCAGGAGCAGACGGTTGTACTGCAGATCAAGTATTGAACTTGACTGTAACGCCAAAACCTGCAGATATAGTAACGAATCAAACCATTTGTTCGGGAGCGACCTTCACCTGGAACGGTACGGATTATACAACGAATCAGACAGGAACAAGATTCCCAGGAGCAGACGGTTGTACTGCAGATCAAGTATTGAACTTGACTGTAACGCCAAAACCTGCAGATATAGTAACGAATCAAACCATTTGTTCGGGAGCGACCTTCACCTGGAACGGTACGGATTATACAACGAATCAGACAGGAACAAGATTCCCAGGAGCAGACGGTTGTAC
>NZ_MUNX01000144.1 GCF_002001005.1 Flavobacterium sp. A45
GATTTTAATTCATATTCTCCTTTTTCTTCACAAAATTTAATCTCTTTAAATAAATTCAACTCATGAACTAAAGGAACTTCATCTACAGAAAGTATTTGATAAGAAACAGCTGGATCGATAAGTTTGTATGGTGAAATTAAATTAATTCTCACCTCAATCTTTTTACCAAAATCATGATAATATCCTTTTGAACTTGTTAAAATTTCTACTTTTTTAATATAAGGACCGTCACTATTTTTCGTGCTTTCAAAAGAAACACACTGCTCTTTATTTACGTCTATATAATACTCAACTGACTTTTCTATTTCTCCATCAAAAATCACCTTCCCATACTCCATCACAATCCCCCTAGTGCACAAACTTCTAACAGCCGCCATATTATGACTCACAAACAAAACAGTTCTACCACCTTCTCTAGAAATATCCTGCATCTTCCCAATAGCTTTCTTTTGGAACTCAGCATCACCTACCGCTAACACCTCATCAATCACCAAAATCTCAGGTTCTAGAAAAGCAGCCACGGCAAAAGCCAAACGCACTGTCATCCCGCTGCTGTAACGTTTTACAGGGGTATCTATATAGCGCTCACAACCGGAAAACTCGACAATCTCATCAAGCTTGGAGGCAATTTCTTTCTTTGTCATTCCTAGAATGGCACCATTCAGAAAAATATTTTCTTTACCCGTTAACTCAGGATTAAAACCAGTCCCCACTTCAAGTAAAGATGCAATACGCCCACGAGATTTAATACTCCCAGTAGTAGGAGCCGTAACCTTCGAAAGTATTTTCAACAACGTAGATTTCCCTGCTCCGTTCTTACCAATGATTCCCAAAACTTCGCCACGCTCTACCTCAAAATTAATGTCTTGCAATGCCCAAACATAATCACTTGTTCCTTTGGTACTACGGTCATTGGTATCGCCTATTTTTAAATAAGGATCTTCCTTTCCCCGAACTTGATGCCACCAACGGTTCAGGTCGTGACTCAAAGTTCCCGTACCTACAGTTCCCAGGCGGTATTGCTTGGAGATGTTTTCGGCTTTTAATATTATATCTTTACTCATTTAATTATTAAACTCTAGTACAACTGGTTACTAAAAACTGAACACTGCTCACTAAACTGTATCTATAAACCTCTTCTCGGTTTTATTAAAAATCAATAGTCCCACAAAAAAAACGCCTACCGTTACCAAAAAAGTATATCCCAATCCCAAAATCGAAATTTGTCCCACATTAAGTAACATATAACGAGCCGTTTCTATAATATACGCCAAAGGATTATATTGTACTAACCAACTGTATTTAGGCATTTTTTCCTGCAGCAAAGCCATAGGATACATCACAGCCGATAGATACATCAACAGCTGGATTCCGAATCCTAGCAAATAACTAAAATCACGATACTTGGTCACCATAGACGAAATCAACATCCCCAATCCTAATCCCAAAATTCCCATCAACATAACTAAGACAGGAAAAAATAAAATAGAACTATTTAAACTCAAAGAAGCTCCTTTTATATAATAGAACAGATAAAAAACAACAAAAATAAAAAACTGAATACCAAACTTGATTAAATTGGAAATCACCACGGATAGTGGCGTAATTATTCTAGGAAAATAAACTTTACCAAAAATCGCAGCATTAACTTTAAATGTATCAGATGTCCCCGTGAGACAAGCCGTAAAATAATTCCAAACGGTAATACCTGCCAAATTAAACAAAAAAGGTGGCACCTTTCCGGTATCAATTCCTGCGACAGTGTTAAAAATAATAGTAAATGTAATGGAAGTAAACAACGGCTGAATCAAGTACCAAAGTGGTCCTAATACGGTTTGTTTATAAACGGTAACGATATCTCTTTTAACGAATAGCAATAGTAAATCACGGTATTGCCAAACCTCTTTGAGATTCAAAGAGAAGAATTTATTCTTTGGAGTTATCTCAAACAGCCAATCGTTATCTGTGGTATTTCTAATGTTCATTGTTTTAGATCTAAAAGCGATAATAGGTAAATATGCTTGTCACAGATTTAAATAAAATTCAAATGTAACAATACCATTTAAAATATAAAAATCCATCTTAGCTCCCTCTCCTTTGGAGAAGGTTGGGGTGAGGAAAACAATCGTAATCAAAAAAGGTTTACAAGAACATCTCTTGTAAACCTTTTCTATATCTATTTTTATAATACTTATTTATCCAAAATTTCAAAAGTCGAATTCATACTCTTAAACTCAGGAACAATGACTTTCATCTTGGCAACAATATCATCATTGTCAAAGAAATTAGCAATTCCTATCAATTCATTAATATCAACATGCAGATTTTCAAATTCATCTTGAATTTCTTCTGCAATCATGATTTTTTCATGGTAAGTGGGTATGGTCTTCGCCGTATCATTTAACAACTCCTCATACAGTTTTTCACCAGGTCGCAAACCTACTACCTCTATCTTAATATCTCTATCAGGTATAAATCCAGCCAATTTAATCATCTTTTTGGCTAAATCTAAAATCCTGACAGGTTTACCCATATCAAAAATATAAATCTCACCCCCATTCCCCATAGCACCAGCTTCTAGAACCAACTGACAGGCTTCTGGTATTGTCATAAAATAACGAATAATATCCGGATGTGTAATTGTTACAGGACCACCGTTGGCAATTTGCTTGGTAAACAATGGAACTACAGAACCATTTGACCCCAAAACATTTCCAAAACGAGTGGTAATAAATTTAGTGGCGTTAGGCCTATTCTCTCTTTGGTTTTTTATTTGCAAAGATTGCACGTATTTTTCCGCAATTCTTTTGCTGGCTCCCATAACATTACTAGGATTAACCGCTTTGTCGGTAGAGACCATCACAAATTTTATTACTTCGTGTTCACATGCTAAATCAGCCAAATGCTTGGTACCCTCTATATTGGTTAAAATCGCTTGTGATGGATTTTCTTCCATTAAGGGCACATGCTTATAAGCTGCTGCATGATAGACGACTTGAGGTTTATACATTTTAAAGACCCTATTCATCGCTTCCTTATTCCTAACATCTGCAATGACATTGTGAATTTTTGATTTCGAATGTATTTTTTCTAATTCCAGACTTAAATGGTGTAAAGGAGTTTCTGCTTGATCCAAAATAATCACTCTTCTTGGATTAAACGTCAAAACCTGTCTTACAATTTCACTGCCTATAGAACCTGCAGCTCCAGAGATTAAAACGGTTTTGTCTTTCAACTGTTTTGAAATGGACTTATTATCCAAAACAATTGGCTTTCTTTCCAATAAATCTTCAATCTGGATATTTTTTACCTTTTGAGAAATCTCTTTTTGATTTTCCCAGTCAGTGATTAAAGGTACAGTATACACTCTATAATTAAATTCCAAACATTGATCCACAATAATCAATTGTTCTTCTTTTTCCAAGCTTTTATCTGCCATAATTACTGCCTCAGCCCCTACAGAGCGCATTAATGACGGTAATTTTTTCTTTTGGACCAATATTGGTAAATCCAACATCCTTTTGGAAGCGTTTTGATTGTTTCGGTCAACAAATCCAACGATTTTAAAACGCGTAGGAGTTTCGAACTTTAAGGCATTCGCAACCGAAATGGCATTGGCATCAGTTCCGTATATGATAGTACGTATTAATTTAGTTGGACTTTTTTCGGAGAGATACAATTCAAAAGTTTGCTTAACAACAACCCGATATAAAAACAACCCGCAAAAAGAAAGTACCACATTAATAAAAAGAGCTGTGGTCAAAAATACCCTTTCATTATACAATAACTCATAGGCAAAGTTGAATATTAAAAATACCACCAAAACAGACATTTGTGAAAACAAAAGCTTGACGGCATCTATATAAGATGAATGTCTAATAATCCCCGAATAGGTTCTAAACAGCCAAAAAAAGAAAATATTGATTCCAAAGAAAGAAAAAGTAAACAATACGTCATGCGTAGTGTTAATGTACTTCAAACCGGTACCTCTAAAAATAAGCAAGGTAAAGAAGAAGGCTACAATTAAAACTGAAAAATCAATCATAATTATAATCCATCTTGGAAGATAACTTAAATTACGAATGCTTAATTTTAAATTGTCTCTTGAAAAAAATCCGGTATAAGGGGAGTTTTCAATCATTTTATATGGTAATTAATTTTCTAAAAAAAACGAAGATTAGTGACAAAAATACACTTTTTTATCTGCATGGTGATAAATTAACAGCACTTAAAAAATATTTTACCGATGAAACACAAAACAAAACAGTAACGTATTGTCAGTAAATATATTGTATTTCTGCCCAAATTTCAGTTCTCTTATTATATGTTATTAGCAGTATGAATATTTATAACTGTTCATTTTGACCTATTGCATATTAATTTAAAAGTAGCCAAGATAATCTTTAAGTCAACATGAAAACTTTGATGATGATAATATTCCAAATTCATTCGCAATTTATCTGGGAAAAGGATTTTATCATTATACTCTAAAGGAAAATCTTGATTATCCAATAACGCATCTTCATTGTAATATTTCAAAGATGCCAAACTTGTTAAACCCGGTTTTAATTCGAGAATTTTTCTGTTTTCGCCTTCCAATAAATCATAATAACCCGCAATATCAGGTCTTGGCCCCACTATACTCATTTCCCCTTTCAAAACATTAATCAGCTGAGGCAATTCGTCAAGCTTATAATTTCGTAGAAATCTGCCTGTTTTTGAGATTCGAAGCTCCATCCTATTGGAAGTAATTTGAATGGTCCGGAACTTGTATATTTTAAATCCTTTCCCAAATTGACCTATACGTTCTTGCGTGAAAAGTCCATTGGATCGGGTATCAATAATGGCCATAAACCAAGCCAACAACAATAACCAAAAAAACAGAAAAAACGCAATCAGCGAAAATGAAATGTCAAAAATTCGCTTTGGATAAGTACTCAATTAGATCTTAATTTAGGAAAATAAAACATGCTTTTATTTATTGCAGATATCTATTTTTCTCATATTAATTTTCTGAACGACCTTATTCCTAATTAAAAGATAAAAAATGATTTCAAATAGTAAAAATGAAACAACGACAGGAAGGGATAATTCACCTCTGTTTTCCAAATAAATCAACAGTCCATTTATAGACAATTGAATCCCGGAATACAATAAAGACACAACAATATGGGAATAACCTAATTCATTGGCCAAATATTGGTACAAATGAGAGCGGTGTGGTTCAAGAATATTTTCTTTCTTTTTGATGCGTGTAAAAATAGTAATCACAGCATCAATTCCATACACGGATAAAAAAAGCAGATAGCCTATCTGTCCCGTTAACATAATTGTCTTTATCATAAAATAACCCAAAAACAAAGCCATGCTGATACTTCCAACATCTCCCGCAAAAGTTTTTGCTTTCTTTCTGACATTAAATATACCAAAGGCACAACAAGACAATCCCATAGTTAGCAACAAAGGAAGGCTCTCTTTATTGATGCCTAAAAAAGAAAAACTCAGGATAGTAACAAATGCATACAATACAGTTATTCCGTTAATGCCATCCATAAAATTAAAAGCATTAACCCAGCCTATCAGCAAAATAAAAATAATTGGTAAAATCCAAATGGCTTGGGCAAACAAATTTAAATCATAAAAAACCAAAGCAATTGCTATCGCATGTGAAACAAATCGAGGCAACTGCGACAGGGGTTTTATATCGTCTATAAAACTAATAAGCGCTACCAGAATTACTGCTATGGCAACAGGCCAAGAAACATAACCCAACAAACAAGCAATTAAAATAGCTGTCGGAAAAATTATACCGCCCCCTCGCAAAGTAATGGAAGTATGCGAAGAACGACTATTGGGTTTATCAATAATATTGTAATGGTCTGCAATCTTGAAATAAATCAATTCAATACCAATGAATAAAAAAAGTAATGCTACGTAAATCATAGAGAAAGTTATGTGTTGTGGGTTTAGAGTAATGGATAATGGGTTATTTATTAGGCATCTATTTTGTTATCTAGAACGCGGTCGTAATGTCACTAAATTAGGTTTTTTTTATTAGTTCTTTTCTAAATTCAACTCTCAAAAAAGATACGTAGACGCAAAGAAATACGCTCTAAACTTTGCGCTTTTGCGCCTTAGCGAGAATAAACAAAGCTTAACTTAATCACATTGAGTGCGTTCGAGAGTCACTACTGACAACCGATAACTGACAATTATAATTTGTGTTTCAAAAGCCCCAATAAATACTCTCCATAACCAGATTTCTTCAAAGGCTCGGCCAAATCTCTCAACTGTTGTTCAGTTATAAAGCCTTGTCTCCAGGCAATTTCTTCGATACAGCCTACTTTAAGTCCTTGACGTTCTTCCAAAACCTGAACAAATTGTCCAGCTTGCATCAAACTGTTAAAAGTTCCGGTATCCAACCAGGCAGTGCCTCTGCTTAAAATCCCAACTTTTAATTTACCCTGCTCCAAATACACTTTATTGACATCGGTAATTTCATATTCCCCTCTTGCACTCGGTTGGATATTCTTGGCAATTTCCACCACCGAATTATCATAAAAATACAATCCAGGAACCGCATAATTTGATTTAGGTTCCAAAGGTTTTTCTTCGATAGAAAGCGCTTTCAAGTCTTTATCAAATTCAACTACTCCATAACGTTCCGGATCCGAAACATGATAAGCAAAAACGACTCCTCCTTCAGGATTGCTATTCGACTGCAATAACTCATGCATATTAGCTCCAAAGAAAATATTATCCCCTAAAACCAGCGCCACAGAATCCGAACCAATAAATTCCTCTCCAATCACAAAAGCCTGTGCCAAACCATTCGGAATAGCTTGCTCCGCATAACTGAATTTACAGCCAATTGCCGATCCGTCTCCAAATAATTTCTTGAAATTAGGTAAATCATGTGGAGTCGAAATAATCAATATTTCATGAATTCCCGCCATCATCAATGTCGATAAAGGATAATAAATCATCGGTTTGTCATAAACCGGCATCATTTGCTTACTCATCGCAAGCGTTAACGGGTGTAATCGGGTACCAGATCCTCCGGCTAGTATAATTCCTTTCATTTTCTTTTAAGTATTAAGCTATTTTGAATTTTAAATATTGCTAGTCTCTAAAACCGTAAAGCAAAATTAAAGACAATACTCGCAAAGCTTAGCGAACTTTGCGGTATTCTTTGTGAACTTTGCGGTTAATTTTTTGTAGTTAAACATGAGAATTAAAAAAACAACTACTCTTTCAATAAGCTCATGCATTTTTCTAAACTAGTTCGATAATCCGGAACTACAACACCAAAAATTTCTTTTATCTTAGTCTTGTCCAATAAAGAATATTGAGGACGTTTTGCTGGTGTAGGATAAGCCGAAGAGGGAATACCACTGATTGTGCAATCAAATCCTCCAATCTCTTGAATCGCCAAAGCAAATTCATACCAACTGATTTCTCCTTCATTCGAGAAATGATAAATTCCAGCTTGCCAATTGGGGTGAGCAATAATCGTCATTATGGCTTGAGCCAAATCGGCTGCATAGGTAGGGCTTCCTATTTGATCATTAACCACATTCAAACTGTCTCTTTCTTGCATCAATCGGGACATCGTTTTTACAAAATTGGCTCCAAAACTTGAATAAACCCATGAAGTTCTAATAACGATACTATCTGGATTTTCTTCGAAGCATGCCTTTTCACCAGCCAACTTCGTTTGTCCATATACATTAATCGGAGCTGTTAGAGCCGATTCGGTTAAAGCAGTTGCCGCTGTGCCATCAAAAACATAATCCGTAGAAACATGAATCAATTTACAATCAGTATTGGAACTCCATTTCGCCATCACAGCAACAGCTCGATGGTTCAGGATATCTGATAATTCAAATTCAGATTCTGCTCGATCCACAGCAGTATGAGCAGCACAATTAATAATAATTTGTGGATTAATTCTGGATATTTCAGAAACTAAATTATCTAAATTGCACAAATCCAACTCTTCTCTATCGGTAAAAACCCATTCAAATTGGCTATAGCTTTTTGACAAAACATTCAACTCCGAACCCAATTGTCCATTGGCACCGGTAACTAGTATTTTTTTCATTCTTTATTTAGTGCTGAGTAGGCTAGCAATTAGTCTTTCGTGCCAATTTGAAAACCCCTAATTAATTAATTTATTTTACTGAAAGTCCATAGATTTTGGTTGGCAGACTGAAAGTCTGCAAGGGTGTAACACCTATTTATTTGCCACTAATTACACTAATTAGCACTAATTAATTTGCGGAAATTTGTGACTTGAAAAGGCGAAGCAAATTTGTGGCAAAAATAGTTGCAGAAGCTAAAGCAAAATGCACTAAAGCAAATAGTTTTAAACTATATCTGAGACCAATAAAAAGCATTTAATTTGTAACCATATATGTTATAAGTTAAAACAAGTTAGATTGCCAAATTAGTACTTAAAAGGAAATATAAGTTAAAACCGTTCTTTGTAAGGTTACGTGACTTTGCTCAAATGAACTGTAGTTTTTACTTGATTTTATTCAAATTAAAAGCCTATTTGACTTATATGTTTTAACAATGTATTTTAAAAATGCTGTTATTGATAGAATTAAGCGGTTTCTGAAAATAACACAACCGATAACAGATAACCGATAACCGATAACAGATAACAGATAACTGATAACTGATAACTGATAACTGATAACTGATAACTGACAACCGAAATTAAAACTCACTATTACATTCGTCAATAAATGGAAGAACTTGATCTTTTTCTGAAACTATTGCCTCATTTAAATCCATTCCCCAATCGATATTCAATGAAGGATCATCATATTTAATTCCACCTTCAGAAGCTTTATTATAAAATTGATCACATTTGTACATTACCGATGCAGTTTCGCTAATAACCGAAAATCCATGGGCAAATCCTTTCGGAACCAATAATTGCTTTTTATTTTCAGCAGATAACAAAACACTAAATGCTTTCCCATAAGTAGCCGAATCTTTTCTTAAATCTACAGCGACATCAATTATTTCACCTTCTAAAACACGAACCAATTTAGTCTGTGCAAAAGGAGGATTCTGATAATGTAACCCTCTTAAAGTTCCTTTCTTAGAAAAAGATTGATTATCTTGAACGAATTCGATATCTATACCTAAATCTTCAAATTTAGTTTTGCTATAAGATTCAAAAAAGAAACCTCTTTCATCTCCAAAAACAGTTGGCTCTACAACTACTAAATCTTTAATAAATGTTTCTTCTATATTCATATTGTATTTTTATATTTTGAAAAATTGAAAAGTAAAAATACTTAAACTTTTAAACAACCTTAAACCTTTAAACTCTTAAACTTCTAGACCAACAACTCAAAACACTTTGTCATCCCGAGCGCAGTCGAGGGGCCACATCCCACTATCAAACCTAACATCATCTTGCCCTGTTCTATCAAGCGGTAAAGTAGAAAAAGAAATCAATTTAGACCCCACTTCCAGCGATTCAATCGCATTAGCATAACCTTCTGGAATGTGAAGTATGTTACTTTCTGTTGCACTAAGAAGTACACTTTCTACTTTTAAATCTTTCGATGGCGATTCCCAATGGTCTATTTTTACATAATGCACTTTTATAATTCCTTGAATGCAATAAAAATATTTGTTGTCAATTTTATGTCCCTGCCAAGCCCTCAAAGGTTTTTCGGCTGAATTACTGATAATATAAAATCGCTCAATGCTGTCAAACTTCATATCGTTCACAAAAGAAATCTGCCCTCTGTGATCAGTATGGATTCCTCCCTTGATTAATTGAGGATATTTATTATTCTCTAACATATACTTTTTCTATTAAACTAATTTCCCAAAACTCAAAATTCACACGTCTATTTTCGACTCCCTTTAGGGTCGGGGCAAAACCAAAATCTCACACCCCATACCTCAATTTTCGGTTCCCTTCAGGGTCGGGTCAAAACGAAAATTCACAATTCCATATTTACAAACACCTTGATCTTCTTTAAGACCTCATCTAAATTCAACAACAACTCTTCATTGGTAAATCTAATGAGCCTTAGACCTTGAAATTCAATGGCTGTAGTTCGTTCTTCGTCAAAAATTATCTGCTCTTTGGCTTTATGATATCCTCCATCAATCTCTATAACCAATTTGAGTTTATGACAATAAAAATCCGCAATGTAAATACCTAATGGATGTTGCCTCCTAAATTTATACCCTTCCAATTGATTTTCTCTTAACGCTAACCAAAGAAATTCTTCTGCTTCAGTTGCATCCTCTCGCAATTTTTGTGCATTCGCAAAAATTCTTGGCGAAGCACCTTTCCACATATCTTCAGCGCTAAATGGACTTTTTTTCATTTTTTATAGCAAAAAAAGTTTTTTATTCACCCCACACCTCAATTTTCAGCTCCCTTTAGGGTCGGGACAAAACGAAAATCTTTCACTTCATCTGTCCATTTTCGGCTCCCTTTAGGGCTGGGGCAAAACGAAAATCTTTCACTTCATCCGTCCATTTTCGGCTCCCTTTAGGGTCGGGGCAAAACGAAAATCTTTCACTTCATCCGTCCATTTTCAGCCCCCTTTAGGAGTGGGGCAAGACGAAAATATCACACTTCATCCGTCAATTTTAGGCTCCCTTTAGGGCCGGGGCAAAACGAAAATCTTACACTTCATTCGTCAATTTTAGGCTCCCTAATTTAATACTATAATAAAAATCCGTGTAAATCTGTTCAATCCGTGTCATCCGTGTGCCATTTTTAAACTTGTGGGTAAACGGAATTTTAGCCTCGGGGCAAAACGAAAATCTCAAATCCAAAAAACAAATCCTGTAAGTACGAGTGATTTTTAAAGCATTCCAAAATTCTTGTTCACAAAAAAATACTTTTGCTTTAAAAATTGTACCGAGAACACATAACAGAAAACCGACAACTCATAACTCACAACAAATAACCTAATTTTCTTATATTGCAACTAAAAAACTATGGCAAAAGTAACAGCGCCTTTTATAATCGAAGGCACAATCGACGACATCAACTTCTATATCGATCAAGAAGGAATTAATAGAGCTAGACTGAAACCGGAGTCACACATGACCTCAGACAGGTATAAAAACTCACCCTCTTTTCATAAAATGAGAATGCAAAATCAAGAATTTGGACAATGTGCAACAATAGCCAAAACATTTCGATTATTGGTAGCTGAGTTCAACAAACAAGCCAAAGATGGAAGCTTTGCGGGCAGAGTCAACAAACTCCTTCTCGAAATTCTCCAAGAAGACACCATAAACGAATTAGGATCCCGTTTATTCTCCGAAGGAATGAAAACCTGTTTTGGTCAAAAATTACTTTTGAATTTCGAAAGCAACAAACTCAGACCGCTATCAAAAGTCTTAAATGAAAATAAAAAATGGGAAATAAAAAACAATCGCTTTTCCCTTCCCTACTTCAATCCGACAAATGACATCAATTGGCCCGAAGAAGCCACTCATATCACATTCAATCTAGCCATTGCCAATTGGAACATAGAAAACGATACCTTTTCTACTAACTATGCGCAACCCATTATCCTATCAAAAACAGACGAAAAACTAAATATAGTTCTTCAAGTTCTACCCCCTTTAGAACAAAACCTACAACTCACTTTTTTATTCATTGGGTTTTCTAAACAAAGAGGCAGCAGAAACATCGCTTTACATCGAAAACACAACACAGCTACACTAATAGCTTATCAGTACTTGTAACAAACCGAAAACTTAAAACTCGCCTGTCTCCTAGAGCGTAATCGCATTATATTAAACTTTGATTTTTATCGCAGAACAACTAAAGCACAAAATTTAAAACCATTTTCTTTGCGTCTCTGCATCTTTGCGAGGGCTAGGTTTAGAAAAAAAGCTAGAAATCATTAAACAATTTCAAACGTTTAAATAGACAACCGAGAACTCACATCTCACATCTCACATCTCACATCTCACATCTCACAACCGAAACCTACCTCCCAAATGACTCAAAAGTCTTCATCAATCCCTCGCTTGCTGAAACAGGCAACGACTTCCCTAAGGCTTTAACTATCTTTTGATTACTCACTACATAATTCTCTGTCAGTTTTTGCAAACGTTCTGAATTCAAAGGCATATTCAAAATATCTCCTAATTTAGTTAGTCTCCTAATCCAAGAAACAGGAATGTGCCAAATATCACTTTTCTTACCAAAACTTGTCCCTAACAATTCTATCAATTCATTAGTAGACATAACCTCATCGTCTGACACTTGATACACTCCCGAAGGAATCAACATGTTTTCCAATATTTCTTTGATAACAAAACAAAGATTCTCAATACTTAAAAAAGAACGTTGATTCTCAAAAGCCCCCAAAGGCCATGGCAATCCTTTGGCAACCAATTGATACAACAAATTCAAATTACCCTTATTTCCTGGCCCATGTATCATACACGGTCTAAGAATATAGACTCGTTTTCCTTCGGGCAATTCCTTACTCAATATGTATCCCTCAGCCTGATGCTTAGCAATACCATAATGTGTTTTAGGATTGGGTTCTTCGTCTTCGGTCAATATTCCTTTCACTTCATCAGCCACCGCTTTCACTGTACTCATGAAAATAAAAACACTAGCATAAGAACTTAAAAAAGCATCAAAAAGTTGCTTAGTTAACTCAAAATTGGCTTCGTAATAATCCTGTGGATTGGATACTTTTTTTAAATCGTGAGCTTTTCCGGCTAAATGAATAATAGTATCACATTTTAATTCAAACTGCTGATTAGGTATATAGCGTACACTCATCGAATTTATTTCATGAGAAGTCTTCAAATAATCTTTAAGATTTGTCCCCACAAAACCTGTAGCTCCCGTTATTGCTATCTCCAAAGTTTAATTTTTTAAAATGAATTCTAGATTGTCAATACACTTACTCAAAGTGAAATTTTCTTCAAAATAATTAAATCCATTTCTTCCAAGAATATTTCGCTCTTCATTACTCATTCCATATAATTCCAGTACTTTTTCAGCCAAACCATTATAATCTCCAGCATTCACAGACAATCCACAATTGGCATCATTAATAATCGCTGCTCCCTCTCCGCTCAACATTCCTAAAATCGGTTTTTGAGTACATAAATAAGCTTGCAATTTTGCGGGTACAGTTACATTAAAAATTAATTCATCTTTTAACGAAACTAATAAAACATCAGCTTGATTAAAAAAAGTTTTCATTGCATCTATCGGAAATCTTCCCATAAAATGTACGGTTTTACCTAAATTATTTTCTTGAACGAAATCCTCAAGCTGAACTTTGCTTCTACCATCTCCAATAAAAACAAAATGAATATCAACCTTTTCTTTAAGAATTAAAGCAGCTTTTATTATGGACTCTACGTCTTGGGCCACTCCTATATTTCCAGCAAAAACAATCTTAAAACCTTTAGGTAAATCAGGGACACTATAATCCGAACTCCCTTTTAAAATAGAATCCTCCGCCCAATTAGGAAAATAAATTAATTTTTTATTGTAATTCCCTTTAGCTAAAATAGACTCTTTAAATCCTTTGGAACTAATTAAAATTTTATCCGAATTATTGTAAATATACTTTACCATACTTGTAAAAATTGACAAAACATATTTATTTTTTATTCCTCCTGCCGATGTCAGACTTTCAGGCCACAAATCCAATACCCAAAAATGAAGAGGAATTTTTTGAATTTTTTTTACCACAATAGCTGGAAATCCTTGCGTAATCGGAGAAGGCTCATGAACTAAAACTACATCAAATTTCTTCTGAAAAGATAAAGACAAAGCTTTGAAAGAAGCAAAAAAGGCCCAACTGAAATAATTTAAAAAAAGTCTAATTCCTCCACCTTTTCCTCTGGGAACTAACCAAGTCCTAATTACATCAACTCCTTGATAATTTTCTTTGGTTCTTTTAAAAAATCCATAATTTTTATGAATTTTCCCATCGGGGTAATTTGGCAAACCAGTAAGAACAGTAACTTCGTGTCCTCTTTTGGTCAATTCAAGCGCAATATCATTACTTTTAAAATTCTCTGGGTAAAAATATTGAGTTACAAGAAGTACTCTCATTTTACTAATTTATTTCGCTCCAAACTACTCTCTTCACATAATCCGTATAACTCAATATGATTCGAACCATCTTTTCTGACACATTAGGCATTGAATAATCGGCCACAGGTCTAAAATTACGCTCAAATCCTCTTTTTTGAGTTTGCAACTGTGTCAATCCTTGCATAATTCTTTCTGGATTCAACCCTACCATCATCACTGATGCTTCTTCCATAGCTTCTGGGCGCTCGTGAGCATCTCTAATATTCAAAGCTGGGAAGTTTAAAGTAGAAGATTCTTCTGATATAGTACCACTATCTGATAAAACGGCATACGATTTCATTTGTAATGCATTATAATCATTAAAACCCATTGGTTTTAAGAATTGCACTTCAGAACGCATTGCAATTTGTTTAGAATCAATCATCTTTTGAGTTCTTGGATGTGTACTTACAATAATCGGATAACCATATTTTTCGGCAATCAAATTAAGGCTCTCCATCAAGCCCTTAAAGTTTTTGTCACTATTGATATTTTCTTCCCTATGGGCAGAAACTACAAAGTATTTATTTTCTTCCAAATTCAATTTATCTAAAATACTGGAAGCATTAATTACGGGTAAATAATGGTTAAGTACCTCAAACATTGGCGAGCCTGTTTTGATAATTCTATCTGCAGGCAAACCTTCACGAAGCAAATATTCGCGCGCTATATCGCTATAAGTTAAATTCACATCAGAGACATGATCCACAATTTTACGATTGGTTTCTTCTGGAACTCTTTGGTCAAAACAACGATTCCCAGCTTCCATATGAAAAATAGGAATATGACGTTTCTTTGCAGGAATAGCACACAAACAACTGTTGGTATCCCCTAATACCAAAAAAGCATCAGGTTTCTCACTTTCCAATAAAGGATCAATTTTAATTAAAATCTGACCAACTGTCTCAGTAGCTGTTACCCCTGCTGCATTGAGAAAAAAATCGGGTTTACGGATCCCTAAATCATCAAAAAATATTTGGTTTAATTCATAATCATAATTCTGTCCAGTGTGTACTATTATATGCTCAATAGCTGCCGAAGCGTCTAACGCTGCCATTACTCTTGATAATCGTATAATTTCTGGCCGTGTACCAACCACAGTCATTACTTTTAATTGTGCTTTCATTTTTTATTTTCTTTTACCTAAAAGGCCTAAATTTAAATCAATATTATACGTTTTCGAAATAGGTATCCGGATCATTAGGGTCATAAAACTCATTAATCCAAAAATTGGTATAAAGAATCTCATCCCCTATATTTTTTATATTATGAGTGTACCAAATCGGCATATCAACATAAGCGGGTTCATTTCCGTCCAAATAAAAATCTAGCACTTCATCAGTACCAATGCGGCGCAATTGAATTAACGCCTTCCCTTTAATAACTGCAAAACGTTCAATTTTTCTAGTGTGATAATGATTTCCTCTGGTAATTCCTGGAACGGTCGTAGAAAAAGAAACCTGTCCCCCTATACCTAATCGAATGATTTCTACAAAAGAACCTCTTGGATCCGTATGCTCGACAAATTTTACAGGAAAATGATTTTTTATATCCATATAACAACGAAACGTATTGAATAAATTCAGTTCGAATGCATTGTTTATGGTTGGAATAATTCCGTTGTCTTGATATTGCCCTTTATAGGATTCAAGTAATAATAATAGCTGGGAAACTTTGGATTCTGACGTATGGGGAATAATAATTTCTGCTTTACTTTTCCCACTTCTAATTTCTAAAAGAATCGCATTAACCAATTCACCCACATAAATCAGTTTCATATCGCCGTCCACTTCGATAACAGGAGTGTCATTATGGGACAATTTATGACAAAAAGTAGCTACCACCGAATTGTAATTGGGATGTCCGAAAGGTCCAAAAACATTAGGAATAATCATCCCCGTGAATTTACCTCCAGCTCTATTCGCCCAATCCACCATTAACTCCCGTCCTTCTTTTTTTGATTTCCCATAAAGATTATCTCTTTCTTCTTGGGTTGAAGACGAAAATAAAACATGTGCTTTAGAGCCTGTAAGTTCAAGAGATTTTATCAATTTTTGAACTAAACCGATATTCGTATTATAAATAAGTTGAGGGTCATTATGACGGTTCATCGCTGCCAAATGGATAATAACATCACATTGCTTAACAAACTTATTCAGTTTAGTTGAGTCGTCAAAATATTCTTTTTTAAAATCAATTCTTTCAAATTCATCTGGAAATAAACCTAAAGTATTGTACAAATGTGTCCCAACAAAACCCGCCTGACCTGTAATTCCAATTTTAATCATAATAATATTTTCTAAATTATTTCACGCTAATTATTTTTTCACGCAGATAATCGCTGATCTAGCTCCACGCTGATTTTTAAGATTTAAAAAAATCTATATTCATCTGTCTTTTATAATCTGCGTGAAACGTTTCTATTTAAAGTAATCAATACCAAATCGGTATTCATCTTGAATTTCTCCTAACAAATAATCCGCCATGACCAATAATTTTGCTCCTCCTTCTAATGCTTGAATACTACTCACATAGCCTGGTGGAACATGAAGAACATCAAGCGTTTCAGCATTTATGATAAAAGAGTCTGGTTTCAAATGTTTGGAAGGATTCTCCCAATTATCAATGGCAATCAATTCAATTTTGAAACTGCCTTGCAAAACCGAAAACCACCGTTGCTCAATACGGTGTCCCTGCCACCCACGAACAAATGTGGTTTCCTTATTTTCTATTAAATAAATTCTTTTGACGGCTGTTGCATCAAAAGAATTATTAAATTGAAGGAAACCTCTATCATCGGAATGACTTCCTCCTTTTATTATTTTTGGCAACATTTTTTTAATTCTTCAATCGTTAATCTTTAATCTACAATCAAAAATCCCTACCCTGGCATTTGAGCCACATCTTCCCCAAAAACTTCTTTGCGAATTAAAGGCAATGTCGCCAACAGCTTTTTCATTCCTTCAACCCCCTGCTGTTCGGTATTATGGGAATGATAATCTTCAATAACAGAAACATCTTGTTCACCTTCCGAAAAATATTGTGCATAATTCAAATCACGGTTATCCGCTGGGATTCGATAGAAATCTCCCATATCCTCCGCTTTTACCATTTCCTCACGGGTACACAAGGTTTCATACAATTTTTCACCATGACGAGTACCGATAATCTTGATTTCAGTATCCGATTTACACAATTCTTTTAAGGCTTGTGCTAAATCTCCAATAGTTCCCGCAGGAGCTTTATTTACAAATAAATCGCCTGGATTACCATGCTCAAAAGCGAACAATACTAGTTCTACAGCTTCATCCAGTGACATCAAAAAACGGGTCATATTCGGATCCGTAATCGTAATTGGATTCCCTTCTTTAATTTGTTTTAAAAACAAAGGTATCACAGAACCTCTCGATGCCATCACATTCCCATAACGAGTTAAACAAACTGTAGTGTCAGATAAATTTCTTGACGCTGCTACAGCCACTTTTTCCATCAGTGCTTTAGAAATTCCCATCGCGTTAATTGGATATGCAGCTTTGTCCGTACTTAAACAAATTACTTTTTTTACTTTATTGGCTCCGGCCGCATCAATCACATTCTGGGTTCCGAAAACATTTGTTTTAGTAGCTTCCAATGGGAAAAACTCACAAGAAGGCACTTGTTTTAGAGCCGCAGCATGGAACACGTAATCTACACCGCGCATCGCACGCTCTACACTATTATAATCTCTCACATCACCTATATAGAACTTTAATTTATCATTCTTCAACTGATTACGCATATCATCCTGTTTCTTCTCATCGCGAGAAAAAATACGGATTTCTTTAAAGTGGTCGGTATGAAGAAAACGATTTAATACTGCATTACCAAAAGAACCAGTACCACCAGTTATAAGGAGGATTTTATCTTGTATTTTCATTATTGATTTATTTTAAAGATCTTATTTTTTTCTAACTGTGTCGGATAGTTAATTAATACTGCTTTATAAGGTCCTTTAAACACAAATAAACTACCCGCAGCTACTCCAATAACTCCGTGAGCATCTATTACTTTTTCAATATCTTCTAAAGAACCAGCACCCCCTAACACAGTCATAGGAAGCGAAATTTTTTCACGGACTTTAGCAATTAAATCCAAATCGTATCCTTTCATGACACCGTCTTTATCTATGGAATTAATTACTATTTCTCCTGCTCCTAATTTTTGGGCTTCTTCTACAAATTTAAAAGGATTGATTCCTGTCGATTTTTTACCATTATGGGTGTATACTTCGTATCCTCCCAATAATTTTTTCTTAACATCGAGAACCACAATAACACTTTGTGCCCCTACTCGATCTGAAATTTCAGTAATTAATTTGGGATTTTGCAAAACTGCCGAACTCAAGGCAATCTTTTCAATCCCAAGGCTAAAAATACGTTGTGCCTGTTCTACTGTTTTTACACCTCCTCCATAACACAAGGGCATCATCGATTGACTCGCCAAACGTTCGATAAGACTATAATTAGGTTCTTTTCCTAAGACCGTTGCATCAATATCAAAAACAGCCAATTCATCAACGGCTTTCTCATTAAAAATTTTAACCGCATTAATAGGATCTCCCACGTATTTAGCATTCTTAAAATTTACGGTTTTCACCAAACCATTGTCATGAATTAAAAGACTTGGTATAATTCTTGGTCTAAGCATACTTACAATTTTGCAAAATTATGTAATAACGTTTCGCCATAGTGATGGCTTTTCTCTGGGTGAAATTGAATCCCATACACATTCTCGTGATGGGCTGCACATGTAAATTCACCTCCATACTCAGAAGTCGCCAAGATATCAGCCGGATTATTGCATTCAAAATAATAAGAATGTAGAAAATAAAACAAAGCCTCTTTTTCCAATCCCTCAAATAACGGATTGGAGATTACAGGATGTACATCATTCCACCCCATGTGTGGGAGTCTTGTAACTTGTTGTATTTTGGCCTCATCAAATTTCTTTATAGAAGCATCTATCCATTTCAAACCCTCCAGCTTTCCTTCATCACTTGAATTTCCCATCATTTGCATGCCTACGCAAATACCAATAACAGGCACTTTCTTCACCATGACCAATTCGTCTAATTTTTCGCGCATACCCGATTTTATCAATTCTGACATGGCATGATCAAAATGACCTACTCCTGGCAAAATTATTTTTTGGGCATCCTCTAAATCAGCCGCAGTTTTGGCAATTTTGGTTGGAACGTTGACTCTTTTATAGACATTCACAAAAGCATTAATATTACCCACACCGTAATCAATAATTGTTATCATCTGAATAATCGCTTTTCTAGGCCTAGTTTCTGCATCATCTTTGCACCAAAACCTATTAATTTTATTTTATTTTTATAATCGTGAAAGGTTTTATTTTCACCTTCAAATATTTCTTGCAATTCACTCACCGTCAAATCTAATTTATCTGCAACATATTCAAATTCTTTTTCTAAAAAGTCTTCACTCAATTCAGGTTTTGAAACCCTTTCCAAAGCTTCTTCTCTTGTCATTTGTCCTGTTAGAATCAAACTGGAGAAATGGGCACGTCGTTTTTGGAAACCAAATTTTTTCGGCAACCAATAATCTTCATAAAAACGGGTAAATCTGGATTCGTGATGTTTGTGCTGAAAAGGTTCCCAACCAAATTTCTCCATCAATAATTTTTCTGCATCCGTTTTTATGTAGGGAACTAAATTTAACGGTTTAAAAATCTGCATCCCTAAAACGTAGCGGTAATACAGTTTATAACTTAAAATATCCACCAATGGAAAAGTCTTAAGCGGACGTTTTCCAAACTTGGAGTGTATGTCTTTCACCAGCATCGTGTCAATACCTGGAAAACCACCCCATTCTTCGGGTTCTCTGCAACATTCTGTAGAGAAGTTTCCTCCGGTCAAAACGTACTTAATTTTATTTTTCTTAGCAAATTTATATAAACCTGAAAAAAAAGCGTAATCCTGCGGCAAATCCTGATCGGCAATTTGAGATTTAAGGAAAGCTACCTGCAAATCTTTCATTTCTTCCCAATTGATAACGTCCGTGTATAAATCTAATCCAAGCCCATTACACAATTTCTCAATATTCCCAACGGCTTTGTCAGTATTCCAACCAGCATCTACATGAAACAACAAAGGTCGTAGCCCCATTATTTCTTTTGCGATGTATGCCACATAGGAACTATCCAGTCCTCCGCTCAGACCAATGATACAATCAAAATCTTTCCCTTTCCCGTCAGCTTTAATTTTCTCAGCTTCCTTCATCAGTTCAGCATGACCACGCTCATCGGTATGCCAGTTAGGAAGAATGCTTTCTATATAATTGGTATAATAGTCACTTTCCCCTCTTTCATTAAAAATGATAGTTGGATCTGAAGTATCCATTATAGTTTTAGAACAAATCTGATATGGCCTCATAGTTATTATTTGACGAATGTATTGTCTTTGTTAAATGTTATTATTTTTAAATATATCCTTTCAAGGATAAAGGGGAAAGCCCAAAAAACCTTCCCGATAAACTCTAACACATCCTTTCCAATTTTAAGCTTAGTGCTCAAAAAGTTTAGAACATGGCTTTGTAGTATATAAATTTGATAAATTAGAATGACAAATTTAGGTACATCTTTATAAACTCCTTCTTTAATCTTTGAATAAATACTTGTTTTAGATTGAAATCTAATTAATGAAAACAAATCTGCATTAGTACCTCTTTGCCTAACTTTTATTAAAGGCTCTTTTAACAACCCTAAAGGGTAGTGATAAGAGATTTTTGACCATAAAGAAGAGTCCTCTGAGAATCTCATATCTTCAAAAAAGAAAAATTCAGAGTGATTAAGAAAACATTCTCTTCTGATGATAATTGCCGGGGTACTCGCTCTTAAAGAGATGAAGCTTTGTACATAAACATTGCCATGATCTCTGCTATTATCCTTATCAACAAGTTTATCATCCTCAGGAAACCAATTAAAATAACCAGTATGTGACCATTTCAAACCAGTTTCTTCCATAAATGCAATTTGTTTTTCTGTCTTAGTTGGAAGCCATGTATCATCTGCATCTAAAAATGCAATATAATCGCCTGTTGCCAATTTTAAGGCTAGGTTTCTAGCAGCCGCTGGCCCTGCATTTTCCTTAAAATGATAAACTATCTTTTCTTTATACTTTTCAAGAAATCCTGAAACATCTTCTGGAGAACCATCATTGATTACAATAATTTCGAAATTATCATAAGTTTGACTTAAAATACTATCTACCGCTTCATAGAGCCAACCAACCCCATTATAGAATGGTATAATTACACTTACTTTTTTTTTAGTCATAATTTAAGGTACTCACTTTTCCGTTTACAAAATTATCAATAAATGATTTAATTTTAATGTTGTTCAACTTACTATTATTTATATAAATATTATCCAGTTTCAAATCTATTTTACTTTTTAAACTTTCATTAGTTAAAATAGACAAGGTGTTTCCATTGAATCTACTATCAGTTATAGATATTTCACCCTTTAAAGTCAATAAAGAAGAATTATAGCTCCTATCTATCGCAAATTCAATTCCTCTTTCCGAATAATTATCGGTATGTCCAACAACTTTAATATAAATAGGTGTTGCTTCTTTACCCTTCAGATAATCGAAAGCCAGCAAAATACCCCCCTTATTATTATTATAAGTTGTATTATTAGCTAAAACGATATTGTCTAAGATATCGGTATTAGTGTTAGGCTCTAAATCTATCCCAAACTCAGGGCTGGTTCCATTAGTATTTGAAATTAAGGAGTTACTAATTAATAAATTCTTACAAGCAATCACCGATATACCATTTCGCCTATTATCATCTATCATAGCCTTTTCAATGGTGATACGATTAGATACTATTCCCTTGTCTCTTCCAATATAAATTCCATCTCCCCAAAATGCTTTAATCATTGGCTTGTATATCTTGATATTTTCTGAATGTCTTATAAAAAACCCCATCCCCCATTCACCGGTTTCCCCTCTATGGGTGTACCTATCTCCTTCAATATTAGCAAAATAAACTTCTAAATTCTTTACTCCCTCTATATTAATACAGTGATAAAGTTCTTCGTTGTTTGCCTTAACGATCAATTTACTGCTGCCCTGAAACATAATTTTAGAATTAGATCTAAGGGTTAAGCCCAGATAGTTAACCAGTATGGGAAAATTAGGCATCAAAACAATAGAATTTTTATCAATACCATTTTGTAAGTATCTAGTATAGTCTACATTACCTTTACGACTGTAATTTGCGGGCAAATAAGAAGTGAGATCAATTGCACCCTTAAAATGCCTTGACTTTATACTATCAATTTCATACTGATTTTTCCTAAATGTCTTTAGATTATATTCACCAATATTTTTATAGGAAAACTTCTTTTGAGCATTACAAGAAATCCCAATCATGCAAACTATGAAAATCATTATCAATCTCATCCTCTATCAAGCTTATGATGCAAATCTTCTGCATGACTAAACCTTCTTTCTTCAAAAACCTTTTCAATAGTAGTTTTAGCGTTTTCTGATAAAGTAGTCATTCTGTTAGGGTTTTCAATTGCGAACTTTATAGATTCTACAATGGACTGCACAGATTTTGGTTTAATTTCTAAACAATTACAATCGTTTTTCATTAGACCTGCTATACCACCCACAAAGGTTGTGATTATTGGTGTTCCAAAAATCATTGCCTCATATAAGGTTCTAGGAAACCCTTCATGATATGTCGGTAGAATATAAATATGGTGTGTTAAATAACATTTCATAATCTCATCCTTGTCAAAAATGGGGCCAATAAAAGAAACTAGCTCTCCAACACTTAGTTGAGTAACTAATTTTTTTAATTCGTCAATATATTCGCCACTACCTACAAGGTTAATATGAAAAGTAATTTTTTCTTTTTTCAATATTTGTGCTGCATATATCAATTCAATAATACCCTTGTCATTTGCCATTCTCCCTAAGTAAAGAATATCAAACCTACCCTTGTTTATAAGTCTATCCTTCTGTTGGATAATATCCAAGCTACTATAGGTAATCATAGGCCTAATGGTTTGTGCGTTGCCCTTATTTGAAACCCCATTTACATAATCAGTAAATGTATCGGCTACAGTAAAAATTGCATAGGCATTTTTGTAAAATAACTTTGAATCAAAATCTTTCAAGTTGTCCATACCTCTTATATATAGCCCATATTTCTTTCTAAAAAGCCAGCAAATCAGCATCAGATACTTGAACGCTGTGGGATAGAAAAAATACACAAAATCAGATCTGTAAATGGATGGTATAGCTGAGATATAAAGTGTTAAATAAGACCAGATTTTACTTTTCTTTCTTTTTAATCCTGTAACCTTTAAGCCATTTGCTTTCAATTTAAAAACATCTGTAGTATTCTTTGTACCAGGAAGAATTTGACCAAAAAACGTAACCTCATTCCCTAGGCTTTGAAGCTCCTTTGCAAATTCTCCCGTTCTCATTTCGATACAGTAATCATTATTCATCTCTAATAAGGCAGAGTTATCAAACAACAGAATTTTCATTTAAATTGTATTTTAATTTTGAGATCTGGTTATTTCTAAATTCTAAAAAAGATCATTACTGGTCTATGTAGAGAGTTTTTCAAAGGATAATGATTAAATTTTAACTGGCGAAGCATTCACAACTAAACTTTTACGTTTTTTCTAAAAACTCTGGTGTTCCAATGATATATGCTATTAATATTACATGTAACAAGTTATCAAAAATTATGCTAACCTAATGTTAATATCTGAATAGGTACATTAAATTATTGTTCCTACTATAAATTAGTCTAAATCAACGCTTGGCTTGCATTTCCAACAATATAACACTGAGCCCAATAATTTAATACCTGTTATCCTTCTAGGCGGTCATTATAATCTTTCAAAACGATATGATTAAACAAATGATGAAGCGCAAACCTTAAACCCAAATATTGATGGGTGGATAGACTATATAAAAAATGCAGTTTTTAAGTCCAACTATCATATATCATATTTAAGTATCTTTAACATACCAAATAAACTTAACTAAATCTTTAACATAGGTAGTAGCGTTAAACAATGTCTTTGCTGTTTTCACTCCGTTTTCTGCTATTGTTTTAACCAAAACCGGATTGTCTTGCACGAATGATATATGCTCGGCAACACCATCTAGATCATTCACTTCTGATAGTAAGATATCAAATCTGTCTTTTACATAGTCTGAAATTTCCCCAGCGTTCGTTGCAACCACGGGTACACCAGCTAAAAGATACTCGCCTAATTTAGTCGGAAAACCTCCAGATACAAACTTGCTAGGCGTAGTTAACAAGCAACTGGCTCCCGCTAAAATTTTAGGCACCTCACTAATAGGCACCTTACCCAAAAAATTGATTAAATCAGTCAGTTGATGATGCTGAACATATTCAGCAATTCTTAAGCATTCTGGAAAATTTTTACACAACGTTGTGTAATCTCCTATTACAAACAAATGGTAAGGTTGCTCACTGTTAATTTGCAAATATTTATGATAAGCTAACACGCTTTCATATAAACCATCTCTATTATGAACACCAAAGGTTAATGCGATGTACTTGCTTGGATTTAATCTCGGATCAACATCTTTAAATCGATCGGGATCGATAGTCATAGGCAACAAAAATACATTATTCGAGAACTTTGAATAAAAGTTTTTTAGCTCATTTGAAATCACTATAAATCCACTGAATAATTTTAAATTCAGGTGAGTGAACAACTTTTCAAAACTGGTTTGTTTAAAATAGCCGTATGGATACTCAGTCTTATCAATGATGTAAGGTATAGATTTGATCCGTGTAAAAAAGCGAACAATAAAGTTTGTCAAAAAATTGTCGTGATAAGACAGCACGCCCTCAATATTTTGTTCGCTTATGAACCGACAGATAAAATACAGTCCTTTAAACCTCAAATACATTTTAGCTAAAAAATTGATGCCGGGGCGATAATCCTTGGAAACAAATTCGTAACGAACCCCCTCGTGAATTCCATTGAGATTTACCCCTTTTGGCGATGGATAGATAATAAGTACAGTAAGATCAGCTCCTGCATTTACCAATGATTTACAATAACTATGGATTCTCAAGGAAGAAACATCTTCTATTGGGAAGTACTGTGAAGCAATCATTATAAATCTCATTAGAAATCAAATATGATATTAGAGTTGATTAAAGGATCATAGGTTAACTTTAAAGTACTGGTAGCAAATTGGTATAACACGAATAAATTTATGATCAAAAAAATACCTATTAATGCTAGTCTAGGCTTTAGGGTAGGAAAATAGAAAAACAAATAAGAAACATAAAATAAATTTACGGTAAATAAAATTTTAAAAAACCTACTAAAATCTGGCATGAAGAAATAGAGTGGAATGTAAATTAAAGTAATGATATTTACCTTTTGCATAACTTCAATATTTCTTTTTACTGTGCTACTAAGCACATCAAGCCTATCTTTATTATAATGTAAAAAGAGGTATGTGATAAATATAATGAAAACATGTGCAATCGCTGGACCTATGGGTTTATCTTCAGACGAGTAGTAATCAATTTTTCCTAGGATCAATTCATTATCAATGAAAGAAAGTAATATCGTATAGCTTGATACCAGAAAGATGATGCCACCCCCCACGATAAATAATATTTTTCTAGTGTCCAATCGCTTTATATACGTTAACAAAAAAAGCAAATAAATAACAGCAGTAGTATGAAAAAATGCTGCCATCACAAAAATGGCTAAGGACTTTAAAAATTTGAAATTGGTTTCGCTAAAATTTACCAATAAAAACATAAAGAATAATGCATCTATCATAAAGTTCCTGACGAACACATACTCCATCACAAAAATCGGCAAATAAAAGGCGGCCATGAAAGCGGGGTAGGGGCTATTTATAAAATACGTATATATTAAACCCAGTACAATAAACGAATACACAATTAAAAAGCCCCGAAATGAGAAACCTAATGAACTGAACAGGTAATTGACTACACCATAGCCAAATTCATAACCCGTTTCATGTAGACTTCCGGTTTGAATACTTTCAAAAGCCTCCTTATAATTGGCATAATCGCCATTATCAGTATTCCAACCCCAAAGTAACCACATGAATAGAAACATAAGTAAGGCTACCGACTTCGACTTTGGAAACAATAAACATAAAATAAAAGTAGGGATCAAGAACAGAAATATCAACATCTTTTCAACTCCTTTCTATAGTAATAAAGTATTACAAGAACATACACAAGACCAGATATGATCCTAGCTATAGCCGCTCCCATAGCACCGTATAGGGAAATCATGATGAAGTTTGCAACTAATAATGTAATACCTATATAGATAGACGCATTTCTTAGTTCTTTCCCTCTACCCTTGGCAAGTAAAAATCTATTAAAAAAATCTCCAAAACCGTAAAGTATATATCCAAAAGACAGTACCCTCAATAGAATGACCGCATCAACATATTCATCCCCAAAAAATGCAGCAATGACAAACCTAGCCAAAATCATTGTTAAGATTAATAGGCCAAAACTTAGCGCTAATGTAGCTAGGGTTAATGAAGGTTGTATTTTATTACTATTTGCAAATTTTTTAAATTGAACCGTTGCTATGATATTCGGAATGAGAGCTAAGGGAGAAGACAATAAAGTAGCAAGCGTAAAATACCCTACCTCAACATTATTAACACTGAAATAACTAATTAATATTCCCGATAAACTACCACTGCCTGTGGCAACCAATGATCCAAGGTAAATATCGAAACCAAATTGCTTAACAGCAATAAATATCTCATAAAGTCTCGTTTTAAAATTTGCCAAAGTAGGCTTTACACTGTAATAGACTAGTACACAAGAAATGAGTAAAGTAAAATAGTTAAGAAAAATTACGGTGCTTATCGAGGTATTATTCTTAAAAAGAAAAAAAACAACAACTAAAATTAAAGTAAAAATGAATTTAGGTAGCCATCTTGTAAGTGATAGTAACTTAATCTTACTAACCCCTTGCAAAAAAGATTCATTAAAATTAATTACGATATATATCCAACTCAATGGAATAGATATCATAAGTATTCGATACAAATTGTTTTTTTCAATTGCAGTTGAAACATTTGAAAATATAATTAATGATATTGACATCATTATATACAAAGCAAATATTAGACACAAGGCAACAGCATAATAACCTCTGGTCTTTTTTTCATCATTTGAAATAGCAACCAGCCTAGCGATGGCGAAAAATATCCCAAAGTTAAATATGACTTGACAAAAAGTAAATATATTGAATAGAAAGGCATAATTACCGTATTCGACTTTTCCTAAAATACGCGTCAGGAGCGAGTTAGTCGTAAAACCAAATAAAAGCCCCAATATGGTAGAAGCTAAAAGCAAAACAGTCTGATGGACGTTCTTTTCCTTAGATTTTTGCTTCAATAAATTAAGTAATTTAAACATCCCCAAACAGTTTAGAACAAACTACTTTTATTAAAGAGCCAGATGCTTTATTGGGATAAATAAACTCAATCGGCTCCATACCCATAACTCGCAAAACAAATAACTTCATACTGATTAATAATTTTTATTTGATTTTTGAACTACTTTTTGAAATCCTCTCATAAACTCAAGTTCAAATTTTCGGGCAAAAACTTGAGACCCGTAATAATTCAAATGGCCTTTATCATAATACATTAAGGTATCATTATTATAGGGCAAGTCATTAAATGAACTTTCATAATTAATTTTTAGAAAGCTTACATTTGGATACTTGCTCAAAATCGTAGATATATCTTTAGATGTTTGTATGGTAGTCGGATTATATTGTTGAGTATTTGATTTTTTTAAATAGCTTTTATTGATTCGAATTGGGTTTTTGTCTAGAACTGGGTAATCAGGAAGAATGATTACCACTTTCGATTTATCCAAATTATTCAGAAACTTCTCTAAAGCAATAGGTAATGACTTAATATCACTTAACCAAATTGATGAGACCATGATAATTTTTGCCCTTGTTATTTCTTTATTGGTATCTTTAATTAGATCAGAATACTGCTTATAAAGCATATCGTTAGGAAAATCTTTTCTGTTCAAACCTGGTATATTAGGATACCTATCATTTGTAATTGTTCTGAAATTAAAGTCGTTTCTCTTCCCGATAGTATTTAAAATTCCTTTATAAATAAGGGCATGACTATCTCCTATTAATAATAACGAATCATCAGTAGATTTGGCACTACCAAAGAATTCGACTTGTTTGAATGAATTTGAATGTGAATTAAGGCCAAATGTTGGCTGTGAATACATTGCTGGAATAGGATAAAAGTAAGAATTGATTTGTTTTAAAAAGAAAGTCAAACAAAGAAGTGAAATTAAAACGATTCCACCCTGAAAAACGAATTTGCCAATCTTCATGGTTCTGAAATAATTTTCAATGAAGTGCCAAGTGCAATATGAAACTAAGTATGTTAAAACTGTAATGGAAGTTATTTGGATGAAGGAAAACTCATATTCATTATTATAATACCTCAATAAAGCCATAATCGGCCAATGCCATAAATAAATTGAATATGATAACTGCCCTAAGTGTACTGCAATTTTATTAGAAAATATGCTTTTATTTATAACATTAGATTCATTAACAAGCAAAAATGCAGTAGCAAGACAAGGCAGTAATACCCAAATACCAGGATAATTAGTAGTCTCTGAAAACAAAACCGAGCAAAGAATAATAACGATTAAACTTACAACCGAAATCACATTTAGGGACCTAATACCAATTTTTTGGATTTTAGTATGATTAATTGCAAATAACGAACCAACTAAAAATTCTGGTACTCTAGCAAATAATGAAAAGTACATTGAATGTTTATTTAGCAAGAAAGTACTATTGTAGTATGAAAATGCAACTAGCAACAAAGATAACACAATAAAGAAGAACGAAATGTGTTTTTTCTTTATCACTATCAAAAAGATTGGAAGAAGAAAATAGAATTGCATTTCTATAGCCAAAGTCCAGGTGTGTAATAAAGGATTTTCTGTACTTGAAGGGCCAAAGTACGTTACAGTTTCGGACAAATGTTTATTTGAAAGGAAGATCGATGCCCAAACGGCATCGCTTCTTAATAATAAGATATCACTTGGTATATAAATAAAAGTTGCTACTAATAGTACAACTATAAGCTGAAAGTAATATAGTGGAGCTATTCTCTTAATTCGTCCAATATAGAAATCAAACAAATTTAAGGTTTGCGTATCTATTTTATTTATTAGTATGTTAGTAATTAAATAACCAGAAATAACAAAAAAAATATCAACGCCAATAAACCCTCCAGATAATGCAGTACCCGATATATGAAAAATGAATACTAATAAAACTGCTAGGGCCCTAATGCCCTGAATGTCATTTCTAAATTTCAAAGCCATAACTATAACTACTTCTATTATACAATAACCTCGGGCTTATCGTGTGAGATACCCAAATAAAATCAACGATTTTGGTGGTGCTTATTAAATTACAAAACATCTAAACCTTCTATTTATAATGCTGAAACACATTAGCATCTCTTTATATTTCCCTAGATTAAAAACTATTTGATCACGCACAATCATAGTGTTTTACGGCCACCTTGGTAGCGAAGAAATTTTTGCCACCTCCACCCGTAATTAAAATTTTTGCCATACTCATTAATTTATTTTACAATCTTGCATCAACATCTTCTTTCTTTAAAAAGCCTTTTACGTCGTATAATACAGCATTTTCCTTTTTAAATGATGGGATGTCCAATTGAAGAAACTTATCATGACTTACTGTCAAAATAATTGCATCAAACAACTTTCCCTTTATATCACCCAGTTGATTGGAAGTTTTTAAGTTATACTCATGAAGAACTTCTTCAGGTTTTGCCCAAGGATCGTACACGCACACATTGGTATGGTAGGCTTCTAATTCCCTTACAATATCAATAACTTTAGTGTTACGAACATCCGGGCAGTTTTCCTTGAAAGTGAAGCCTAGTACCAAAATATTGGCACCTTTTACTTTAATGTCTTTATTGATCATTAATTTTATCACCTCTGTTGAAACATAAGCACCCATCTTGTCATTTAATCTCCTTCCGGCTAGGATAATTTCGGGATGATAACCCAGTTCTTGGGCTTTTTGTGCTAAATAGTATGGATCTACACCAATACAGTGCCCTCCTACTAAACCGGGTTTAAATTTAAGAAAGTTCCATTTGGTACCTGCTGCTTCCAAAACCTCATGCGTGTCTATTCCCATCAAATTGAAAATCTTGCTCAGTTCATTTATAAAAGCAATATTAATATCTCGCTGAGAATTTTCAATTACCTTGGCGGCTTCAGCCACTTTTATACTTGGCGCTAAATGAGTCCCTGCCGTGATAACACTCTTATACAACTCATTAACAACAATACCTATCTCCGGAGTAGAACCCGCTGCAACTTTTAAAATTTTCTCTACTGTATGCTCTTTGTCCCCAGGATTAATTCTTTCAGGAGAATAACCTGCAAAAAAATCAACATTAAACTTTAATCCAGATATTTTCTCCAATACTGGAACACACTCTTCTTCGGTAACTCCTGGATATACAGTAGATTCATAAATGACAATGTCACCTTTTTTCAAAACAGCACCAACGGTTTCACTTGCTTTATAAAGAGGAGTTAAATCAGGACGATTATTTTTATCAATTGGAGTTGGAACTGTAACGATATAAACATTACATTCTTTTAAAACTGTTAAATCATCAGTGCAATAAAGGCCATTTTTATTTGAAAAAGTGTCTACCAAAACTGCTTTCAAAATTTGATCTTCCACTTCAAGAGTACTATCGTGACCTGTGTTTAGTTCAGAAATTCTAGCCCTATTTATATCAAATCCTACAGTAGGGTATTTAGTCGCAAATAATCGGGCTAATGGAAGCCCTACGTAACCTAATCCAATAATGGCAATTCTTTTCATACTAAATCAAATTTCTACATTAAAACCAATCACAAAATTAATTGATTCTTATTTTTATTATTTTAAATTATTATAATACCAAGCTACAGCTTCCTTTAGCCCTTCTTGAATACAAAACTTAGGGTTATATCCCAATAATTTTTGAGCCTTAGCGATACTTGCCAAAGAATGAGGAATATCGCCAGCTCTTTTGGGACCGTGTATAACTTCAACATCTTCAATTTTAGCATCAAAAGTCGACAAGTTCTCTTTCAATATACCTACCAATTGAGTTAGAGTGGTTCTATCGCCGAAAGCGGTATTGTAAACAGTATTAATTGCCTCACGATTTTGAGTTGTCATAGCCAACTCATTCATTTGTATCACATTATCAATATAAGTAAAGTCTCTGGAATAATTACCATCGCCATTAATCACAGGGCTTTCATAATTCATAAATTGCATGACGAACTTTGGAATTACAGCAGCATATGCCCCTTTAGGATCTTGTTTTCTTCCGAATACATTAAAATATCTTAATCCTATTGTTTCCAATCCATATGCTTTACTAAAAATATCCGCATACAATTCATTAACATACTTAGTTATAGCATAAGGAGAAAGCGGTTTCCCTATAACTTCTTCTACTTTAGGTAATCCTTGCGAGTCTCCATATGTAGAAGAACTAGCTGCATAAACAAATCGTTTTACTTTTGCATCCCGAGAAGCTGTTAGCATGTTCAAAAAACCAGAAACATTAACGTCATTAGTAGTAATAGGATCATTAATGGAACGTGGCACCGACCCTAAAGCAGCTTGATGCAAGACGTAATCAACTCCTTCTAATGCTCTTTGACAATCCGATAAATTACGTATATCTCCTTCTATCAAAGTGTAGCTGGAATTTTCTAGAAAATCAGAAATATTATGTCTATGTCCAGTGGCAAAATTATCTAAACAAACAACCTCATATCCTTTATTCAAAAAATATTCCGACAAATTGGAGCCTATAAATCCAGCACCTCCTGTAATAAGTATTTTCATTAATTTTACTTTATATTTCTAAAACACAGTCGTGTTCATTATTCTTTAAATCTTTTTGTTAAATCAGTTTACAAACCTATCCCATAACTATCACAATGAAACTTGGCTTCTTCAAACAACTTTACATGTCAAAGGTAAAAACATCAACCTGCAATCATTTTCCAAATAATAAAGGTGATTATACCTGACCTTAAATTGTCCGCTTCTCTGAGGTGTCCCAAACTGAAAATCTCAAATTAAACATTAAAAATAACCTTTCAAACCTGAAGTCCCTTCAACAACCTCCTTACAATCTGCCCAAACACAGTTAAAAAAACCGCCAGAAATCCACCTAACAAAATACCTTTTGCTTTACCAAACCTCTCTTTCTTCAAAGGCAAAATAGGACGATCAATTACCTGAATCAAAGGTGTCTCTTTACGTAAAGTTACTTTTGCCAGTTCGGTTTGTTTCACTAATTCGGTTAAGATTGCCGTATTGGCCTGCACATCCACCTGTCTGCGGGCAGTTGGGGCACGACGCACATTGAGCGCGGGATTCAGCATAAACGTATTGTCATTAGCTACTGCTACTCCAGTAATAGCACCATTGAGTTCGGCACGAATAGAATCAGTTTGTCGTTCCAAAATTTCCATATTCATACGGGCTTTCTTGCTTTTGGTAGTCACATAAAATTTACCGACCTGTCTCGCAAGAGCTTCACAAAAATAAAGAGAAAATAATTCGTTGGTAGAAGCCACATCCATATATATAATGGAAATCTTTTTATCTTTTTGCGCCACAGACAAAGAAAATTTAGATAAATCCTTATAAATTTCACCCAAAATACTGTCATGAACCCTTGTAAAATACTTGCGTTTGGTTTCGGGTAAAAACTGTATATTCTTGAATTTAGGTTCATCTTTCCATTTATCCCTCCATTCATTATTTTCTATGTACATTTCAGCCAAAGAAATTACTTTTCCATTTACAATAACAGGAGACAGTAATGTTTGCTCAACCATAGTTCTAGATTTAAACAACTCAGTAAGGTTAGATCCTGTAAATATACTACCGCCGCCTCCACCAAGATCCAAACCAAGCGAACTAGCTAATCCAAGTGCACTACCTAATCCACCACCGCCACCTTTTTCATCTTCCAGAGCAAAAGACAAGGTTGCAGTATAAACTGGTTTTTTAATAATCGAATAGGTAACTCCCAAAGCGGCTCCAATTACACCTGCCAATACAATGATTTTCCATTGCGATAGCAAAAAAGCATACCACTCCTTCCCTTTTTCAATAAGTTCTTTTAACGAAATCTCGTCATTAGGGATTTGATTCTCCATATATCTATTTTCAATTTTCTGAAATCTTTAAACAATCTAAACTTTTGAACAATTTAAACACATAAACAGATTTAAACCTAAAACTCAGACCCAAAACCGATAACCCACCACCTTACTTAAATGCAGTAACCAAAAGTGTTCCTAAACTAGTAATTATCGCCCCAATACTCACCCATTCTCCAGTACTCATTTTTTTGTTTTCCGGTTTTTCGGGAACAATTATTTGAGAACCCGGTAAAACTTTAGGATTGGATCTAAAAAACAACAAAACGCTATGGGATACAGCGGCTTGCCCGTTGGGATAGATGATATAAGCGTTTTTCCTCCAACCCTTGGCATCCAAACCGCCTACAGCATTCAAATAATAGTTAAATCCTTTTCCTCTATTATATGGAATTTCCGAAGTTAAGAGTACATTCCCTGCCACTTTAACAGTTTCATTAAAAGCAGAAACATCAATTTCATCTCCCGGTAATAATGTCACATTGGCATTGCTGTCCTCATTTTTAGTTACTTTATTCCAATCTACGGGAATAGTCGCAAATTTCAACTCTTCCTTTAATTTCTTTTCCAATTTGTTTTGAATACTATCCTTTTTACCCAAATTCAAACTGACGTTTTCTAAATCTTCAATTTGGTCTTTTTTGATAGGTCTCTTTATTTTTACACCGTTCAAACTCGCCAAGGATGTAAGTCCACCTGCTCTTTTGATAACATCATAGATCTTCTCTTTTTTTCCTGCCAAAACATATTTTCCGGGATAGGCAACCGACCCGGATACCGTCACCATCTCAGGTTTATCAGTAACAGCCATCTTTCTGATGTTCACCACGTCAAAAGGTTTCAACTCAAAATTAGTCGCTTGTTCATTCGAATCGGGAGTAATCTCAATATTAAACAATTCGACTTTGTTGGGATTATTATCATCAATTTCTTCTGCACGGATCATTCTTGCAATTTCCACACGCTTGGAGGCAGAACCCGTCAATCCTCCTGCAGCAATAATCAAATCGTTAAGCGTTAAACCTTCTTGATAATCGTATACTTCAGGTTTTTTTACTTCTCCATCTATGGTTACTTTATACTCTTCAGTGAAATCCAAAATAGAATACACCGTTACTACATCTTCTTTTTTTAATGCTACATCGGCATTGAAATCACCGGACATTGCTTTGGACAAATCAACATTAACATTCTCGTATGTCAAATCTGCTTTCAAACGAACGATTCGCGCTCTTTTTAAATAGGCATCTTCTTTTAATCCTTCAGCTTGTGCAATCAAATTGGAAATGCGCATCCCTTGATAGAATGAATAAGTATCCGGTCTGAATACTGCCCCTTTGATGATGATTCGGTTCTCAAAACGGTTCAAAATTTTGGAAACACGGTACACATCCCCGTTCAAAGGCAGATAACTGCCGTATTGTGCTGCCTGTATATCGGCAACTTTAAATTCTTTTCCTGTTTTTTGCAAAACATTTACCGATGCGGTGTAGGCAAATTCATTGAATCCTGATGCAAAATTCAATAAATCAGAAAAACGTTCTCCTTTTTTCATTTCAAAAATACCGGGACGTTTTACTTCTCCTTCTACGGTAACTCTATTAGTATAGGCTGGAATACGAATGACATCATTATCTTTCAATCCCACATTGTCTGATTGATTTCCACTAACCAAAAAACGATAAATATCAATATTCTTAAAAACCTTATTATTTCGAATCAACTCTATGTTTCTATAACTGCCGTTTTTTCCAGGACCTCCACCCAAGAACAAGGCGTTATAAACTGTGGCCAAGGAAGAAATAGAATAATTCCCGGGTTGTCTGCTTCCTATAATTGTCACTTTAATAGTTCGAATACGGCTCAAACTTACACTAACTTGGGATTGTCCGGTACGAACCGTGCTATAGATACGAGCAATAGCTCCTTTTATCTTCTGGGTAGCCGCTTCTATAGTCATTCCCGAAACTGAAATTTGCCCAACGTATTGAATATTGACTTTCCCTTCTACGGTTACGGATACATTGTCATTAAATTCTTGCACACCGTTAACGCTCACTTGCAATTCGTCACCAGGTCCTAAAACATAATTGACCGGTGTGGCCAATTTCAAATTGGGTTGAAAATTCAAAGTAGGATTATCAAATAACTCGGATCCAAAAACAAGTGAATTCAAACTGTCTTTTACTTTCTTGTTCTCTATTTTTTCCTGTTTTCGCTCCGTATCTTCACTGTCATCGGCTTCGTCTTCCGAATCAGCATCCTTTGATTTCTTCTTGGTCGCTTTTTTATCTTCAGTTGCTTTAGACGTTTCAGTCAGCCCCAAACGCTTTTTTAATTTGGCAAATTCAGTTGCGCTCATCCCTTTAGACAGTGCCAAAGATTCCGCTTGATCAATAGATACATTATTACTTTGCAATTGCGATTTTATCTTGGCGATATCCCCATCCGATAAATAATCAACTCTTACCGTACTAAGGTCATTTCCTTTTAAAATATCTTGAGCCATCAACGAAGAAGACTGAAAAAGGGCTATAAAAATGACAATTGCAGTAATTATTTTTCTCATATTATATTTTTTTTTGACTATTATAACATTTTTTACCACATAATAATATAAAACTATGCATATATTCAGTAAAAAACTATGAAACCCAATGGGTTATTATTATCTAATATTGTTTCTAAAGAAGGTTTTTCAAGTAGGCAGTTTATGCGGAGCCAAGTTTGAAATACTGCCGAGTCGCAAAACCCAAAACCTAAAACTCACAACCCATAACTCACAACCGAAAACCGAAAACTGACAACATCACTCCACGGCTTCGCCTCAGTGAGTCCCATCATGGTTCACCTTATGTTAAGAATTTGCAAATTTATGCTAAAAAAAAGGATTTTACTTTCTTTTTTCAACACCAATTCAATATTTTTTATCCTAAAAATAAAAACAAAAACTCAAAGCAATAAAGCCTTTAAAATCAATATTTTACTTTTTTTTTAAATAAAACTCATACCTCCTTCATGGACAAAAAAATCATTTTATTTTCTTCTCAACTTTAAGAACACACCCTAAAGACTCCAAAACGAGCACATAATGATTGTGTTTTACCTCCTGCACTACGGCAGATTGTGCTACAAACGGACCCGATTCCAATACAATTTTATCCCCTTTTTGCCATTTATCAACCATCACCTCAAAAGTATCAGGTATGTTCAACCAATCTTGAATGGCCTGAATCTCTTTTTCTTTTACAATAGCTGGTTTTCCTAGCCAAAACAAATACCGTATGGCTCCCGGAATTTCAAAAATAAGATTCCGCTCCTTTTCATTGACTTGAACAAAAATATAGGAATTAAACAACGGAACCTCGACTTTCTTTTTGCGATCCGACCATTGACGGACTTTAGTTATCAAAGGACAATAGGCCGTAACTCCGATTTCATTCAACCGTTCAGTAACTTTCTTTTCCCACTTGGGTTTCGTGTAAACTACGTACCAGTTCATATTGTTTCCAAATTACTGCTATGAGAATAAACTATAAATCTTACAAAATCAGCCTGATATCTTTTTCTGCCATATCCTTCCACAATGTTTGTAATAACAGAATCCGAAGACCTTCTTAACTTACTCCCTAATTCATACAACTCGTATTTAGGCAATTGCAAAGACATTCTGTGTGTTTCAAAAAATAAATTCAGTCCTTTTTTGTAAATTTCTAAATCTTTATAATTTTTCATATATTCAAATCAAATAACCATAACCAACAACAGATACAGACAACTAATAACGGATAACCGATAACTAACAACTGACAACCGAAAACCAACTACGAATACTGCTTTTCATAATACGAAGCATACGCTCCAGAAGTCACATTATTCAGCCAATCCTGGTTCTTCAAATACCAATCAATAGTAATTTCCAAACCTTCTTCAAAAGTTACAGAGGGCTTCCATCCCAATTGAGTGTTTATTTTAGAAGCATCGATTGCATAACGCAAATCATGACCTGGCCTGTCCTTCACATAAGTAATCAATTGAGCTGATTCACCTGCAGTTCTTCCCAGTTTTTGATCCATAATCTGGCACAATACTTTAACCAAATCAATGTTTTTCCATTCATTGAATCCTCCGATATTGTAAGTTTCATGATTTTTTCCATCATGGAAAACCAAATCAATAGCCACAGCATGATCTTTTACAAATAACCAATCTCTGGTATAATTACCGTCTCCGTAAACTGGCAGTGGTTTGTTATTGATGATATTATTGATAAACAACGGAATTAACTTTTCCGGAAAATGAAAAGGCCCATAATTATTAGAACAATTCGTAATCACATATGGCAATCCGTAAGTTTCACCATAAGCTCTCACAAAGTGATCCGAACTCGCTTTGGATGCTGAGTATGGTGAATTAGGATCATAAGCTGTTGTTTCTGTAAATAACCCTTCAGCCCCTAGTGAGCCATAAACCTCATCAGTACTCACATGATAAAAACGTTTTCCTTCAAAGTTACCCAACCATTGTTTTTTGGCCGCATTCAATAAATTCATCGTTCCAATCACATTGGTTTTCACAAAAGCCAAAGGATCTTCGATAGAGCGATCGACATGGGATTCGGCTGCTAGATGAATAACCCCGTCAAATTGTTGTTTCCCAAACAATTCATTTATAAAACTTTCATCCGTAATGTCTCCTTTTACAAAAGTATAATTCGGTTCTTTTTCAATATCCTTGATATTTTCCAAATTCCCTGCATACGTCAAAGCATCCAAATTAAAAATTTGGTAATTTGGATAGTTTTGCACAAATCGTCTTACGACATGTGAACCAATAAACCCTGCTCCTCCAGTAATAAGTATCTTTTTCATTTTTATCTTTATTTGTCTAAATTCTCTTTATTCTATCCTCTTTATTCTATCCTCTTTATTCTATCCTCTTTATTCTATTCTCTTTATTCTATTCTCTTTATTCTAAACTTTTAAACAATTTAAACTCATAAACAAATTTAAACTTCATAATCCTCAACTTACAACTTCCCATCAACTCCATCCACCAAAACACCTTTAACATCATAAAGAATACTACATTCTTTTCTCAAGGAATCAATATCCATCTCCATAAACTCGGCATGAGCCACACCCAAAACTACAGCATCAAAAATAGTTTTTGGCATCTGATTTAACATTGTCAAACCATATTCGTGTTCCACCTCTATAGGATTCGCCCAAGGATCAAAAATAGTCACTTGAATTCCATAATCTTCCAATGCCTTTATAACATCCACAATTTTGGTATTCCGAACATCAGGACAATTTTCTTTGAAAGTAATGCCCAACATCAACAAACGAGCACCATTGATAGTCACTCCTTTTTTGATCATCAGTTTCACTACCTGAGAAGCCACATATTCTCCCATACTGTCATTCAAACGACGACCAGCCAATATAATTTCGGGATGATATCCTTTTTCTTGGGCTTTTTGCGCCAAATAATATGGGTCAACACCTATACAATGCCCACCAACTAACCCTGGTTTAAAGGGTAAAAAATTCCATTTAGTGCCAGCTGCTTTAAGCACGGCAGTTGTATCAATATCTAAAAGGTTAAAGATTTTTGCTAATTCATTTACAAAAGCAATATTAATATCCCTTTGGGAATTTTCAATTACTTTGGCAGCTTCTGCCACTTTTATAGATGGAGCAAGATGTGTTCCTGCTATAATAACCGATTGGTACAATTCATTTACTTTTTGTCCAATCTCAGGCGTGGATCCTGATGTTATTTTTAAAATTTTCTCTACAGTATGTTCTTTATCTCCGGGATTAATTCGCTCCGGAGAATAACCTGCGAAAAAATCGACATTGAATTGCAATCCCGAAATTTTTTCCAAAACAGGCACACATTCCTCTTCAGTAACACCTGGATAAACGGTAGATTCGTAAATTACGATATCCCCTTTTTTTAGAACAGAACCAACAGTTTCACTGGATTTATACAATGGAGTTAAATCTGGACGATTATTTTTATCCACTGGAGTGGGAACAGTTACAATATAATAATTGCAATCGGCTATATCTTCAATTTGTGAAGTACAATATAAACCTTTTTGAGTGCTTGATTCTTGAACCAACACTTTTTGCAGTGTTTCATCATCAACTTCAAGGGTGCTGTCTGTACCTGATTGCAATGCAACGACTCTTGATACATTAATATCAAAACCTACAACCGAAAATTGGGTAGCAAACAATCGAGCCAAAGGCAAACCAACATAACCCAAACCTATTACTGCAATCTTTATGTCTTTATTCAATTTCTTAAACTATTGTTGGTTTTAAAAGTCTTATTATAAAAAATAGAGAAATTAGAAATGTACTTCCAAAAATGAAGCACAGACTTCCTCCAAATTAAGCCCACAAAGATACAAAAAATAAGAATCCAACGGAGTCAAAAAAAAGTCCCCAACTAAACAAAAAAAGATTTCTACAAACTACAATTGTAAACAACTCATAGTCAATAAAAATCTTCTTTCTAAAATTTTATTTATAAGTAAAAAATCACTGTTTTTGGTGATGCCTAAAGAGCCTAAAAAGGCCTATCTTAAGCGGTTTAAAACAGTAATTCTAAACTCTTAAGAGCCAATAGCCTGATATACAAATCCAATAGCTTCCAATTCTGATTTATTCAAAATATTTCTTCCATCAAAAACAAAAGCAGGTTTTTGCATACCGTCATATATCTTTTGCCAATCATAAGTTACAAATTCATCCCACTCCGTAAGTACTGCAATGGCATGTGCTTTTTCACAGGATAAATAAGGATTGTCAAAAGTAAGTATACAATTTGCGTTCTCCTCAGCTGATCTGGTTTCTAAATAATCTAAGTCAGAAAGAATTTTTTTACGAGACACTTTCGGGTCAAATACCGCGATTTTGGCTTGTTCGTTAATCAAATCATTTGCCACATATATCGCTGCTGATTCTCTTGTATCATTGGTATCCTTCTTGAAAGCCCAACCCAAAAAAGCAATCTTTTTATCGGCAACGGTATTGTAAAGCGTTTGTACTATATTATTGGAAAAACGGCGTTTTTGATGGTCGTTCATGATAATTACCTGCTCCCAGTAATCCGCTACTTCGTTCAATCCGTATGATTTTGCTATATAAACCAAATTCAAAATATCTTTTTGGAAACAAGAACCGCCAAATCCTACTGAAGATTTCAGGAATTTAGAACCAATTCGGCTGTCCATTCCTATAGCTTTGGCTACCTCATTAACATCAGCACCTGTTTTTTCACATAGCTCAGACATCGCATTGATGGACGAAATTCTTTGAGCCAAAAAGGCATTCGCAGTTAGCTTTGACAACTCTGACGACCAAACATTAGTGGTCAATATTTTCTCTGGACTCACCCAATTGGAATAAACATCTACCAAAGCTTGAATCGCTTTCTGCCCTTCAGCAGAAGTATCTCCTCCGATTAATATTCGATCAGGGTTCAACAAATCCTGTACTGCTGTACCCTCTGCCAAAAATTCTGGATTGGATAAAATCTGAAACTGCACCCCATTTCCGGTAGAATCAAGAATACTCTTGATGGCTTCGGCAGTACGTACCGGCAAAGTTGATTTCTCAACAACAATCTTATCACTTTTGGCGACTTTTGCAATTTGTCTGGCACACAATTCAATGTATTTCAAATCGGCTGCCATCCCTTTTCCTTTTCCATAGGTTTTCGTAGGCGTATTTACCGATATAAAGATGATTTGGGCTTCCTCTATTGCTTTATCTACCGCTGTAGAAAAAAACAAGTTTCTTCCTCTTGCTTCTGCTACAATACTATCTAACCCCGGTTCATAAATGGGAATATTGTCGGTATTTTCATCATTCCATGCTAAAATTCTTTCTGCATTCAAATCAACAACCGTAACTTGAATGTGGGGACATTTTTGTGCTATAACGGCCATCGTAGGTCCTCCAACATATCCTGCGCCTATGCAACAAATTTTTGTAATTTTCATATTGTTGTTTTTCTCTATTCTGTTCACTGTATTCTCTATTCTAAAAATCTGTCTATTATCTGCGTACTGAAATCTGCTTTCTACTACCTGCCAAGATTCCCCCAATACCAGCCTACAGCTTCCTTCAGTCCTTCCTGTAAGGAATATTTAGGATTGTACCCTAAAATTGTTTTGGCCTTATCAATACTGGCTAAAGAATGAGGAATATCTCCCGCTCTATTAGGACCATATTCAATAGCAACATCTGCAATTTTTGGATCGTATGCTGCCAAATATTTTTTTAAGTATCCTATCAAATCATTTAAGGTATTCCGATCACCATAAGCGGTATTGTAAACCGTATTCACTGCTTCTGGCTTTTCTGTAGTCATCGCCAACTCATTCATCTGTATAACATTGTCAATATAGGTGAAATCACGTGAATAATTTCCATCTCCATTTATTTTGGGACTCTCATGTTGCATTAATTGCATAACAAACTTTGGAATAACTGCGGCGTAAGCTCCATTTGGATCCTGCTTCCTTCCAAACACATTAAAATAACGCAATCCAATAGTCTCCAATCCATAAGTCCTGCTGAAAATTTCAGCATACAATTCATTTACATATTTCGTAATGGCATAAGGAGAAAGTGGCTTCCCTATAACCTCTTCTATTTTTGGTAATCCCTCCGAGTCACCATAAGTCGAAGAGCTGGCCGCGTAAACAAAACGCTTTACGTTGGCATCTCTTGCTGCAACCAGCATATTTAAAAATCCAGAAACATTGACATCATTTGTGGTAATAGGGTCATTAATTGACCTTGGCACAGAACCCAATGCAGCTTGATGCAATACATAATCAACTCCTCGCACAGCCAATTGACAGGTCTCAACATTACGTATGTCTCCCTCTATCAAACTAAAATTATTGTTTTCGATAAAATCTTTTAAATTATGACGATGACCCGTAGCGAAATTATCCAAACAAACTACTTTATATTCTTTGGACAAAAAATACTCACATAGATTAGATCCAATAAATCCTGCTCCACCCGTAATTAGTATCTTCTTTTTGCTATTTTCTGTCATTATCTTTTTAATTTTAAAAAACTCTTGCTATTTTTTCTTTCCAACTATTTTCTCGATCAAACTTTTTTTCTTTTCAGCCTCATGGTAACCATTTGAATAATTTCCGTTTCCATATCCATAACCATAACCATAACCTCCACCATACTTAGCTTTATTTTCAAAACCGTTCAAAACAATACTGGCATTATGGAGTTCGCCTCGATTCACCCTATTATTTAACAAAGTAATCATTTCTCTTTTGGTGAAATTTTGTCTAACAATATACAACGTGACATCACAATATTGTGCCAACTCAAGTGAGTCAGCGACCAAACCTACGGGTGGTGTATCCAAAATAATGTAATCGTATTTCGTTTTCAATTCTTCTATCAATTCTTTCATTCCATCACTAAGAATCAATTCAGAAGGATTAGGAGGTATTGGCCCCGAAAGTATTACATCTAGAAAAGGTATCGAGGTATGATTTACAACCTCGTCCAATTTTTTGTCTTTGATTAAATAATTTACAACCCCTACTTTGTTGTCCAAATTAAATTCATCAGACAACTTGGGTTTTCTTAAATCTAATCCAACAATTACGGTCTTTTTTTCGCTTAAAGCAAAAACCGTAGCAATGTTTATGGAACAAAATGTTTTTCCTTCACCACTTACAGAAGATGTTATCATCAATGTTTTTGCCCCGGCAACATTGCTCTTCTTGTACAAAAATTGGAGCGAAGAACGAATCGCTCTAAAGGATTCCGACAAAGCGGATTTTGGCTTCTCAAAAACAGCTAAATCATTATTCTCAGTATTTATACCTACTATTCCTATTATCGGAATACTTGTTAGTTTACTGATATCATCTGGGTTCTGAATGGCATTATTAATAAAGAAAATGACTACGATTACTAATAAAGGAATTAACAACCCTAAAAATAAAGCCAGTACATAATTCACTCCTGTCTTAGGCCCTATAAGACCTCCTCCAATATCTTTAGCCGAATCTATAAAATGAATATCCGATAGATTTGCTGCTTTTACAATATCAGCCTCGCTTCTTTTTTGAAGAAAAGTACTATATATGTTATCGTTTAAGTCGTACTTTCTTTTGATTTTTATTAATTCCTGCTGATCATCCGGAAGACGCTTAATCTTACTTTCCGCTTCATTGATTTTACTCTCCACCATTGCCAAATCATAATCCAAAGAAGTTTTTGCAGTGGCAATGTTTTCCAACAAAACATTTTTAATCGCTTCCATTTGATTGTCAAAATCCCTAAATATTTTTTCGCTTTTTACGGCATAAGCCATCTCCGATCGTTGGGTAGAAAGCGCTATTAATTTAGACACATTGACAGCAATGTTAGGATCATCAATTCCAGCCACAGAAGGCGCTGGCAATTTCGAATAGTCAACACTGTTACGCAAATAAGATTTTAAAGAATTATAATAGGCTACTTTTCGTTTTACAGCATCTTTCTCTACATCAAAATCGAGGATTTTATCAGAAAATTTAGCTGCCCCTCCTTCTTCTACATCATAGATATTTTTATCTTTTCTAAAAGATTTTAACTCATCGCCCGTTTGCTTTAGTTGAGATTCCATAGCAACAAGTGTACTATCAATAAAATTAATAGTGTTTGTCGCAAATTGATTTTTACTATCAAGCTGCCTTTTAATCAACATATTAACAGTTGAATTCAGATAATCAACCATGCGGGCTTTATTAGTACCTTGCATCCCCAACGTGATTATGGAACTTCCTTTATCATCAGTTTTGACATTTATGTTTCTGTAATTAGAAACAGTACCATCAAAGTCATTGAATCTAACAAAGTATTCATTGCCTTTATATAAACCTGGATTGTCGTTTATTTGCAAATTCCAATTCAAAAAAGGTAAAGAGACTTTTTGACCAACTTTGTATTTTTTTACAAATTCACCTTCTACAACCGATGTATTGCTATGACTATTATCAGAATAGTGAATTAGTGAAACTGACGTTCCTTCAAAAGGGATTCTTAATTCGTATTCATTTTCGGTAATAAATTTAATCCCGATAAGATTCCCTGCTAATTGTCCTTGTTTTTTATCAATATCCAGATGAAACGGAATGGCTCCATAAGCATCTATTAGATTGTATTTTCCCTGTACCAAATAATCAATATAAAACTGCAATTTATCTACCACCAACTCATTGTGTGAACGGGATTGTAAAGTGGTTGAAATAGTCTGCATTTGATCTGAAGCGCCTCCCCAATTAAATACTAAGTTGGTACTGGATGTAAAAAGTGGATTTGTTTCTTCCTTAACCGAAATTAAGGTTTCGATACCGTAAATTTTCTCTTTCCGTATATTAACCTGATAAGCTATCATTAAGGCGATAACTACAGATATCAAAAACCACTTCCAATAACTTAATATCTTTATCAAAAAACCCTTAAAATCAAAACTGGACTGATTTTCAAAAACCGTAAAATCTTTTATATCTAACATTTGATCAATTGATTTTAATTTTTAAGCAACAAATAAGTGGTACTAACCAAAGACAACAATGTAATAAGGGTTGTCAAAGATTGAATTCCGGTACTGCCTGTTCCCCACGTTTTTTGCTTGAGTGGTTTTACATAAATATAATCATTGGGCTGCAAAAAATAATAGGGAGAATTCATCACATTGATGTTAGTCAAATCCAAATCCTTCATCTCGGTGCCGTTTGGAGTTTGTCTAATAATAGTCACTGCCTTTCTGTCACCGGTTGTGGTTATATCCCCAGCATTGGCGATAGCTTCCATTATATTTACTTTTTCCTGAAACAAAGTTTTGGTACCCGTACTCCCTACTTCTCCATTTATGGTATATCGAAAACCTGCTAATTTTACCACCACAAAAATACTGGCATTATCTTTAAAATAATCAGCCAACAGTTGCTTTTCAATTTTAACGCGCACTTCCTCCAAAGTAAACCCCATAACATTCATCTCCCCCAAAACCGGAATTCGGATATTGCCATGGTCATCTACAGTAAAACCGTCAAAATACAAACCAGATTCCGATTGATCTGCTTCAGCATTATTAGCAGTTGGATTAAAAATAGTCACTAATTTTGGATCAGAAGCTTTGATGGTGATACTTAATACATCATGGGTTTGCAAACGATACGGCTTTGATTCCACCATTACGACTGGCCCTTCATTGGAAGCATTATCCTTTTTTTGAAGGTAAACCAAATCCTTTACTGGAATACAGGATGTAAATAACACACTGATAAATAAAAAAATAAGGACTAAACGTTTGTTCATTCGTTTTAATTTAGTAACAAATATAGTTTTTCAATTAGTATAAAAAAAGCATCACGCTTATTAAACCACTTAATTGGTTTTTAATGATTTTTCAAAAGGAACTCTTTGCAATATACTTCGACCAAGCGTAACTTCATCAGCATATTCTAATTCATCTCCAACAGCAATTCCTCTGGCAATTGTTGAAACTACTATAGGCAAATCGGCTATTTGTTTATAGATATAAAAATTCGTTGTATCTCCTTCCATTGTAGAACTCAATGCAAATATAATTTCTTTGACTTGCCCTAACTTGGCTTTCTCTATCAACTTAGAAATAGTAAGCTGACTAGGGCCTACTCCGTCAATAGGCGAAATTTTACCTCCTAAAACATGATAAATTCCTCGAAATTGACCTGTATTTTCAATTGCCATGACATCTCGAATATCCTCGACAACACAAATAATTTGATGGTTTCTACTTGAATTGGCACAGATTTCACAAACTTCACTATCTGAAATGTTATGACAGCTATTGCAATATTTGATTTCCTCTCGCATTGTGACCAATGCTTGAGCCAAAAAGGTAGCTTGCTCTTTGGGTTGTTTTAAAATATGCAGAACCAAACGCAAAGCGGTTCTTTTGCCAATACCAGGCAATTGAGCCATTTCATTAACTGCTTTTTCTATTAGTTTTGAAGAAAATTCCATGGATACAAAAGTAAGCAATTTGACAAACTGCCATTTAGAAAATTAAATCTATTTTAAAAGACAATACTTAATCTTGAAACAAATGAAGAAATAACTTTTCTGTACAAAATCAATGCCTAATGTTTCCCAAAAAAAATATTTCAATCAAACCTGTTGATTGTTTTGACTTACCCCAGATGGAAGCGGCATCCTTTTTTTGTCTCTTTTTTCTAAGAGACAAAAAAAGATATAGCGGACAGCTGGAATAGGTCCTGAAAAAACTAATATTTATTCAAAGTTAACAATACCAATGTACAAGCAGCCTCATACTTTATATTATTCAAATCCAATAATTGATAAAACTCTGGATTTTCGGTTCCTGGGTTAAATAAAACCCTTTTTGGCTTAGCATCAACGATATAATTATAATAATCCCTTTGACGTGTTGGATTTAGGTATAGCGAAATGGTGTCAATATTTTTAACGGGTATCGCTTTTGTGTTTATTTTAACTCCTGCCACTTCCCCCGTATTTTGCCCCAAAGCAAGAACTGAATGTCCTTTGGCTACAAGCATTTCAATCGCTTTATAAGCTGCTTTTTCTGATTTTACAGTTGCTCCAAGAACTAAGGTTTTTTTATTTTTTGTCATTTTAAATCAATATAAGCTACAAAAGTAATCAAAAAGGATTAAGCACTAACCAAATAGTTGATACAAACCTATAAAAAGCCATTAACCATCAATCCTCCTAATTGATTCTGCAATTGTTTCCACCATTTAATGAAATAAACAATTACATAACTCTTGTTTAAACTTATTTATACATAAATTCGTAATTTTACAATCAAAAATCAAAACTGAATGGATTTATTTATTTACTTATTTGTTGCTTTATTTTCTGTTTTAAACCCCATAGGAACTGTTCCAATATTTGTCGGTCTTACACAAGGAGATTCCAAACAAGAATGTTCCAGAATTTCACTATGGACATCGATAAATGTATTTTTAATCCTTATCATTTCATTTTTTGCTGGAAAATATGTTTTGATCTTTTTTGGCATTAGCATCGATTCCCTTAGAATTGCTGGGGGTCTAATCATTGTAAGTTCAGGTTTTTCCTTGCTTTCAGGCAAATTCAATAAAAAAAGAGGTATTAACAAAAAGATTGAAACCGATGCTCAAAAACGAAATGACATTGCTTTGACTCCATTGGCCATACCGATGCTTGCTGGCCCAGGGTCTATTTCCCTATTAATTGCATTTTACCAAGAACATAATTCTACCAACGAACTTATAATAGCCTCACTTGCAATATTAGCTATCGCTATTGCTATTTTCATTATTTTGAGAAGCGCACATTATTTAGCACAATTACTTGGCGCCTCTGGTATAGTAGCAATTTCAAGAATTGTTGGATTCATAGTAATTGCAATTGGTATTCAATACATTGTAAGCGCCCTTATCAACATTATCAAGGGCAATTTGATGTAATTCAAAAAATTATCAATAAAAAAATCCAAATTCTAATTAGCACTAGCTGTTCGAATTTGGATTTTTTTATTTTAAAAATTATAATTTTATTCTCTTGGCAAGAAAATCTCTGCCATCATACAACGAGCACTTCCACCGCCACAAGCTTCGATAGTATCTAAACTTGAACTCAAAATTGTTACATGTTCTTCTAATTGAGCAATTTGTTTTTTAGTCAAACTTTGATGAGCTGAAGCACTCATTATCAAATATCTTCTGTCGTCAGTTCCTTTTACTTCGAGCATATTTCCCGCAAAATTATTTACCTGCTCTTCAGTAATCAAAATGATTTCTTTTTCATCCCCTTTCAGACTGTCAAGTACCATTTTTCGTTCTTTTTTGTCATCGATACAATCGGCACAAATAACAGCAAAAGTTTCACCAAGACACATCATTACATTAGTGTGGTAAATCAGTTTACGCTCTCCGTTAACGGTTTGAAAAGCTTCAAAAATTACTGGCGTAAATTCAAAGTCTTCACAAAACTCAATAAACAACTCTTCATCTGCTCTTGGAGAAAGAGCACAATAAGCCTTTCCATTAGCTCTATCCAACAGCAAACTTCCTGTTCCCTCTAAGAAAAAACCATCTTCTTCAGCAGATGTATAATCCATAATATTATCGATTATAAATCCTTTCTCTTCCAAAGTATCTAGAATATCTTCGCGACGTTCCAGTCGACGATTCTCTGCAAACATAGGATATAATGCTACATCCCCGTTCTCATGAAATGATATCCAATTGTTAGGAAAAATACTGTCTGGCGTATCAGCATTCTCTTTGTCATCTACTACAGTCACATCTACCCCAACCGCACGAAGCTTTTCAACAAAAACATCAAATTCCTGTTGTGCTTTTGCATTAACTGTGGCTGGCAAAAGACCGTCTAAAACTTTTTGATAGTAATTATTCACTGCCGTTTGTTCATTCATACGGAATGCAACTGGCCGAATCATCAAAATGGAGTTTGTTGTTTGTTTCATATTTTTTATGGTATTATCATTAAAAGAATCTATTGCTTAAAGTTAAACAATAAAACCCAAAACGAATTATTAATCTCTAATTAATGGCAAAGTCGAACATCGTAACAATCCTTCTTGCTTTGCAATTTCGGCATAAGGAATTTCTTCAACTATAAATCCATTAGCCCGAAGCCAATTATTTAATCTCGTGAAATTCTTTTCAGAAACAACAACATTTGTATCTATCGAAAACACATTGGAATTCATATTATACATTTCATCCCGAGTAATATGAAACAAGTTTTCTTTTCCAAAAAGATTTACAAGAAACATATAATCTGCTTCTTCTCTAAATCCTCTTTTGTATATAATCCCTTTGTCTTTTCCTACTGGCTGAAAACAACAATCAAGATGCAAAGCATTATCACGAGCTTCAATTCTTGATTTAACCAAATCAAAATCTTTTACAATTTTATTCGGAAATAAATCTTTTAAAAATTTCACACCATGCTTATTGGTTCTTGCAGTTATATAACTAGCATAGTCACTCCCTTTGTAAGTCCCAACAAAAATATAATCATTCCAAAGCATAACATCTCCTCCTTCTATATGAACTTCTTCTGGAGGGCGAACTACTTTTGACGGATTAATTTGGTCAATTATGTATTGAATAGCGTCCAATTCTCGTTCACGATCCGGCAAAATATTTGATTTAACAAAAGTATCATCAATCACAAAACCTATATCTCTTGCAAATATCTGATTGTAATTTTCTATCATTTCCGGGCGTAAAACAGTTACTCCATATTTTTGAAAAACCGAATTAAAGGCTTCCATTTCAATCACCATATCAGCCTCTATTGGGTAGGTATTGGCTAAAATATGTTCTAAGGATTTAGGATCATAAGCTTCTTCCGCTTTTGGAGTCGGACCATTATTAACAGCAGAACCTAACACCACTACCCTCAATTTTGAGGTTTCATTTTTTATGTTTAATTCCAGCATTTTTATAACTTTTGCCAAAGATAAAAAAAAAAGCTCCACCGTAAAGTGAAGCTTTAATAAACTATTTAAGATTTATGATTTAACATATTCTCTCAAAGGATAACCTGTATAAATCTGTCTTGGTCTTCCTATTGGCTCTTTATTTTCTCTCATTTCTTTCCATTGAGCAATCCAACCTGGTAATCTACCTATTGCAAATAATACGGTAAACATATCAGTTGGAATTCCTAAAGCTCTATAAATGATTCCTGAATAAAAATCAACATTAGGGTATAGATTTCTTGATTTGAAATATTCATCTTCTAAAGCAGACATTTCCAATTTTTTTGCAATTTCAAGAATAGGATCATTAACTCCCAAAGTTGCAAGTACTTCATCCGCTGCTTTCTTGATTATTTTTGCTCTTGGATCAAAGTTTTTATAAACTCTATGACCAAATCCCATTAATCTGAAAGGATCATTTTTATCTTTCGCTTTCGCTAAATACTTATCAGCATCTCCACCTGTAGCATGAATTTCTTCTAACATTTCTAGAACAGCCTGGTTTGCACCACCGTGTAATGGTCCCCATAAAGCAGAAACTCCAGCAGAAATAGAAGCAAAAAGTCCAGCATGTGATGAACCTACCATTCTCACTGTTGAAGTAGAACAGTTTTGCTCATGATCAGCATGAAGAATAAATAATTTATCCAACGCATCAATAACAATAGGATTTGCACTGTAAGGCCCAGTAGGCAACTTAAACATCAAATTCATAAAGTTCTCAACATAACCTATTGTATTATCATAATAATTCAAAGGATACCCCATACTTTTTCTATAAGTCCAAGTAGCAATAACTAAAAATTTAGCAATAGTTTTACAAACAGCATCATACATTTCCTTTTCATTATCCGCATCTACCGACTTAGGATTAAAAGCAGTCAAAGCACTTGTCAAAGAAGACAACACTCCCATTGGGTGAGCCGTTCTTGGAAAACCATCCAAAATAATCTTCATTTCTTCACTTACTAAAGTGAATTTTCGGATGTCATTTTCAAATTGCTCTAATCTTTCAACAGAAGGCAATTCTCCAAAAATTATTAAATAAGAAACTTCTAAAAAATGAGATTTCTCAGCTAATTCTTCAATTGAATACCCTCTATAACGTAAAATCCCAAGTTCTCCATCCAAAAAGGTAATTTCACTTTTACAAGAACCAGAATTTTTATAACCTGGATCAAGAGTAATCACGCCAGACATATCTCGTAATTTACTTATATCTACGGCAGCTTCATTCTCACTCCCAACAATTACGGGAAGTTCAAATTTTTCACCGTCAATTTCTAATATTGCTATTTTTGACATATTTTTTTATGAAATAAAATTTAATTTATAATTTACCAAATCTAAGGAATTCCACATTAAATTAAAAACTAATTGAACATTGAATTTGTTAAAAATTCAATAAAAAAGCCATTCATCATAGATGAATGGCTCAATTACTATAAATTCATTACAATTACTTTATTTTGAACGCCTTTTTCCCAGGAAAATATGCAGAATTCCCTAATTCCTCTTCAATTCTTAATAATTGATTGTATTTTGCCATACGATCAGAGCGAGAAGCGGATCCGGTTTTAATTTGACCACAGTTTAATGCAACAGCTAAATCAGCAATAGTATAATCCTCAGTTTCTCCAGAACGATGCGACATAACAGAAGTATAACCCGCATTTTTAGCCATATTAACTGCTGCAATTGTTTCTGTCAAAGTACCAATTTGATTTACTTTTATCAAAATAGAATTTGCAATTCCTTTCTCAATTCCAGTTGACAAACGATCAACATTAGTTACAAATAAATCATCTCCAACCAATTGAACTCTATCACCAATTTTCTCAGTCAATAATTTCCATCCATCCCAGTCATTTTCATCCATTCCATCTTCAATAGATATAATTGGATACTTTGTAGCTAATTCAGTTAAGTAATCTACTTGTTCAGCAGATGTTCTGATTTTACCTGTAGGACCTTCAAATTTAGAATAATCATATTTACCATCTTTGTAAAATTCAGAGGCAGCACAATCTAAAGCCACCATTATATCATCTCCAAAAGTGTAACCTGCAGCCTCAACAGCTTTTTTGATTGTATCTAAAGCATCTTCTGTTCCACCTGCCAATGTTGGTGCAAAACCACCTTCATCACCAACTGCTGTAGAAAGATTTCTATCGTGCAATACTTTTTTAAGATTATGAAAAATCTCAGTACCCATTTGCAAAGCATGAGCAAAAGACGTCGCCTTAACCGGCATAATCATAAATTCCTGAAAAGCAATAGGCGCATCAGAGTGTGATCCTCCATTGATGATATTCATCATTGGCAAAGGCAAAGTATTTGCAGAAACGCCTCCAACATATCTATACAATGGCAATCCTAATTCTTCTGCAGCAGCTTTAGCAACAGCTAAAGAAACACCTAAAATAGCATTTGCTCCTAAGTTTGATTTAGTTGGAGTACCATCCAAATCAATCATCATTTGATCTATAAGATTTTGTTCAAAAACAGAAGTCCCAACTAATTCCTCAGCAATTTTTGTATTTACATTTTCAACCGCTTTCAAAACTCCTTTTCCCAAGAAAGCTTTTCCACCATCACGTAACTCATGTGCTTCATGCGCTCCTGTTGAAGCCCCTGATGGAACTGCGGCTCTTCCTAATACTCCATTCTCAGTAATTACATCAACCTCTACTGTAGGATTACCTCTTGAATCAAAAATTTGTCTTGCGTGAATTTTAATAATAATACTCATTATTCCTATTTTTTATGTTATTAATTTGTATTTTCCTCAAAATTAAATAAAAAAAATCAGAAGTCTTTATTCTAAAATCGTTAATATCTTTTTATTTATTAACGATAACGTTTTAGTCTTATACAGATTTCATATTTTCAACAAACAGATCAAAAAGATAAGAAGAATCGTGCGGTCCTGGACTTGCTTCTGGATGATATTGTACAGAAAAACAATTTTTATTTTTCATTCGCATACCAGCAACAGTTCCATCATTCAAATGTAAATGTGTAATCTCCAAATCAGGGTGATTATCAAGTTCCTCTTTATTTACTGCAAAACCATGATTTTGAGAAGTAATCTCGCCTTTACCAGTAATTATATTTTTTACAGGATGATTAATACCTCTATGTCCATTAAACATTTTGTATGTAGAAACACCATTTGCCAAAGCGATAACTTGATGACCTAAACAAATACCAAATAAAGGCTTGTTGTTTTGAATAATTTCTTTTGCCACTTGTATAGCACTATCCAATGGGTCAGGATCTCCGGGACCGTTAGATAAAAAGAAACCATCTGGATTAAAAGAAGCCAATTCTGCGTAAGTAGCATTATATGGAAAAACCTTAATATAACAATCTCTTTTGGCTAAGTTGCGTAGAATATTTTCTTTAATACCTAAATCTAAAGCTGAAATTTTATATGTGGCATTTTCATCACCATAAAAGTAAGGCTCAAGAGTAGACACTTTAGAGGCTAGTTCTAAGCCTTTCATGTCAGGCACATCTGCTAATAGCTTTTTCAGTTCTTCAATAGGTGTATCATCGGTACAAATAACCGCGTTCATCGCACCATTTTCGCGTATATAACTTACCAATGCGCGAGTATCCACATCTGAGATACAAATCAAATTCTGCTTAGTAAAATAATTTTCCAAGCTCCCTGATGAATCAACTCTAGAATAATTAAAACTAAAATTTTTACATACCAAACCAGCAATTTTTATACTAGTAGATTCGACTTCTTTGTCATTTACCCCATAATTACCAATATGAGCATTTGTAGCAACCATTAACTGACCAAAATAAGAAGGATCTGTAAAAATCTCTTGATACCCAGTCATACCTGTATTAAAACAAACTTCCCCAAAAGTTTTTCCGCTTATTCCAATTGATTTACCGTGGAATATGGTTCCGTCACTTAATAAAAGAATAGCGCTTTTTCGTGTTGTATATTTCATGTGTAATTTAATATTGTGCAAATTTAAATTTTTAAAACAGTGGACGCAACGTTTTTTTTGAATAATTCATACTATTTGAAACTCAATGATAGAGAGTAACAAAATGACAGTAAAATGTTCAAAAATGACAGGATACTATATTCAAAAAAACTAACATGCAAAAACACCATTTCGATTTCTAATCAATAACTGAAGCAACAATGATTGATCATTATAAAAAATCAAAAAAAAAGGATAAACTATAAATAGTTTATCCTTGATTATTATCGAATGATTATTTTCATAATTATTCAGCTGCATCAGTTGATTCAGCCTCGGCAGCTGGAGCTTCAGTAGCTTCGTCTGCTTTTTTAGCTTTTCCACCACGACGGCTTTTAGCTTTCTTAACTTCTTTTTTACCTCCGTTGTAAAGTTCATTGAAATCAACTAGTTCGATCATTGCCATATCAGCATTATCTCCTAAACGATTTCCAACTTTAATGATACGAGTGTATCCACCTGGACGGTCTCCTACTTTCGCTGCAACATCTCTGAACAAGTCAGTAACTGCATATTTACTACGTAAGTAAGCAAAAACGATACGACGATTATGAGTAGTATCTGATTTTGATTTTGTTATAAGCGGCTCAACGAATTGTTTAAGCGCTTTAGCTTTTGCAACAGTAGTGTTTATACGTTTGTGCTCAATAAGAGAACAAGCCATATTTGCCAACATAGAACTTCTATGTGCAGTCTGTCTGCTTAAGTGATTGAATTTTTTTCCGTGTCTCATTGCTTTATGAAATTTAACCCCGATAGAATCGGGATTAGATTATTCTTTATCTAGTTTGTATTTTGCTAAATCCATACCGAAGTTCAAATTTTTAACTGCAACAAGCTCATCAAGTTCAGTTAAAGATTTTTTACCAAAATTACGGAATTTCATTAGGTCATTTTTATTGAACGATACTAAATCACCAAGTGTATCAACTTCAGCCGCTTTCAAGCAATTTAATGCTCTAACAGAAAGATCCATATCAACAAGCTTAGTTTTAAGCAATTGTCTCATGTGCAATGACTCTTCATCATAAGATTCTGTTTGTGCAATTTCGTCAGCCTCAAGTGTAATTCTTTCATCAGAAAACAACATGAAATGGTGAATTAAAACTTTTGCAGCTTCAGTAAGAGCATCTTTAGGATTGATTGATCCATCAGTTTTTATTTCAAAAACTAATTTTTCATAATCTGTTTTTTGCTCTACACGGAAGTTTTCAATTGCATACTTAACATTTTTTACAGGAGTAAAAATTGAGTCAGTAAAAATAGTTCCTATTGCAGCATTCTGTTTTTTGTTCTCTTCAGCAGGAACATATCCTCTACCTTTTTCAATAGTTAAATCGAAATTCAGTTTGATTTTGCTATCTAAATTACAGATAACAAGCTCTGGATTCAAAACTTGGAAACCTGAAATAAATTTTTGAAAATCACCAGCTGTTAATTGGTCTTTACCAGAAACAGAAATAGTAACTGATTCATTATCTATATCTTCAATTTGACGTTTGAAACGTACTTGTTTAAGATTAAGAATAATTTCGGTAACGTCTTCAACAACTCCTGAAATAGTAGAAAACTCATGATCTACACCTTCTATACGAACAGATGTAATTGCATAACCTTCTAATGCTGAAAGCAAAACTCTTCTAAGTGCATTACCAACGGTCAATCCATATCCAGGTTCTAAAGGTCTAAATTCAAATTTACCTTCAAAATCGGTTGAATCGATCATGATAACTTTATCGGGCTTCTGAAAATTAAATATTGCCATAAATTTCGACTAAGTCAATTATTATTTGTTGTACAACTCTACGATTAATTGTTCTTTAATGTTTTCTGGAATTTGAAGTCTTGCAGGAACGCTTACAAATGTACCTTGTTTCGTTTCATTATTCCAAGTAATCCACTCATAAACATGACTTGAATTTGACAAAGAACGTTCGATAGCCTCTAAAGATTTAGATTTTTCACGAACTCCAACTACATCACCAGCTTTTAAGTGGTAAGAAGGAATATTAACAACTTCGCCATTAACAGTAATGTGACGATGAGAAACGATTTGACGTGCACCTCTTCTAGAAGGAGCAATACCCATTCTAAAAACAACATTGTCTAATCTTGCTTCACATAATTGTAACAATACTTCACCAGTTACACCTTTGGTAGCTGATGCTTTTTCGAATAAATTTCTGAATTGTTTTTCTAAAATTCCATAAGAATATTTAGCTTTTTGCTTTTCCATCAATTGGACAGCATATTCAGATTTTTTTCCTCTTTTTTTAGCCATCCCGTGTTGACCAGGTGGATAATTTCTTTTTTCGAAAGCTTTATCGTCTCCGAAAATTGCCTCGCCAAATTTACGAGCGATTCTTGTACTTGGACCAGTATATCTTGCCATTTTAAATTGTTTAAGATTGAGATTATGAATTCAGGTCTTATCCTTCGATAATCTATTTTCAATCTAGGTTATACTATAATTAATATTTGAGTATTAAACTCTACGTCTTTTTGGAGGACGACATCCATTGTGAGGCATTGGAGTAACATCGATAATCTCTGTAACTTCAATTCCACCATTATGCAAAGAACGGATTGCAGACTCACGTCCGTTTCCTGGTCCTTTAACATAAACTTTTACTTTTTTAAGTCCAGCCTCAAGAGCTACTTTACTACAATCTTCTGCTGCCATTTGAGCTGCGTATGGAGTGTTCTTTTTAGAACCTCTGAAACCCATTTTACCAGCTGAAGACCAAGAAATAACTTCACCTTTTTTGTTTGTCAAAGAAATGATGATGTTATTGAAGGTAGCAGAAATATGAGCTTCACCCGTTGATTCAACGATAACTTTACGTTTTTTTGCAGTTGCTTTAGCCATATTACTTATTATTTAGTTGCTTTTTTCTTGTTCGCAACAGTTTTTCTTTTACCTTTTCTTGTTCTAGAGTTGTTTTTAGTTCTTTGCCCTCTTAATGGAAGACCAGATCTGTGACGAATACCTCTATAACATCCAATATCCATTAAACGTTTGATGTTCAAAGAAACTTCAGAACGTAATTCACCTTCAATTTTAAATGCTGATACGGCTTCACGAATTGCTCCGATTTCGTCATCATTCCAATCTTGAACTTTTTTATCTTGGCTAACTTGAGCTTTTTCTAAAATCTCAATAGCTCTACTTTTTCCTAATCCGAAGATGTAGGTAAGTGCAATAACACCTCTCTTGTTTTTTGGGATATCTACCCCTGCTATTCTTGCCATAATTATCCTTGTCTTTGTTTAAATCTAGGATTCTTTTTGTTGATTACGTATAATCTGCCTTTTCTTCGTACAATCTTGCACTCGGCACTTCTCTTTTTTACTGATGCTCTTACTTTCATTGTGAATATCTTTAATATCTATAAGTAATTCTTGCTTTTGACAAATCATAAGGACTCATTTCTAGTTTCACTTTATCACCAGGTAATAATTTGATGTAATGCATACGCATTTTTCCAGAAATATGAGCAATTACAATATGTCCATTTTCTAACTCTACACGGAACATCGCATTAGATAATGCTTCGATGATAGATCCGTCTTGTTCTATTGCTGATTGTTTTGCCATAAGTTAAGCTACTGCTTTTCTATTTTTACCACTTTTCATCAAACCATCATAATGTTTATTCAACAAGTATGAATTAATTTGTTGAATAGTATCTATTGCAACTCCAACCATAATTATCAATGAAGTCCCTCCAAAAAACATAGCCCAAGATTGTTGAACATCCATAAGACTTACAACAATGGCTGGGAACACAGCTATCAAAGCAAGAAATAAAGATCCTGGAAAAGTTATTAAAGACATCACTTTATCAAGATAATCAGATGTTTCAACACCAGGTCTTACACCTGGAATAAAACCACCACTTCTCTTTAAATCATCAGACATCTTATTAGTAGGAACTGTAATTGCAGTATAGAAGAAAGTGAACACAACAATCAATGTTGCGAAAACAAAATTATACCAAAAACCGAACATATTACTAAAAGCACCAACAATAGACTGGGAAGCATCTGACTTTGACAAACCAGCAACAGCAGCAGGAATAAACATAATCGCTTGTGCAAATATTATTGGCATTACACCAGCTGCATTAAGCTTTAAAGGAATCCATTGTCTGTTACCACCCATCATATCTTGTTCGAAATCACCAGAAGTTGTACGACGAGCGTACTGTACTGGAATTTTTCTAATTGCCATTACCAATAATACACAAGATATTATCACAAGTAACCAAATAATGATCTCAACAACCAATAACATTGGCCCACCATTGTTATTAGTTACTCTTGTTGTAAACTCTTGAATAAAAGCTTGTGGCAACCTAGCCAAAATACCAACCATTATCAAAAGGGAAATACCGTTTCCAATTCCTTTATCAGTTATCTTTTCTCCTAACCACATAGCAAATATTGTACCTGTAACTAAGATAATAACTGAAGAAAAAAGAAATTCAAAAGAGTCAAACCCTAAAATAAAAGCTGAACTAGGCAAAGTTCTGTAAAGATTGTAGATATAAGTTGGTCCTTGAACTAAAGTAATAACAATAGTTAACCAACGGGTAATTTGATTGATTTTCTTTCTACCACTCTCCCCATCACTCTGAAGTTTTTGCAAATAAGGAATCGCAATTCCCATAAGTTGCACTACAATAGATGCAGAAATATAAGGCATAATTCCCAAAGCAAAAACTGAAGCTTTAGAAAATGCACCTCCGGTAAACATGTCTAGAATAGATCCTAATCCATCTTTAGTTTGCCCAGCTAAACCTGTCAATTGAGTTGCGTCAATTCCAGGAAGTGTAACATGAGCACCAAAACGATAAACAAGAAGTAGACCTAAAGTAATTAAGATTCTATTTTTTAGTTCTTCTATTTTCCAAACATTACTTATTGATTCAATAAATTTCTTCATCTTAATTGCAATATTACATGGTTACAGCTTCTCCACCAGCAGCTTCGATAGCAGCTTTTGCAGTAGCAGTAAATTTGTGAGCAGTTACTTTTAATTTTGCTTTCAATTCTCCTCTACCTAAAATCTTTACGATTTCATTTTTGGTAGCAAGACGATTAGCTACATAAACTGTCATATCAACAGTATCTGTAATTACTCCATTATCAACTAATAATTGAAGAGTATCAAGATTAACACCTTCGTATTCTTTACGATTGATGTTAGTGAAACCAAACTTAGGCACACGTCTTTGAAGTGGCATTTGTCCACCTTCAAAACCAATCTTTTTAGAATAACCAGAACGAGATTTTGCTCCTTTGTGACCTCTTGCAGAAGTACCACCTTTACCAGAACCTTCACCTCTACCTAATCTTTTATTTTGATTGTGTGTAGAACCCTCAGCAGGTTGTAAGTTACTTAAATTCATAACAGTATTTGTTATTTAGCTTCTTCAACAGAAACTAAGTGTTTAACTTTATTTATCATCCCAAGGATAGCAGGATTTGAATCATGCTCTACAACTTGTCCCATTTTACGTAGGCCTAAAGCTTCCAAACCTCTTTTTTGAGTAAGAGGACAGTTGATTTTGCTTCGAACTTGTTTTACTAATAATTTAGCCATAATTTCCTTGAATTAACCTTTAAAAACTTTTTCTAAAGAAACACCTCTTTGTTTTGCAACAGTATAGGCGCTTCTCATTTGTAATAAAGCATCAAAAGTTGCTTTCACTACGTTGTGAGGATTTGAAGATCCTTGTGACTTTGATAATACATCATGAATCCCAACTGACTCAAGAACTGAACGAACAGCTCCACCAGCAATAACTCCCGTACCATGAGATGCAGGAATTAAGAATACACGTGCACCACCAAATTTACCTTTTTGTTCGTGAGGAACTGATTGCCCGTTCAAAGGAATTTTTACAAGATTTTTCTTAGCGTCTTCTACTGCTTTCGCAATTGCTTCAGAAACGTCTTTAGATTTCCCTAATCCGTGACCAACCACTCCATTTTCATCACCTACAACTACAATAGCAGAAAAACCAAAAGCTCTACCACCTTTTGTAACTTTAGTAACACGATTTACACTTACCAAACGGTCTTTTAATTCAAGACCACTTGGTTTTACTAGCTCTACATTCTTGTATTTACTATTAGACATACTATATTAGAATTTAAGTCCAGCCGCTCTCGCGCCTTCCGCTAATGATTTAATACGACCGTGATATAAATAACCTCCTCTATCGAACGTTACTACTTCTATACCAGCTTTTAAAGCTTTTTCCGCTACTAGTTTTCCAACTGCAGTTGCAACTTCAATATTCGTACCTTTTCCTATTTCTTTTTCTCTTGAAGAAGCAGCTAATAAAGTAACTCCGTTTACATCATCAATTAATTGAGCGTAAATTTCATTGTTACTTCTAAAAACAGATAGTCTTGGATTTGTAGCAGTACCACTAATCGTTTTTCTAATTCTGAATCTAATACGTTGCCTTCTTTCAGGTTTTGTTAATGACATAATCTTATTTTTTAAGCTGATTTACCTGCTTTTCTTCTTAATACTTCACCTACAAATTTAACACCTTTTCCTTTGTATGGCTCTGGCTTACGGAAACCTCTAATCTTTGCCGCAATTTGACCTAAAAGTTGTTTATCTAATGATGTTAATTTTACAATTGGATTTTTACCTTTTTCAGATATAGTCTCAAGAGTTACCTCTGGAGCTACTTCTAAAACAATATTGTGAGAGAACCCAAGCGCTAAATCTAACTTTTGACCTTGGTTTGAAGCTCTATAACCAACCCCTACCAATTCTAAAGATTTTGTAAATCCTTCTGTTACACCTATAATCATGTTATTGATTAAAGATCTATACAAACCGTGCTTTGCTCTTTGGTCTTTATGATCAGAAGATCTTTCTACTAGAACTTGATCTCCTTCAACTGTTACAGTTACATCCGAAAACTCCTGTGTAAGTTGACCGTTTTTTCCTTTTACCGTAATAATACCATCAGCAACTGTAACAGTTACTCCAGCTGGTATTGTTACTGGGCTTTTACCTATTCTTGACATCTTATATAGTCTTTAAAATTAGTATACGTAACAAATTACTTCTCCACCAACATTTAATTGCTTGGCTTGTTTCCCAGTCATAAGACCTTTTGAAGTTGAAACAATAGCAATTCCTAATCCGTTAAGGATTCTTGGGATTTTAGAAGCACCTGCGTACTTACGTAAACCTGGTTTACTAATTCTTTGGATATCTTTGATTACTGGCTCTTTAGTATCTTTATCATACTTTAAAGCAATTTTGATAGACCCCTGAACAGCGTTGTCTTCAAATTTGTAACTTAAGATATAACCTTGATCAAATAAGATCTTTGTTATTTCTTTTTTTAGATTAGATGCTGGAATTTCGACAACTTTGTGGTTTGCAGCCACAGCGTTTCTAACTCTCGTCAAATAATCTGCAATTGGATCTGTATACATAAGTATTGATTTGCGGTAACGGTTTTCGATTAAATGTAATCGAACCTGAAACCAGTTTATAAATGTGAAAAACAGACGTGATTACTCACGTCTGAATATTTTTCTACCAAGATGCTTTTTTAACACCTGGTATTAGTCCATTATTAGCCATCTCACGGAATGTTACACGTGAAATACCGAATTGACGCATATACCCTCTTGGTCTACCTGTCAATTTGCAACGATTGTGCAAACGAACTGGCGAAGCATTTTTCGGTAATTTCTGCAAACCTACGAAATCTCCAGCTTCTAACAAAGCTTTTCTTTTCTCAGCATACTTAGCTACCGTTTTTTCTCTCTTAACCTCACGGGCTTTCATTGATTCTTTAGCCATATCTTAATTCTTTTTAAAAGGTAAACCTAATTCAGCCAACAATGACTTTGCTTCTTTGTCTGTTTTTGCAGTAGTTACAAAAGAAATGTCCATTCCAGATATTTTATTTACTTTGTCAATATCAATTTCAGGGAAAATGATTTGCTCTAAAACACCAAGATTATAGTTTCCTCTACCGTCAAAACCAGTTGCTTTAATACCACTGAAATCTCTAACACGTGGTAATGCAGAAGTAATAAGTCTATCTAAAAACTCATACATTCTTTCACCGCGCAAAGTAACTTTTGCACCAATAGGCATCCCTTTTCTCAATTTAAAAGACGCAACGTCTTTCTTAGAGATAGTAGATACTGCTTTTTGTCCAGTTATCTTAGTTAATTCATCAACTGCATAGTCGATCAATTTTTTATCAGATACTGCTGCACCAACTCCTTTACTCAAAACGATTTTTTCCAATTTTGGAACTTGCATTACGTTTGTGTAACCGAATTCTTCTTTAAGAGCAGAGATAACTCTACTCTTATATTCTTCTTTTAGTCTAGGTATATATGCCATTACTATAGTACTTGATTAGATTTTTTTGAAAATCTTACTTTCTTATCTCCTTCAACTCTAATACCTACTCTAGTTGTTTCCTTAGTTTTAGGATCAATTAAAGATATATTAGAAATTTGAATAGAAGCTTCTTTCTTTACAATACCACCTTGAGGGCTTTTTGCACTAGGTTTCGTATGTTTAGAAACCATGTTTACACCTTCAACAATTGCTTTGTTTTTCTCACGGTAAACACGTAAAACTTTACCTTCTTCACCTTTATGGTCTCCAGCTATTACTCTTACTATGTCTCCTGATTTTATTTTTAGCTTTATCATCTTAAAACGAATTAAAGCACTTCTGGTGCTAATGATACAATTTTCATGAATTGTTTTTCACGAAGTTCTCTTGCTACCGGACCAAAAACACGAGTTCCTCTCATTTCACCTGCAGCATTCAAAAGAACACATGCATTATCATCGAAACGGATATAAGAACCATCAGCTCTTCTCACTTCTTTTTTGGTACGTACAACAACTGCAGTTGAAACAGCACCTTTTTTAACGTTTCCGTTAGGTGTTGCGTCTTTTATAGATACTACAATCTTGTCTCCAACAGAGGCATACCTTCTTTTGGTACCTCCTAAAACACGGATAGTTAAAACTTCTTTTGCTCCCGTGTTATCTGCTACTTTTAGTCTTGATTCTTGTTGTACCATAATTATTTAGCTCTTTCTAGGATTTCAACTAATCTCCAACATTTTGATTTACTCAAAGGACGCGTTTCGCTAATTCTTACAGTATCTCCTATGTTACAGTCGTTTGTTTCGTCATGTGCAACAAATTTCTTTGTTTTCAACACGAACTTACCGTATAATGGGTGTTTTACTTTAGTTACCTGAGCAACCACAATGGATTTATCCATTTTGTTTGAAGTAACAACCCCAACTCTTTCTTTTCTTAAATTTCTTTTTTCTTCCATCTTTCAGCAGAATACAATTATTGTAACTCTCTTTTAGTAAGTTCTGTAGCTAATCTTGCAACTGTTCTTCTTACACTTCTAATTTGAAGTGGATTCTCAATTGGAGAAATAGCGTGAGCCATTTTTAGGTCGGCATATGCCTTCTTAGTCTGGCTAAGTTTTTCTTGCAACTCCGCTGCAGAAAGATCTTTTATTTCTGATTGTTTCATAATATAATATAGATTATGCTTCGAAATCTCTAGCAATAACGAATTTAGTTTTTACTGGAAGCTTTTGTGCTGCAAGACGTAATGCCTCTTTTGCAACTGACAAAGGAACTCCTCCAACTTCAAACATAATTCTTCCGGGTTTAACAACGGCAGCCCAATATTCAACGGCACCTTTACCTTTACCCATACGTACCTCAAGAGGTTTCTTAGTGATAGGTTTGTCTGGAAATATTTTAATCCATAATTGTCCTTCTCTTTTCATGTAACGAGTTGCAGCGATACGTGCAGCTTCGATTTGACGAGAGGTTAAGAACATTCCATCTTCATGTACAGATTTAATACCAAACATTCCATTAGAAAGTTCATGTCCTCTTTGAGAATTTCCTTTCATTTTACCTTTTTGTACCTTACGGTATTTTGTTCTTTTAGGCTGTAACATTTTTCTTTAGTTTAAAAATTTACTTTCGTTTACGAGCGTCTGGTTTTCCACCTTTATTAAAAGGCTTTCTGTCTCCTCTAGGAGAATCACCACCTTTACCACCACCAGGTTGTTTTTTGTCCATTCCTGCAAGTGGAGAAAGATCTCTCTTTCCATAAACTTCACCTTTCATGATCCATACTTTGATACCCATTCTACCATAAGTAGTATGAGCTTCAGCCAAAGCATAATCAATATCAGCTCTGAAAGTTGATAGAGGAATTCTACCTTCTTTGAAACCCTCTGAACGAGCCATCTCTGCACCATTCAAACGACCAGAAATCAAAACTTTGATACCTTCTGCGTTCATACGCATAGAAGCAGCAATAGCCATTTTGATTGCACGTCTGTAAGAAATACGGCTTTCGATTTGACGACAGATGCTTGTAGCAACTAGATACGCGTCAAGTTCAGGTCTTTTAATTTCAAAGATGTTGATTTGAACCTCTTTGTCAGTAATTTTCTTAAGTTCTTCTTTCAACTTGTCTACCTCTTGTCCACCTTTCCCAATAATAATACCAGGTCTTGCAGTAGTGATAGTAACGGTTACAAGTTTCAAAGTTCTCTCGATGATTACTTTCGATACACTAGCTTTTGATAAACGAGCATGGATATACTTTCTGATTTTATAATCTTCGGCTAATTTATCACCGTAATCATTTCCACCATACCAGTTTGAGTCCCATCCTCTGATGATACCAAGTCTATTTCCAATTGGATTTGTCTTTTGTCCCATGCTGCTTAAGAATTGCTTTGTGTGTTATTGATAGCTCCCAACACGATTGTCACGTGATTAGAACGTTTTCTTATTCTGTGTGCTCTACCTTGTGGAGCTGGACGAAGTCTTTTCAACATCATTCCACCATCTACACGGATTTCTTTAACAAATAATCCAGCTTCTTCAAGATTACCTTCACTATTTTTTTGCTCCCAGTTATTGATTGCAGATAATAATAGTTTTTCTAATTTTCTTGAAGCTTCTTTCGAACTGAATCTTAATATGTTAAGTGCTCTTTCTACCTTCTGACCTCTTACCAAGTCCGCTACTAAGCGCATTTTTCTAGGTGAAGTAGGGCAGTTATTCAATTTTGCGAAAGCTATAGACTTATTAGCCTCTTTTCTCGCATCTGCTGTTTCTCTTTTACGAACTCCCATTGCTTCTTATTTTTTACCTTTATTTTTTGCTCCAGCATGACCTCTAAAAGATCTAGTTGGTGAAAATTCTCCTAATTTGTGACCTACCATGTTTTCTGTTACGTAAACTGGTACAAATTGACGACCGTTATGAACTGCGATTGTTTGCCCAACGAAGTCTGGAGTAATCATTGAAGCTCTAGACCATGTCTTAACAACTCCTTTATTTCCACCTGCTATGTTTTCTGCAACTTTCTTGTCTAACTTATAATGAACGAAAGGTCCTTTTTTTAATGAACGTGCCATATCTTATTATTTCTTTCTACGTTCTACGATATACTTGTTACTCGGGTTTTTCTTAGAACGAGTTCTATAACCTTTAGCTGGTATTCCATTTCTTGAACGTGGATGTCCACCAGAAGAACGTCCTTCACCACCACCCATTGGGTGATCGACAGGGTTCATTGCAACAGGTCTTGTTCTAGGTCTTCTTCCTAACCATCTTGTTCTACCTGCTTTTCCAGATACAACTAATTGGTGGTCTGAATTAGAAACTGCTCCAATTGTAGCTGAACAAGTCAACAAGATTAATCTTGTTTCACCTGAAGGCATTTTAATTGTTGCATATTTTCCATCTCTTGCCATTAATTGAGCAAATGTTCCAGCAGAACGAGCGATTACAGCCCCTTGTCCTGGTCTCAATTCGATACAAGATATAACAGTTCCTAAAGGAATTCTGCTTAAAGGTAAAGTATTACCAATTTCAGGTTGAGATTCTGGACCAGAAACTACTTTCTGACCAACTTTCAATCCGTTTTGAGCAATAATATAAGTTTTCTCACCATCAGCATAAGCTAATAACGCGATAAACGCAGTACGATTTGGATCGTATTCGATTGATTTCACAGTAGCTGGAATTGCTTCTTTAGTACGTTTGAAATCAATAATACGATATCTCTGCTTGTGACCACCACCCGTATAACGCATGGTCATCTTTCCTTGACTATTTCTACCTCCAGAGTTTTTTATCGGCGCTATCAAAGAGCGTTCCGGCTTATCAGTTGTAATGGCGTCATAACCATTCACAACTCTAAATCGCTGACCTGGGGTAATAGGTTTTAATTTTCTTACTGACATTTTATCTTAGATATTGTTGTAAAAATCAATTGTTTCTCCTTCTTGTACTTGAACAATCGCTTTTTTAATTGCGTTAGTCTTTCCACTGATTAAACCACTTTTAGTGTATTTAGTAGTTCTATCCGGTCTCACATTCATTGTATTAACACTCAAAACATTTACTCCATAAGCAGCCTCAACAGCTTTCTTAATTTGTACTTTGTTTGCTTTTCTGTCAACAACGAATCCGAAGCGGTTTAAAACTTCACTTTCTTTGGTTACTTTTTCCGTTACTATAGGTTTAATTATGATGCTCATATCCTATTATTTACTTAAATTTTCTTCAATTACTTCCAAAGAACTCTCTAAAAGCACTAAATTATTAGCATTTAAAATATCGTAAGTACTTAATTCATAACTACTTACAACATTTGACGCTTTCAAATTTCGTGAGGACAAATATACGTTTTTATTCGTATCACCCAACACAAACAGTGATTTTTTGTTTTCTAACTCTAAAGCTTTCAAAACATTAATGAAATTTTTAGTGTTTGGCGTTTCAAAATTAAAATCTTCAAGTACGATTATATTCGACTCTTTTGCTTTAATTGAAAATGCAGATTTTCTAGCAAGACGTTTCAAGTTTTTATTCAATTTGAACGAATAACTTCTTGGTCTAGGTCCAAAAACCGTACCTCCACCTTTAAACAAAGGGTTTTTAGCACTACCCGCACGAGCTGTACCTGTACCTTTTTGTTTTTTAATCTTACGTGTACTTCCCGCAACTTCAGCTCTTTCTTTAGCTTTGTGAGTACCTTGTCTTTGATTAGCCAAATATTGCTTTACATCAAGATATACAGCGTGATTATTTGGTTCGATTGCGAAAACTGAATCAGAAAGTTGAACTTTTCTTCCAGTATCTTTTCCGTTGAAATCTAATACTTTTACTTCCATTACTTCTGAATGATTACATAAGAGTTTTTGCAACCAGGAATACACCCTTTAACAACAAGTAGGTTCTTATCAGCAACTACTTTTAAAACTCTAAGGTTTTGAACTTTTACATTATCTCCTCCCATTCTTCCAGCCATACGCATTCCTTTGAATACTCTAGATGGATAAGAAGAAGCTCCTACAGAACCTGGCGCTCTTAAACGGTTGTGTTGACCGTGAGTTGCTTGTCCAACACCACCAAAACCGTGACGTTTCACAACCCCTTGAAAACCTTTACCTTTAGATACACCTTGTACATCTACAAATTCTCCTTCAGCAAAAATAGAAACATCAATAAGATCTCCTAATTTTTGTTCTGTTGCAAAATCTTGGAATTCAACGACTTTTTTCTTAGCTACAGTTCCAGCTTTCTTAAAGTGACCAACAGCCGCTTTTGTGGAATGTTTCTCGTTTTTGTCATCGAAACCAAGTTGCAACGCTTCATACCCGTCAACACCTTTGGTTCTGACTTGGGTAACAACGCATGGTCCAGCTTCGATTACTGTACAAGGAATATTCTTCCCGTTTTCGTCGAAAATACTAGTCATGCCGATTTTTCTACCAATTAACCCAGACATAAATATTAATTATTAATTATTAAATATAAATATAGAACGCAGCTTTTAAGCAAATCCTATTTTTTAAGTGGGTGCAAATGTATAACTTATTTACACACAAACCAAAAAAATATTTTTTACCTAAAAACGGCGTTCCTTTTTACTCTTAAAGTACTTAAACTTTGATTTCAACTTCAACTCCACTTGGCAATTCAAGTTTCATTAAAGCATCAATAGTTTTAGATGAAGATGAATAAATATCAATTAATCTCTTATATGACATTACTTCAAATTGCTCTCTAGCTTTTTTGTTTACGTGTGGAGAACGCAATACTGTAAAAAGTTTTTTGTGAGTTGGCAATGGGATTGGCCCAGTTACAACAGCACCAGTAGTTTTTACTGTTTTTACAATCTTCTCAGCAGACTTATCTACCAACATATGATCGTAAGATTTCAATTTTATTCTGATTTTTTGACTCATTTTCTTAAAGATTATGCGTTTCCTTTTGCTTTTTTGATAACTGCTTCTGAAATATTAGAAGGTGTTTCAGCGTAGTGTGAAAATTCCATTGTAGATGTTGCACGACCTGAAGACAAAGTTCTTAAAGTTGTTACATATCCAAACATTTCAGACAATGGCACATCTGCTTTAATAGTCTTAGCACCATTTCTATCACCCATGTCATTTACTTGACCTCTACGACGGTTAATATCACCAACAATATCTCCCATGTTTTCTTCTGGTGTAATAACCTCCATTTTCATGATTGGCTCAAGAATTACAGCTCCAGCAGCTTTAGCTACTTCTCTATAACCCATTCTAGCTGCAAGTTCAAAAGAAAGCGCATCAGAATCCACAGGGTGGAAAGATCCATCCAATAAAGTAACCTTCAAACTATCCACTTGATATCCTGCTAAAGGACCAGTTTTCATAGCTTCACGGAAACCTTTTTCAACAGAAGGAATATATTCTTTTGGTACGTTACCCCCTTTTACAGAGTTAACAAACTGCAATCCAACTGGAGTTTTACCATCAACTTCATCTGCTGGCTCAAGAATAAATACGATATCACCGAATTTACCACGACCTCCAGATTGTTTCTTGTACGTTTCTCTATGTTGTGCCTTTTTAGTAAAAGCTTCTTTATACTCAACTTGAGGCTCACCTTGGTTAACTTCAACTTTGAATTCACGTTTCATTCTATCAACCAAGATATCTAAGTGAAGCTCACCCATACCTGAGATAATAGTTTGTCCTGAAGCCTCATCAGTTCTAACTGTAAAAGTTGGATCTTCTTCAGCCAATTTAGCTAAAGCCATACCCATTTTATCTACGTCAGCTTTAGTTTTAGGCTCAATAGCAATACCAATTACCGGTGCAGGAAATTTCATTGACTCAAGAATAATTGGGTGTTTTTCATCACACAATGTATCTCCAGTTTTAATATCTTTAAATCCAACTGCTGCTCCAATATCTCCAGCCTCAATATATTCGATTGGATTTTGCTTGTTAGCGTGCATTTGGTAGATACGAGAAATTCTTTCTTTATTTCCTGAACGAGTGTTCAAAACATAAGAACCAGCATCTAAACGTCCTGAATAAGCACGGAAGAAAGCTAAACGACCTACGAATGGGTCAGTAGCAATTTTAAATGCTAAAGCAGCGAATGGTTCTTTAACATCTGGCTTACGCAAGATTTTAGTTTGATCTTCTTCTAATAATTCAGCATCATCAGGATGAATCCCTTCGATACCTTCTTTATCCATTGGAGATGGCAAATATTTACATACTGCATCTAACATGAATTGAACTCCTTTGTTTTTAAAAGAAGAACCAGCAATCATAGGAATGATAGCCATATCCATTACAGCCGCTCTTAATGCAATGTTGATTTCTTCCTCTGTAATAGAGCTTTCATCTTCCATGAATTTCTCAAGCAAATTCTCATCATAATCAGCAACCGCCTCAATAAGAATCGATCTGTATTCTTTTACTTCGTCAAGCATATCTTCAGGAATAGGCACCACTTCATAAGTAGCTCCCATACCAGCATCATCCCAAACAATAGCTTGGTTTCTTACTAAATCCACAACACCTCTGAAATCATTTTCTTCACCAATTGGCAAAGTGATTGCAACAGCATTAGATTTTAGCATATCTCTAACTTGCTGACATACCATCAAAAAGTTAGAACCTTGACGGTCCATTTTGTTAACAAAACCAATTCTTGGAACTCTATATTGATCTGCAAGTCTCCAGTTAGTTTCAGATTGTGGCTCAACACCATCAACAGCACTAAATAAGAAAACCAAACCATCAAGTACACGCAAAGAACGATTTACTTCAACTGTAAAGTCAACGTGTCCCGGGGTATCGATAATATTAAAGTGATAAGGCAATGTTTCAGGTAAAATTTTACCCTGAGTAGTTGGGAAATTCCATTCACAAGTAGTAGCAGCAGAAGTAATTGTAATACCTCTTTCTTGCTCTTGTGCCATCCAGTCCATTGTTGCAGCACCATCATGTACTTCACCAATTTTATGTGATTTTCCTGTATAGAATAATATACGCTCTGTTGTTGTTGTTTTACCAGCATCAATGTGAGCAGCAATTCCTATATTTCTTGTATATTTAAGTTCTCTAGCCATTTCTTAAGAATTAAAATCTAAAGTGAGAGAATGCTTTGTTAGCTTCTGCCATTTTGTGAGTGTCCATTCTTTTCTTAACAGCTGCTCCTTCTTCTTTAGCCGCAGCTAAACATTCTGAAGCCAATCTCTGAGCCATAGATTTTTCGTTTCTTCTTCTTGAATAAAGAATCAACCATTTCATAGCCATAGAAATTTTTCTGTCTGGTCTGATTTGCATTGGAATTTGAAATGTAGCTCCACCAACTCTACGACTACGTACTTCTACGTGAGGCATAACGTTTGTTAAAGCATCTTTCCAAATTTCTAATGAAGTTTTTTCATCATTTTGCTTCTTAGTCTCTATAATGTCAATTGCATCATAAAAAACTTTAAAAGCTGTTGATTTCTTACCATCCCACATTAAGTTATTCACAAAACGCGTTACCAATTGGTCATTAAACCTTGGATCTGGTAAAAGTGGTCTTTTCTTTGCCGCTCTTTTTCTCATGTCTTTTTTTTAATAAAATTTCACACCCATACAGCCACGAAGAATCGTACCTCTACAGGAATAACGTTTTAAATTACTTTTTCGCTTCTTTTGGTCGTTTTGCTCCGTACTTAGATCTTCTTTGCGTTCTTCCTGCTACTCCTGACGTATCAAGCGCACCACGAACGATGTGATATCTTACTCCTGGCAAATCTTTTACCCTTCCACCCCTAACTAATACTATCGAGTGCTCTTGTAAATTGTGTCCTTCTCCAGGGATGTAGGCATTCACTTCATTACCATTTGTCAAACGTACACGCGCTACTTTACGCATTGCAGAGTTTGGTTTTTTTGGTGTTGTAGTGTAAACACGCGTACAAACCCCTCTTCTTTGAGGACAAGAATCTAAAGCAACCGATTTACTCTTCTTAGTTATCTGAGTTCTTCCTGTTCTTACTAATTGTTGAATTGTTGGCATAATTAATACTAAAAATTTCTTATTATATTAAAATCCCGCTTTTTACGGGGTTGCAAATGTATAAATTAATTTCCACTTTACAAACCAGAATCAATTAATTTTTAAAAGAAGTAAATATTTGTTTATTAACAGGATAGCTATTTCTTAATTAAATCACTTTTTGAATCCAAAATGACTTATAAAACAATAAAACTTCATCAACCCAACACTATGATTATTCCAACAAAGAGCAGATATTTGCAACAACTTATTTAAAGAAACCAAAATTGAAATCCAAACTTCTAATTTTATTATTCCTATTTAGTTACACGACTTCAATGAGTCAAACTTTTCAATTAAAAATAATCGGAAAAACAAAAAAAGAAACTTCAATTATTGATTCAACAAACTACACAACTAAACATCAAAGCACAAAACAACTAACTGAAGAAATAAATTTTACAAGAAAAAAACTCTCAGAGAAAGGCTATATTGAAAACCAAATACTAGAAAAAAAGAGAGAAAACGACAGTAACTTCACAACTATAATCTCGCTTGGAAACAAAATAAAAAACATACATATATATATAGGTATAAAAAAAGACATCCACCCAATTGATTTACTTGAAACAAATCAAGACTCGATAATATTACCATATTCGCAAATAGAGCCATTTTTAAAACAAACTACACAAAAATTAGAGCAAAATGGTTTTGCTTTCGCAAAAGTAAAACTCATAAATATTCAAAAAAAACAACAAAATATTTATGCTGATTTAGTCATCGACACAGGAAAGAGAAGAACAATAAATACGATTGAAATAAAATACATAAATGAACTTAAAAAAAATCTTCTCCCAAAAGGAGCCGAAAAGCAAATCAATAAAAAATACAAGAACACAATATTCAGTCAAAAGACAATTGAACAACTTCATGAAGATTTTGAAAAATTTGAATACATCAATCAAATTAAATATCCAGAAATCCTATTCACAAAAGACACGACTAAAGTATTTGTGTATTTAGAAAAAAGAAAAGCAAATATTTTTGACGGGTATTTAGGTTTCAACAATACTGAAAATAAAAAAATACAATTTAACGGATATCTAGACTTAACTTTAGTCAACACACTTAGAAACGGTGAAGAGCTATCCATATATTGGAAAAACGATGGGGATAATCAAAAAATATTCAATGCCAACTTAACCCTTCCATACTTATTCAAAAGTCAAATAGGAATTAAAGCTCAAATAAACATTTTCAAACAGGACAGTATTTTTCAAAATACAAAAACAGCAGTTCAGCTAAGCTACTCTACAGACCACAATAAACAATTCTATCTTGGCTACGAATCAACAGAATCAAGCGACATTCAAAACTCAAATAACCAAAACCTAAGTGATTTTAAAAATACTTTTTATACTTCCACATTGGATATCAAAAAAAACTCAACAAAAAAAAATCTATTTCCAATAAAATCATATTTAAAAATAACACTTGGCTCTGGAAATAGAAGCACAATAGCAAGCCCATCGATAAAACAAAATTTTGTAAATTTTAACATAATGAATAATTT
>NZ_MUNX01000004.1 GCF_002001005.1 Flavobacterium sp. A45
ATCGACTTGACAATCTCTGGTGGAACTTCTCCTTATACTTATACTTGGAAAAAAGACGGAAACGCAATCGCTGCCATTACTCAAGATTTATCAGGTATTGGAGCTGGAACGTATGAAGTAACTGTTACCGACGACAAAGGCTGTAAAGCTGTTAAAACAATTACAATTACTCAACCAAGTGCTGGTTTAAGTATTGCAGTAACTTCACAAACCAATGTAAACTGTTATAATGACACTACTGGAGCCATCGACTTGACAATCTCTGGTGGAACTTCTCCTTATACTTATACTTGGAAAAAAGACGGAAACGCAATCGCTGCCATTACTCAAGATTTATCAGGTATTGGAGCTGGAACGTATGAAGTAACTGTTA
>NZ_MUNX01000003.1 GCF_002001005.1 Flavobacterium sp. A45
CAGTCAAGTTCAATACTTGATCTGCCGTACAACCGTCTGCTCCTGGGAATCTTGTTCCTATCTGATTCGTTGTATAATCCGTACCGTTCCAGGTGAAGGTCGCTCCCGAACAAATCGTTTGATTCGTAACTAAATCAGCAGGTTTTGGTGTTACAGTCAAGTTCAATACTTGATCTGCCGTACAACCGTCTGCTCCTGGGAATCTTGTTCCTATCTGATTCGTTGTATAATCCGTACCGTTCCATGTGAAGGTCGCTCCCGAACAAATCGTTTGATTCGTTACTATATCTGCAGGTTTTGGCGTTACAGTTAAGTTCAACACTTGATCTGCCGTACAACCGTCTGCTCCTGGGAATCTTGTTCCTGTCTGAT
>NZ_MUNX01000020.1 GCF_002001005.1 Flavobacterium sp. A45
GTTCCAGGTGAAGGTCGCTCCCGAACAAATCGTTTGATTCGTTACTATATCTGCAGGTTTTGGCGTTACAGTCAAGTTCAATACTTGATCTGCCGTACAACCGTCTGCTCCTGGGAATCTTGTTCCTGTCTGATTCGTTGTATAATCCGTACCGTTCCAGGTGAAGGTCGCTCCCGAACAAATCGTTTGATTCGTTACTATATCTGCAGGTTTTGGCGTTACAGTCAAGTTCAATACTTGATCTGCCGTACAACCGTCTGCTCCTGGGAATCTTGTTCCTATCTGATTCGTTGTATAATCCGTACCGTTCC
>NZ_MUNX01000109.1 GCF_002001005.1 Flavobacterium sp. A45
CCAAAACCTGCAGATATAGTAACGAATCAAACCATTTGTTCGGGAGCGACCTTCACCTGGAACGGTACGGATTATACAACGAATCAGACAGGAACAAGATTCCCAGGAGCAGACGGTTGTACGGCAGATCAAGTGTTGAACTTGACTGTAACGCCAAAACCTGCAGATATAGTAACGAATCAAACCATTTGTTCGGGAGCGACCTTCACCTGGAACGGTACGGATTATACAACGAATCAGACAGGAACAAGATTCCCAGGAGCAGACGGTTGTACTGCAG
>NZ_MUNX01000002.1 GCF_002001005.1 Flavobacterium sp. A45
GGTTGTACGGCAGATCAAGTGTTGAACTTGACTGTAACGCCAAAACCTGTAGATATAGTAACGAATCAAACCATTTGTTCGGGAGCGACCTTCACCTGGAACGGTACGGATTATACAACGAATCAGATAGGAACAAGATTCCCAGGAGCAGACGGTTGTACGGCAGATCAAGTATTGAACTTGACTGTAACGCCAAAACCTGCAGATATAGTAACGAATCAAACGATTTGTTCGGGAGCGACCTTCACCTGGAAC
>NZ_MUNX01000041.1 GCF_002001005.1 Flavobacterium sp. A45
AACAGCATAGTTGCTGCAACTGGAGCTGTGACTTATGCTGCTGGATGGTCAGGCACAACGACAATCACAGCTAGTGCTGCGGGTTGCAACGGACCAGCAACTACGACTCATGTTGTGACTATAACCCCAACAGTAACCATAAACGCATTTTCGCCAGCAACCTCAACACGTTGTCAAGTAGCTGGAACTGTAACCACGACGACCACGGCAAACAATTCAACAGGTATTACCTATAGTTTGGATGCTACTACTGC
>NZ_MUNX01000103.1 GCF_002001005.1 Flavobacterium sp. A45
GCAGATCAAGTATTGAACTTGACTGTAACGCCAAAACCTGCAGATATAGTAACGAATCAAACGATTTGTTCGGGAGCGACCTTCACCTGGAACGGTACGGATTATACAACGAATCAGACAGGAACAAGATTCCCAGGAGCAGACGGTTGTACGGCAGATCAAGTATTGAACTTGACTGTAACGCCAAAACCTGCAGATATAGTAACGAATCAAACCATTTGTTCGGGAGCGACCTTCACCTGGAAC
>NZ_MUNX01000001.1 GCF_002001005.1 Flavobacterium sp. A45
ATCAAACCATTTGTTCGGGAGCGACCTTCACCTGGAACGGTACGGATTATACAACGAATCAGACAGGAACAAGATTCCCAGGAGCAGACGGTTGTACTGCAGATCAAGTGTTGAACTTGACTGTAACGCCAAAACCTGTAGATATAGTAACGAATCAAACCATTTGTTCGGGAGCGACCTTCACATGGAACGGTACGGATTATACAACGAATCAGACAGGAACAAGATTCCCAGGAC
>NZ_MUNX01000062.1 GCF_002001005.1 Flavobacterium sp. A45
ATTTGTTCGGGAGAGACTTACAGATGGAACGGTACGGATTATACAACGAATCAGACAGGAACAAGATTCCCAGGAGCAGACGGTTGTACGGCAGATCAAGTGTTGAACTTGACTGTAACGCCAAAACCTGTAGATATAGTAACGAATCAAACCATTTGTTCGGGAGCGACCTTCACCTGGAACGGTACGGATTATACAACGAATCAGACAGGAACAA
>NZ_MUNX01000056.1 GCF_002001005.1 Flavobacterium sp. A45
AGGAACAAGATTCCCAGGAGCAGACGGTTGTACGGCAGATCAAGTGTTGAACTTGACTGTAACGCCAAAACCTGCAGATATAGTAACGAATCAAACCATTTGTTCGGGAGAGACTTACAGATGGAACGGTACGGATTATACAACGAATCAGACAGGAACAAGATTCCCAGGAGCAGACGGTTGTACGGCAGATCAAGTGTTGAACTTGACTGTAAC
>NZ_MUNX01000090.1 GCF_002001005.1 Flavobacterium sp. A45
ATCCAGAAATTATATAAATTGTAAATAAGTGATTTTAATTTTTTTGTTGAAAAACCAATTTTAAGTATTGATAACTTTTCTAAAAATTCATCAAACTAAATTAGGATTTCTAAAGTGGGTTTTGGATTACTTATTTTTTGTTTAGAAACACAAAAAACTTCTAAAATTCTATCTAAAGTTATAAACAATTTATGTTAATTTAAGGTTAACTGAATATCAAGTAGTTAGCTTTTAGTATTAACAATTCAAAATATTAACATTTTAATTTCATTCTTCCTATTGATTTGCAGACTATTGTGTATTTATGAAAATGTTAATAAACCTCAAAATTTCTTATAATCAAGGAGTTGTGTTACATTTATAAAAAATGTTTATCTACCTTATTTCTTAATCTATTATTAGAATTGAATAATTGTTTTTTGGCTTATATCTAAAATACTTTGGTTAAATTTGCAGTTCAAAATCTAATACAAAAAAAATGAAAATTTCGATAGGGAATGACCACGCCGGACCAGATTATAAAAAAGCAATTGTTGCAATGCTTGAAGCAAAAGGATATGAAGTAACCAATTACGGTACAGATACTGAAGCAAGTGTTGATTATCCTGATTTTGCACATCCGGTTGCTGAAGATGTAAGTGAAGGTAGAGCTGATTTTGGAATTGTTATTTGCGGAAGCGGGAACGGAATTGCCATGACTGTTAATAAACATGCTAAAATCCGAGCTGGTTTATGTTGGACTAAAGAAATTGCAGTTTTAACGAGATTGCATAATGATGCCAATATTGTTAGTATTCCGGCACGTTTTACTTCGATTCCACAAGCTGTAGAAATTGTTGAAACTTTCTTGGCTACGGAATTTGAAGGAGGAAGACACCAAAACAGAGTGAATAAAATAGCTTGTCACTAAAAAAATCGCGAGGTGCTTCGCACCAAAATATTTAAAGGCTCAGTTTTAAACTGGGCTTTTTTTGTTTTATAATAGTATTAGATCAAAATAAAACAATATGATAATGGTTATAATTTGAAGGGAAACGATTCCGAAAAATTTCAACAAAAAGCTTGTTTTTGCTGTTTTGTGCTGAAAAATCGACATCGCAAGCGATGATCCTATTGTTCCACCAAGTGCCACCCAGGCCAAAAGAGTTTTTTCGGAAATTCTATTTTTGTTTTTAATGGCTAGTTGTTTGTCGTAGCCTATTAATACAAAAGCTATTAAATTAATGAATAAAAAAGAATATAATAAAATCATAATTGGAGTTCAATTAAAATTTAAAGATAGTATTTTAGCATCTCTTTTTTTCAAAGAAAAAGATTCCTTTTTAAATAGAAATACACAATGACCAACTTACAATTCATTTCAAAGTACGTTGCAACGGCAACGATTAACATTCAAAATACGGTTCAATTATTGCAAGAAGACTGCACGATTCCGTTTATCTCAAGATATCGAAAAGATAAAACTGGAAACTTAGATGAAGTTTTTATTGAGCAAATTGCAAAATTTCAAAAGGAATATGAAACGATTGTAAAACGTAAAGAAGCGATTTTAAAATCCATTCAGGAACAAAATGCTTTGACACCAGAATTGGAGAAAAAAATCCAGATGAGTTTCGATTTACAGGAATTGGAAGATTTTTATCTGCCATATAAAAAGAAAAAAAGAACCAAAGCCGACGTGGCAAGAGAGAACGGATTGGAACCTTTGGCCAAGATAATTATGGCGCAAAGCAAAGATGATGTTGATTTCTTGGCAACGCAATATCTTAATGAAAATGTGATTAATGAGGAGTCGGCCTTGCAAGGAGCAAGAGATATTATAGCAGAATGGATTAATGAAAATATCTACGTTAGAAAGCAACTCAGACGCTTGTTTGAGCGTAAAGCAACAATCACAACAAAGGTGGTTAAATCCAAAAAAGACGAGGAAGGCGCCCAGAAATTCAATCAATATTTTGATTGGTCAGAGCCATTGACCAAAGCACCATCACATCGTTTACTAGCTATTATGAGAGCCGAAAACGAAGGTTTTATCAAGTTTAAAGTGGATGTGGAGCTGGATGATGCCTACGATATTATTGACGAATTAATTATAAAAGGTGATAATAGCACCACGCCACACATTCAGTTGGCGATTGAGGACTGTTATAAACGTTTGTTGAATCCTGCGATTTCCAATGAAGCATTACAGGAAGCTAAGGCAAAAGCGGATGCCAATTCGATTCAGGTGTTTGCGAATAATTTAGGGCAGTTGTTATTGGCTCCACCATTAGGGGAGAAACGAATTTTGGCGATTGACCCTGGATTTCGTTCGGGATGTAAAGTGGTTTGTTTGGACGAGAAAGGGGATTTGTTGTACAACGAAACCATTTATCCGCACGCTCCGCAAAAGGAGGAAGCAATGGCCATAAAAAAAATCCGTTCGATGGTCAATGCGTATCAAATAGATGCGATTTCGATTGGAAACGGAACTGCATCGAGAGAAACCGAATTCTTCATCAAGAAAATAGCTTTTGATAAACCAATACAAGTATTCATCGTATCGGAGGCTGGAGCTTCGGTGTATTCAGCTTCGAAGATTGCGAGAGAGGAGTTTCCTAATTATGATGTTACGGTTCGTGGATCGGTTTCTATTGGGAGAAGATTGTCGGATCCATTGGCTGAATTGGTGAAAATTGATCCAAAAGCGATTGGAGTTGGGCAATACCAACACGATGTGGATCAAAATAAACTTAAGGAAGAACTGGACAATACGGTTATTCGTTGTGTGAACTCGGTGGGCATAAACATCAACACGGCGAGTAAGCATTTGTTGGGTTATGTGAGTGGAATAGGAGAGAAGCTTGCCGAAAACATTGTAAACTACCGTTCTGAAAACGGCCCTTTTACAGATAGAAAGCAACTAAAAAAAGTGCCACGTTTGGGAGACAAAGCGTATCAACAAGGAGTTGCCTTTATCCGAATTTCGAATGCTAAAAATCCGTTGGATAATTCGGCGGTGCATCCTGAAGCGTATGGCATTGTGGAAAAAATGGCAAAAGATTTAAAACTTTCTGTAAACGATTTGATTGCCAACAAAGAAAAAACAGCTTTAATAAAACCCGAAAATTACATTACTTCCGATATTGGAGTTTTGACCTTGAAAGACATCATTAAAGAGTTAGAAAAACCAGGATTAGACCCAAGAAAAGCAGCTACAGTTTTTGAATTTGACCCGAATGTCAAATCGATAAAAGATGTTAGAACCGGCATGATTTTGCCTGGAATTGTCAATAACATTACCAATTTTGGCTGTTTTGTCGATATCGGAATCAAAGAAAGCGGTTTGGTTCACATTTCCCAACTTAAAGCAGGTTTTGTAAGTGATGTCAATGAAGTGGTTAAATTGCACCAACATGTTCAGGTGAAAGTGACGGAAGTTGATGAGGATAGGAAAAGGATTCAGTTGACGATGGTGATTTAAAAACCATTAAAATGACGAAATTTAATTAAATATCGTCAGTTAACTGACGGAAATCAATTAAATTCCGTCACTTAACTGACGGAAATCAATAAATATATTTATATTTGTGTCAATAAAATCTAATTTTATGGAAATAAATAGATTGGCACTTGATTTAGTTTTGCAAAAATTGCAACCCAACAAAGTGGTTGTTTTGTTAGGAGCAAGACGAGTAGGCAAGACCGAACTGATTAAAAAACTTATGGAAAAAGTAACTGAAAAAGTACTTTTTTTAAACGGAGACGATATTGAATCCCATAATTTATTGGAAATTCAGAGTACAGCCAATTTTAAAAGATTGCTCGGAGACACTAAATTTTTGATAATTGATGAAGCACAAGAAATACCTGCTATTGGCAAAAAATTAAAGTTGATGGTGGATACCATTGAAGATTTAAAAGTTTTGGTAACGGGTTCTTCAGCATTTGAAATAAACAATCAGTTAGGTGAGCCGTTAGTTGGGCGTATGAAAACCATAAATTTATATCCAATTGCACAAATTGAGTTTTCTGAAACCGAAAATTTTCTCGAAACCCGTAATAACCTTGAAGATCGATTAATATTGGGAAGTTATCCCGAATTGAGCCATATTACAAATCGAGAAGGTAAAATAAACTATTTAAAAGAATTGGTAAATACTCAATTGTTGCGGGATGTTTTTGCTTTTGAAGGTATCAAAAAAAGAGACAAAATTATTGCATTACTTCAGATTATTGCCTTTAGAACGGGTAGCGAATTGTCACTCGAAAGTGTTGGACGTGATTTGCAAATCAGTAAAAACACGGTCGAAAAGTATTTGGATTTATTTACTAAAGTATTTATAATTTACAGTGTATCAGGATTTAGCAGGAATAGGGATAATGAGATTACTAAGATGAAAAAATGGTATTTTGTGGATAACGGTATCCGAAATGCTATAATCAATTCATTTAATCCATTGAATACGAGAGAAGATGTAGGTAAACTTTGGGAAAATTACCTGAATTCGGAACGAATTAAAAAAATGAGTTATACCGAAAATTTTGTTCACGACTACTTTTGGCGAACCCATACCAAACAGGAAATTGACCGAATAGAAGAAAAAGACGAACAGTTATCGGCTTTTGAATATAAATACGGAAAAGTAAAAGCAAAGATTCCTTCAGAATTTGCAAAGTCATATCCGGATGCTACTTTTGAAATTATCAATCAGGATAATTATTTGGATTATATATTGTAATACTTTGTTTTATCGAGTTATCTTAAAATAAATTATAAAAATCCCAATCCAATCATTTCTGGATCGGATTTTTTGTTTAAGCAAAAAGCTACAAATTATATAAAACTACGTATTTTTACTTATTTACAAAAAATTGCGAATATCCAAAAAGCACCGACTCTAAGTAGATGAAATGATAATTGACATCATTTTTTCGGGTTCATTTATAAAAAATGCATAAAAAAGGAGTCTTTTTTTGAGCTGATGACCTGACTTATCGGCTTGAGTCAATTACCATTTATTGCGAAAAACTCATACATTTACTTCAAATAAAGACAGTTACAGTATAATTTTTACTGATTTTGTCATTTAACCAAGATTTGTTCATTGGATTAAATGTCTTGTTTACCGCAAACACTTAAAAATAAACAATAATTAACTACAGATGAAAGAGAATCAAGCTATTTGCAACAGTTGTAGTAATGAAAATTGTTTTATCAAAAAGCATATTCATTTGCCCAACATGCAAAGTTATATAGAAAAGAAACACAGTTTTACCTGCAAGAAGACACAGCAGTTCATTATAGAGGGCGCACCTATTCAGGGGCTTTATTTTGTGCAAAAAGGAAAGGTGAAAACGGTAAAAACAGGAATCAACGGAAGAGAACAAATTGTTCGGTTTACCACGAATGGAGACACGGTTGGTTTTAGGGGATTTGGTACGAGCAATCGGTATTTGATAGGGGCTTATGCCTTGGAAGATACGGTTTTGTGCAACTTTAACAATGAAGTGATGCTGGACATTCTTAAAAATGTTCCGGAATTCACTTATGATATGATGCTTTTTTATGCAGAGGAATTGAACAAGAGCGAGAACAACATTCGAAAAATTGCCCACATGAATGTGAGAGAGCGCGTGATCGATACCTTATTATATATTCATAGAAAATTTGGACAAACAAATGATTTGATTAATCTTGATTTGTCCCGAAAAGAAATAGCCGACTTTGCCGGAACAACCGAAGAACAGGTAACCCGAGTGATTTCGAGTTTGAAGAGAGAGACACTGATAAAAACGGTTGGGAAGAAAATAGGATTGCAACAAATCAATAAAATGAAATCCGAAATTATGGAACATAAGTATGTATAAGTAGTTTTAGATTTGAACTTTGAATTTATTAAGCCCTTCTGGGGCTTTTTTTGTGGAAATAAATGTCGTTTTAGGAGTATTGGAGGAAAAATATTTTTTTGTCATTGAGCTAAGTACGTATTTAGATAAAAACTAAGTGTTTGTTAATATCAATAATTATAAGGCTTAACAATAATTATTTGCGTTAACGCAGTAAATAAGTTGTTATCAGAATATTTTTTTCTGTGTAAAAAAGAGGTTTCAGGCTGTAAAAAGTAAATACGTAAGTATTAATACGTATGTATATTTGCTTCATACTAATCAAAACCAATTTACCATGCAAAAGATTACAACCACAATACAAAAAATAAAAGCACTTAAAAAGAGAAAGAATTCAAAATCGATACTATTAGGTTTGACCATAACATTGTTTGGTTATAACGCTGCAAATGCTCAGTTAACAGCATCAGGACAATTTAGACCAAGAACAGAATTTAGAGACGGTTACAGCACATTGCAGGCCAAAGATATGGAGGCTGCTGTTTTTACTTCACAAAGAACAAGATTGAATGTTGGTTTTACAGGATACAGATTCAAATTTTTTGTTGCCGTTCAGGATGTTCGTGTTTGGGGACAGGATGCTTCAACTATTAACAGAGCAACAACTGCTGAGAATAATGGAATTCAATTGCACGAAGCCTGGGGTGAAATTATGCTGGTAGACACTACTAGTACCATTCAAAATTTATCCTTAAAAATTGGACGTCAGGAGATTTCGTATGATGACCAGAAGGTTATTGGAGGTCTTGACTGGTTACAGCAAGCGCGTTACCATGATGCCGTTGTACTGAAATATGCTAACAAAGGATGGACAGCCGATTTTGGAGCTGCATTCAATCAAAACAAAGAACTGTTAGCCGGAACAATTTATAATGGAGTTCCAGCCGCAACTTCAGGTTATACCGCTGGAACGAACGGTTTGGGAACTAATTATAAATCCTTGGAATATTTGTATGTGGCGAAGAAGTTTTTCTTTGGAGACATTTCATTTTTGTTTTTAAGTGACAACTTTAATAAATATACCAATGTTACGGCAGGAACTCCGCCAGTTGTTACCAAAGTAAATGAGCAGGGAATCTGGACCCGTAACACTACTGGTTTCTACTATAATGTGAATGCAACCCGAAAATTGAAATTCGAAGGAAGTGTGTACCACCAATTTGGTCACGACAAAAACGGACGTAGTCTGAGCAGTAATTTGGCTTCTATAACCTCTACAGTACAAGTTGGACGAAAATTATTTATAGGGCCTGGAGTTGATTATTTATCAGGAAACGACGGTACAAAAGCAGTTACAGCAACTTCCGATAACAATCAGTTTGATCCTCTTTATGGAACGCCTCACAAATTTTGGGGAACTATGGATTACTTCTATGCCCCAAGCGGATTTGGAGCACAAGGTTTGTTAAACTACTTTTTGAAAGCAAAATACAATTTGAAAGACAACCTGACTCTTTTTGCAGACATACACTGTTTTGAATCGGCAAACACTTTATCTAATGGAGCAGGAGGAAAGCAAAACAGTTATTTAGGAACAGAACTTGACCTAAAATTGTCCTACAATATGACCAAAATGATCAATATAGAAGCAGGTTACTCATTCATGCAGGCTACCAACTCTATGGCTTCGGCACAAGTTAAAAATGTCGCCAACGCCAACCTAACGCCGCAATGGGCATATGTGATGGTGAATATTAAACCAAACTTTTTGTCAGCAAAAAAAATGTAATAAATAAGCAATAAATCTATTTAATATGAAAACAATAAAAACACAAATAGTAGCACTCCCAAAATCAGTATTGGTTTTGGCAGTAGCAGTAAGCACGGCCTTCTCAACAATAAGCGCTCAAAGTGATCCTGTAAGATTAGGTTTTATTCCATTGACGGACTGTTCGCCAATAGTTATGGCAAAAGAATTGGGATTGTTCAAAAAGTATGGAGTTGAAGTAGTGGTTACCAAGGAATCTTCTTGGGCCAATGTCCGCGACAAAATCCTGACAGGAGAACTGGACGGAGCACATTGCTTGTATTCCATGCCTTTTTCAGTATATACTGGAGTAGGCGGGAAAGCAGGATCAGAGATGAAAATCGCAATGATGCTGAACGTAAACGGACAAGCGATTACTCTTTCTAATGATTTCTGCGGTAAAGTAGGATTCAAACAAATGAACAAAGTGACACCAGTCGTTGCCGCTAAACTGAAAGCCGAAAAAGAAGTAACTTTTGCAATGACTTTCCCTGGAGGAACTCACGATTTATGGCTGCGTAACTGGATGTCATCAGCAGGGCTAAATCAAAAAGCGGTAAAAATCATCACGATTCCGCCTCCGCAAATGGTTGCCAACATGAAAGTAGGCAATATGGACGGATACTGCGTGGGTGAGCCTTGGGGTGGTGTTGCCGTAAAACAAGGAGTTGGATTTACTCAAATAGCTTCTCAAGACATTTGGAAAGACCATCCAGAAAAAGCATTGGTAGTAAACAAAGATTTCAGTGCCAAACGCAAAGCGGATTTGGTAAAAGTAATGAAAGCCGTTATGGAAGCCTGCAAATGGTTAGATGTTCCTGCCAACCGCAAGAAAGCTGCCGCTATCATTGGGAAAGCGCCTTATGTAAACGCTCCTGCTGATGTAATTGAAGGAAGACTGATGGGAGATTACAACTTAGGATGTAATCAAGGAACCGAAGTGTATGACAACGATTATATGCTGTTTCACAAAGGCGGAGCCGTGAATTATCCACGTAAATCGCATGCTATCTGGGCTATGGCACAGTTTGTACGATTTGGATATTTGAAAGAAGAACCAAATTATCAAGCAATCGCCGATAAATTAATTCTTCAGGATTTATACGAAGAAGTTGCCGCAAGTATGAAAATCAAAATCCCGACTGACGATATGAAACCGTTCTCGCTTACAATGGACAAAACAGTTTTCAACCCTGCAAATCCATCAGCATATTTAAAAGTAGTGAAACATTAAAAATAATTAGGGCGTGACCCTGTTGAGCAAAGGGGCTTACATACAGCACTGCTCATCAGCCCCTTTACTCAACAGGGTCGGGCTATCCGCGCTACTTCGGTAGCCAGCTTCTATCCCTCACGCGCTCGTAGAAGCTTAGAAAATCAGATTCTTAGCATCTTAGAAACTAAAAAAAACATTAAATTACAGCATTATGTCACATTCAACTACAGCAGCAATCGAAACAGAATTAGCCCCAAAAAACTATTCTCTTCAAAAAACTTTTGGTAAAGTAATCAAGAAAAAAAGCCTTAAAAAAGCGTCACGTTATATTTTAGAAAAAGTAAAATCAATTGGATTTGCTTGTATTGGACTGGCTATTTTTTGCGGATTTTGGAGCTTATTGAGTTTATATACAAAGGAAGCACTTCCTGGACCAACAGCTACTTTGAAGGTATTATATGAAATGTTGAGCGATCCGTTTTATGATTACGGACCAAACGACAAAGGAATCGGACTGCAGTTGTTTGTTTCTATCAAAACCGTTTTATTGGGATTTGCATTGGGTTCTTTATTCGCAATTCCGTTCGGAATCCTGATTGGGGCGAGTTCTTTTTTCAAAAAACTCTTTTATCCTATCGTTCAGTTTCTAAAGCCGGTTTCGCCTTTGGCTTGGTTTCCTATTGGCTTGGTTGTTTTTAAAGATACTGGAATAGCAACCATATTCATTGTTTTCATAACATCTTTATGGTCAACATTAATCAACACTTCTTTTGGAGTGAGCACTATTCCGCAGGATCATAAAAATGTAGCCAAGGCTTTTGGTTTTTCAAAATGGAGGTATTTAACCAAAGTTGTTTTTCCATACACCTTACCACACATTATTACTGGATTGCGATTGAGCATCAGCGTTGCATGGCTGGTAATTGTGGCTGGCGAAATGCTGTCAGGCGGTGCAGGAATTGGATTCTTTGTATGGGACAGCTGGAATGCATTGAGCTTGGAAAAAGTGATTTCGGCCATCATCATCATCGGATTTGTGGGAATTATTTTTGACGGATTTTTTACAATGATTGAGAAAAAAGTATCTTATTTATAAGATTCTAAGACTCTAAGATTCTGAGTTACTAAGATTTTAAAAGTTGTCTTAGTATTAAAATTTTTTAAAAAAACTTAGAAACTTAGTATCTCAGCATCTTAGTAACTTTAAAAACAAACAAACGTTATGAGCTATTTAGAAATAAAAGATTTGGAAATCTCTTTTCCAACTCCAAAAGGAAAATATATTGCAGTAAAAGACATTAACCTTTCTATCAAAAAAGGCGAAATCATATCCATCATCGGACATTCAGGCTGTGGAAAATCAACCATTATGAATGCGATAGGAGGAATGCTGACCCCAACTGGCGGATCGGTAGTATTAGAAAATAAAAACATCAAAGGTCCGGGACCAGATCGTGGAATTGTTTTTCAAAACTATTCGTTACTGCCTTGGCTAACAGTGGAAAACAACATTTTTCAAGCGGTGGATTCGGTTATGGATTGTTCCAAAGCTGAGAAACATGAAATCGTGATCAAAAACCTCAAAATGGTTAATTTGTTTCAGCACAAAGATAAATTACCGGGACAGCTTTCGGGCGGAATGAAACAAAGAGTAGCCATTGCCAGAGCATTTGCTATTAATCCAGGCGTTTTATTGTTGGATGAACCATTTGGAGCATTAGACGCTTTAACCAAAGGCTCGATGCAGCTCGAAGTTTTAAAATTGTGGAATCTGGACAATAGAGAAAAAACGATTATAATGATTACGCACGATATTGAGGAAGCTTTGTTTTTGTCAGACCGAATCGTGGTTTTGCATAACGGTCCTGCTTCAACTATTAGGGAAGTTGTAACGGTAAATTTACCAAGACCAAGAAATAAAATCGAAATTGTAAAAACTCCCGAATATATTGAGTTAAGAGATCATTTACTGCACCTGTTAACGGATCATTTTTCCATTGAAGATATGGGAGTTACATATAAAAACTAGTTAATTTTGTTTGCCCCAAAAAAGGCTTTTCAAGAAATTGGAAAGCCTTTTTTATTAAAAAAAATTCCAAACTCCTTAATATATTGGAATTTGGAATTTATAAAATTAGAATTTAGATAATTCTTATTTTGTTTCTTCTTCTTTTTTGTCAGCTGGCTGCTCGTCTTTGGCTGCGTTTTTAAATTCTTTAATACCGCTTCCTAACCCTTTCATTAATTCTGGAATTTTTTTACCTCCAAAAAGTAATAAAACAACTGCCAATATAATAAGGATTTCTGTAAGTCCAAATCTTCCCATGATTGAATATTTAATGCCGTAGCAAATTTGTAATGAATCTAATGTGCAAATGTATATAGAATAACTTAATACACATTCATTTTGGCGAATTTATTTGCTTTTGTCAGCGTTAAATATTTTATAAAATAGTGAAGTCAGCAATCCAAGAACTTAAAAGAGGCTAGTACTGACAACGTTTTAAATTGTTATATTTGTGATTAAAAACAAATAGCATGTCCAAGAAGCAGTTAAAAAAGAAGAAGTTTTTTGACAGATTATTAATCAAAAACCGATTAATAATTTTGAACGAGGATACTTTTGAGGAAATTTTTTCTTTCAAATTGAACATTATGAGTGTCTTTGTTTCGCTTTCATTGGGGGCTATTTTCCTGATTTCGATTACGACCGTTTTAATTGCTTTTACTCCTTTACGTGAATTCATACCTGGTTATTCTTCTTCTCAATTAAAGAGAGACGCGACAGTTCTGGCCTTAAAATCAGATTCGCTTACCACAGCTTTGAAGAAAAATGAAGCCTATATAAAATCGATTCAAAAAGTATTGAATGGAGAATTAGAATATGCCAAATTCAGTAAAGACTCTATACTTTCAAGTGTTGATGAAGCTTTAGAACCTGTAGATTTATCTCCTTCCAAAAAAGAAATGGAGTTGAGGGAAAGAGTGAAGGAAGAAGAGAATACTAACCTAGTATCTCCAAAGGGAAAGAACCAAAACACCAAAAAATAATCCGATAGCTTCGGAATTATAACAGAACATTACAATTTTTAAACAAAGCCCAAAAGAATGTCACTAAAATCGCTTGCAGCAAGATTGTTTGCACAAAAAATATATAAAAAGACACAAGCTTGGGCCAATTCTCCCGTTGAAACCCAGAAAGCTGTTTTCCTTAATTTGATACAGACCGCTAAGCAAACTCAATTTGGGAAAGATCATCATTTTGACCAGATAAAAACATATCAAGATTTTGCCAATCATGTTCCTGTTCGTGATTACGAAGCGTTGAAATCATACGTGGATAGAGTGGTAAAAGGGGAAGAAAATATTCTTTGGAAAGGAAAACCGCTTTATTTTGCAAAAACTTCGGGAACGACGTCGGGAGCGAAATATATTCCGTTGACCAAGGAATCAATGCCGTTTCATATTGAAGCCGCCCGAAATGCAATTTTGCTTTACATTCACGAAACTAAAAACGCCGATTTTGTAAACGGCAAAATGATTTTCTTGCAAGGAAGCCCTATTCTGGAAGAAAAATACGGAATTAAACTGGGCAGATTGTCTGGAATTGTGGCGCATTTTGTTCCAAAATATTTGCAAAAAAACCGACTGCCTTCTTGGGAAACCAATTGTATCGAAGATTGGGAAACCAAAGTAAATGCGATTGTTGGGGAGACAATCAACGAGGATATGACCGTGATTTCGGGAATTCCGTCATGGGTTCAAATGTATTTTGAAAAACTGCAGCAAAGAGCAGGAAAGCCGGTTGGTGCCATTTTCAAGAATTTCAATTTGTTTATTTATGGCGGTGTCAATTACGAGCCTTACAGAGCCAAATTTGAAAACCTTATAGGCAGAAAAGTAGATAGCATTGAATTGTTTCCGGCCTCGGAAGGTTTCTTTGCTTATCAAGATTCGCAAAAAGAAAAGGGAATGCTGCTGTTGCTGAATTCTGGGATTTTTTATGAATTTATAAAAAGCGAAGACTTTTTTACCGAAAGTCCAAAACGACATACAATAGGCGAGGTGGAGTTGGGAGTTAACTATGTTTTGATTATTTCGACCAATGCGGGACTTTGGGGTTACAACATTGGTGACACCGTTCAATTTACTTCATTGAAGCCTTATCGCGTTATTGTTTCGGGTCGCATCAAGCATTATATCTCGGCTTTTGGGGAACACGTCATTGGGAAAGAAGTCGAACACGCTTTGCAGGAAGCCATGATAGGAACAACTGTGCGAGTGAATGAATTTACAGTAGCACCACAAATCACACCCTTGGAAGGTTTGCCATATCACGAATGGTTTATCGAATTTGAGAACGAGCCAACGGATTTTAGCTCTTTTGCGGAAGCGCTAGACAATGCCATGCGAAAACAAAACATTTATTATGACGATCTGATTGTGGGTCATGTTTTGAAAAAACTGGTTATTACCAAAGTGGCTAAAAACGGTTTTCAAGACTACATGAAATCCATTGGAAAATTGGGTGGACAGAATAAAATCCCAAGACTTTCTAATGATAGGAGTATTGTAGCTGTTTTAAACCAAAAATAAAAACAATACATTTGAGGGTATTAAAGAATATAAGAATGAAAGAAACAAAAAACATATCCAGATCCAGAGCACAAGAATCATCGGCGGCCATTGAAAAAATGTACATCACGATGCGCCATCTTTTTAACAGAGGATTTTACAAACCGATGGGAATTTCTGGGGACACATTAAGAGAAGCATTGTTGGCTTTAAGACCTGAAATATATGGAAATATTGCAGAAGAAAAAGTTGAATTAAATGGACTTCTATACGTCATAGAACGTCTTCCGGTAGGAATCGAGGAGTGTCGTTTTATTAATTTAACCTCAGATGAAGGCTATTCCAAATCCCATTTTAAAGCGATAGTTCCGCCAAAAAGACGTCGCAATTGCTATCGAATAGATGAGGAACAAATGAATGTTGAAATCACTCGCGGGCGATCAGATATTTATGATATTTTGACCCACTTGACGTTTATTTTCATCGAATCGCATAAAATTAAAAACCGAATTTTACTGGATGATGCTGGTGAGGTTTCCCGCGATTGGACAAAACTGGAAATAGCTGTATCCCAAAGTAAAAAATTAACTCTGGTAGAAAAAGAAAAGGCTATTTCTCATGCAGCCAATATTCTGGGGAGAACTTTTGAGGAAGTTTTAAACATCTATGATTCATTTGGAACCGAAGCAGCTCCCGATCGCTTTTTGCACGTGATTTATTGGTTGGGAAAATTGGCAATTGAAGAAGTTATTGATAGTAATAAAAGAACGATTACATTCAGTCCAATTTTGAGAGAACGCTTAGGGCATCATATTCATGGAGAAGTTTGGGCTACCAATATCAAAGAAGTTTTGAAAGCGAACCAATTGCTGGATCGACCGATTCACGTGATTAGTGCCAATATGCACTCGGTGATGAATTCTATATTTGCTACGCCCATTTTGAAAACAAAATTTAAGGACAAGTCTGATTTCTTTATTTACGAAGAATTGAGCAAATCGGGGGCAAATGAACTTCGTAATCAGGTTGAAGCTGTTGCATTGAAGCAAGGAATGATTTCTCTTCCGGATACTTCAGGAACCAATATAGATGTTCAAATTTTTGATACTGACAAAATTGATTGGTCAAAATCATCATTCCCAAAGACTGACTTAGGAGAGAAAAAACCAGTGATTATCGTTATGGATTATGCTTTTGGAGAACAAGCTTATGAAACGATAGACGAGTTATTGAAACCCTATAAAAAAGACACTTTGCTTAACGTAAAATCGGTTTCGATTATGGGGAAAGCAGGAATTCTGGAAGGAGGAAAAGGAGACATCATGATTCCGAACGCTCATATCAATGAGGGAACGGCCGACAATTATTTTTTCGAAAATGAATTGACTGCCGAAATGTTTGAAGGCAATGACATTGCGGTTTTTGCAGGACCAATGGTTACGGTACTTGGAACATCATTGCAAAACAGGGACTTATTGAAGTTCTTTCATGAATCGACTTGGGGCGTTATTGGATTAGAAATGGAAGGTTCCTATTATCAGAAAGCCATTCAGTCTGCTTCCAAAATCAGAAAGAGTGTTCCTCATGATATCAAAGTGCGTTATGCCTATTATGCTTCGGATAATCCTTTGGAAACTGGAAGTACATTGGCTTCTGGAGGTTTGGGAACCACAGGAGTAAAACCTACGTATTTGATCACGATCAAAATATTAGAACAAATTTTTAATATAAAATAAAACAGGACAACGGTAATGGGTAAAAAAAAAGAAAAAAATCCTAAAAATGCAGAAATTGACCTGCTGACTGTTTTTGGCAGAATTGGGGATTTCTTTGAGTGGATTAATACTTTGTTGTTTCGAATGATTCGTTTTTTTGTAAAAAATGCAATTATTGTTATTGTCTTGCTCGTTCTTGGAGCTGGGATTGGTTTGTTCTTGGAGAAAGTAAGTTCTCGTTTTGAACAAAAAATCATTGTGGCTCCCAATTTTAAATCAACGGATTATCTGTATTCCAAAATTGATTTTTTGGCTTCCAAAATTGCTTTGAAAGACACTTTATTTTTAAAATCTATTGGGATTCAAAAACCTTCAGGAATGGTTTCTATTACCGTAGAACCAGTCATTGATGTTTATAATTTGATGAATTCGGATGGTAAAAACATGGAATTGTTACAATTGATGGCGCAAAATGGTGACCTTAAATCTATTGTTAAAGAGACAACGACCAATAAAAATTATGCACTTCATACCATTATTTTGAATACCGTTGGCGTTGTTTCTGCCCAAAATACCGTTGAACCTCTTTTAAAATATTTGAACACGAGCCCATATTATGATGTTTACAACCGAATTAATTCCAAAAACATTCAAAACAGCATAAAAAGTAAAGAAGCTACAATTCTTCAGATCGATGGGATTTTGAATCAGTTTTCAGCTGCTTACGGAAAACACCCAAACAATGAAAAATTGGTTTATTATAATGAAAATTTGAATTTGGATGGGGTTATCAAAACCAAAGATTCTATATCCGCCGAAATTGGCACATTAAAAATTGAACAGTACAATACGGATAAAACGATTAAAGAGAAAGGAATTGTTTTGAATACCAAAAACAGCAAAACATTAAAAGGAAAATTGATATTTATACTGCCTTTGGTCTTTGTTGGTCTTTTTGTCCTTTTTAGTTTTTTTATCTCTTTTTATAAAAAACAATCCCTGAAAGCAAATGCAAATTTGAAATAAGTAATGGGTATGGAGAAAGAAATATGTTAGAAAAAAGTCGGAATCAATTATTGAAAATTGTCAAAAACTCCTTTGTCCAACAAAGCTTTGTGACTTTGATTTTGAGAATTTTTGGCGTAATAACATTATTTGGATTCACAGTTTTTCTAACCAAAACCTATCCTCCAAAAATTGTCGGGCAATATGATTTTGTCCGTTCGTTTCTTCTGGTGGTTGGTAGTGTATGTTTGTTAGGATGTGACCAGTCGATATTATATTTTAAAGGCAGAATTAACAGCTCAGATTCTTTGGAGGGAATTAAGAAAGTCTATGTCAAAATGGTTGTCTTGTTGCTGTTGATGTCCATTTTGGTTCTTTTTATTTTTTGGAATATCGACGAAGAATTTGTAAATAATTATTTTTCTGATGGGAGAGTTTACGATGTTCTTTTGAAGGCAATAATGATTTTGTTCTTTTATGGATTAACAACTTTGAACACGGAAGTTTTTCGGGCATTGGATCATTTTTATGTTGCTGAACTTTTTAGAAACACAATTAAATATATTCCATTGATAGTTGGGGCAATTTTGCTTTATTCTTTTGGTTTAGAAACCTATTTGGTTGCCGTTTTCTTGATAGGTTTTGTTCTTCTTTCGATTATAACAACCATTCTCGTTTTCTATTATTTTAGCAAAGCTAAAATTGAAAATGAGATTACAAATTTCACTTATAAAGAAATATTCACTAAATCATATCCAATCGCTATTAGTGGTATGGCCTTGTTTTTATTAATGAGTTTTGATATTCTTTTTTTAAAAAAGTATAGGGATGATGCTACCGTTGCATTTTATTCGGTGGCGGTAAAATTAATGACCATTCTTTCGATGGTAATCATCACGGTTAATATTACGGTTTCAAGTAAAATTTCGGAATATTTTTTTAGCCAAAGCAAAGCAGATTTGATTAAAACAGTTCGTCATGGCTCACGTTTAATATTCTTTTTGACTTTTCCGGCAATGCTCATAATATTTTCATTTCCTGAGTATATTTTAGGTTTTTTTGGAAAAGGATACACGGCGGCCAAAGACGCTTTGCTTATTTTAATTATTGGTCAAGGAATTTGTTCTGCTTTTGGAACGGCACCCGTTTATTTGAACATGACAGGCAGGCAACATGTTTTTCAAATTATATTGGTAATTGCTGTGCTCATTAATTTTATTTTGAATAGGTTATTAATACCAGAGTATGGCATGACTGGAGCTGCAACTGCATTTGTAGTTAGTTCCATTTTTTGGAATAGTATATCGGCTGTTGTTATTTATAAAAAGGATAAAGTGAATGTTTTTTTGAATTAGAAATTAAGAATGAAAATAGTTCATATCATAAACAGTTTAGCATCAGGAGGCGCCGAGAAATTACTCTTGGACACGTTGCCTATTTATAAAGAAAAAGGAATTGTAGTCGACCTATTGGTGTTGAATGGTACTTCAAGTCCTTTTATGCAAGCATTAAAAGAAACAGCTTGTTGTTCGATTTATTCATTAGGTTTAAATTCTGTCTATAATCCGATACAGGTTTTTAAATTGATTCCTTTTTTGAAAAAATATGAAATTGCTCACGTACATTTATTCCCCACTCAATATTGGGTTGTTTTGGCAAAGTTGTTGTCTTTTTCTAAAATTAAATTGATCCTGACAGAACACAACTCGACAAATCCAAGATTAGAGAATCGATTCATTGCAGTACTTGACAGACTTTTTTATCGATTTTATGATAAAGTGATATGTGTCTCAAATGAAATTTCCAACACATTTAAAAATTACACAGGAATAAGAGAATCCAAATTTGTTGTAATTGAAAACGGAATTGATTTGATAAAAATCCATGAGGCAAAGCCTTATTTTAAAAATGAAATATCGAATCTTTTTAGTGCAAAAGATTTTATAATGATACAAGTGGCACGATTTGACAAGCAAAAAGACCAGGAAACCGTAATCCATTCCTTAACGTATTTGCGCGAAAATGTAAAGCTTATTTTAGTGGGCGAAGGCGTTTTTAAAACAAAGTGTCGGGAGTTGGTTCAAGAACTGAAATTGCAAGAACGAGTTTTGTTTTTAGGACAAAGAATGGATGTCCCCCAATTATTAAAAACAGCTGATGTGGTTGTTTTATCCTCAAGATATGAAGGTCTATCTTTGTCCAGTATTGAAGGAATGGCATCTGGAAAACCATTTGTTGCTTCTGATGTACCCGGTTTACAGGAAATTGTTTCCGGTGCCGGTATTTTATTTAAACAAGGTGATGCCAAAGAATTAGCCAATACAATCGAAAGATTATTAACAGACGAGGTTTATTACCAAGAAACCGTAAATTCCTGTTTGAAAAGATCGGAACAATTCGAGATACAATTAATGGTTGAGAAACACATACATTTGTATCAAACAATAGTATAATTATGCAAATGTTAATCAAAAGGAGTACGGCAACTTTTATTGTATTATTTATACTTAATTTATTGGTTACTGTTTTGGTATTCTATGTATTGCCGAAACGTTTTTTTTATGATGCAGTTACTATTGCACTTGACAAAGGCAACGAAATAGGCTTTATTGGAAGTTATCCGCTTACTATTTTATTTTATAAAATAACAGGCTTGCGCTATTTGCCTTTTCCGATAGTTGGATTGATACAGTTTCCTATTTTGATGTATGTTTTATATAAAATTGGGATTCCTACTGATTTTGAGAAACTAAACATTAAAAATGTGATTGTTTATTTGGGAATTCTTATGATAGCCATTTTTATGTCGATGCCTTCCAAAGAATTTATTACCTATTTGTATGTTTCTCTGGTTGTTTTTTTATTTCTAAACAAAAGAATTTCATTTCGCACAGCGCTTTTTTCATCCCTGTTTTTACTGGCTGTTTTCGGTGTTTTTTATAGACCCTATTTTTTCTTGATTCCGATTATTGCGATTGGGATGTATGGAGCGAGTTTGGTAAATTTTAAGAGCAGGACGTTAACAGTTATTTTTTTCGGATTAGTAATTGCCACATTTTTATCATTATGTTATGGAGTTGTTTCTGGACATTTTTTCTCGGAAGTCAGCAGAGAAGTCGTTAACAGTTCGAGATTAGGTTCTGCAGATGCTAATTCCATTATTGTGTCACCAATAAAACCAGATACTTGGTATGGAGAAACTGTAGGTATTGTATATGGTTTTTTCTCGGTGAATATACCGGTCAATGGTCTGAAGCATATTTTTTCTCCTCAAATATTGCTTTTTGTGATTTGGCAGCTTTTTCTGTTTTACATTCTGCTTGTGAGATTTTCGAGATGTATTCAAGCGAGAGATAAAAATAAAAATGAACTTTGGATTTTACTTATTTTGTTTGCTTTTTTTATTGTTCAAGGTGTTTTCGAGCCCGATTTGGGATCAGCTGTTCGACATAAAATAGGTGTTTTCCCTCTAATTTATTATGCATTATATTATGACCATTTCAGAAAAAAACTTCAATAAAATATTTAACTATTTTCTGGGATTGATTGCCATTGCAATGATATTCAGGAAACCCTGTACTTTATTGATTGTACTTTTTGCAATATTCAATTTATTATCCATAAAAAAACTGAATTTTTCCAAGCAATCTTTAGTTTTAGTATTCCTTATTGCATCTCCATTACTATTGGAAATTATCATGTTTTGGAACAATGATTATTTTGGTAAAGGCTTAAAATCATTAGAAAAATACAGTTCTCTCCTTATTTTTCCGTTATTTATTTTAGGAAATTATCAAAGGGTTCAATTTTTTAAAATTCTTAAATTTTATAGTGTTGCAACTACGGGAATTATACTTTTTTTCTTCATCCGATTTATTATTTTCTTCCCTGAATTGATTCATAAATATATAAACGGAAATGATTTATGGGAAATGGGATATGAGTTTTCAAACAGTATTGGGATTCATGCACCGGCATTGAATATGCATTTAGCTTTTGTGTCGATCTGCTGTCTTTTTTTTGTTTTTAAATCTTTTCATCAAAAGGAAAAATGGATTCTGAGATTGAGTAACATTATTCTCTTTATTCTCTCTTTTTTCTTCGTCCTTTTTGTAAACACTAGAATGGCTTTGTTTAATGTATTGATTGGCTTTGGTTTGATTTTTTTCGGAGAAGTAATGCGTAAATACAATTTAAAAAAAGTGATTGGAACGATGACTGTTTTAATGGTTGTATTGGGAGGAGTACTTTTTCTTTTTGTCCAAAGTAATCCTTATATGAAAGAGAAGTATTCTTCGGTGACTTTTGCTTATATGGATAAAGTAGGGAAACTGGACGAAATTGAGCATCCGGAATTTAAAGTATTTAATTCCCTTGTAACTCGTGTTTCTATTTGGAAATCAGGTTGGGAGCTTTCTGAAAAAAATCTTCTTTTTGGAGTTGGAGCTTCAGATGGAAAGCCAGAATTAGTCAAATATTTTAAACAAACAAATCAGCTTTTTTTGGCAAAATATGAGTTTCCAACGCACAATCAATTCCTTGATTTTTTAATAAAATTTGGAATACTAGGCCCTTTGGTAGTGTTGCTTTATATTTTTACAATTGGCTATTTGGGGTTTAGTTTAAAAAATGCTGTGGTACTTTCTTTCTTCTTCCTTTTTTTTACGTCCAATCTTACTGATGATTTTTTGTTGCGTTTTGATGGCATTGCCTTTAGTGGATTGTGGATGGCAATTTTCGGGAGTTATTGGCTGCAACAAAAACTATTGTTGATAAAGAGCCGTTAGGGCTTTAAAATTTTTGTTTTTATCAAATAAATCATGACATCTTTTATAGGCATTATCGCCAAATTGATTCCGGATTTTGTCGTCTTTTAATAATTCCAAGTAGCTATCTAGTTCTTCAATTTCATTAAAAAGAAAACCAGTTTCGTTTGGAACAACAACGTCTTTATTACCAATAATATTGGTTGCCAGAACGGGCTTTTTCATTGCCATTGCTTCCAAAACGGCAATAGGTAGTCCTTCCCAAAGAGAAGTTTGGATGTAAATATCTATGGCATTGAGTTGTTTCAGAGCATCATTTCTATCCATGAACCAACCCGTAATTTTTATATTTGGAGCAGTTAATTCACAATTTAATTCTCCATCTCCAATCCAAACAAAATTAAAATCAGGAAATCGCAATGCAATAGCATTGAATAGTTTTGGGTTTCTTGCAGTGGTTATTCTCGCGACAATACCAATTGTTAATGTTTGATTTTGGTGTTTTGTGGAATGTTGACAGACGTCTTCAATATTGATGCCGTTTCTTATCAAATATGACTTTCCTATTTTTTTTGCTATTTCATATTCAGTGTCTCCACAGGCAATTGTTATACCTCCGAATAATTGCTGAAAACTCTTTTCAATGAGCCAGTATATTTTTTTGGTCAAATTTGAAATATCAGTTCTCAGAAAAGAATAGCCATGTGGAGTGTAAAATAGTTGTATTCTTTTGAATAATAAAAAACAAGCAATTCTTCCTAAAACACCAGCCTTTGAAGAGTGAAGATGAATGACATCCGGATTTAATTTTTGAAGTTCTTTTCGTAAATGAAGAATGGATTTGAAATCTTGAATTGGTGAAAATTCGCGAACCATATCTACTTTTATCAGCGATACCCCTTTTGAAAATTCGGATTCAATTTTTTTAGGATCTATTTCTTTACGATTTCCACTATATATAATGGTAGTTGATAGTTTATTTGTTATTTCATCATCTCCAAAATAATAGGACAAGTCCTTGAAATAAGTATAAACGCCTCCTCCTAATGCTTCAATTACATGGACAACTTTCAAAATGGCTGATTTTTATTGGAACAAAAATAGTTTAAAGTTGATTAAATAAACATTTTTGGTTGAAAGATCGGTTTTAAAAAAATGCATCTGTGCATCTTAGGTTGTTTATAAATTGATGGGTTTACTCTGTAATCATTCCCCTTTAAATTTAAAAGGGAAAATATTTTAGTACATTTGTGCATATTACAAAAGTTAATTACAGTAGTATATATCGACTATGAAAAGAATACTCATCACAGGAGCAGCAGGATTTTTAGGATCTCATTTATGCGATCGTTTTATTAAAGAAGGTTATCATGTTATAGGAATGGATAACCTTATCACGGGTGATTTAAAAAACATAGAACATTTGTTCAAATTAGAGCATTTTGAGTTTTATCATCATGACATTACCAAGTTTGTGCATGTTCCAGGACAACTGGACTATATTCTACATTTTGCTTCGCCGGCAAGTCCTATAGATTATTTAAAAATCCCGATTCAAACCCTAAAAGTGGGTTCGTTGGGAACACATAATTTGTTAGGTCTGGCAAGAGTAAAAAAAGCAAGAATCCTTATAGCTTCAACATCTGAGGTGTATGGAGATCCTTTGGTTCACCCACAAACTGAAGAATATTACGGAAATGTAAACACGATTGGACCAAGAGGAGTTTATGACGAGGCCAAACGTTTTCAGGAATCCATCACAATGGCGTACCATACTTTTCATGGTGTAGAAACCCGAATTGTTCGAATTTTTAATACGTATGGACCAAGAATGCGTCTCAATGATGGTCGCGTTATTCCAGCTTTTATTGGCCAAGCCATTCGTGGAGAAGATTTAACCATCTTTGGAGACGGAATGCAAACCCGTTCTTTTTGTTATGTAGATGATCAGGTAGAAGGAATTTTCAGATTATTGCATTCAGATTATGTATTACCCGTGAATATTGGTAACCCTGATGAAATCACCATCAAAGATTTTGCTGAGGAGATTATAAAATTAACTGGAACTAACCAAAAAGTAGTTTACCATCCATTACCTATAAATGACCCATTGCAGCGCCAACCTGACACTACTAAAGCGAAAGAGTTACTAGGCTGGGAGGCAAAAGTAAATCGTGCTGAAGGGATGAAAATTACATACGATTATTTTAAATCATTGTCCAAAGAAGAACTTTCTAAAGAGGAGCATAAAGATTTTTCTAAGTATATTAATTAGTAGTGAAAACTAAAACCGGAAGATATTCAGGCTATATTCGCCCTTTTTCACGCATATTAGATTTGGTTATCATCAATTTTTTTGCAGCGTATTTTTCCGGTATACCTGTTTTTCATGATTTTTATGCTTTGTTCATCAGTAGTGCGTGGTTTGTTATTTCTTGGAATTTAGGTTTTTACGAAGTCTATCGCTATACCAAAGTAATTGCCATTTTGAACTGTACTTTGAAGCAGACCATCGCTTTTATAACTTGTTGTTTAGCGCTTGCTTATTTTTATCCTGAAAGAAATAGTTTGTCTGAAATAGCATCATTTGCGACAGTCTCTATAGCCTTAATTCTTGGTTTTAAACTATTTATTTATTTTTTTCTAAGAAAATACAGAATCCTATTTGGTGGTAATTTTAGAAGAGTAGTACTTGTTGGTAAGGAAAAAAGCATTAAGCCTTTGCAGAATTTTTTTGAGGAAAATCCGGATTACGGTTATAAATTATTAAAAATAGTTGATTTAGAAAATGATAAATCCGAGTTCTTGAACGAAAGTTTTTCTTTTATTTTAGACAATAAAATAGATGAAATTTATTGTTCTCTGACAGATTTGACCAGCAAGCAAGTGGAAGAATTTATATTTTTTTCCGACAATAATTTGAAAACACTTAAGTTTATTCCAGACCAAAAACAATTACTGTCTTTAAATACTGTTTTTGAATATTACGACTATATTCCAGTAATTTCTCAAAGAACAATTTCGTTAGACGAATCTTTGCACAAATTTATCAAGCGCATTTTTGACATTGTTTTTTCAATACTAATTATAGTTGGAGTATTATCGTGGTTGATCCCTATTTTGGCAATTATTATAAAAATCGATTCCAAAGGGACTTTGTTTTTTGTACAAAAAAGGAATGGCTTGAATAACAGGGAATTTAATTGTTTTAAGTTCCGATCTATGGAAATTAATGAATTGGCAGATATTGAACAGGTATCTAAAAATGATTCAAGAATTACAAGAGTTGGTAAGTTCATCCGTAAAACAAGTATCGATGAATTGCCACAATTTTTCAATGTTCTGTTGGGAGATATGTCGGTTGTGGGGCCAAGACCGCACATGGTAAGCCATACCAATATGTATGCCGAACGGATTGATAAATTTATGGTGCGTCATTTTATAAAGCCAGGTATAACCGGTTTGGCTCAAACCAAAGGGTTTAGAGGAGAAGTTGAAAACGACAAAGACATTATAAACAGGGTGCGGTATGATATTTTTTATATCGAAAAATGGTCATTGTTGTTGGACTTGAAAATCATTTTAATTACCATTTATAATACTTTAAAAGGGGACAGGAAAGCGTATTAAAATACATTTTTTTGGATTAAATCTTTAATTTGGAAATCGAGATCAAAATGATTTTCGGCATAATCAAAAACTTGTTTTTTCATCATTTGAATAGGCTCTTTTCCTGTTTTTGAGATTTCGATTAAAGTAGTATTTAAGCTTTCGAAATTTCCTACCTGAGCAACCCAGCCTAAATTGTTTTCTTTCACGATTGTTTCACCTTCACCTCCACCAAAATAAAGTACAGGGAATCCCAATGCACCATATTCGAATATTTTTGAAGGAACAGAGCCGTAAATTCTGGTTTTCAGAGGAACAATAGCAATATCAAAAGTTTTTATTTTTTCGTGTAGAATATGACGTTCCAGCATTCCGTGAAAATATATTTTTTTCTCTGGGTTTTGTTTAATTAAATCTTCGATTTGTGATTTTTCTGCACCATCGCCAAAAATGTGCAATTCAATGTCTACATTTTGTAATTCAATTTGTTGACATAATTCCAAAACACCCTGCGCTACGCCAAGTAATCCTGCGTAAAAGAGTTTAATGGGGTCATTTACATGGGTTGCAAAATGCATTTCAGCAGTTTGATGTTCGGGAAAATTGCGGTACAAATGACAATTTTTTTCTGGAAAAGAGGAATGGATGTGAGTAATAATTTCGTTGGATTGACCAAATATTAAAGTTGCTTTTGAGTAGATAAATCGTTCAAAAAACAAAGAAACTTTATGCGAAAAACTACCAGATCTCAAGGCTTTCAATTCAATGGCTGCCAAAGGCCATAAGTCAGAAACATTCAATATTATTTTTTTCCGCAATAGCGAAAGTGTTAAAACTGATACAAACGATAATAACAAAGGAGGCGATTGAACGATAACTTTATGGGGTGTTTTTTTTAACACTAAATAGAGAAAAAGCATGGAAGAAAAAGACAAAACAGAGAGTGTTCTTTTAAAAATGTTTTTGCTGACACTCGGATAAATCCAAAGTCGTTTTACGGTAATATCCTGAAGATTTTCTGTTACTGAAAACTTTCCTTTGTATTCAGGAAATAATTCACCTTTTGGGTAATTCCCCAGCGGACAAAGAACGGAAACTTTGTAATTGTTTTGATTCAATTTCAGCGCCAATTGTTCAATTCTATTGGCAGCAGCCCCTTTTTCTGGTGGGTAATAATTCGATATGATTAGAATTTCTTCCATTATTTTTTAAGCAGGATGTCAATAATTCTTTCTGAGGCTTTTCCGTCCCAAAGTTCTGGAATTCCAGTTTTTCGACTTCCATTTTTCAGGAATTTTCCAAATAGTTTTTTCAAATTTTCTACCGAAGTCCCAACTAAAGTATTGGTTCCAATACTTTGTGTTTCAGGTCTTTCGGTGTTGTTTCGCATGGTAAAACAAGGAATTCTCATAACGGTAGTTTCTTCCGAAATTCCTCCAGAATCAGTAATAACAGCAAAACTATTTTTGATGAGGAACATAAAATTTAGATAACCTTGTGGCTCCACAAAAAGAATATTTTTCAATTTCAAATTTGTTTCTCCCAAAATAGCTTTTGTTCTGGGATGGATGGGGAAAATTACTTTTTTGTTTTCAGCCATTTTATCAATGCCTTCTAGTAATTGAATTAAAGATTGTTCTTCATCTACATTAGATGGACGATGTAAGGTAAGAACGATGTAATTCTTAGCTTTCAATTGAAATTCATTCCAAAAAAGGGGCATAAAAATTCTGTCCAAATTTTGATATAAAGTATCAATCATCACGTTGCCAACGAAATGAATATTGGTTTTATCTATACCATTTATCAATAAATTTTCGGATGCTGAGGTTGAGGTGGTAAAGAAATAATCAGTGATGCTGTCGGTAACGATTCGATTGATTTCTTCTGGCATTGTCATATCTCCAGAGCGAATTCCGGCTTCGACATGAGCCACTTTTATGTTTTGTTTTTTGGCTACAATTGCGCAAGCCATTGTCGAATTGACATCACCAACGACCAGTACCAAATCACAGGGATTTTGTTGTAATTCTTTCTCAAAAGCAACCATAATCGCTCCGGTTTGCTCCGCTTGCGAACCACTTTTCACTTCCAGATTGCTGTTCGGTTTCGGGATATTTAATTCTTCAAAAAAAGTATCGCTGAGGTTTTTATCATAATGTTGACCTGTATGTACCAAACGATAGGAAATAGTAGCTCCTTCGTTTTGCTTTTTTTCAATTGCTTTGATGATGGGTGCGATTTTGATAAAATTGGGTCTTGCACCTGCGACTATTGTGATTATCATTATACTATTTCTTTAATTAATGAAACAAACTGTTTTAATTTTCCGCTTTTGCTTCGTTCCAGTTTTTCTTTTCTAACGAATGTAAAAACCAATCCTTTTTCTAAATATAGAGCAATTGCTGCTTCAATTTTGTGTATTTGTTCCAAATTCAATTCGGTTTGGCTCACATATTCAATGTCAAAAGTATCTATTTTAGTTTGTTTGATAACAAATTCTTTTACATTGCCGTCGTCTTCTATAATACTTTTGGTTACGTAATAAAAAGTCAATCCAGGCGATTTTTTTCCGCTTGGTAAAATGGCAACATCATTGGTTCTGCCGATTAATTTTTTGAGAATTGGTTTTTTAAAAGTGCTTTTTTCGTCTAAAATTCCAATGTCGCCAATATCGTATCGAATAAAAGGATGCGCTTTGTTGAAGAGAGAAGTAATCACAATCCGGCCCGAAGTTCCGTTCGGCACAGCCTGATTATTTTCGTCCAAAATCTCCACAAACAATGTTTCCGAATTAACTTGCCATTTTCCTTCAGGGTTTTGAAAAGCAATCAAATCCAATTCTGAAGCTCCATATTCATTGACAATAGGAACGCCAAATTGTTTTTCCAACAATAGTTTGTCTTCTTCAAAAAGCATTTCGGAGGTGACCATACATACTTTTAATGTTGGACAGATTTCCTTTAAAACAATATTTTTTTTCTGCAAAAATTTTGCAAACAAAACTATTGATGAGGTATAGCCATTGATATAGTCGAATTTCTTGGTTTTAAAGTCTTTTAAAAAACCTTCTAAAACTTCATCGGATAAATTGAATATCGAGAACCGATACCGATTGCTCAAAAAATCCTTGAATCGTTCTTTTCGATTACCTATAAAATCCAATGGTATCCCATAAAAACGGGCTTGATAGGAAGAGTTAAAATCAATTCCATACCAGCCAAAACGATAAATATTGGAAGCCCATGTCAAGGCATGGCAAAATTTGTCTTTAGCAAAAATAAATGGGTCACCACTGGAACCAGATGTTTTATTAATATATATCGATTTTTCATTGTAACCCAAAGAAAGTCTTTCTTTCAAAGGTTTCTGTAAATTCCTCTTATTCAAAATTGGCAAATTAGACCAGTTTTTAAAAGAGTTTTCGCCAACAAGCTCTTTATAAAAAGAATTATTTCTTAAATGAAAATTGACAATTTCTGTTTTTTTATGTTCAATATAATCACCAAAATTTTCCTCTGGAATAGCAATGATTTTTTGCAGTTCGGCTTTGGCTTCCTTCATTGGGAAACCATTTATTTTTAGTGTTAAGTCAAATAATTTGAACATCTACGCCACTTTTTGATTATCAAAGGGCTTAATGGATTGAATTTCTTCCCCTTTGTTTTCTTGTTCTTCTTCGATGTCATAATCATCTTGCAAACCAAGCCAAAATTTAGCTGAATTTCCAAAATACTGACTCAAACGTATTGCTGTATCTGCCGTAATTCGGCGATTTCCTTTAGTAATTTCCGAAATTCTGGTTTGTGGGATTTTTAAATCTTTTGATAAACGATACGGAGTTATGTCTAAAGGAATAAGAAATTCTTCAAGCAAAATTTCTCCAGGATGTATGTTTTTTAATTTTTCCATTTCAAATCTTTTTAATGATAATCTACAATTTCTACATTCGAAGCATTTCCGCTTTCCCAATTAAAAATGATTCGCCACTGATTGTTAATCCGAATACTGTAATACTCCTTTAAATTACCGCTCAGTTTTTCTAAACGATTGGATGGAGGAATTCTTAAATCTGTCAAATCTTGTGAGTTGTTAAGCATTCTCAGTTTTCTTCTTCCGATTTGCTGAATTTCTATTGAAGGTTTTTTTACAACAATTCCATTCCAAATTTTTTCGGTTTCTTTTGACCCAAATGAAATTATCATATCTTTCACGTTACTAACGTCAAAAGTAAGTAAAAAAAATTATTATTTCACGGCAAAACAAACTATTTTTGCACCGTCTGTCAAAAGGCAGTAATGCAACTAAATAACTACACCATGAATATTTTACTATTAGGATCTGGAGGAAGAGAACATGCTTTTGCGTGGAAAATGATTCAAAGTCCGCTTTGTGACACCCTTTTTGTAGCACCAGGAAATGCGGGTACTGCTCAAATTGCTAAAAACATTGATATCAGCGCCACTGATTTCGAAGCGATAAAAGCATTGGTTATCAAAGAAAATATAGAAATGGTAGTTGTTGGACCAGAAGATCCGTTGGTAAAAGGGATTTATGACTTTTTCTTAAATGACGAAGATTTAAAAGAGATTCCAGTAATTGGTCCATCAAAATTAGGAGCAACATTAGAAGGAAGTAAAGAGTTTGCCAAAGAATTTTTGATAAAACACAAAATTCCAACAGCAGCTTATGATAGTTTTACAGCCTCAACGGTTGAAAAAGGATGTAAATTTCTAGAAACTTTGCAGCCTCCGTATGTTTTGAAAGCAGATGGTTTAGCTGCAGGAAAAGGTGTTTTGATTATTCAGGATTTAGCGGAAGCTCAATCAGAATTAAGAAACATGCTGGTTGGTCAAAAATTTGGTGCAGCAAGTTCTAAAGTGGTTATCGAAGAATTCCTTGACGGAATTGAATTAAGCTGTTTTGTTTTGACGGACGGGAAAAGCTATAAAATTCTGCCAACGGCCAAAGATTACAAACGCATTGGCGAAGGAGACACAGGACTGAACACAGGAGGAATGGGAGCAGTTTCTCCAGTTCCTTATGTGGATGCGGTTTTGATGGAAAAAATTGAAACTCGTATTGTAAAACCTACGATTGAAGGTTTTCAAAAGGATGGAATTGCATATAAAGGTTTTGTGTTTATTGGACTAATCAATGTCAACAATGAGCCAATTGTTATTGAATATAATGTGAGAATGGGAGATCCAGAAACTGAAGTGGTTGTTCCAAGATTAAAATCTGATTTAGTGGAATTGTTTTTGGCTGTGGCCAATGAAAAACTAGACGAGTTCAATCTGGAAGTGGATGAAAGAAGCGCAACGACAGTTATGATTGTTTCTGGTGGATATCCTGAAGATTTCGAGAAAGGAAAAGTAATCACTGGACTTGAAAAAGTTACCGATTCTATCGTTTTTCATGCGGGAACCAAATTAGATAATGGAAATGTGGTAAGCAACGGAGGAAGAGTAATGGCTATTACTTCGTATGGAGATAATTTTCAGGAAGCTTTAAATAAATCATACAAAAATGTAGATCAGATACATTTCGATAAAATGAATTTTAGAAAAGATATTGGATTTGATTTAATCTAAAACAAAAAAACACGAATTGAACTTATTATTTTGTTCAATTCGTGTTTTATTTTTTATTTGGATTGGATATTATTATTCGTCACCCAAGAAAGAATGTGCCGTTGTATCTTGATACTCTTCTCCGTTTTCTTTGTGTAATTTTAATTGTTTAATCCAATAAACAATAGCAACTGAACAAATAATCATAAAGATCCAGTTGATAAAATTGGCACCAAACCAAGATTTAAGCTCTAATGAACGCAATAAGTCTAAAGGATAGAATAAAATGTTTACAAATAAATATTGTATTCCTTCAAAAAATGATGTCATAATGTATCTCTTTAATTTTTTATTATTTTTTGTTTTGGAATTTTGAACATCAAAAAAGAGAATTCGTTAGAATCTTTTTTAATCTTGCCCAATTCCTTTTTAAACAAGTATTATATTTACAGTCACAAAAGTATAAAATATCCTTATGATAACAAGTGTTTTTAAAAAATCTACACCATTTAATTTTTCTTTGGTTGTTATTTTAATGCTGGTTTTCTTTTTCCTGTATCAAATCCAAGATTCAGCTTGGACAAATTCTACTATTCTTATTCTTCAAAAAACAGGTTTATTTCTGATTTTATTTGCAACAGTTTTTCTGAATAGTTTTATTTCCAAAAAAAACGGATTGAGCAGGGACAGTACTTACACTGCTTTTTTTACTTTTCTACTCCTAATTTTTTTCCCAGACTTATTTAACAATCCCAATTTAATTCTGTCCAATTTTTTTGTGTTATTAGCCATTAGAAGACTTGTTTCTTTGCAGACTCTTAAAGAATCCAAGGAGAAGCTTTTTGATGCTTCATTATGGATTTTTATGGCGGCTTTATTTCAGTTTTGGAGTATTTTATATATTCTTTTGGTATTTATATCGGTGATATTTCATGTTTCCAGAGATTATAGAAACTGGGTTATTCCATTTATTGCTCTTTTTGCAGTATCAATTTTGTTTCTAGCCTGCTCTTTAATTTTTGATATCAGCGGTATTGCATTTTTAAAAGAAAGCAGTAAAATTGATTTAAGTCTTGACTATTTTACCAATAATTATCAGAACGCTGCTTTTTCAATATACATTACGGTGGCATTATTTTTTGTAATTTCTACGCTTTCAACCTTATCTAGCAGACCTTTAGTGTTGCTTTCTTCTTATAAAAAAGTCATCGCTTCGTTTTTTATAGGAATCTTAGTTTTTATTTTATCGGTCAATAAAAGTAATGAAACATTAGTATTTACTTTTGCACCATTGGCGATAATGGCAACCACTCAAATCGAAATATCTCAGCCCAAATTGAAAGAAGAAATTGTGATATTTGTGTTTTTGGCGTGTAGTTTATTTGCTTTTTTCTCTCAGCTATAATTTAGTGCCATAAGCCAAATCTCCTGCATCTCCAAGCCCTGGAACGATATAGCTTTTATCATTGAGTTTTTCATCGAGAGATGCAATCCAAAGATGACAGGTATCAGGCAAATTTTGTTTCAGATACGCAATGCCTTCAGGAGCAGCAATAATTACGGCGATATGAATTTCTTTTGGAGTTCCTCTTTCCATCAGTTTATTAAAAACAGCAACTATAGATTGTCCTGTGGCAAGCATTGGGTCTACCAACAAAACATTTTTCCCATTAATATCAGCAATCGCTTGGTATTCCACCAGAATATCAAAGAAATCATCATTATTCGGATGATGTCTGTAGGCGGAAATAAAACCATTTTCGGCATTGTCAAAATAGTTTAAGAATCCTTGGTGTAAGGTCAGTCCAGCTCTTAAAATGGAACATACAACCAATTGATCTGCGATTTCAGTTGTTTTCTTTACACCAAGAGGCGTTTTTATTTCAACATCTTTGTAATGAAATGACTGACTCATTTCATAAGCCATAATTTCTCCAATGCGTTCAATATTTCTGCGAAATCGCATACTGTCCTTTTGAACATTGACATTCCGAATTTGGCTTAAAAAGTGATTCAGCACACTATTTTTTTCCGATAAATAATGAATTTCCATGTATCTGTTATTAAGAACTTAATTTATAGAGTTTTTTTTATACCATAAAAGTATAAAAAGTATCTTTGTATTTCTAAAATCATAAGATATGTTTTCAAAATTAGCTTATTCAGTATTTGAGCAAAGTATAAAAGATTATCATCAATTTGATAATGTGGACCAACCGATAAACAATCCTTTTCCAAAAGATAAGTTCGAGCATTTATTGTATCTAAAAAACTGGATTGACACCGTTCAATGGCATTTTGAAGATATTATTCGCGACCCGAATATTGATCCAGTTGCTGCTTTGACTTTGAAAAGAAGAATCGATGCTTCAAACCAGGAACGTACGGATATGGTAGAATATATCGACAGTTATTTTCTTCAAAAATACAGCCATGTTGTAGTTAAGAACGATGCCAAAATCAATTCCGAAAGTCCGGCTTGGGCTTTTGACCGCTTGTCTATTTTAGCATTGAAAATTTATCACATGAATGAAGAAGCCAATCGTGCCGAAGCTTCACAAGATCATAGAGACAAATGTCAGGCAAAATTGAACATTCTTTTGGAACAAAGAAGCGATTTGTCAACAGCAATTGAAGATTTATTGACAGACATCGAAAACGGAGACAAATTCATGAAAGTGTACAAACAAATGAAAATGTACAATGACGATGATTTGAACCCAGTTTTGTATCAAAATAAAAAATAGTTTTTTGGCAACAAATTTGTCTCCAAAAATTAAACATATAGCCGTCATGAGACTTTCCGCAATGGGAGATGTTGCCATGACGGTTCCTGTTTTACGAGCTTTTGTAAATCAGTATCCAGAGGTAAAAATCTCATTAGTTTCCAGACCTTTTTTCAAACCTTTCTTCGAAGGTATTCCAAACCTCTCTTTTTTTGCTTTTGATGAAAAAGAAAGGCATAAAGGATTCTTGGGGCTTTGTAGATTATATCAGGATTTAGCAGCATTGGATATCGATGCTTTTGTCGATTTGCATAATGTCTTGCGTTCCAAAGTAGTGCGGACACTTTTTGCCATGAGCGGAAAAAAAACTGCATCTGTTGATAAAGGAAGAGAAGAGAAAAAAGCGTTAACCCGTCCCGAAAATAAAGTTTTCAAACCGTTGACCACGATGTTCGAAAGACACGTAAAAGTCTTTGAACAACTAGGGTTTTCTGTGGATTTAGCCAATCCAATTTTTCCTAAAAAAGCAATTTTAGATCAAGAAGTAATTGATATAATCGGAGAAAATAATCAAAAATTAATTGGGATTGCACCTTTTGCACAATACCATTCGAAAGTTTATCCCTTGGATTTAATGCAGGAAGTAATAGATACTTTAGCCTTAGACAAAAACAGTAAAATCTTGCTTTTTGGAGGCGGAAAAAAAGAAATTGAAATTTTAAATACAATAAGTTCTGGGAAAGAGAATGTCATTAATATGGCTGGAAAAATCAAGTTTCCACAAGAGTTGCAACTCATTAGCAATTTGGATGTAATGCTTTCTATGGATTCCGGAAATGCTCACATTGCTGCGATGCTGGGAGTGAAAGTAATTACGCTTTGGGGGGCAACACATCCGTATGCCGGTTTTTCTCCTTTCAATCAGCCCTTGGAAAACGCATTAGTTTCGGATAGAAATTTGTATCCAAAATTACCTACCTCTGTTTATGGAAATAAAATTGTAGAAGGTTATGAAGATGCTATGAGAACTATTTTACCAAAAATGGTTGTCCAGAAAATCAAAACTTCTCTAAAATAAAAAACTTCTCTTTTAAGAGAAGTTTTTCATTTTCATTTTCATTTATTTTATTAAACATCATCATAATCCACGCGAATTGTAGCGGTGGTTGGATGTGCCTGACAAGTTAAGATTAAACCTTCTGCAATTTCACTGTCAGTTAGAATGGAGTTTTTCTTCATCTCAGCTGCGCCTTCGGTAACACGTGCTAGACAACTGCTGCAGATTCCGCCTTGGCAGGAATAAGGAGCATCTATTCCTTGTTTAAGAGCGGCATCAAGAATGCTTTGTTTTTGAGACATTTCGAAAGTTGTTTCCTCATCATCAACCATAACGGTAATTTTAGAATGACCGCTTAATGATTCTTTGATAGGATTTTCTTGAGAAGAAGAAGTGAAAAGCTCGAATTTTATAGCCGATTCTTTTACGTTTTTTTCTTTCAAAACATTCGAAACGGTATTGATCATTTCTTCTGGACCGCACAAATAGAATTTATCAAACTGCAATGTGGCATGCTTTGTATTCAAGGCATAATTTACAGCAGCTTTGTCAATTCTTCCAAATAATGCGTTTTCAACATTCACTCTGCTATAAACATAATCTACAAATAGACGGCCTACATATTGAAGTTGCAAATCATGCAATTCCTGATGAAAAATGGTTTCTTCGGGTGATTTGTTTCCATATACTAGAGTAAAGGAACTTTTAGGTTCGCTTTTCAAAACCGATTTTATAATGGACAAAACAGGCGTAATTCCACTACCGGCTACAAAAGCGATATAATTTTTTTGGCGGTCAATTTCGGGTTCAAAAATAAATTTACCTTCTGGTTTCCCTACTTCAAGAACATCGCCAGCTTTTAATTTGCTATTGGCAAATTGAGAAAAAGCGCCATCTTTTACGGCTTTCACAGCAATACGCAATTCACCGCTTCCGGGAGCAGAGCAGATGGAATAGGCACGGCGGATTTCGGTATTATCCAATGTCAGACGTAAATTTATGTACTGACCGGCAATAAAAGTATAATTGGGTTTTAATTCTTCAGGGACATTAAAAAGTATCGAAACGGCATCTTTAGTTTCGCGTTTTACTTCTTTTACAATTAATTTAAGAAAATTTGGCATGAGACTATTTTTTTGCAAAAGTAATAAAACTATTTAGGATTGAAAGAATTTGATGCTATCCAAGGTAGTTTTTCATTATTTTTATGTAACGTTTTCCTACTATAAACTACTTACTTACAAAATCAAACAAAAAACCATGATTGCAAAATTTATTTATCTTGAGTGGAAATCCTTTTTGAGGGCAGCCTCTTTCGCTTCGAATTTGGCCTTGAAAATATTGATGGGATTTCTAGCGCTGTATTTCACCTTAGTTTTTTTAGCATTAGGAGTTGGTGCTTTTTATATACTGAGGAAATTGAAATTGGATCCGTTGGAGACCATCAACAAATTTTTGATGTATTACTTTTTGATGGATTTGATTGTTAGGCTTTTGCTTCAGTCGATTCCGGTAATGAACATACGGCCGCTGTTGACAATGCCTTTCAAACGGGCAACCATCGTCCATTTTTCTTTAGGGAAGACAGTATTATCTTTTTTCAACTTAGTGCATGCCTTTTTATTTCTTCCTTTTTGTGCCGTTTTAATTTATGAGGGGTATGATGTAATTAGTGTGCTTCTTTGGTTAATGGGTCTTTTTTCTATAATTTATGCAAATAACTTTCTCAATATTTTATTGAACAACAAAGATAACTTATTGGGTATTTTTATCACTATAGTCGCGATTTTGGCAGGCTGTCATTATTACAAACTCTTCGATATTACGTTTTACACTTACCCATTTTTTGAAGCCTTATTCCATACCAAATGGGTGTTTCTGATACCAGTTTTAGTTTTAGCCGGATTGTATTATTGGACGTATAACTACCTAAAAGGAGATTTGTACTTGGACGCTGGATTAACGGTTAAAAAAGACATTGCCAAAACGGAGAATCTAACATGGTTGAACCAATTTGGAACATTAGGTACTTTTTTGAAAAATGATATTAAATTAATAAAAAGGAACAAACGCTCCAAAACTACAATTGGGTTAAGTATTATGTTCTTGTTTTATGGATTGATCTTTTTTACCAATTCGCATCAACCAGCTGTGATGAGAATTTTTGCGGGAATATTCGTTTCTGGAGGATTTCTGATCACTTTTGGGCAGTTCGTACCAAGTTGGGACAGTGCTTATTATCAACTGATGATGACCCAAAACATACCTTATCGCGGGTATTTAAATTCCAAATGGTGGCTGATGATAATTGGCACAGTAATATCTACTATTTTGGCTTCTTTTTATTTGTATTTTGGATGGGATGTTTATTTGACCATATTTGTAGGTGCCATTTATAATATTGGATTCAATTCCCTATTAGTGTTATTAGGAGGAGCTTTTACGAAAACCCCAATTGATTTGAATTCTGGGAAAGGTGCCTTTGGGGACAAAAAAGCATTTAATGCAAAAACAATGCTTATTACTATTCCACAGTTGATTTTGCCAGTGGGATTGTATTGGTTGGGAACTTATTTGATGGATGCCAATTTGGGTCTAGCACTTGTTGCTGCTGTTGGACTTTTAGGTTTAGCATTCAAAAATAAAGCTTTTGTTTTTATTGAAAAAACCTATAAAAAGGAGAAATATGCAACCATTGAAGCCTACAAACAAAAGAGTTAATTTAATAGATTGACGAATCAATAAATCAACGATTAAACTTAAAAAAAATGATACAAGTAAATAATCTTTCAAAAAAGTATAACGGGACAACCGTATTGAATATAGAATCATTAGAAATCCCAAAGGGGCAAAGTTTTGGATTAGTAGGCAATAATGGAGCAGGAAAAACCACTTTTTTCAGTTTGTTATTGGATTTAATTCAGCCCACAACGGGCAGTATTTTGAATAATGAAATCCAAGTGAATACGAGTGAAGACTGGAAACCTTTTACGGCTTCATTTCTGGACGAAAGTTTCCTGATAGGATATTTGACACCCGAAGAATACTTTTATTTCATTGGCGATTTAAGAGGGCAGAATAAAGCTGATGTTGATGCTTTATTGCTTCAGTATGAGGAGTTTTTTAATGGAGAGATTCTTAAAAACAAAAAATATCTGCGTGATTTATCCAAAGGAAATCAAAAGAAAGTGGGAATCATCGCGACTTTAATCGGAAATCCGGAGGTCATTATATTGGATGAGCCTTTTGCTAATTTGGATCCAACAACTGTTAACCGATTGAAAAAAATCATCAAAGAATTAGCAGAGAATCCAAACATAACGATACTGGTTTCAAGCCACGATTTACAGCACACGGTTGAGGTTTGCGACCGAATTGTAGCACTAAACAAAGGAGAATTGGTAAAAGACATAGTAACTACAAAAGAGACGCTCCAAGAATTGGAATTGTTTTTTGCTGTTTAAATTTATATATTTCAAAAAGAAACGTATTTTTACAAGTCATTATACTAAAATCCTTTTTTAAAAGTTTAATGACCTAAACGTTTTCCTTTGAACAGCAATACATCAAAATATATTTTAGCCTTATTTTTAGTATCTTTCTTGATAGCTTGTTCTACCAAGAGAGATACTTTTTTGGCTAGAAATTCCCACGCATTGAGTACAAAACTCAACATATTGTACAATGGGCAAATTGCTTTAGATAAAGGTGTAAAAGGGATAAACGACAACAGTGTCGAAAATTTTTGGAAACGCTTACCGGTAGAAAAAATGCAAGTCAACGACGATGTGGCTGTTGATGGAAAACCCAAAAACGCCGATTTTGAAGTTGCCGAAGCTAAAGCAACCAAAGCCATTCAAAAGCATTCTATGAATATTGGTGGGCGCGAAAAAAATTATCAAATTGACGAAGCCTATTTATTGCTTGGAAAAGCAAGATATTATGACCAAAGATTCATTCCGGCTTTGGACGCTTTTAATTACATTCTTTATAAATACCCCAACAGCAGTAATATTTATGATGCTAAAATTTGGCGCGAAAAAACCAACGTTCAATTGGGAAATGATGCTTTGGCTATTAAAAACACCTCAAAACTTATTAAGGATAACGATTTAAACAAACAGGAATTTGCCAATGCTAATGCTATTTTAGCAAGCGCCTTTTTGAATATTGAAGAGAAGGACAGCGCAATAGTAAAGCTAAAATTAGCGAATGACTTTACCAAAATCCATGAGGAAAGAGAGCGTTATTCTTTTTTGTTGGGCCAATTGTATGAAGAAGCAGGCCAAAAAGACAGCGCCATTTATTTCTATCAGACGGTTATTGATATGAATAGAAAGGCCGAAAGGAAATTTGTTATTCAGGCCTACGCAAAAAAAGCAAAACTCAATAATTATCAAGGAGAGGACTATGATTTATTTGTCAAAAAATCCAAAAAGATTATGGAAGACAGAGAAAACAGACCCTATTTGGATGTGATTTATCATAGTATTGGAATTTTTTATGACAATAATAATGAGAAAGAATTGGCATTAGATTATTATAATGCTTCTTTGGACACCAAATCACCTGATGCTTATTTGAATGCTTCCAATTATAGAAACATTGGGAATTTATATTTTAAACACACTGATTATCTTTTTGCAGCCAAAAGTTATGATAAGAGTTTGGAATTATTGGATCCAAAAACTAGGGAGTATCTTCAGATTTCTAAAATTAGAAAAAATTTGGACGAGGCAATCGTCAATGAGGCTATTGCCAAACGAAATGACAGTATTATCTACGTTGCTTCTTTGAAGGAACCTGAACAAGTAGTGTATTATGAAAATTATATTCAGAAATTAAAAAGCAGTGATGAGCTTAAAAAACTGCTTGCTGAGAAGCAAAAGAAATTGGAGGACAATATTGCATTAAATGCTGGGACAATTATGCCTAATGATGCAACTACAAATCAACAAGGGCAAGTGGCAAATTCGCCCGCATTTGCTCCGCCTACAGATAACAATGCTACAGCTTCTAATATGTTTTATTTTTATAATCCAAACACGGTTGCTTACGGAAAACTGGAGTTTAAAAAAACATGGGGAAATAGAGCCCAAAATGGCTATTGGAGAGTTTCATCTGGTGCGGGACAAAATCAAAATACAACGGGAAGCGATGCTGTAGTTGAGACTGCAGACAAACCAATCGTTTCGACAGAAGTAAATGAAAAATATACTACAGACTATTATTTAAAACAACTGCCTAAATCACAAACGGCGATAGACAGCATTACCAAAGAAAGAAATGTGATTTATTATCAGTTGGGAGTCATTTATAAAGAAAAATTCAAAGAGTATAATTTGGCTTCTGCTAGATTGGAGCAGTTGTTAATGTATCAACCTGAGGAGAAATTAATTCTTCCTACGAAATACAATTTATATAAGATATACGAAATTACTAATCCGTCGAAAGCAGAATCGATAAAGAATGAGATAATAAGTCAATATCCCAATTCCCGTTATGCTCAAATTATCACCAATTCAAAAACCGATGAGAGCGTGGGTAGTGACAGTCCAGAAGGAGAGTATGAAAGAATATATCGATTGTTTCAGCAGGAATATTTTGCTTCGGTATTGCAGCAAATTGATGGTTTGATCAGCGATTTTTCGGGAGACGCGATAGTGCCAAAATTTGAATTACTGAAAGCATTTACTATTGGAAAACTATATGGATTGGAAGCATATAAAAAAGCGATTGAGTATGTAGCCGATAATTATGCGAATAATAAAGAAGGAAAAGAGGCTATAGAAATTCTTAGAACCCAAATTCCACTTTTGGAAAAAATGAGTTTTAGCACCATAGATAATAAAAACTGGAAAGTTGTTTTTAAAATTGACAAGAACGATACTAAAACTGAAGCTGCCATTGAGAGTAAGGTGATTTTGTTTTTTGCCAATGAAAATGTTGAAAAGTTAAAATACACTTGCGATTCGTATACTGAAAAAGAAAGTTTCATTTCAATTCAAGGTATGCATTCAGAGTCGTATGCCGTTTTTGTAGCAGCTCTTTTTGCCGAAAACGAGAAATACAAAATTAGCCAACCTGGAATTGTTATTTCAAATGAAAACTATAAAATTGTTCAAATAAAGAAAAATATTGAAGAGTTTCTTTCACTAAAAAAACCGTAATTATGTTTGATAAAAAACCAAAATCCTACACAGAACTTTTAGGGAAAACCAATAGAATAGTTGAGGGCACTACAATTCACGGGGACATAATTTCACCAGCCGATTTTAGATTAGACGGTGAACTGATAGGTAATTTTACATCTAACGGAAAATTAGTGATTGGTCCAGCAGGAAGTGTAAAAGGTGACATCATTTGTAATACGGCAGACATAGAGGGAAAATTCGAGGGAAAAATTCAGATTGAGGATATTTTGAATATTAAGGAATCAGCCAGTATTATAGGAGAGGTTATTATAGGTAAATTATCTGTAGAGCCTGGGGCCAATTTCAACGCAACCTGTGTTATGATAACCAAATCTGATAAAAACACTTCAAGTGCCAACGAATAATGACCCAAAAAAGAACAACTACAACAAATGGTTGGCCTTAATTAATATCCCAATACAAATGGGTGTTATTATTTTTTTGTTTTCCTATTTAGGAAATTGGTTGGACGAGAACCATCCCAGCACAAAAGTGTATTATGTAAAAGTGCTGGTAATGGTTGGTGTTGTTTTGGCACTTTATAATGTAATTAGACAAGTAAACGAAATCAACAAAAAACAATAAAAAGTATAATGAATCTTAAACAATTGTTTCCCTTTTTGACTTTATTGGGTAGTTCATTCCTATTATACGTAATTCATAAGATGGTTTTCTATGGTTTTAACATCAGAGAAGAACTTTTTCACTATTCTCTAGAAACGCTATATTTGTTTTTCTTTTCTTTATCTGTAATTATTTTCAAAGTTTTATTAATAATAAAAAAAAGAAGTTTTGACAATGTTGGAATGTCATTCCTTCTAGTCACAAGTATAAAGATGGTTTTTTGTTATTTGATTTTGAGGCCATTATTACAAGTACCAAAAACAAGTAATCCTACTGAAAAAATAAATTTTTTCATATTGTTTATTGTCTTTTTAACAATTGAGACCCTTTTTACGATACGCTTAGTAAACGAAAAGCAATAATCAATACCTCAGTGAATCAAATTCTCAAAAAAATACTTTTATATGCTTTTGAGTATTAATAAAAAATGTACCTTTGCACCAAATTTTAGAATCGTTAAAAAATAAGATATTTAAGAGATATGGTGATTTCCAACAAAGCACTTAGATTTATTATAGCGACTTTCGTTATATGTCTTCCTTTTATTAGTATGGCAAATCCTGAAAAGGACACTACAGCTGTTCAAACTGTAGTAGCACATGAAGGTGCAGAAGCAAGCCACGAAGCACATGCTGAACCAACAGATGTGAAATCTGAAATTAAAGAATTTATCAATCATCACCTTTTAGACGCTCACGATTTTACTTTCAGTGCCAATAAGGAAACTGGAGAACATTATGGTTTTTCTTTACCAATTATTCTTTGGGATAATGGCATTCAATTTTTTATGTCTTCAGCGTTTCACCACGGACCAGCAGAAGGCGTTGCAGAACACAACGGGAATTTCTACAAATTACACCACGAAAAGATTTATAAAACGGATGCTGCAGGTACTTTAACCGAAGAGCACGGTCACCCAACAAATGTTAGACCTCTGGATTTATCAATTACCAAAAGTGTTGTTGGAATTATATCAGTAGCAATACTAATGTTTTTATTATTTGCAGGTTTAGCTAAATCATATGCTAAAAATGGAGGAATTGCTTCAGGAGCTGGACGTTTCTTTGAGCCAATAGTAATTTATGTTAGAGATGAAATTGCTATTCCAAACATAGGTGAAAAAGGATACAAGAAATACATGAGTTATTTATTGACTATATTTTTCTTTATTTTATTCTTAAACCTTTTAGGATTAACGCCGCTAGGTTTCAACGTAACTGGTAATATTGCTATTACAGCTTCATTGGCTTTGTTAACTTATTTGATTACTACTTTTACAGCTAATAAAAATTACTGGGGACATATTTTCTGGATGCCAGGTGTGCCAACTCCAATGAAATTTATTTTGGCGCCAATTGAATTACTAGGAACTATTATCAAACCATTTTCATTAATGATTCGTTTGTATGCTAATATTTTAGCTGGACACGTAGTATTGATGAGCATCATTGGGTTGATGTTTATTTTCAAAAGCTGGATTGGAAGTTCATTGTCATTTGGATTGGCATTTGCACTTTCTATACTAGAAATATTAGTAGCGTTTTTACAAGCATATATTTTCACGATGTTATCTGCACTTTATTTTGGAGCAGGTAACGAAGAGCACCATCACGAAGAAGCTCATCACTAAAAGTTAGAAATTAGAAGTGAGAAGTTGGAAATAAATTCTAACCTCGAATTTCTTACCTCTAACCTCAAATTGAATGTTTAATTTTTAATATATATATTATGCAAATTCCAACTATTGTAGGAGCAGGATTAATTGTAATCGGAGCAGGTTTAGGTATTGGTAGAATCGGTGGTTCAGCAATGGACGCTATCGCTCGTCAACCAGAAGCTTCTGGAAAAATCCAAACAGCTATGCTTATTGCAGCTGCACTTATTGAAGGTATTGGTTTCGCTGCGTTATTCGCTGCTTAATTAAACTTAAAAACAATGGTTGCAACGGTTGGTTGCAACTATTGTTTTAAATTAAAACATTAAAATTAAATAATAAGGTATAAAATGGATAAGTTAATAAATGATTTTTCGTTTGGTTTGTTTATTTGGCAAGTATTAATATTTGTTGGGTTAATTCTTTTATTGAAAAAATTCGCTTGGAAACCAATTCTTGATGCTGTAAACGATAGAGAAGAAGGAATTAAAAATGCTTTGCTTTCTGCTGAAAATGCTAGAAAAGAAATGCAAAATTTACAAGCAGACAACCAACGTATTTTGCAAGAAGCAAGAGTAGAGCGTGACAACATGCTTAAAGATGCTCGTGAAATGAAAGACAAAATGGTTGATGATGCAAAAACTGAAGCTCAAGCTCAAGGTCAAAAAATGATCGAACAAGCTAAGGCTGCTATTGAAAGCGAGAAAAATGCAGCTATGGCTGAATTGAAATTACACGTTTCTACATTATCTCTTAGCATTGCTGAAAAAATATTAAAAGATGAACTATCTAACAAAGAAGCTCAAACTAAATTGGTTGAGAAATTGTTAGGTGACGTTAAATTGAACTAATCATGGCAAGTACTAGAGCAGCAATTCGTTATGCAACCGCAATTTTAGATTTATCCAATTCAAAAGGGGTATCTGAAGCTGTGAATAATGACATGAAATCTATTGCTTCAACGATTAAGGGGAATGAGGAATTGAGTACTTTTATTCAAAACCCAACCATTAAAGTAGAAGTGAAAGAGAAAGCACTTTTAGAAGTTTTTGCTTCTGTTGATAATGTAACTAAGGGTTTGCTTCATTTGTTATTTGAAAACAAAAGATTCGAAATTCTGGATGTTATCGCTGCAGAGTATAGCAAATTGTTCGATATCATGAATAATGTTGAAGTAGCAAAAGTAACTACAGCTGTTACTATGGATGCTGCGCTTGAAGCTAAAGTTTTGGCTAAAATAGCAACACTTTCTGATAAAAAAATTACAATTGAAAACATTGTAGATCCTGCTATCATTGGAGGATTTATATTAAGAATAGGTGATCAGCAGTATAACGCTTCTGTTGCCAACAGATTACAAGTATTAAAAAGAGAGTTAAGTAATTAGTTTTATTACACATTAGTGTCTAAATTATAAATTAAGATGGCGGAAATTAAACCTGCTGAAATATCAGCAATATTAAGAAAGCAAGTAGAAGGTTTTGAATCTGGTGCTACGCTAGAGGAAGTAGGAACGGTGCTTCAAGTTGGAGATGGTATTGCTCTTATTTATGGGCTATCAAATGTTCAATACGGTGAATTAGTTGAATTCGAAAACGGATTAGAGGCTATCGTTTTGAACCTTGAACAAGACAATGTTGGGGTGGTTCTTTTAGGACCTTCAACAGGAATCAAAGAAGGATCTACTGCAAAAAGAACACAACGTATTGCTTCCCTTAAAACAGGAGAAGGAATGGTAGGACGTGTAGTGAACACTCTTGGTTTTCCAATTGATGGAAAAGGACCAATCGGTGGTGAATTATTCGAAATGCCTTTGGAAAGAAAAGCTCCTGGAGTTATCTTCCGTCAACCGGTAACTGAGCCTTTGCAAACAGGGGTAAAAGCGGTTGATGCTATGATCCCAGTTGGTCGTGGACAACGTGAGCTTGTTATTGGTGACCGTCAAACAGGTAAATCAACTGTTTGTATTGATACCATCTTAAATCAAAAAGAATTTTACGATGCTGGGAAACCAGTATTCTGTATCTATGTTGCAATTGGTCAAAAAGCTTCTACTGTTGCAGGAATTGCAAAAATGTTAGAAGAAAAAGGAGCAATGGCTTATACAGTGATCGTTGCTGCAAATGCTTCTGATCCAGCTCCAATGCAAGTTTACGCTCCTTTCGCAGGTGCTGCTATTGGAGAATATTTTAGAGATTCTGGTCGTCCAGCTTTAATTGTTTATGATGATTTATCTAAACAAGCAGTTGCATACCGTGAGGTTTCTCTTTTATTAAGAAGACCACCGGGACGTGAAGCATATCCTGGAGACGTTTTCTACTTACACTCTCGTTTATTAGAGCGCGCTTGTAAAGTGATTGCTGATGATGGAATTGCAAAAGACATGAACGATTTACCAGATTCTTTAAAAGGAATCGTAAAAGGTGGAGGTTCTTTGACTGCATTGCCAATTATCGAAACACAAGCAGGTGACGTATCAGCATATATCCCTACAAACGTAATTTCGATTACAGATGGTCAAATTTTCTTGGATGGAGATTTGTTTAACTCAGGGGTTCGTCCAGCGATTAACGTAGGTATTTCAGTATCTCGTGTTGGAGGTAATGCTCAAATTAAATCAATGAAAAAAGTAGCAGGTACTTTGAAATTAGATCAAGCGCAATTCCGTGAATTGGAAGCGTTTGCTAAATTTGGTTCTGACCTTGATGCTGTTACATTGAACGTAATTGAAAAAGGAAAAAGAAACGTTGAAATCTTGAAACAAGGTTTGAATGACCCTTATACTGTTGAAGACCAAGTTGCAATTATCTATGCTGGATCTAAAAACTTATTGAGAAATGTTCCTGTGAATAAAGTGAAAGAATTTGAGAAAGATTTCTTGGAATTCTTGAACAACAAACACAGAGCTACTCTTGATGCTTTGAAAGCAGGAAAATTAACAGATGAAATTACAGACGTACTTGAAACTGTTGCAAAAGAAATTTCAGCGAAATATAACTAAAAAGTACTAAGTAATGAGTATTAAGTATTAAGATTTTCTTGGTACTTAATACTTGATACTTAAATCTTAATACTTACAAAAAAATGGCAAATTTAAAGGAAATCCGTAATAGAATTACTTCCATTTCATCAACGATGCAAATTACATCGGCAATGAAAATGGTTTCTGCAGCAAAGCTAAAGAAAGCACAAGATGCGATCACAGCAATGCGCCCTTATGCCGAAAAATTAACGGAATTATTACAAAATCTTTCAGCTTCTCTTGATGGAGATGTTGGTGGAGAATTTACTACACAGCGTGAGGTAAAAAAAGTTTTAATTGTTGCCATCACTTCTAATAGAGGTTTGTGTGGTGCTTTTAATACAAATGTAATTAAGGAAGCTAAAAACCGTTCTGAATATTATGCTGGTAAGCAAGTAGATATTTTTGCTATCGGTAAAAAAGGAAACGATATTTTATCAAAAACTTTGACAGTAATTGATAATCAAAGTTCAATTTTTGATCATTTAACTTTTGATAATGTGGCTGCTATAGCAGAAACGTTAACTCAAAAATTTGTTGCGGGTGAATATGACAGAATAGAATTGGTTTACAATCAATTTAAAAATGCCGCTACTCAAATTGTACAAACTGAACAATTTTTGCCATTAGCGCCTATTCAATCAGACAAACCAGTTTCAACAGGAGATTACATTTTTGAACCTGCAAAGGAAGAAATTGTGATGACATTAATCCCAAAAGCGTTGAAAACACAATTATACAAAGGTATTCGTGATTCATTCGCTTCAGAGCACGGAGCACGTATGACTGCAATGCACAAAGCAACAGACAACGCAACCGACTTGAGAGATCAATTGAAATTAACTTACAATAAAGCACGTCAGGCAGCTATTACTAACGAAATCCTTGAGATTGTTGGTGGAGCTGAAGCTTTGAAAGGATAATTTATAAAATGCATAAAATGAAAAAAGAGCCATTTGGCTCTTTTTTTATGCTTTGTTTTTAAAGGAACAAATAGCTTTATAATCCTTCTGCTCTATGTTTAAGGGTGAATCTAGCTTTTCCCTAGGCTTTTTTTTGAGGGAACAATTAGCTTTATAAACCCTATGCTCTGTTTTGTGGGGATCAATTAGCTTTATAAACCCCTTATTTAAATTTTATTTTACAAATATCATTCATTAAGAGGGTTTACACAATACCCACTTTTGGTGATATTTCAATAAATTTTATTGACTTTTCTGAATGGTTCTTTTTTGTTTATTTTTGTTTTATCTATTTTTAAATTCTATTCAATTGAAACTCGTCGAACTCATTACCGTCCCAGAAATGCTCGCTCAGATTGAAGTGATGCAACATTTGTATCCCAAACTCACTTTAGAAAAGTATGAATCATACTTGCAGGAAATGGTTCCTCATAATTACAAACAAGTGGCGGTTTTTGAAAATGATACTTGCGTTGGTCTTTCTGGTTTTTGGACAGCAATTAAACTTTGGACTGGTAAGTATATAGAAATTGATAATTTTATTGTACATTCTGAACATCGCTCAAAAGGAATTGGTAAGATGATGACTGATTATATTGATGTAAAAGCCCGAGCAGAAGGATGCACTGCTATTGTTTTGGATGCTTTCACAGGAAACTTTACAGCGCATCGTTTTTATTACAATCAAGGGTATGAACCAAGGGGTTTTCATTTTTTGAAAATGCTAAATGAAGATGGATTAACATAATCACAATTTCATTTTTGAAACTTTATTCAACAGTAAAACTCCAAAAGTAACCAAAGAATTGGTTATTTTTGTTTTATAATAATTAACAGAAAATTAATTTTGGGATTATATAAAAAGCTTTTTAAACAAACGGCCATATATGGGCTTGCCACAGTAATACCAAGGATGTTCAGCTTTTTGCTGGTACCGCTCTATACGGGACTATTGCCTCAAGCGGAGTACGGAAAAGTATCCATCATTTTTGCTTGGATGATTTTTTTCAATGTTATTCTGGCATATGGTATGGAAACTGCTTTTTTCAGATTTTATAATGCCGAGAAAAATAAGGATAGTGTGGTCGAAACGACAACCGTTTCCATTTTCTGGTCCACAATCCTTTTCGTTTTTATAGCGTTATTGTTTCGAAACTCTTTGGCGCTTTGGTCTGGAGTCGATACGCAATACATCACTTATTCCATTTGGATTTTAGCGTTAGATGCTTTAGTTATTGTGCCTTTTTCTAAGTTGAGAGCCAATCAAAAACCTAAATTTTATGCCTTAATCAAAATCGGGAATGTTCTGGTCAATCTATCTTTCAATTTATTTTTTTTACTGTATTTGCCAAGTGTTTCTGTATCGCAACCGGATGGTTTTCTAAGTTCGGTTTATATTGAAAATTTCCAGATTGGGTATATTTTCCTTGCCAATATTATCGCCAGTTTCTTGACTTTTGTTGTCCTTTTCCCTGATTATTTTTCCATTAAATGGAAATTCGATTACGAGCTTTGGAAACGAATGATGCGTTACGGATTACCCATTATGGTAGCCGGAATTGCCTTTGCGATCAACGAACAATCTGATAAAATCCTTTTAGGGTTCTGGTTGCCCGAGAATATTGCGGACGAACAAGTTGGAGTATATTCTGCCTGTTATAAATTGGGACTATTTATGGTTTTGTATAGAACCGCTTATACACTTGGAATCGAGCCTTTCTTTTTTAGTCATGCTTCTAATGAAAATGCGCAACAAACCTATGCGACAGTTACCAAATATTTTGTCATTTTTGGATCTTTTATTTTATTGACAGTAATCGTATTTGCTGATCTTTTGAAACAAATTATGATTCCAAATCCTTCCTATTGGGAAGCTATGAAAGTGGTTCCGCTGATTATTTTGGCCAATTTTTTCTTGGGGATTTACACCAATCTTTCCGTTTGGTATAAACTCATAGATAAAACCTACGTTGGAGCCTATATTTCTATAGCTGGAGCAGTAGTAACTCTGGTATTAAACTACTTATTGATTCCAAAATACAGCTATTACGGTTCGGCAATTGCTACAATTTCGGCTTATGGAAGCATGATGTTCATTTCCTATTATCTCGGAAATAAGTATTACCCAATTCCTTACGACAAGAAAAAAATTGTTGGCTACCTTGGTTTATCCACAGGTTTCTCATGTATTTCTTTTTATGGTTTTAATGGAAATTATTTTATTGGGATATCACTTTTGGCAATATTTATGGGCTTTATCTATTATAATGAAAAAGAAACACTTTTACGAATTTTAAAACGTCCAACTAAAAATTAGGAGCTATTTCCTGCTATCCGTTACAATCTTGTTGGCCAAACCCCGACCAACAAGGATTTTCACTACTATCAGGGCTAGGGCATTCCGTAATCAACATATTTTATATTAAAAACAATGACAATAAACATCATCAATAAATCACAGCATGCATTGCCAAATTACGAAACCATTGCCTCTGCAGGAATGGATTTAAGGGCAAATTTAACTCAAGCAATAACTTTGCAACCTTTAGAAAGAACCATAGTAAAAACTGGTCTTTTTATAGAATTGCCAATAGGTTATGAGGCGCAAGTGAGGCCAAGAAGCGGATTGGCTGCCAAAAACGGTATAACCGTTCTTAATGCTCCCGGAACAGTCGATGCCGATTATAGAGGCGAAATTGGAGTAATTTTAGTAAATTTATCCAATGATCCATTTGTTATAGAAAACGGAGAACGAATTGCACAACTCATCATCGCCAAACACGAACGAGCCGATTGGATTGAAGTACAGGAATTAACCGAAACTTCAAGAGGTGCAGGTGGATTTGGAAGTACAGGAGTGAAGTAAGTATTCAGTACTCAGTTTTTAGTGTTCAGTCCTAGTGTAGCGGTCAAGAAACATGTAAAAAAATTAATTAAAAATCTGTGGGAATCGGTTTAATCCGTTTAATCTGTGGCTAAAATAAAACAGTAATATCTTCGTGAACTTTGCGAAAACCTTCGCGACTTTGCGGTTAAATAACCAATGAAAATGAAAATAATAGTACCAATGGCTGGACGTGGTTCCAGATTAAGACCTCATACATTAACTATTCCTAAGCCGTTAATTCCGGTTGCAGGAAAACCAATCGTACACCGTTTGGTCGAAGATATTGCTGGTGTTTTGAATCAGCCAATCGAAGAAATTGCATTTGTAATTCACGAAAGTTTTGGCCAAAAAGTAGAAGAAGATTTAATCGCAATTGCTCAAAAGCTAGGAGCCAAAGGGACTATTTATTATCAAAACGAAGCACTTGGAACGGGTCACGCCATTATGTGTGCCAAAGATTCTTTGAGCGGACCAGCCGTAATTGCGTATGCAGATACTTTAATTCGAGCTAAGTTTGATTTGGACGCCAATGCAGACAGTGTAATTTGGGTAAAACAAGTAGATCAGCCTGAAGCTTTTGGTGTGGTGAATTTAAATGGCGCTAACGAAATAATCGAATTAGTTGAAAAACCAAAAGAATTTGTTTCTGATCTTGCCGTTATCGGAATTTATTATTTCAAAGATGTTGCCGTTTTAAAAAATGAACTTCAATCAGTGTTGGATAACAACATAATTCATGGAGGAGAATATCAGATTAATGACGGTATAAAACAAATGATGGCCAAAGGCATGAAATTTGTTCCAGGAAAAGTGGATGAGTGGATGGATTGTGGAAACAAAGATGTTACTGTAGAAACCAATTCCAGAATGTTAGGATTTCTTCAAAGTGACGGAATTAATTTGGTTGATGAAAGTGTTAAGTTAGAGAATTCAACTATTATTCCACCTTGCTATATTGGAAAAAATGTAATTTTAATCAATGCAACCGTGGGACCAAATGTATCTTTGGGTGATGCCTGTCATGTACAAAACAGTACAATACAAAACAGTTTGGTTCAAACGCATTCGCATATAAAAAACGCCAATTTAGACAATGCGATGATTGGAAATCACGCTAGTTTTGATGGGAGTTTCACTAGTATAAGTATTGGAGATTACTCGGTTTTAGAATAATTTTAGAACAAATATTTAAAAAAAATCAAGCAGCATTATTTAAGTTTTTATTATGCTGCTTTGTTGTTTTTTTAATTTATTTTGCAAAGGAGAACAATACGGTTGATTTTGTTCCAAAAGACTTCTTTTTCGATGAAAAAAAAATGGACTTTCATATTCGCTTTTTCTGTTTTGCTGGGCAATGCTGTTACGGTATTGGCACAAACAGAACCTGAGGAAATCAAAGTGGAAGGAGATAAATTTCAAGATTTTTTCTATGAATCCATTTTTCAAAAAAGCATTGAAAATTATGATAAATCATTAGTCGCATTGGAACAATGTTTAAAATTGAAACCCAATGATGCTACCATTTATTTTGAAATGGGTAAGAATTATCAATATTCTAAAGATTATAAAAATGCCTATTCTTCATATGAGCATGCCACTCAAATTGATCCCAACAATAAATGGTTTTGGGTAGGACTGTATGATGTGTGTTATGAAACCAAAGATTTCAATCAAGCAATAGTTTTTGTCAATAAAATCATCCCTTTTGACGCAGAATATAAAGAAGATTTGGTTTCTCTTTATATGGCAACGAAACAATACGATAAAGCGTTGGCGGGAATCAATGAGTTGAACGAAAAGGTTGGGAAAACAGAGAGAAGGGAAATGTATAAAATGGAAATCTTGTCTGAAGGAAAATATCAAAGTTCAGAGATTGATAATTTAAAAGCACAGATTGAGAGTAAACCAAAAGAAGAGGCAAATTATATTGCTTTAATTTTTTTGTATTCCAATAATAATGACGAAGAAAAGGCAATGGAAGTTGCCAAAAAATTAGAAAAAGAAATTCCTGAGTCTGTTTGGGCACAAGTAAGTTTGTTCAAAAGTTATATCGAAAATAACGATGGTGTCAATGCGGTAAAATCGATGAATATGGTTTTGGCAAGTTCCAAAATTGATATCAAAATTAAGCACCGAATTCTGAATGAATTTTTACTTTTTGCTAATGCAAATACGCAATTTGTACCAGATTTGGATACAGCTATCGGTTATTTTAAAAATGAAAAGACAATCAATGTTGCCAAGGAAATAGGAAAGTTTTATCATAATAAAAAGCAATGGGTGCAGGCGATTAAATATTATGAGTTATCCGAGAAAAATAGTTCAGATGTTGATTTGGAGACCAATATGCTTTGGCTACAAGCCAATACCGAACTCAAACAATTTGAACCTGTTGTCAAAAAAGCCATGACAATGATTGACACGTATCCTGCCGAACCACAGTTTTATTATTATGCAGGAATGGCCAATAATCAATTGCAATTGTTCAAGAAAGCAAAAGATATTCTTGAAATGGGTTTAGATTATGTTGTGGAAAATAAAAATTTAGAAATCAATTTCAATATACAACTGGGAGAAGCCTTTAGTGGCTTAGGAGATGCAAGCAAAAAAGAATTATATTTCAATAAAGCCAATCAATTATTAAAAGAAAAAAAATAATGAATCGATTTCTAGTAAGAGTACTTTTTGTTTTTATGATTTGCTTAAGCAGTTCACTAACATTGGTGTCCTGTAAAGCAAAGGCAAAAGTCGCGAATGTGAGTAAAAGTACTGATACAAATCGGATGACAGCAGAGCGAATTATAGAAAATTACTATGCCAACAAAAACGATTTTAATACATTATATATAAAATCAAATGTAAAATACAGTGATGAAAAACAAACTCAAAATTTAACAGCCGAAATTAAGATTAAAAAGAATGAACAAATTTTGGTAAGTATTCGTTTTCTTGGGATTACTATGGCCAAGGCCTTGATAACGCCAACTAAAGTAAGTTATTATGAGAAACTGAATGCCAGTTATTTTGAAGGGGATTTTAGTACATTGAGCAAATGGCTTGGCACAGATTTGGATTTTAATAAAGTGCAAAATATCTTGCTTGGACAGGCAATGGATGATTTAACCAAAGGGAATTACAAAGATTCGTTAGTTGACCAAACGTATCGATTGGAAAATATTTCGAATGACAACACTAAGAAGTTTTTCTTTTTTAACAAAGAAAAATTTTTGTTAAACAAGCAAGAGATTGCCCAAATTATCGAAAACAGAAAGATAGAGGTGTCTTATTCGGATTATAAAATGTATAATGAATCCCCAATTCCATCAGATATTGCCATTAATGCCGAACAGGAAAAAGGCAAAACAGAGATTAAATTAGGGTATAATACTATAACCATAAATGAAGAACTCACTTTTCCGTATAGTGTTCCAAATGGTTATCAAAGAATTTTAATTAAGTAAATTTGAACAAATATAATTGTAAGATGCGAAAATTTCTCTTAGGTCTTTTTTTTGTATGCACCACTTCAGTAATGTGGGGGCAGGAATCGCAACAAGAAAAATTAGAAAAGCGTAAAGCCGAAATTCAACAGGAAATTTTGGCTAATGAAAAATTATTGCAATCGGTAAAGAAAAAAGAAAAATCGGCCGTTAATGTGATTGTTTTGCAAAACAATAAAATAAAACTGAAAGAAAAATTGATTTATACTACAGCGAAACAGACTAAGATTCTGAGCAATGATATGTATATTAATCAAATGAAAATAAACAAACTCAATAGAGAATTGGTGATTCTTAAAGAGGATTATGCCAAAATGATTGTGAAATCATACAAAAGCAGATCTGAACAGAGCCGAGCTATGTTTTTATTGTCATCTGAGAATTTTTTGCAGGCTTACAAAAGAGCTCAGTATATGAAGCAATATACGAGTTATAGAAAAATGCAGGGTGAAGAAATTAAATCCAAAACGGATGAACTTTTAGGATTTAATGAAAGGCTTAATGTTCAAAAAGCAGCCAAAAAGAAATTATTGGCTGAAAACACAAAAGAAAAATTGTCTCTTGAAAAAGAAAAGAGAGAACAATTAAAGTTGGTGAATTCAATCAAAAAAGACAAGAAGAAAATCACAGCCGAAATTAAAAGAAAACAGCAGGAATCGCGAGCGATTGACCGTCAAATAGATCGTTTGATTCGAGAAGCCATTGCAACTGCTAATAGAAAAGCCGCGAGCGAAAATGCCAAAGCCAATCCAAATGCTCCTGTGACAGCCTATACTTCGTCAAAAATTGTACTAACAGCCGAATCCAAAATATTGGCAGATAATTTTAGGGCCAATAGAGGAAAACTACCTTGGCCTGTTGAAAAAGGATTTGTATCACTAGGATTTGGGGATCAACCCCATCCGGTTTATCCAAACCTTGTGATTCACAATAGCGGAGTAGAAATCACCACAGAACAAGGGTCAAATGCGAGAGCCGTTTTTGGTGGAGAAGTGACCAGCGTTATCGTTTTGTCACCAGTGAATAAAGCCGTAATGATTCAGCATGGAGATTGTTTCACGGTATATCAAAATTTAAGTTCCGTTTTTGTTAGCAAAGGAGAGAAAGTAAATATTAAACAAAGTTTAGGAAAAATAAGAACCAATGGCGAAGGAAAAACGATCATAAAGTTCACTATTTCACAAAACACAACCTACAACAATCCAGCATCTTGGTTGTATAATATGTAGTTTTGTAATAACAAAAGCTGCACTAATTTATTTTTGTAAAAATAAATTAGTGCAGCTTTTTAATAAAATCATTCATTAAGTTTGCACCTTTATATATAATCTGCGATGTTAAAATATTTTCTGAGTTTTATTTTTCTAATAACAACGACTTTACTTTGGAGTCAAGATAATCAACAAAAAAAATTAGAAGAGCGTAAAGTCAAAATCCAACAAGAGATTAGGGAGAACGAAACCAAACTTCAAACGGTAAAGAAGAAAGAAAAAACGGCGACCAAAGCGATAGTTTTACAGAGTAATAAAATCAAACTTAAGGAAGAATTGATTGCCACTACCGAAAAACAAAAATCACTTCTAGGTAATTCAATAACTGTCAATCAAGCACAAATTGCAAAATTAGAAAAGGAGTTGGAATTGCTTAAAGCAGATTATGCAAAAATGATTATTCAATCCTATAAAAGCCGTTCTGAAGAAAGCCGTGCGATGTTTTTACTGTCATCAGAAAGTTTTTTTCAAGCTTATAAAAGGGCTCAGTATATGAAACAGTATACTAACTACAGACGCTTACAAGGGCAAGAAATAAAGTCCAAAACCAATGTGCTTTATACGTTTAATGCCAAATTGGATGTTCAAAAAAGCGAAAAGGAACAACTCATTGCCGAAAATGATAAAGAGCGATTGTCTTTGGAAAAAGAGAAGCTGGAACAAGTAAAATTGGTAGAGTCTTTGAAGAAAGATAAAAAGAAAATTATTGCCGAAATAAAGAAAAAACAACAAGAATCTAAATCTATTGACAAAAAAATAGACAAATTAATTCGTGCAGCCATTGCCGAAGCCAATAGAAAAGCAGCTATAGAAAAAGCAGCAAAAGAGAAAGCAAAAGCTGATGCTATTGCAAAAGCGAATGCACTGGCAAAAGCCAAAGCTTTAGAAAAGAAAAAAGAAATAGAAAAGGCTAATGCATTGGCAGCTGCAAAAGCAAAAGCAGCATCTAAACCAGCTCCAAAACCAATTCCGATTCCAAAAGAAGTGGAAAAAGCCATTGCTAAAGTTGAGCCAGCATCTGAGCCAGTAAAATCGGTCTCATCAACTAAAATAGAACTATCATCGGATGGAAAAGTCGATTCAGATAATTTTAAAGCGAATAGAGGCAAATTGCCTTGGCCTGTCGAAAGAGGATACATTTCTTTGGGGTTTGGCGATCAAGCGCATCCAGTTTATAAAACATTGGTAATTCACAATAGCGGATTGGAATTTACAACCGATTCCGGTTCCAGCGCCAGAGCTGTTTTTGCAGGGGTTGTGACGAGCGTTATTATTATTTCGCCGGTGAATAAATTGGTGATGCTGCAGCATGGTGATTTTTTTACCATATATCAAAACTTGAGTTCAGTGAATGTATCTAAAGGAGATAATGTGAGCATAAGACAAAGTTTAGGGAAAATTAAAACCAATGGCGATGGGAGAACAATATTAAAATTTGCTATCACCCAAAACACGACTTACACCAACCCGAGGTCTTGGCTAGCGGGTAAATAGCGCGAATAAATTAATAAATTTTAAACATTCTTCTAAAGAATATAATTTATATTTGATAAAATTTAAATTTGAAAACTATGAATTCGAATAACCCTTTTTTAAACAACAAAACATTTTCAACTGCTGTTTCAAGAAAAGACGATGCACAGCAATTCAATGTTATTGATGGAAATCAAGACATGACTTTGGCGGGAACCATCAACAGAACATTAATTCTTTTTTTATTGCTTGTTGCTTCGGCTACGGTAATTTGGTGGGCTACTTTTAATGGGATGAATCCAATAGTTCCGGCATTTGGTGGAGCTATAATTGGATTGATTTTGGTTGTAATCTCAGCATTCAAACCTCAATATTCTCCTTATTTGGCACCAGGTTATGCGCTTTTTGAAGGATTGTTCATCGGAGGAGTTTCAGCTATTTTTGAAGTTCAGTATCCTGGAATTGTAACACAGGCTGTTGGTGCAACTTTTGTCACTTTTGCTGTTTGTCTAGGTTTGTATAAATATAAAATTGTAAAAGTAACCGAGCAATTCAAATCAGTTGTTGTTGCAGCGACCTGTGCCATTGCAACTTATTATTTAATTTCTTGGTTGTTCTCAATGTTTACTAGTTTTACGCCTGTACATTATGGAAACTCTATGATGAGTATTGGTATTAGCGTATTTGTGATCGTAATTGCAGCATTAAACTTGTTCTTGGATTTTGACAGAATTGAAAAAGGAGTAGAGCAAAAAATGCCAAAATTCATGGAATGGTATGGAGCAATGGGTTTAATGATAACTCTAGTGTGGTTGTATATTGAATTTTTGCGATTACTATCCAAACTGTCTAAAAAATAATATTCCAATAATATTTATAAAAATACCCTTCAGAGATGAAGGGTATTTTTTTTGCACAGATTTCGGTTATTAATTTTAGGAGCAGAAAGATTTGGCATTTTTAGCTGGCATTGGTCCCACTATCCACTTCAATCTTGTAGCCCGAACCCCGGGCCACAAGGATTTTCGCTTCTATCGGGGCTAAAGGGAGTTATTCTGTTTTTTTGTCATCATTCAAAAAAGGAAAATAGAAATAATCAAATTCAGTTTTTTATGGATTTATAATGGTATAAAAGGGATTGTAGCCATCAAATCATTAAATTTGCATTCTTATTTAAAGACATGTTAGAAAAAGAAACAATAAATTTCGAAAAAACAGCTATTGTTGGTATTGTTACCCAAAACCAAAGTGAAGAGAAACTCAACGAGTATCTTGATGAATTGGAGTTTTTGACGTTTACCGCTGGAGGTGAAGTGGTGAAACGTTTTTCGCAAAAAATGGAGCGCCCTAATCCTAAAACTTTTGTTGGAACAGGAAAACTAGAAGAGATTTGTCTTTTTGTGAAAGAAAATGATATCTCGACTTTGGTATTTGATGATGAATTATCGCCTTCTCAACAAAAGAATATTTCCAAAATAATAGATTGCAAAATATTAGATCGAACTCACCTTATCCTTGATATTTTTGCTCAAAGAGCCGAAACCTCTTATGCTAGAACTCAAGTGGAACTGGCACAATGTCAATATTTATTGCCTAGACTTTCCGGAATGTGGACTCACTTGGAACGCCAAAAAGGAGGTATCGGAATGCGTGGACCTGGAGAAACTGAGATTGAAACAGACAGACGTATCGTACGTGATCGTATAGCTTTATTGAAAGAGAAGATAAAAACTATCGATAAGCAAATGGGTGTGCAGCGCAGTAATCGCGGCGCCATGGTTCGTGTTGCTTTGGTGGGTTATACGAATGTTGGTAAATCGACTTTGATGAATGCGGTAGGGAAAAGCGACGTATTTGTAGAAAACAAGCTTTTTGCAACATTAGATACTACCGTTCGAAAAGTGGTTATTAAGAACTTGCCTTTTTTGTTATCGGATACGGTAGGATTTATTCGAAAATTACCAACTCAATTGGTAGATTCGTTCAAGAGTACATTGGATGAAGTTCGTGAAGCTGATTTATTATTGCATGTTGTCGATATTTCACATCCTGAATTTGAAGATCATATCGAATCGGTAAATCAAACGTTGTTGGATATTAAAGCCCATGACAAACCAGTTATTATGGTTTTCAACAAAATTGATGCCTACAAACATTTAACGATTGATGAAGATGATCTAATGACTGAAAAAACTCCAAGACATTTTACGCTTGAGGAGTGGAAACAGACATGGATGCACCGATTAGGAGAGCAGAATGCTTTATTCATTTCGGCAACCCAAAAAGAAAATTTTGAAGATTTTAGGGAACGTGTTTATGAAGCCGTTCGACAAATTCACATTACCCGTTTTCCATACAATAAATTTTTATATCCAGATTATAAAGATGCCGTGGAGAAAGAGGAAAAAGAAGATGAAGATAATGAATAAGCAAAAAGACCTTTTAGCAAGCAATTGTTAAAAGGTCTTTTTATTTGTTCTAAAAACTATAATTCAGCCCGACACCAAATACTTCTTTGGTTTGAAAACCAGCAAAAGCATCATCATCATAAATCGCTTGAAAATTTAGATTCGCTGATAATATTTTGTTGATTTTCATTATAATATTTAAGGTATAATTGATGTCGATATTTTGCGGATCTTTCAAATAATTAGAATATAAATTTAAAAGATTTTCGGCACTTACATTTTCCATTATATTGAATTTATAATAGGCAGTAGCATTAAAACCCAATTGATACAACATACTTTTATTGGCATCCACTCCAAAATAACTGCCATCTACATATCCAGGAACGGAAGTATAACTGTTGTCCACAAAAGTAATTTTTGAGGTTAATGGCGCCAGATTTATTTTAAAATTATCAGTCTTTTTCCAATACATTCCAGGACCAAAAAGTAAATATCCGGGAGACATAAAGTTGGTGTTTTCTTCTCTTATTTCAGCACCATTGACATCTTTTGTGTAAACATAACCTTGACTGAATTGTGTTCTAAAGTTTGCCAAAAATGAATAATACCAATAGCTTTTTGTTTTTTTGGCTACAATGGAATTTATTTCAAGTTGGTCGTCGGTTTTCTTTTCAAAATTGGAATTTTGTGTTTGTAACAAACCATAAGAAGCCAGGATTCTATTTTCCCAGGTATAATCGTCTTTTTTATAATCGATTTTATAATCCAATCCTAGATTTCCAGAAAAGCTGTTTTCGCCTCCAGCAATCCAGTTGTTAAAGTTGGCTTGATTAAAAAGAAATGTAACTTTACCAATTGACTTCCAACCATTTGGGATAGTGTCATCAATGGTTTTGGCAGCATCTTCTGTTTTTTTTATTAAATCTTTTTCAGAAGATTGAGCACGAAGTAGTGTTGAAAGGGGGAGGAGACAGACTAACAGTATGATTTTTTTCATTGTAAGAGTATTAGTTCTAATACAAATATAATAAAAAGAATAAACAGCTAGAATTCAATTAGTTAAAAAAGCGTGTTATTTTTTAGCCGTTTTGTATAATGGAACAGCAGAACAAGCTTCTCCGTACATTATGCTTCTGGCGTAAGGCTGCAGGTATTGTGCCGCCAAAACATAAGCTCGCATAGGAACGGGTTTTCTGGAACAACCTTTTATAATAACGGGTTTGTTCTGATAAGTACTATAATCGATTTTTGGAAGCAACTCGTCATACAAAGCGGAGTCTAAATCTTCCATATAGCCATTTACAATTTTCTTGGCATAAGGAGCAAGATGCATAGTAACTAAAATAATGGCCCACTTTGGGATAATGGCATCGGTACCACACGAAACAGCCACATATTGATCCTGATACTGTGACCAATCTTGATTGTTGAGCTGTTCCCTAAAGTCTTTTTCTTTTAACAAAAAACCCTCAAGAAGCCATTGTGAAATATCGATTTGCACACGAGTTCCTGCCGGATAATAGTCTTCAAGATCGAAAACTTCCAGAACACTATTCGTTACTTTATTGATTATTTCTTCCATTTTTAAATAGTTAGTGGTCAGTGCTCAGTATTTTAGTGGTCAGCTACTAACTGAATACTAAAAGATTGAACACTGCCTACTTTTTATTAAAGCATTCCTAATTCTAATTTTGCTTCTTCGCTCATCAAATCTTTGCTCCATGGTGGATCAAAAGTGATTTCTACTTCAGCATCTTTTATGTGTTCTATTGATTTTACTTTTTCCTCTACTTCTCTTGGTAAACTTTCTGCCACTGGGCAGTTTGGAGAAGTAAGGGTCATTAATATTTTTACTTCATAATCGGTATTAACCATTACATCATAAATCAATCCCAATTCGTAAATATCGACTGGAATCTCCGGGTCGTAAATGGTTTTCAATTTTTTTACGATTGATTCTCCTAATTCTGCGGTGTTTATTTCTTCTGTCATAATTTTTTATTTTTAAACCATATAAGTCATATAAGGTTATTTTTTGTTAATGTTTTAGCTAGATATAAGTTCAAAAAAGTTAATCTTCGGGCATTCGATAATATTCATTAACGATGGCTTTATTGAATCAACTTAAATGCCTTATATGGTTAATTTTTTTTCTGAGCATCAAAGGCCAAAGCATACATTTTAATATTTTTTATCATCGAAACCAAACCATTGGCTCTTGTTGGCGAAAGATGTTCTTTCAAACCGATTTCATCAATAAAATCCGTATCTGCATTTAATATGTCAATTGCCTTTTGGTTCGAAAAAGCACGGATTAAAATAGCGATAATTCCTTTGGTTAAAATCGCATCACTATCTGCTGTAAAGATAATTTTATCATCGTTTTGTTCCCCTTGCAACCATACTTTGGATTGACATCCCTTGATTAAGTTATTGTCAGTTTTGAATTCCTCCTTAATTAAAGGAAGATTTTTGCCTAAATCAATAATGTATTCATAACGTTGCATCCAGTCGTCAAACATGGAGAATTCATCTATAATTTCGTTTTGTATTTCTTTTATTGTCATTCTACTTTTTTTGAAAAGGATAGTATTGTGTTTACTAAGTTCTTTATTTTTTCAGGAGGATATCCATTATCGAAAGTCTGGCTTTCATAGGTTTTTCCTTTATATGTTATTACCAAATTAGCCATAGCTGCACCATCGTGAAAACGTTTTTCGGTAGGTGCTTTCAAACTTGGAATTTCCTCCAAATCCACTTTTTGAAATTCATTTATTAAAGTATTCAATTCGGCATCAGTGAGAGAGTTTGAAACAGGTTTCCCATCTCTTGTTTTGGTAACGGAAATTGTTTTGTTTTCTATAACGGTGTTATTATATAATCCTCTTGAATTGGCGGTGTACTCAATTTTTGCTGTACTCAAATCCATATTATTTTGGCTTTGGCAGTTTTTACCAAGTATTAAAGTCAAGAACAAGAGTGATATAATTTTCATATTTTTTTATTTTAAGATAACATCATTTGTGCTTTTTTTACTGCTTCGACCAATGAGTCAATTTCTTCTTTGGTATTGTAAAAAGAAAATGAAGCTCTAATTGTTCCTGGAATACCAAAGAAATTCATAATTGGTTGAGCACAATGGTGACCCGTTCTTACAGCGATTCCCAATTTGTCAATAATGGTTCCAATGTCATACGGATGAATACCATCAATGTTAAATGAGACCACCGAAGTTTTCGTTTCAGAAGTACCAAAAATTCTCAAACCGTCAATTTCTAACAATCTCTTTGTGGCGTATTCTAATAATTCCAATTCTTGCTTCTGAATATTTTCAAAACCAATTTCATTCATATAATCGATGGCAGTTCCTAGAACAATTCCGCCAGCAATATTAGGTGTTCCCGCTTCAAATTTATGTGGTAAATCGGCATAAGTTGTTTTTTCAAAAGTTACCTCTTTAATCATTTCACCACCACCTTGATACGGAGGCAATTTATTCAACCAAGCTTCTTTTCCGTATAAAACTCCTGTTCCTGTTGGACCACACATTTTATGTCCCGAAAAAACATAGAAATCACAATCCAAAGCTTGAACATCAGGTTTTAAATGTGGTACCGCCTGTGCACCATCAATTAAAATTGCTGCTCCGACTTCATGCGCTTTATCAATCATATATTTGATAGGATTGATAGTTCCCAACGCATTAGAAATATGGTTAACAGTTACGATTTTGGTTTTTGACGAAAGTAATTTATCGTATTCACTCATTATCAATTCGCCATTTTCATTCATCGGAATGACTTTGAGTGTGGCTCCTGTTTTTTCACACAACATTTGCCAAGGGACAATATTGCTGTGGTGTTCCAATGCTGAAACCAATACTTCATCACCTGGTTTTAGAATGGAAGCAAATCCATTGGCCACTAAGTTGATGCCAAAAGTAGTCCCCGAAGTAAAAAGTACTTCGTGAAGGAATTTAGCATTGATATGATTTTGGATTTTTGCACGGGAAACTTCATAGGCATCTGTCGCCAACTGGCTCAATGTATGAACTCCTCTATGGATATTGGCATTTATTTCTTGATAATAGGTTGAAATTGCATCAATAACCACTTGCGGTTTTTGTGAAGTGGCTCCGTTATCGAAATATACTAAAGGCTTTCCGTTTACTTTTTGTGAAAGAATAGGAAAGTCGGCTCTTATTTTTTGAATATCTAACATTTCTTTATTTAGAATTTTTCTAAATACAAAAGTAATACAATTGATTTAGTTTTCTAAGCAACAATAGTTAATAATTATAAAAATAGTACGAAAGAGAAGAACATGGTTATTAAAACGATATGGAATTTAGTTGTTTGAAGTTAGTATTACTTTTTTCACTAAATTGGTGGAATTATCTTTCATTATGAAAAAGTATTTTAAAATAGGAATTTTTCTGTTTATTTTGTATTCTGTTTATTTTGGCTTTATCACATATTCTAAGCTAGAATTGATTTCAGGATTTTCGGCCAAAAGTATTGCTTCGGGTCATTTTCTGGCCAATCGTTCGCAGGAAAATATAGAAAACAATAATAATAATTTTGGTGTTATTCGTTGGGCTACCAATGAAATAAATGAATCGGAGAAATTTGCAACTGCAACTGTTTATGGTTTAAAAAGGCGGAAAGCAATTTATAGGGAAGGTTTGGGAGCTACATTAATCAGTGATGATTTTGACATATCTAAGTCTTACGAAGTTCCCAAAAGATCAAAATCAAAAAATAAATTACTGTTCCCTTATGGTGATATCGAACCCAAAGACACGGTTTTTGCCAATGTAAATTATGCTAAATTGAATCAGGCTGTTGCCAAAGCATTTGATTCTAAAGAGCATAATGACAAAAGAACCCGATCGGTTTTAGTTATTTATAAAAACAGAATTATTGCGGAGAAATATGCTGACGGTTTTACAAAAAACAGTGTCATTCTCGGTTGGTCCATGACAAAGAGTATTACGGGTACACTTTTTGGAATACTTGAAAAACAAAGAAAATTTGACATCTACAAACCTGCTCCCATTGCCGAATGGCAAAATGACAATCGAAAATACATTACGACGAATGATCTGCTTCATATGAATTCAGGTTTGGAGTGGGAAGAGAAATACGACAAGATCTGTGATGCTACCCAAATGCTTTTTCAGACTGAAGATATGTCACGATCACAATTATTAAAACCAGCCATTTTCAAACCCAACACGCATTGGAATTACTCTTCTGGCACGACTAATTTACTGTCGGGAATTTTGCGGAAGCAGTTCAAAACGCATCAGGAATATTTGGATTTTTGGTATTCGGCTTTGATTGATAAAATAGGAATGCATTCGATGATTGTCGAAACTGATATGGCCGGGAATTATGTTGGTTCGTCCTATGCTTGGGCGACGACAAGGGATTGGTCCAAATTGGGATTATTGTATTTGCATAAAGGCAATTGGAATGGCGAACAACTATTTTATGCCAGTTGGGCAAAGTATGTTTCTACGCCTACCAACGGTTCAGGTGGAGATTATGGTGCTCATTTTTGGTTAAATGCTGGAGGGTATTATCCAGATGCACCTCGAGATTTGTATTCTGCCAATGGTTTTCAGGGACAAAAAGTATTTATCATTCCGTCACAGGATTTAGTAATTGTCCGAATGGGATTGAGTGAAGATTTTGATTTTAATGGGTTGCTAAAGGGGATTGTGGGGAGCGTGAAAAAATAAGTTTAAACACGAAGGACACAAGGGGCACAAAGTTCTATAATAAACTTTGTGCCCCTTGTGTAAAACTTAGTGAACCTAGTGGTTAAAACTACAAATCAAATCCAATTTTAACGCCCAATTTATTAGCGATAATTGTGGTGATTCGTTGTTTTAATTCCGGTATTTTTATGTTTTCGATAACGGCATTTGAGAAAGCATACATCAATAATGCTTTCGCTTCCTTTTTTGGAATTCCGCGTTGTTGCATATAAAACATAGCAGTTTCGTCCAGTTGTCCAATAGTACATCCGTGAGAACATTTTACATCATCTGCAAAAATTTCCAATTGCGGTTTGGCGTTAATGGTTGCTTTGTCGCTTAACAGTATATTATTGCTTTTTTGAAAAGCGTTTGTTTTTTGGGCTTCTCTTTCCACATATACTTTTCCGTTGAAAACTCCAGTAGAACGATCAGTGAAAATTCCTTTATAATCTTGGAAACTTTCACAGTTTGGAGTCGCATGGTTTACTAATGTATAGTGATCAACGTGTTGCTTATCGCCAATAATTGTAATTCCGTTTAAGGTACTAGTCAAACGTTCTCCAAAGTGATAGAAATTCAAATTGTTTCTGGTTAAGTTTCCTCCAAAAGAGAAAGTATGAACCGAAACATGACTTTCCTGTTTTTGGGAAACATACGTATTGTCAATTAAATTGGCTTCCAGATTGTCATTTTGAATTTTGTAATAATCTACAATCGCTCTTTTTTGAGCAAAAATCTCGGTAACCGAATTGGTTAAAACTGGATTATTATTCAAGCTTTGATGACGTTCTATGATTTGCACATGTGAGTTTTCGCCAACAATAACTAAGTTTCTCGGCTGTACCAAAAGAGCAGTTTCGTTTCCAGTAGAGAAATACATGATTTCGATAGGCTTGTCAGCAACTTTGCTTTTTGGGATGTTGATATAGGCTCCTTCACTGGCGAAAGCTGTATTCAAGGAAGTCAAACTTTCGTCCTTGCTGGCAATCTTATTGAAGTAAGTATCAATAATCATTTTGTATTTTGGCTTGTTCAATGCCGATGACATTAAGCAAACGTCAATACCATCGTGTGTGGTTGAAGACAAATGAGAACTAAAAACACCGTCTACAAAAACTACTTTGTAGGTATCTATTTCGTGTAAAAAGTATTTTTTTACGTCGCTATATTGAATAGCATTATCTGTTTTTGGAAAAACGCTAAAGTCATTTTTTAAAATGGCGCTTAGCGAAGTGTATTTCCAACTTTCTTCTTTTTTGGTTGGGAAACCTTTATTTTCAAAGTTTTTTATAGCTAAAGTTCGCACGTCATGAAGTTCGGAATGAACATCAACACGTTCTTCAAAAGCCATAAAAGACGATAGTAATTTTTCTTTTAGCTCCATCTTAGTTTTCTGCTTTAATCCAATCGTATCCTTTTTCTTCCAACTCGTGTGCTAATTCTGCCCCGCCTGATTTTACAATTTTTCCGTTGTAAAGAACGTGAACAAAATCAGGAACGATATAATCTAGCAATCTTTGGTAGTGCGTAATTACTAATACTGCGTTTTTATCGCTTTTTAATTTGTTTACACCATTGGCAACGATACGAAGCGCATCAATATCTAATCCAGAATCTGTTTCGTCAAGAATAGCCAATTTTGGCTCTAACATTGCCATTTGAAAAATCTCATTACGTTTTTTCTCTCCTCCTGAAAATCCTTCATTTAGGGAACGAGATAAAAATTTTCTGTCGATTTCTAATAATTCCGATTTTTCACGAATTAATTTCAGCATTTCATTTGCTGGCATTTCTTCCTGACCTTTAGCTTTACGAGTTTCGTTAATTGCCGATCTCATAAAATTCGTTACCGAAACACCAGGAATTTCCACTGGATATTGGAAAGAAAGAAAAACTCCTTTGTGTGCTCTTTCTTCTGGAGCTAATTCGGCAAGATCTTCTCCGTCCAAAATTACTTCTCCATCAGTTACTTCGTAGTTTTCATTTCCAGCAATTACAGCTGATAAAGTACTTTTTCCAGCACCATTAGGCCCCATTATTGCGTGTACTTCTCCTGCTTTTATTTCAAGGTTAATTCCTTTTAATATTTCTTTGTCTCCAATAGAGGCGTGTAAATTTTTTATTGATAACATTTTTCGAATGTGTTTTATACTTTGTTTATTTTTATCCTACTGAACCTTCCAGTGAAATCTCCAATAATTTTTGAGCTTCTACGGCAAATTCCATTGGTAATTTATTCAATACATCTTTGCTGAATCCGTTTACGATAAGAGCAATTGCTTTTTCGGTAGGGATTCCGCGTTGGTTACAATAGAATACCTGGTCTTCACCAATTTTGCTTGTTGTTGCTTCGTGTTCTATTTTGGCCGTAGGATTTTTGCTTTCAATGTATGGGAATGTATGCGCTCCACAATTGTTACCCATTAATAAAGAGTCACATTGCGAAAAGTTTCTGGCGTTTTCGGCTCTTGCGCCAATTTGTACCAAACCTCTATAGCTGTTTTGTGATTTTCCTGCAGAAATTCCTTTAGAAATAATAGTCGATTTACTGTTTTTACCTAAATGAATCATTTTGGTTCCAGTATCGGCCTGCTGGTAATTATTGGTAACAGCAATCGAATAAAATTCTCCGATTGAGTTGTCTCCTTTTAAAATAACAGATGGATATTTCCAAGTTATCGCAGATCCTGTTTCTACTTGTGTCCAAGAGATTTTAGCATTGTTCTCACACAATCCTCTTTTGGTTACAAAATTGAAAACACCGCCTTTACCTTCTTTATTTCCTGGATACCAGTTTTGAACGGTAGAATATTTTATTTCGGCACCTTCCAAAGCAATTAATTCTACTACTGCAGCATGCAATTGGTTTTCGTCACGAGTTGGAGCTGTACATCCTTCCAAGTATGAAACATAACTGCCTTCGTCAGCAACTAATAGAGTTCTTTCGAATTGTCCTGTTCCAGCCTGATTGATTCTAAAGTAAGTCGATAGTTCCATTGGGCAGCGAACGCCTTTTGGAATATAACAGAAAGATCCGTCTGAGAATACAGCCGAATTTAAAGCCGCATAAAAGTTGTCTTTTTGAGGAACGACAGTGCCTAAATGTTTACGAACTAATTCTGGATGTTCTTTAATAGCTTCAGAAATACTCATGAAGATTATTCCTTTTTCGCCTAATGTTTTTTTGAATGTAGTAGCTACCGAAACCGAGTCAACTACAATATCCATAGCGACATTGTTCATCATTTTTTGTTCATCAACAGAGATGCCTAACTTTTTATACATTTCTAAAAGTTCAGGATCTACATCATCCAATGTTTTATTAGGATCTACAGATTTCGGAGCTGAATAATATGAAATGGCTTGAAAATCTGGTTTTATGTAATGAACATTTGCCCAGTCTGGCTCGACCATTTCCTGCCAAGCACGAAAAGCCTCAATGCGCCAGTCGGTCATCCATTGCGGTTCGTCTTTCTTTTTGGAAATAGCGCGAACAATATCTTCATTTAAACCAATAGGAAAAGTTTCAGATTCTAATTCAGTGTAGAATCCGTACTCATATTCTTTGGTCTCTAATTCGATTTTTAAATCGTCTTCGGTGTATTTTGACATAATAAGTATAATGTTATTTAACCTTTGATAAGGTTAATTTCTATAGTGAGAAAGATTCCCCACAACCGCAAGTTCTATTTGCATTTGGATTGTTAAAAACGAATCCTTTTCCGTTTAACCCTCCAGAAAATTCCAATATTGTTCCTGCTAAATAAAGGAATGATTTTTTTTCGACAGCAATAGTGATATCGTTGTCAACGAATATTTTATCGTCTTCGCCTTTTGTTTTGTCAAATTTCAAATCATAAGACAAACCAGAGCATCCACCGCTTTTCACGCCGACTCTCACGTAGTCAACGGCGGCATCAAAACCATCGTCTTTCATCAGATCGATGATTTTCTTTTTGGCAGTATCAGAAACTTGTATCATGTTTAATTACTATTAGTTTTGTGTTTTGGACATAAATCACTTAAAATGAATCTCTAAAAAGAGAACATAATTCTGTAAAGCTCTTTTATATCCTATCTTTATTTCGTCTAAATTAACTGCAAAGATACTATATAAAATGCTTTTTCCCATAACTGATAACATTTATATAACTAATGTCAAAATAGAAATTTGTTATATATGGTTAGAGTCGTGCGGTTTGATTTTACTAAATTGCAGTGTTTTTATTAATCTTAAAACATACTAATGAAACTTTATCCTATAGAAACTGGCAATTTTAAACTCGACGGTGGCGCAATGTTTGGTGTAGTACCTAAAACCATTTGGAACAAAACAAACCCAGCCGACGAAAATAATCTTATCGACATTGCTGCTCGTTGTTTGTTGATTGAAGACGGAAACCGATTGATTTTGATTGATACTGGAATGGGAAACAAACAATCTGACAAGTTTTTTGGCTATTACTCGCTTTGGGGCACGCATTCGATGGATAAATCATTGGCGCAACATGGTTTTCATCGCGATGATATTACCGATGTTTTTATGACGCATTTGCATTTTGACCACTGTGGTGGAAGTGTGCAATGGAACGCTGATAAAACAGGTTATGAACCCGCTTTTAAAAATGCTAAATTCTGGACAAACGAAAATCATTGGGAATGGGCCACAAAACCGAATGCCAGGGAAAAAGCTTCTTTTTTGTCAGAGAATATTTTGCCGATGCAGGAAAGCGGGCAGTTACATTTTATATCAAAACCCGATGGCGATTTTGCAGTTTCAAATGAATTAGGATTTGGAATTTTTTTTGTTGATGGACATACCGAAAAAATGATGATCCCACATATTCAATATCAAGATAAAACAATTGTTTTTATGGCGGATTTATTGCCAACAGCTGGGCATCTACCTTTGCCATATGTAATGGGATATGATACAAGACCTTTATTGACCATGCCTGAGAAATCTAAATTTTTGAACGCTGCTGCTGATAATAACTATTATTTGTTTTTGGAACATGATGCACATAATGAAATCATAACGGTTGAGCATACCGAGAAAGGTGTGAGGCTGAAAGAATGTTTTAGTTGTAAAGACATCTTTTGAAATTTAAAATAAAATTTTGCCAATCAAAAACCCCCATTTTCCTCCATTTTGAAAATTGGGGTTTCTGTTTTTAGTTCATTTGGGTAATTAAAATACTAAGGATTGAAAAGACACCAACACCCCACATCATTGGGGTTACTTCTTTGCTTTTTTTGGTAAAAAAAGCAAGAATAATATAACAGGCAAAACCATAAGCTATTCCATTACTGATACTATAAGTTAAGGGCATCATAATCATTGTCAAAAATGCTGGAACACCAATATGTAAATCATCAAAATTGATTCTTGATAAATGCTTGGACATATAAATACCAACAAGAACCAAAGCCGGAGCGGTTGCATAAGCAGGAACGATTCCTATAATAGGAGAAATAAATAAAGCCAAAAAGAAAAACAGTGCCACAAACACGGAACTTAAACCCGTCTTTGCTCCATTGGCAATTCCTGTTGCCGATTCTATAAACACAACAGTATTGCTTGTGCCCAAAATACCGCTGCACATAGTTGCAATACCATCGGCTTCTAATACTTTTTTGAGATGTGGCATTTTACCGTTTTTTCCAACCAAATTGGCTTCATACGAACAGGCAATTGCAGTCCCGATGGAATCAAATAAACTCACAAACAGAAAGGAGAAAATAGCTGAAGCAAAACTTAGTTTTAAGACTCCCAAAATATTTAATTGCCCAAAGATAGGAGCAATGGAAGGCGGTAACGAAAAAATGTGAGTAGGCAAATTTACATTGGGATCAAATCCAATTCCCAGACAAGTTCCAACGATGATTCCAATCAAGATAGCTCCTTTTACTTTGTAAATTTCCAAAACTACTGTTATAAATAAAGTTATTAAACCTATAATCACGGCAGGAGTAAATTTACCCAATGTGACTAAAGTTTCTGGATGGGCAACAATAAGGCCTAATTGTTTGAATCCAATAAATGCAATAAAAAAACCGACACCACAGCCCATGGCAACCTGTAAAGAAGAAGGAATGGCTTCGACGATTTTATGCCGAACACCAAAAAAAGATATTATTGTAAAAAATACTCCCGAAAGAAAAACAACACCCAAAGCATCTTGCCAAGAAACACCTTGCCCTAAAACTAAGGTAAAGGCAAACATGGCGTTTAGTCCCATTCCAGGAGCCATTGCAAAAGGAACTTTGGCCCAGATCCCGACTAATAAAGTTCCAAAAATAGCAGCAATGCAAGTAACAGAAATAAGTGCTTCTTTTGGCATACCCGTCATTGAGAGGATGTTTGGATTGACAAAAATGATGTAAGCCATAGACAAGAAAGTAACCAAACCACCTGATAATTCCTGTTTTATTGAAGTTTCACGCTCCTTTATTTTGAAATAGTCCTGTATTTTATTCATTTGGTTTTTGATTTATTAGCATTGAACCAGTGTATTGGTTTTTCTGAGGAACTCAAATTTACGATAAAAAATAAAACCCTCATTTTCAAATGAATGAAAATGAGGGTTATAATAGATTATGTTATAGAATTTAATTCGTTTTAAATTTCCAAATTTGTCCAACTGTTTCTCCGCCTTTATTGTCTTTGACAACCACTTTCCAAAAATATTCTTTGGCAGCTTCTAATGTTACCTCTTTCGTTTTTGCAGATGCATTATCTACTATTTTTACAGTAGGCGGGTTGGTCGTTCCAAAATACACATCATAAGTTAAAACATCAGTAGCATCAACATCGGCAGCATTCCATTTTAAAGTAGCAGTAGTTGTACTCAAAACAGTGTTTAAAGCTGGTTCTACTAATTCTGGAGAAAACGGTAAGTGGTTCACTACCGCATCACCAGCAGTGTAAAATTTGTATGTAGGAGAATAATCGCTCGATAATCCTTTGCTGTCGGTTGCTTTAATTCTCCAATAGTAGGCTGTATTTTTATCTAGAGCAATGGTTTGGCCAGCTGTAGACGCCTCAGTCGTTTTTACGATTTGCGCAAATGCATTGTCTTTTGCAACTTGAATTTGATAGACAATAGCGTCTTTGTTTGCATCGGTTGCTGGATTCCATTGAAAAGCAACCGTATTATCTACACATAATTTGTTGTCCGTTGGAGTAACCAATGTAGGTATTGTTGGAGCAACATTTTTAACTTCTGGAGTGGGAGTAGGTGCCGGATCGTCTCCACCTCCGCCACAAGAAATAAATAGTAATCCAACGATTGATAGGTATATAAGATTCTTCATTTTTTTAGTTTTTTAATATTTTTAGATAGTCTGGGATGTCTAACTCAATTTTGACAACATAAACGCCTGTAGGTTGATTTTCTAGAGAAAGTTGTGCTTTGCCATTTTCTACAATATAGGTTTTTACTGAAATCATTTGACCATCTAAAGTGTATAAGGCTATAATCACTTCTTTCTTTGTACTTGGCAATTCAATTTCAAAACTTCCTGAAGTTGGATTTGGATAGGCAGAAATCACTCCATCTAAACGGGCAATATCTTTAGCATAAATTCCTTCACAGGCTTTGGCCGTTTTCACTTGTAATAAACCTCCTTTTTTGGCATCTACAGTAAAGTTAGAATCAGTTGTTTCAAATTGCTCGATTCCATCTACAAAAACAGTATATGGAGCTGTTCCTTCTGTAATTTCTACAGAAACTTTATTAGCTGTAACACTCGATTTTCCAGTAATGGTGGCTCCTTTAGGAATCACTATAGTATAGCTTTGCTCAAAATTTTCACCAGGGATTGTAATGCTTACCGTATAAGTTCCTGGAGCCAAATTAACGACTTTTAGACTGTTATTGGTAAAAAGGTATGATTTACCATTTATAGAGGCTACATATGAAAATGTTTCTTGAGCAGTTATATTTATTTCTCCATTATTTGAATTACTGCAAGTTTCTCCTTTTGATTCAACATTGAAATTGTTTGAAAGAAATACTAATGGAGCTCCACAGTCTTCAGAGAATCGAGCTGTAGCATCTTTTAAATTAGACCATCTTTCTTTTGCATATACCGCATCATTTACTTGGATACATCTAAGATTTGGATTATTCTTGTAATTTGCGAGATCATAACTTATATATAATGGATTACTATTTCCGTTTTTTAAGTTAAGATATGTAAGCTTATTATTGTTACAATTTACATAAAATACAGTTTTATTATTAGAAATATCTAGACTTGTTAAGAAATTATTAAAGCAAACTATGTCCCCTAATTTTTTATTATTACTAATATCAATGGTTGTTATTTGGTTGTCATTAATTTGTAAAGTATATAAAAGAACATTTTTAGTTACATCCAGAGTTGTTAATTGATTATTAGAGCAACGTAAATATTCTAGCTTAGTGTTTGAGGTTACATCTATTTTTTTTAAAGAATTTGATTGGCATTCAAGTGTTTGGAGATTTAAATGTTTGGAGACATCAAGTGTTGTTAAATTATTTGAATTGCAACTTAATCTTGCTAGTGATAAGTTGTTTGTGAAATCAAGAGTAGAAATTGGATTATTACCACAATACAAGTCAATTAAAAATTTGTTTTTAGTAATATCTAAACTATTTAATTTATTATTATAACATCGTAAATATTGTAAGCTTGTATTTGTAGATAAATCTAATGTTGTTAGTTGGTTATTCTCACATTCTAGTTTATATAATTTTGTGTTATTTGATATGTCAATATTGGTCAAATTGTTGTTACTACACTTTATTGAAGACAGATTGCTGTTTTTTGTAACATCAAAATTTGTCAAAAGATTGTAATTACAATCTAAAGATTTTAATGCTGTATTATTTGAAATATCGATACTCAAAAACCTATTATA